>JAILZP010000051.1 GCA_023512435.1 Peptococcaceae bacterium | reverse complement strand
GGGTTTGCCTCCGGCACTGGAGTGAAATACGGCACAACCGCCACCGGCGCAACTCCCGTGCAGACCGCCAGCACAGTAGCCACCATAGACGCCGCCACCGCCACTTCAGCGGCCAAGGCAACCTGGGACAGCGGAACTTATACCACCACCGGATTAATCAACAACTTCCTGGTGTTGCAGCTCAACGTATCATCCACCGCCACCCAGGGCAACTGGCCGCAGGAAACCTTCTATTACAGCTATGATGAGATGTAAAAAATATTATAAACTGCTTGGTCGAATATGACTACTATATCATTTTGTATATGCTAAAATTTTAAAAAAAAATTTTATGGAAGGGGATAGAATGGCATATACACCTGAACCAGAAATAGCCCAAGGTAGAAAACCAGAAGACATTCTCCAGGCAGCAGTAACTAAAGAAATTATACAAATATTAGAGCAGCAGAAAAATAAAGGTTATTTAGATGAATACTTTATTCTACCTGAATTTGGTTTAGACATTGCTATTTTCATTAAGCGAGATGATCACTTTTCTGTCCGTTTTTTTGAACTCAAAGCCTTTGTGGGAGCACGTCCAGGTGGAGTTGGATTTGGTAATCAGCGTGGTGAGGGCTCACAAGTTGATTTGCTTCTTCTTGAAAAACATCAATTAAATATTGCTGATAAATTCATACGATGGATACTTATGGATGGTGCTAAAGCAACAAATTCAAGGAGATTTGTTTTTTTCACTAATGAACAAGCAAAAAGTTCAGCTATGAATGGTGTAATTAGAGGGAAGCAAAATAATTTACGAGTGAATAGGTTAATAACCAGTGCTATAACTTGGGATGAGCTTTCAGCAAAAATAGAATCTTTCTTGAAAGAAGTTGATTAATAATCTATCAGAATATGACATAGGGGGCAATTCAATGTCTTTGCCGATGGAATACCAACTGCGCCTTCAATCCAATGACGGGCGTGTGATCCAGTTCAGCCTGGACGATCAGGGCTGGCAAACCAAATATCGGGAAGCTCTCGACAACGCCAGGTTGATAGAGTTCATACCTACAAACGATAATCTCCCGCCTGTCGTTCTGCCTCTGGGTAACGGCAGGCGCTTTATTTGCGTCAGCCGGGTTTTCGGATCGCCTGGAATGGGAGCCATGTTCCGCCTTTATGGCTTCGGCTGGCAGGCTACCGTTGCCGGAAGGAATGTAAAACATATCATCTGGATATACCCCGGCGGATCGGTGGAAGTGGCCGAAGAACCGGTATTAATCCACGAAATCCTGCCGCGAATAATGGAGCGTTTGCGCGGCAATTCAATGCCGGAATAAAGAAAGGGGGCAATCCCATGCCTTATTACCTCACCAAGGTTGTCGGAACGGGAACGGAGGACGACCCCCGCCGCCCGTATATTTCAAAGTTTGATGGAGTGGCCTGGGCAGCGGCGTACGACGACCCGCCATCCACCCGGGGCTGCCTGGTGTTCTGCCCCAACCCCACGCCGGAGATGGAAGCCGATCCCTACGTTAAAAGGGTAAGCAAGGCAAACCTCGATGATTTTTACAGCAGCACGGAATTTGACCGGCTGAAGCAGTTCCTTGCCGACCACGGAGTAACCGACGCATCGGAAATAAACCGGAGCGACTACACGTGCAGGCAAATACTGAACTGGATCGGGAGGAAGATTTCCAGATATCAGGGGTTTGACTTAAACCGCTTCATTGTCGCCGGTTGAGGTGGCCTGAATGACAATATCCAGGACGGTCAACGGCCTATTATTCAGAGATTGCTTCGACACAGACACCCTTTCAGTTTATTACACCGGCACAGGCGGAACGGTTGTTTGGGAAAACCAGGCTGTCAGGCTCGGGAAAACGGACGGCAGCGATTCCGGCTACATGAATCTCGCTGCCGCATACTTAAACCGGCAAAACGCCGCCATGACAGGGAAATTCATCTTCGGCTCCGTCTCCAAGTCTGCACAGTACCTCCAGCTGTACCTGCGTTACAGCGCAACCCACTGGTACAGGGTTTCCATCAAAGACGGAACGACCGGCGGCAACACGGTTTTAGCCGAATACTACAACGGCAGCCTGAACAGCATTGCCCAGGCTTCATACACGATTAACCGGGGCGTCTGGTACAATTTTAAATTCGGCCAGTATTACACCACCACCACATTTAAGATGTGGCCGGAGGGAGAAGCCGAGCCTGCCTCCTGGCTGATTAACAGCGGCTTTACCGATACCGCAACAACCGGATCAGCCCGGTGGTTTTCCTACCAGATCGATTCGACCATTGATAATATCGGCATTTACGCAAACAACTACACCGTTAAATGCCATAACCTGCCCGCCGGGTACAAGTTCAGGGTGGGAACAGCCGTGGCTGCGGAAAGCGGCGGCACGGCGACGGTGGGCGTACAGCACGTAACCCTCCCCCAATCCCTGGTGGAAGTGCTTGACCCCTCGGACGCCGTAGTGGACAGCCTCACATTGGCTGACGGCGTTTGGGGCGGGGATGAGTACAGCTATTCCGCTTCAGCTTCCCAGCAGGGCAGTTCAGGCGCGGATGCCGTTCTGCAAAAGCCATCCCAGGCAGAATTTCAACACGATGCAGTGTTAAGGAAACCGGTTCTCCGTTCCGCCACGGCTGGCTCTGTTCTCAGAAAGACTGTTGACTGTGCCGCTGCCGCTGACGGCGTACTGAAGAAAACTGCCGGCGGTATTTCATACATCGCTGGGGTGTTGCAGAAAACCATTGAACCCGCCCACACCGCTGACGCGGTTATTAAGAAACGGAACACCCAGGGCGGCTTCACGGCAGACGCCTCGGTTATCCTTGAACCAAAAGCGCAGTTCGCCGGAAACGCAGCACTGAGGAAAACGGCAACCGGCTCATGTACGGCCGTATCTGCGCTGAAAAAGGCTGTTACCGGCAGCCTCAGCGCCGGGGCGGCTGTCAAAGCCACTGTCTCAGGCAGCTTGACCGCCCAGGCTGTAGCGCGGAAAACCGTCCAGAGCAGCCTGGCCGCCAGCGCCGTTGCCGGGAAAACCAATATAACCGGCAGCCTGAAGGCTGACGCGGCTATTTTTAAACGGGTTTCAAGCAGTTTTACAGCCGATGCTTTAATTATACTTGTTCCGGCAGCCGCCTTCACCGGTAACGCCGTGCTGAGGGAAACGGCAACCGGCTCATATACGGCTGCATGTGTGCTGAAAAAGAATGTTACCGGCAGCTTTACCGCTGACAGCGTATTGGCCAAATATGCCACTGCCAGTAATATCAAGGCTGGCGCGGTTATCAAGAAAATACCGTTCCAAGCGGCAAGCGCCGACGCCTGGCTGTCGAAGCCCGCTGTCACCGCATCGTTCAGCGCTGATACTGTTCTGAAGAAAACAGGGCAAGGCAGTGTCGACGCCGCCGCCGTTCTGAAAAGATCGGCGCAGATCAGCTTCAGCGCCAGCGCCGTACTGAGCAAGGCAGCACAGGGCGGCTTCACAATCGATTCCAGGCTGTTAACAACCCGCACCAATACTGCTGCCGCCTCGTCCGCGCTTAAAAAGTACGGCACAACCGGAACATTTACCGGAACGGCTGTACTGTTTAAAACCGCCATCGGCGGCGCTAACGCCCAGGCTGTGATCAGACGAGAGCTGTCGGCGGCTTTCCACCCCCGCGCCGTGCTGCGGAAATTTGATGCTTCCAACAGCCTCACGGCCGGCGCAGCGTTCTTGAAAATCCGCCAATATAACTTTACAGTAAACGCCGGGCTGCCGGCCAGGCATGCCGCCAGCTTTACTGCTGACAGTTATCTGGTCAAGACGGTATTAACTAGCATTGCAGCAGGATCGGTATTGTTCAGAAACGTATGGATCAGCTTTACCGCCGACGCCCACATCTGGGATTTGGATCGGTATCTGTACGATATTTCCCTGAAGGTGGAAAGAAGTTTCGCCGTCAAGGCCGCTGTCGCCAGGCAGTCCGGCTATACCCTGAACGTAGTCAGGCAGGCGGACTATGACGTCAGCGTGGGATTCTCGCAGGGGGGTGGATAGTTGAAGCCTGTTCGGGAAAAATGGGATAGGGACACCCGGATATACCACCTCGGCGGCAGCCAGTACAAAGCGGTAATCCAGGACGGGCAAAACTTCTACAACCGGCAGACGGGGCAATACGAGGAAATCGACCTAAGCCTCCAGAGGGAAAGAGTATATGAATTTGAGTACGCGGTGAAGCGCAACAGCTTCGCCGCGTACTTTTCCGATGCCACAGATTCGGTCAATCCCACCCTGGCTGGTGTGGAGCTTTATAACAAGAACGGTATAGCCAGGTGGATAAACTACAAAATCCTGGACGCCGCCCCCACGGAAACAGAGGCGGCGGGGAATAAAATAGTTTACCGCAACTGCTGGCCGGGGGTTGACTGCGAATATACAGTCACCCCGGAAAAGATCAAGTTTAGCGTGGTGTTCGCCAGCCGGGAGGCTGTCAGGGAAGTGGTCGTAACCCTGAAGGAATCCCCCGGCTTAAAAGCCGTGCTGCAAGACGGCGGCATCGTCTACGAGGACAAAGACACCGGGGAGACATTATGGCGCATCGAAGCGCCTTTTTTAATGGGCGGCGGCAGGAGGAGGCAGATAAACCGGAACACGCGCTTCCGCACCGGCCTCACCCGAACGGTCAAAGGCAGGCAGTACAAAGCGCTGGCGCTGACCGCAGACGACCGGGAGTGGCTTGATAATGCCGAATACCCCGTGACGCTAGACCCCACCACCGCCATCCAGCCACCGGGGAAGGACAACTTCATCTACAAGGGTATGCCCAACACCCCCGACACCCTAAACTCAGACATTCTCATGCTGACCAACACCTCCAGCACTGACGTTTCCCGCGCTTTATTGAGTTTCAGCCTGGCCTCATTGCCTGCCGATATTTCCGTCAACTACGCCGAGCTAAACCTGTTCTGGACGGAGCAGTGGGGCAGCAAGGGAAGAACGCTGTACTACACCGCCTACAGGCTAACGCAGCTGGACTGGCTGGAGCTGGAGGTGTGCTGGAATAACCGCAGATCCGGGGTTGCCTGGGCAGCCGCCGGGGGAGATTACACCACCGCCAACGGGAGGACAATTTCTTTCAGCAGCCCGGTGGATTACCCCAACGGCTGGATTTACTGGAATTTAACCAACATGGTCAAAGACATGGTCAGCCTCGGCCAGGCAACGGCTGACTTCCTGATCAAGATCGGCTACGAGGGGACGAGCGATACCGGGACGCAGTTCTACGCTGCCAAAGACAGCGCCCAGACGGATTACCGCCCCTACCTGGCGATCACCTACAGCCAAGTTAAAACCGCCAGCTTCAAAGCCGATTCCCGGCTGGCGAAAAGATATACCCGGAGCTTTACGGCCGATGCGGCAAGAAAGAAAAGCATTGCCAAGCCTTTTACGGGAAACGGGGCTATGCGGAAGAACGGAATCGCCAGTTCTTTTACAGCCAATTCAACATCCAGGAAAAGCACTGCCGGAACATTCACCGGCAGCGCGGCTTTCGACAAGGAATTTGTCAGATCAGTAACCGCCCAGTCGGTATTCAAGAAATCACCGGCGTCCGGCTCTGCCGCCTACAGCGTGCTGCGGGACACCCTTTGCGGCGGCTTCACGGCCGACTGCCTGGTCACAAAAGTTGTCAGTACCGGTTTCATTGCCGGAAGCGCATTAAGAAAACCCGGCATCCTTGACAGCTTCAAAGCAAGCGCGGCGCTGCGCAGCGGGAACACCGCCATATTTTTTGACCAGGTTTTCCTTGACTTACAGGTTACAACGAAAGCAAACCGGGCGCTCGCCGTCACCAAGAGCAACACATGGGAGGTGTCGACTGTAACATGACGCTGGTTCAAAACGATACCGGGATCGTGTTCAACTTCAACGTGAAGGACGAGAACAACCTGAACGTGGATTTGACCAACGCCACGGTGAGGCTGATCTGGCTGAATGACGCCGGGAAATCCGTCAAAACCTGCGCCGTCGTTGACGCGGCAAACGGGATGTGCCGCTACGTGGTGGCGTCCGGCGACCTGGCAGCGGTGGGCAAGTACGACTGCGAGCTGGAGGTTGACTTTGGCGCAACCAGGCTCACCACCAACAAATTCAGCTTTAAAGTCAGGTCGGAGCTGTGATTATGAGGAAGATAACCAAGACGATCCTATCCGCCATTTTAACCGTTATACTGGCTGTCGCCTCCACTCTGACCGCCTGGGCGGGGGCAATCAGCTACCGGGTGAAAAGCGGCGACACCCTATGGGGGATAGCCAACCGGTTTGACGCCTCCGTGGCTGAGATAAAGCAGGCCAGCGGCGTTGCCGGCGACACCATCCACCCCGGCCGGCAGCTGACCATACCGGGGGTGGCGCAGTACCGGGTTGCAAGCGGCGACACGCTGTGGCAGATAGCCAGGAAATTCAATACCACGGTTTACCTGCTGCAAAAAATGAACGATCTGCCCGGAAGCCAAATCTACGCCGGGCAGATTCTTTATGTTCCCGACAAAAGCAGCAGTCAACCGGCCGGCGGCTATTCCCAGGCCGACGTTTACTGGCTCTCCCGGATCATCAATGCCGAAGCCAGGGGAGAATCCCAGCTCGGCCAGATCGCCGTGGGCGCGGTCATCCTGAACAGGGTGAACAGCCCGCAGTTCCCCGGCACGATAAAAGACGTCATCTTCCAGTACGTAAACGGGATACCGCAGTTTTCCCCGGTGGAGGACGGGACGATCTACATGGAGCCGACGCCTTCGGCGGTCAAGGCGGCTTACAGCGCATTGGCCGGAAATGATCCGACTTACGGCGCATTGTACTTCTATAATCCCCAACTGACCAGCTACCATAATTGGGTGAGAAGTCGCCCCGTTACCGTTGTAATCGGCAACCACGTTTTCGCAAAATAAGGCAGGTGAGGTTTTTTGAACTTCAAGCAGATGAAAACGCGGGGCTGGCAGGTGATCGACGACAGCCCTAATAACCCCATCGAGATCGACGACGCGCTCATGGGGGAATATATCAACGAGGCTGTGCAGGACTTGGCCGAATCGCTGGGGGTGGTGAAGTCGGCCAATCTCTCTTTCAGCAACGGCGCGGCCTGGCTGCCGGACGACTGCCTGGAGGCAATCCAGGCTTTTGACGGCACTGCGGAGTTAAAGCGGATACACAGCATAAGGGAGAGGACGGCTGCGGACGACGCCGACACCGCTGCCGGCGAGTATTTCATCCCCAACGACGGAACGATCCGAATCTACGGGAGGAAGCTCTCCGGCGCGTTTACGCTGTACTACAAGCCTTTTCCCGACCAGCTGGTGAACGACAACGACACCCCTGAATTAATCCCTGCCAGATACCGCCACTTTATCCCGGAGATTTACGTCAAAGCGCAGCACGCCCTGAAGAACGGCAGGGTGAACACCTACCGCGTGTTCATGTCGCTGTGGGAGGATATCCGCCGGGAAATAGCGGCAAGCCAGCAGGCCGCTTCTTTTGAACAGGAGGAAACGTGGTGAGGAAGGCATTCAGGCTAAGCGGCAGCTCTGTCCGGGAGCCGGGGCGGGAAAACATCGTATTTGAAAACTTTCAGGGCGTGGACGTAATTTCCGACAACACGGCGCTGCCGAAGAAACTTGTGCCGTACGCCAAGAACGCCGACTTCTCGAAGCGGATTGGATCAGTGGCCAAGCGGGACGGCGTAAGGAAGCTGTTTGACAGCCTGGGAACTGGCGGCTGCATCGGCATCCACACCTACCGTTCCGCAGCCGGCGACCGGGTTTTATTCGGCTGGGGAAACGCCTTGTATAAGCTGGCTGGGACGAGCAACTCCCTGACCAAGACAACGCAGGCCGACTGGCAGGCGGGGCAAGGGTACAACACCGACTTGACCGGGGGCGACATCAAGCTGGCCGCCGCCCCGACCAGCAGCTTCACCAGAAACACCGCCGCATACCGGAAAGACGGCAGCCAGGCAGCCAGCGGTAGTGTGCGCTATGAACCCGGCTTGTTCGGCAACGGCATTTTCATCGAGCGCGGGACGACAAACCTGCTGCCGAACCCGCTGTTCACCGCCGACCTGTCCGGCTGGAGCCAGGCTTCCCAGTCTAACTGGTCGTACGGCGGCACGGCCGCCGCCAGGCAGACGGGCGGCGGGGCGGTGGGCAGCGCTTACGTAAAACTGGGGGACGGGACGAACACCGGCAAGGGTATGGCCACCACCAACAACATAGCTGTCACTGCCGGCTGGAGCTATACGCTTTCCTGGCACATGAAAACAGCCAACACCGCAAGCCAGGCGATAGCGCTTGTCCGTATGAAAAACGGCAGCGGCACAAATATTAGCGCAACTGTAACGCCGCCCACCGGCTGGTCGTACACCCCGACCTACGACGCGCTTTACCCGTCCCACACCACAGCCTGTCCGGAGGCGAACGTCTGGAAGCGTTTCAGCGAAACCCTGGTCATGCCTTCCGGGGTCGCTTCAGTGCAGGTGTCCATCCAGTATTACGACGGCGGGGACAAATACGTCAGCGTAAGCGCCCCGCAGTTTGAGAACAAAACCTGCCGCACCAGCTTTATGGACGGCACGAGGGACGGGGAAAACCTGGCCTACACCATTTCGGCGCTGCCTGCCGAATTTCTGGCAGGTGGAGTAATCAAGCCGGAATGGGACAGCAGCGCCGCCGACGTAGAAGACGGCTACATGATGTTTGCCTGCCTGTGGAAAGACAGCCAGAACAACTGTAAGGTACTGTTTGTAACCAATTCGGGCGACGCCAGGAGGTCTAAAGTCGTCGTGGAAAAGACTGTCGGCGGCACGCGCACTGATCTTATCGGCAACGCGCTGTCTTTCAGCGCAGGTGACACCATCCGGTGGGCGGCCGCCCAGCTCTCCCAGGCATACGGCGATCTGGCAGCCGGGATGCACCTGTGGGTGAGGGTGAACAGCGGCGGCGTGCAGCACGCAACCTTGAGCAACACCGCAACCTTATCTAACGTCACCACCTGCTATATCGGATCGAACGGCCAGGGCAATAACTACGTCAACGGCACGGTTGACGACTTCTTTATCGAGAATATCGCCGCCAGGAACACGGTCGGCCAGGCAGTGAGCGCGGCCAGCATTGAAGACATGCTTGAAAGCGGATCGGCTTACAGCGTGAGCGCCGCCACCGTTCTCTACGTTTCCGGGGACAATGCGATAACCGCCCCGCGCTGCCCAGGGGTGTGGTTATCTCCCGTGTACGACCTGGGCAGCAACCCCGAAATAGCCTCTATTTCCTGGACGGCCACCGAGCCTGCCAACACCGACTGCTCGGTGAAAATCCGCAGCAGTTCGGACGGTGTATCCTTCGGCGTGTGGCAATCCCTTTCTTCCGGCAGCAGCATCCCGTTACTGAGATACCAGCAGGTGAGGGTTGACCAAAGCACTACTGATAACGCCGCCACTCCCGCGTTCAGCGATTTCACCATCAACTATGAGAGCAGCCTGAACCAGGCCGTGGCGGTTAAGACAGGTTTGCCCGGAACGAAGATCAGGTTTGCCAACTACGACAACAAGTGCTACTGGTGCGCTGGCGGGCGGCTTCAGGTTTTTGATGGATCGACCAACCGCGACGTGGGAACAGATCCCCCGGCGGCAGCGCCCACCATTGCGGCTGGTGGCGGCACGGGGTTGTCCGGCGTTTACAAGGCTTGCGTCACCTTCGTCACCTCTGACGGGCATGAAAGCAACCCCTCCCCTGTCAGTTCACCAGTCACCCTCTCCAACCAGAACATCCAGTGGAGCAGTATCCCTGTCGGCGGGGCGCGGGTGGTAAAGCGCAATTTATATCGCACCAAGGCGGGTGGATCTGATTTTTACTTTGTTGCTGCTCTTTCTGACAATGTTACTGCCACTTATACTGATTCAACGGCTGATTCCGCGCTTGTATCCCTGATGGAAAACAACAACAACATACCCGGCAACGCCGCCATCGTCCACGCCCACAAAAACTATATATTCTACGTCAGCGCCGACGACCCCAAAAAGCTGTTCTTTTCCAAGGTGGCCAACCCTGAGAGCTACCCCCTGACGTATTACAAGCTGTTCCCCGGCGACATCGTTTCGGTCAAGAGCTACTTCAACTACCTGCTGGTAAGCGGCCACAACTGGACGAAAGCCGTTGAAGGCAGCATCTTCGGCGGCGCGCTGGACGACACGGTTATCCGGGATGTCGACGACATCGGCGCTTTAAGCCACGAGGGGTTGGCCGACTGCATCGATCCGCAGTACGGCAACGTGCTGGCCTACCCCACGCCCAACGGCATCGGCTGCATCACCCCCGGCATCCAGGAGAAATCCCTCTCCCGCATCCCCCTGTCAAAAGACGTGCAGCCGTACTTCGACCAGGCGGTCAACCGGCAGAACACCGCCGGGGTGTTTTCGGACAACCGCTACCTGGTTGCGATCAACTCCCCGCAGTCAACGCACAACGACCTCGTGCTGTGCTACGACTTCCGCACGAAAAAGTGGAACGGCGTCTGGACGCTCAAAGCCTCCGGCTTCTGCGTGGCCAACCGGAAAGTGTATATGGCTTCCTCCACCGAGGGCGTGATTTGCGAGATGTTCAGCGGCACGTCCGACGCGGGGGAGAAGATACACTTCGTCCTGGATTCTATTTACACCGCCACCAAATACGGGGCAAATTACAAAAAGAAATTCCTGCAAGCCTGGATCGCCGTGTCGGACGACAGCGTGACGGACACCATGCAGGTCAAATTCAAAGTGGACAACCAGGGCGGCACAGTGCAGCCCGGAAACAAGGGCTTGTGGAACGCGGGTACGTGGTCGGGCGACATTTACGGAAAGCAGAACGCGATCCTGTCGCCGAAGCTGAAGATACCGGCCGGAAAGGGGTATTACTACGGAGTGAGGATTGAGGACGACAGCGCAAATCCCTTTACAGTCTTTGCGATTATCACTGAATTTGAGCCGCCGGTTTTGGGCGATTAAAACAGGGTTTAGTGGAATTATATTAAAACATGCAGCAATTCAATAATAGATAAAGAGAAAAGTTGTCATCAAGGAATTATAAATAATAAAGGTGGCCATATGGCCACCATTATTTAGGTTTTTCAACTACTTGATAGCCTAACAAATTACCATTATTATCAAATAACATTACAACATAATAGGGAGTTTCAAATCCCTCGCTAAAGCCATTAATACTATCATATTCTAAATATCTTTTTGTTATAATATGATCTTCTAAAGTAAGTGCTATTAATTTGGGGGAGGGCTCATCAAGTGCGGATACCATGATGTTAGTAAACTTTTTCATATCTGTAGGAAGTTCATCTCTATTGACCTTTACGATAACACCGCCAGTAGGGTCATTTCTTATAGAAATACCTTTTGTAAATTTGGGTAATGATAGATATTCCTTGTTGTATGTATAAATGAGAACAGCATTTTTATCTTGATCCCACTCCACCTTTTGAGCCCCTAATGCTTCTGCAAGGAATCTTGCTGGAACGAGCGTTCTCCCATTGATTATCTGAGGAGGGACGTCACATTTTATTTCTTTGTCGTCTACAATTAACTTAATTGGACTATTAGCAAAAGCAATAGTTGAAAAGGATATTAATAAACCAACAAATACACCAGCAATAAATTTCTTCATAATCGGCATCGACCTCCAGGATATTTTGTTAATAAATTCAATATACCATAAAAAATTCCTTCAAATTCCAGCTTTTTCTGTAGCCCTTTTTGGGCGATTAATTTTTTGGGAGGTAAAAAGCTATGGGTTTAGTCTGGAATCGCTACGGTGAAGTAATTGGCACTACCTCCGGTAAAAGTTATACAGACAACAGCCAAGCGGCGACCAACACCCACGGCGGCGGAGCGCAGGCCAGCAAGCCGTGGACGGGCGGTACAACGAGCACATCAACACCTTCAAGCTCAAGTGGAGGCAGCAAATCTTCCAGCACAAGCAGTTCCACCAGCAGTTCCAGTGGGAGCAGCAAATCTTCCAACACAAGCAGTCTCAGCAGTAGTTCCAGTGGAAGCAGCAAATCTTCCAGCGGCGGCAGCTCATCCTCCCAATCGGAAGCGCAGTGGTGGCAGGCCAACTTCGGCTACGTTCCCTCCTGGGTAAGCGGGGGAAGTGCAACTGCACCCACTCCACCCACGCCTCCCGCTTCGCCAGCCACAACAACTCCATCAACGCCAAAGCCTTCTTCCGCTTCTCCTGCACCCAGCGGCGGCGGATCGTCAACTCCCGCTTGGCAACAGCAGCTTGAAAAGTATAAAGCCGATACCGCCGCCGGTTTGGCCGAGATAGCCCGAGCCGGAGAAGTATATAACCAGAAGATGGCCGCCGGGGATACGGCGGGAGCGCAGGCGGCGCACAACTGGGCGAACCAAATCCGTGACGCTATGGGTATCAGCAGCCAGTACGACAGGGCAACCGGCGCATATATCGGAAGCGGCGGTAGCAACATCAGTGGAAGCAGCAATATAGGCGGGAGCAGCAATGTAACCGCTAACCAGGCAGTAGCATCTCCCCCGGCCACACGCATTCCCGTACTCGGAGAACAGACCGCCACACCCAACCTGCCTGGGCTGGTTCCCGAAAAAGAACAGTTCCAGCATGGGTCGCACGGCTTTGACTCCAACGCCAAACCCGTTCCCGTCGAAACCGACTTCGGCACGATTCGCGGCGTGATGAAAGACGGCTACACCTACGTTCCCATCCGCCAGCTCGCCAATATGACCGGCAGCCGTCTTACCAACTATGACGATAAAAACCTGACCATCGAGGTTAACGGCGTGAAAGTGCCGGTACACATCGACGCCAGCGGCGTGGGCTATACCCCGGTACGGAACATGGCCGCAGCCCTGGGCGCTGACGTGGGCTGGGAAGACAGCGGCGGCGGCGTTTCAAAGGTTGTTATGAAACAGTCTGAAACCCTGCCTAAACCGGTAACTGAACAGGTTGATCCGGAAATAGAGAAACTTAACCAGATCATCGAACAACTGCTGAAAGAGCAGCAGCAGCCGATCCCGATGCCTCAGTTCCCGCAGATGCCGGAGCTGCCTCCCCGGCAGCCCGTTTCTTACGAAACCTTCCTGGAGAGGGCGAGGGAGATGCTTAACCCCGCCTACGCCAGAGCCAGGGAAGCATTAAGCAAGGTTAACGAGCAGCTGCGCCAGCAGATGATCCAGCGGCTTGCCGGTAAAGGGCAGCCCTTCGGAGGCCTGCGCGAAGAACTGGAAATGCAGCTTGCCCGCGACTTTATGAGCCAGCTTTCACAGCAAGACTTGGAGCAGATCGAAGAAGCCGTGAAGATGGCGCAATCGCTTTCAGAACAGGACGAGGAAAGGGCTAGGTACATCGCGGACGAAGCCTGGAAACGCTGGCAGGCGCAAACCCAGTTGATGCAGCAGCAGTACCAGTGGCAGGCAGAACAAAGGAATGACCGGATAGCTGGCCTGCAAACCCTGGCCAAGTATTTGCAGGATCAAATGGAAAGCCGCCGCAGGGCAGAGCTTGACGCGCAGAAATTCGCCCTGGATCAAGAGAAATTCGCCTGGGACAAGGAGAAGTTCTTCCTCCCCTCCGGCGACACCGTCTACCGCTACGAAAACATCCCCGCGTCCGACCTGGCGCAAATGGAGCTGGAATGGCAGAAACACCAAACACCCAGCGGCAGCGCCCTGGCCAACGCGCAGGCCTACATTCAGGGGGCGGCCATGAGAGCCAACGCCTATAACAACAATCCATCTGTTACTGAAATCAGGGCAAGGGCGGCTGCCATAGCCGACGGGTTCACCGATCAACTGCTGGCCTACCCCGATGCTCAAAGCATGCTGCTGGGCGTAGAGCAGTTTATCGCCTCCAACCAGGCCGACCCCTACGTGGCTCAGGCCTTGCGCGATAAAGCCAAATACCTGGCTGATAATTTTTACTATGAAACCACAACCGATCCGTTTACAGGATCGTTAGTGAAGAAACCTAAAGCTGGCCCAAACTACGGCAAGAACGGCGGCGTAAACAACGACTGGCAGAGCGAACTGACGGAGGTTGGCGACGGCACTACCCTTTCGCAGCAGCCTTCGTGGTGGGACAGGGTTAAGGATACGATAGGCATAATGCACGGCTTCTAACCGGGGGAGGCAGTCAATGAGAAACACCGATGCTTACTATAACGAATTAATGAAAAAGACAGGCGGCGACGCCGGCAAAGCCCTGCACAGCTACGTTTTAGGCCGCACTGACGAACAGCTGGCGAATGTCGGCGTTGACCGCCAGGAGCTTTTGAGGAGGTTGGGCGCTTCCAAGCCTTCTTCCGGCGATAGGGGGATGGCGGCAAAGCTCGGCACGTTCGCCGGGAAAGTTTTCGACTACCTTGCCCGCCCCCTGTACGCCACGGCCAACGTGTTTAAAGACATGGCCGATACTGATGCGGGAAACGGTTTTCACCCTTGGGAATCGTTCAAACGCGGCCTATCCGGCCAGGACAAAACAACCTTTTATGACGTGCTGAAGGCCTCCCAGGGGAATAACTACGTCAGCCCGCAGAAGGATACCCTTTTCAAGGTTATAGGCTTCGGTCTAGACCTTCTCGCCCCGCCCACCGGTTTTGCAAGCGGCCTGACCAGGCTGGGCAAGCTGGCAAATATAGTAAAGGGCGGGCAGGAGATCGCGGGAGGCAGCAGGCTGGCTGGAAAAATTGCAAAGTATTCCCCGGAAGCATTGAAATTAGGGCAAACCGCAGCAGAGCAGGCCGCGCTGGGGCAGCGCAGCCTGATCAATTATTGGGGGATACCCCTCATCCCTGGAAAGGTGAGCGCGCCGGTCTACCAGGCTGCGGAGAAAATCGGCCAGGGAGCAGGAAATGCCGCCGGCGGCGTCCCCGCGCTTGCCGCAGCAGCCAGGCTGTTCAATAAAGACTTTAAGGCAGCGCCGGAAGCGTTGGCGGCCAGGGATATGTCGAAGTATTACGACCGGCTGGAGAACGTCAGGAAGCAGGAAGCGGTAGATCAAGCCAGGGAATTGGCCGAAAAGCAGAAGCGGTTGATGGAGAAGTACGGCTTGACCAAGGGGGAGCTGTTCAACAAACTTGAAACCATCCGGAAAACCCCTGTAACCAAGGCAAGCATAGCCCCCCGCCCCGCAGCCCCCGGCAGCTACCGCGTCGTTTCCCCCGCCGAAAAGTTTGACAGGGTATGGCAGGTTATCAAGCAGGACGCTGAACGGATGACCGCCGTTCCCACGGCCAGGTCAAAACTGGCGGAGTTCGTGTGGAACGGCCTGGGCGGGGTTAAAAGCGGCATCGGCAAGGATGAGGTCAGGAGGTTAAAACGCGCCGACCTGGAAGAACTGGCAAAGCAGGTTAAGCTGCCTGCCGTTGAGGAAGCCGTGGCAAAGTCGGCGCAGCAGCGGGGGATTGATTTGGACAAGCTGTTCGACCTGGCCAACACGACTACCAGGGAAATGATCAATAAAGCGCGGGACGCCTCCAGGCTGGCCAGGGCGGCCGGGGCAAGCGAAATACCCAGGAAAACAATCGACGACATGGCCAGAGAGCCGGTGGATATACAGGATTTTCTCAAGAGAATCCACGCCATAAACGAGCAGTACATCAAAAAAGAAAAAGAGCTGGGCATCCCCATAAGCGAGCTGAGGGACGACAGGCTGAACTACATGATGCACGTCTTAACCCCCGAACTGCGGAAGGAGTTCGGCGACAAGGCTTTCCGTTCCAAACTCAGCGAAGGCTTGAAGAAATGGCTGCAAGACAGGTACGGAGTGGCGGCAGATCCCTCCGGCCACAGCATCCTGACACCGGCGCAGATCGAGCGCAAATATAAAATGCCGGTGGAGGATGTAAACAGGCTGGCCAGGGAGGGCAGGCTGCACGAAGGCAGGGTTTACGATCAGTTCTTTATGGACGACCCCGCCGCTGTCATGGCTTACCGGGGTCTGCTCCACGCCAGGGCGCTATCCCACGCTGAATTTTTAACCAGGGCGGCCGCCGAGTTCGGCGTTGACTCCGCGTCTGCGCCAGCCGGTTACAGGCAGGTTAAAGGCAGGCAGTTTGGGGAACTGCTTGACGGCAAGGCGTTCCACCCCGAAGTGGCGGCAATCATCGAAAGGCGGCTGAAATTCTTTGACGACCCCGATGAAACCCTAAAGGGCGCGGCGGATCTGTATGATCTACTCTTAGGCGTGTGGAAAAAAATCACGCTGGTTCCCATCCCCTCTTACCACCTGCGGAACATCGCCGGCAACGTCTGGATGAACTTCCTCGGCGGCGTAGCTCCCCAAAGCAAATCCTATGTCGACGCCGTTAAAATACTGAAGGGAGCAGGCGGCAGCGTCAGGACGGCGGCCGGGAAAACCTTCACCTATGACGAGCTGCGCCGGTTGGCCGAGGTGGAGGGTATAACCCACAAAGGCTGGTTCACCGCCGAAGTTGAGCAGATTATGGAGGAAACCCTTCCGAGGGCGGGAGGCAGATTGGACAACCTGGTCGGGATCAAGCAGGGGATCGCGATCCAGCGCTGGGTGGAAAACGTATCCCGGTACGCCCACTTTGTGGAGAAGATCAAGCGGGGCTACAGCCCGGAGCAGGCCGCCCAAAGCGTCAAGAAATTCCTGTTCGATATGGAAAACCTGACTGAATTTGAGAAAACGACAATGCGGAGGCTTTTCCCCTTCTACGCCTGGTCGCGCCACAACATCCCCCTGGAGCTGGAAGCGCTGTTCACCCAGCCCGGCAAGTTCAGCCTCCCGGCCAAGGCTATGGCTGACGTCGAGCGCCACAAAGAAGACAGGCACGGCAGGCCGGACGAGGCGTTCATGGGCGACTGGCTGAAGGAGGGCTTGCCGGTGTACTACGGGATAAAGGACGGCAAAGGCTTGTACGCCATGATGAAATACTGGTTCCCCGGCGCTGACGTCCAGCAGGCCGCGCAGCCTTTCGAGTGGGCGATGGAAAGCCTGTCGCCCTTCATAAAGATGCCGGCGGAACTGGTGTTCAATACGTCGCTGTACTTCGACCAGCCCATTGACAAGTACGGCGACTTCGGCGAACAGACAGCCAATTTCCTGGGGATGAATCTGCCCACGCGAATTGTTTACCCTATGCGATCCGGCTTCCGGGTGTTGAATGAGCTGGACAAGCTAAACCCCGGCAGTGTGTTCGGCCAGCGCAAATTCCAGCCCCCGGAGGAGCAGCGGTGGTTGAACGCCTTGACCGGCATGAAGCTGTACGCCTACGATCCCGCCTGGGAAGGCAGGCTGTACCGCAACGACCTCCAAAAGCAGGCAACCAGGATGAAGTACGACTACCGGAAGGCGGTGGAAGAAGGCAACGCCGACCAGGCGGCAAAACTTGAAAAGCTGTATGAGCAGTTAAAGAACGACCCCAGGACAAAGGCTTTGGAATCAGGCAAGGCGTTCTACGGCTTGAAAGAGCCGGCCGCCGCTTCAAAAAGCGCGCAACAGGCCAATCCCCTGATGCAAAGGGAAGCGGCAGAACAATACAAAACGCTGCTGAGGCAGTACAAGAACTGGCGGTGAGGCGGTGGATTTCTCACTGATCCCACTCATCATTAAATACACGGACAGCCTGTGGGCTGCCCTTTTCATTTTCCTGTTCGCCTGGGTGTTGAAAACCAACGACAGCCGGGAGAAGCGCTACCTGGGGGTGATAGAAAAGCTGAGTGAGAAGATTGACGTGAACGTGGTCGAGGTTGACCGCAAGATTGACAGCCTTAACGAGAAAATAGCCGAGATCAGGGCTGA
>JAILZP010000050.1 GCA_023512435.1 Peptococcaceae bacterium | reverse complement strand
CCCCCGGGTCGGGTTTCGGAAATTCTGGCCTCCGGGGACAGGACCAGGGCCGGGCCCACCGCTCCGCCCCAGGGGTTGTGTTTGATGAAAGTTTACTATTAAGAGGAATCCAGAATTCAGAACCCAGAATCCAGAATGGGTTTGCATGCTATGATAATCGGGCTTCCCCGAGGGGGTAATACCGGCTGTTTCGAAACGCAATCGTTGACAAGAAATTTGCCCCCGTTTTTGAGATTTCTTGACAGGGGCCCGCCGGTGGTATTAAAATTACTTTTATGAGACCGCAAAGCGAGCTTTATTCCGGATTCTGACTTTTGGATTCTGAATTCCGGCCCTGCGAAATACCGGGAAGTCATATAGGAGGTAATACGGATGAAAACATACATGGCCAAGCCGGGCGAACTGAAAAAGAAGTGGTACGTCCTGGACGGCGAGGGGAAGGTCCTGGGCCGGCTGGCCGCCGAGGCCGCCAGAATACTGCGCGGCAAGCACCGCCCCACATATACTCCCAACGTGGATACCGGCGATCACGTGATCGTGATCAATGCTGACAAGGTGGTCCTTACCGGCAATAAACTGCAGAAGAAAAAATATATCAGGCACAGCGGCTATCCGGGCGGGCTGAAGGTTACAAATTACGCCGCCCTTATGAACAGTAAGCCCGAGTGGGCCGTCAGAAAGGCCATCGTGGGAATGCTGCCGCACAACCGGCTTGGGGCGGCCATGGCCAGAAAACTCAAGGTGTACAGCGGTCCGGAACATCCGCACCAGGCCCAGCAGCCTGAAGCCTGGTCCCAGTAATGAAAGGAGGAAAGCAGTTTGGCACAGGTAAAGTTTTACGGCACCGGCCGGAGGAAAAACGCCGTGGCCAGGGTATATATCTATCCCGGAGAGGGAAACATCGCCATTAACGGCAGGCAGCTAAACGAATATTTCGGCCGCAGGGTGCTGGAAATGGTGGTCAGGCAGCCCCTGGAGCTTACCGGCGCCAGCGGGAGGTTTGACATCATGGTTAGAGCCCAGGGGGGAGGCATTAGCGGCCAGGCCGGAGCAGCCAGGATGGGTATTGCCAGGGCCCTGGTCCAGGCAGACCCCAATTTGCGCCCAATACTTAAGAAGGCGGGATTCCTGACCCGCGACCCGCGCATGAAGGAAAGAAGGAAGTACGGGCTGAAAAAAGCCAGGCGGGCTCCGCAGTACTCCAAGCGGTAAAACAAAAACCTCATTTATGAGCGGCCAGGTCGAACAACTGGTCGTTTTTATTCAGGCAGCCAAGGCAGAACCCCCCTTTTTTTCATATATATTCCTTCCCCGTCATATAAATTGAGAAGTGAGATGCGAAGTCCGGGGCGGATTTCCCGCCTTCCCGCTTCTTGATTGAGGGGGTGCCGGGATGCCGGCCATTAAAGCCGTAAGGCTGCGAATTCACCATCTGGTTTTGACGGCCTTATTGATAGGCGCTTTGTACTGGTCCTGGCTGACTATTTCCGGTATTATGGAAAGAAGGTCCATCGAGGCTCTGTCCACGGCCCTGTCGGGCAGGCTGATTGTGATCGACCCCGGCCACGGGGGAATAGACACCGGGGCCAGGAGTCCAGGGGGCACGCTGGAGAAAGACATCACCCTGGAGGTCTCCAAAAGGCTGGCCGCCATGCTTGGACAGGGCGGGGCGGCCGTAATCCTGACCAGGGAAACCGACACGTGGCTGGCCGACTCCGACGCAACCCATAAAAAAAGGTCCGACCTGATCAACCGGGTAGACATCGCCAACCGGAACAACGCCGATGTTTTTATCAGCATTCACGCCAACAGCTTTATGTTCAGCCGCAGCCAGAGGGGAGCCCAGACCTTTTCCCAGCCGGGTTCAGAAGAAGGTGAGGTATTAAGCCAGTACATCCAGAACGAACTGATCAGGGTGTTGGGAAACACCAGGCGCAAACCCGGGCAGATAGATTATTTTATCAGGCGCAGCAAGGTCCCGGCGGTGATAGTGGAGATAGGGTTCCTGTCGAATCCGGGCGAGGAGAGGCTTTTGCTGGATTCCGCCTACCAGAGCAAAATTGCTTTTGCCATATACTGCGGACTGGTCAAGTATTTTGCCGGTAAGGATGCCGGAAACCAGAACCCGGACCCGCATGCCGCCAAAAACGGCACCACGAATCATATGAATACCCTCATTCAGGATTTTACCATTCTGGATTCTGTCTTCTGGATTCTGGATTCCGGCAGAATAAGGTCTTCAGCATAAGGTTTTTTCAGGTTTTGCAATAATTTACCGCCCGATGGCAGTAATAAACTAAACTCCCGGTTGGCATCATAAGTCATGGACCAAAAAAATTCTTCGGGAGGTGCTGATGTTGGTGAACGCGTGGAGTGACCCGGTGAAAGGTGTTGAGGTAAAGCAATCTGCCTTTGGAAATGAGGCAACAATCATCTACAACGGCCTGCTGGCCAGGTCGGGGGCCGACCAGGTTTACCTGCACTGCGGTTATGGCAATCCGGTCGACTGGCACAGTGTTTCCACCCAGAAAATGGACCGCACGCCCCGCGGGTGGGAAAAAACCATAAGGATGATTGACAACACCGCCATTATCTGTTTCAAGGATTCGGCCAACAACTGGGACAACAACAGCGGGCACAACTGGATAATAAGGTCATGACGGCGGAACCCGGGTTAAAGCCCGGGTTTCCAGCGGATTTGTCCGTTATTTTTGCGAAGGGGGATCCTGCTTTGATTCTGGTGAGCGCATGCCTGGCGGGAATCTTGTGCAAGTACAACGGCACGTATAACAATGTCCCGGAGATTATCCAACTGGTTGACAGGGGACTGGCCATCCCGGTCTGCCCGGAGGTGCTGGGAGGCGGAAGTGTGCCCAGGGAGCCCAACGAAATCGTAGGAGGGGATGGATACGCCGTTCTGGACGGAAAAGCCAGGGTCATGACTCCGTCCGGAGTTGACTGCACCGGCCTGTTTGTCCGCGGGGCGGAAAAGGTCCTGGAAATTGCTGAAAAAAACAATGTCCGGGTGGCCGTGCTGAAAGAAAGAAGCCCTTCCTGCGGGAGCAGCCTTATATATGACGGCACCTTCAGCGGCCGGAAGATCCGCGGCTGCGGGGTTACGGCGGCAATCCTGCGGAAAGCCGGGATAGAGGTTTGCTCTGAGGAGAATTTCAGTGATCAACCCGGGAAGATTCGCAAGGCGTAAAAATTTTGAACCGGGACAATATTTATGTTTTTTATGCAGGAGAGGGTACATATTTATAGTATACTATTATTGCGGCCTAAGAGATGGCGCGTCGTGTTAAGCAGGAAGGAGACTGGCTGATGGAAGGCAGGATTAAGACCGCGCTGGAAAAAGCCCTGGAAAGGGCGGAGTCATTGCCGGAGGTTTCCCCGGAAGAAATTGCCAGGATTGAAAACGTGCCCCGGGGAAGGTCCATTGGGGCTTCATTTATGAACAACAAGAGCTTTAACCTTGGGGAGGCCCTGGCGCAAATTCAGGGCGGCACCGGGAAATATGTTCTGGAGGGCCTCCAGGAAGTGCTGCTGATGAATATAACCCTCCCCGCCGACGAGGCAGCCGGTGAGTTGAACAGGAGGGCCGCGGAGGGGATCCTGGCCATTAAAAAGGACAAGGCCAAGGTCACCGCGGCGCTGGGGGAACTCGATCATCTGCTGCAGTATTACCGCCAGGCCGTTGAACAGACCAGGGAACGGTTTAAGCAGGAATTTGAGATGAGGAGCAGGGCTGCCCGCAGGCAGGGAGTCAGGGATAGGACCATGGAAAGACTGGAATTCCGCGAGGAGTGGGCGAACGTGGCCAGGCAGCTTAATCAAAGGTTTGAAATGGGCCTGGCCGACTTGAAGGAGAGAATTAAACAGATCGACTGAAGCCGTCCTGAAAGACCACAGCAGCAAAAGGCCCGCCTTGGTTTAGCCAGGCGGGCCTTGTTCACGCCGGATTGCCTGTTAGAGAAAGTTCATCGAAGTTCCCAGCTTGCCTAGGAAACGCAGGGATTCAAACAGCATTATGTCCTGCTTTGACACGTTTTTGCCGATCTTGGCCATCAGGACGTTGGCCGGGTGCTCCATGATGTCAGGATCATCGGTGGTTACTTTGTTCAGCCCCGCCTTGGCGAAAAGCTTTGTGAGCATCTTCTGGTATTCCCACACATCAAGGTTGCAGTTCCTTAAATCCCAGTGCCAGCAGTATTCCATGGTCAGAACGATGAAATCGTCCAGGGCCGGGTCCGAAAAGGCCAGCTTCATCAGGTTTTCGCCCACCTTGCACTGGCGCCAGTCCGGGCTTATTTCAATGCCTCCCATCTCCAGGACTTTCGGGTGCTTGTGCCACCGGGTATATTCGTCCACCGGGTGAAAGGTGACGTAGCCGATTATTTCGTTCTCATGCCTGGCTATGTAGACCATACTGTTGGGCAGGCCGGTTATTTTGATCAGCGCTTCCTTTTGTTTTGCCGGCGGCCTGAAATTGGTGAGACTCTTGTTCATTTGCAGGCCGGCGATGTACGGTCCTTCAGCCGGCCCCTCGATGTATACCAATCCCTTTGGAGTTTGCAGCTCGAGAGTGTTGGCTGGCAATTTCTCATCACCACCTTGGTTCGTGTTAACTATATTAACCGCGCAGGAACGATAAAAATCACCGGTAAAACTGAAACATTTATCCATATTATAGGGATAGCGGCCAGGTTTTACAATAGATCGGGGCCAAGTGGTAAAGTTAAAAAAATTCGTACATGATTAAAGCAGGTCCCGCGAGACGGCTGCCACGTCGTTGCATATATCGATAACGTGCACACAGCCCTGGGTTCCGGCCAGGGCCGCGGCAATCTCCTTCTTGGACATGGTCGCAAGTTCACGGCCCAGAAGGTTTTTGACGAAGTCGACGGATTCGGTGCAGACCGGATCAGGCGCCCGCAGCAGGCTGCAGTGAACTGATGTCACGGTCCCCGTCTTTTTTTCCAGGGTCAGGTCAAGGCCCACCTCATGGAAGGAATCGGACAGGCTGGCGCAGGCCCGGTAAATGTCGTTGTTCCCGGCCACCGATACGCTCTTGAAACGGTTGAAAAGGTTGTTGAACCTGTTCTGCCCGCTCACGTGATCTTCCCACCGCCGGAGGATCCTGTCCAGGTTGCTGTAGTAGCGGCAGGTGTTTACATACATCTTTTCCCAGTATTCGTCGTAGCTTTTGGCGTCCGGGAAACCCCTTTCCCGGTACAAAAAGGTTTCGGCCTGGATGATGCCCCTGACGGCCTCCGATACCAGTGACAGGGCTTTTTCCCCGAAGTCCTTCAGCACTGCCTGGCGGAGGCCGCTTCCGCTCCCCAGGTAAGCCTCCACCCCGGCCAATCCTCCGATATCCACCGACAGGGGGCCGCCCGGCCCCCGGTATATTTCCCAGCGGGCCTTCTCTATGACAAAGGTTCCGGCGTTCACCCGGAGGGCGGCTGCGCATTCAAGGTCCGTGGACAGGTGGGCCGTTCTGGCCAAAAGGCTTTTTTCCCCGTGAATATGTACCGACGTATGCCAGTGACAGTGACGCACACTTTTCAAAAAAATCCCCCCATTATATAATCTAAATAAAGTTTTTCGGTATAAGGACCGGGGCGGAAATGGTATTATGATAGTATGGCGAGGTGTTGAAATGAACGGACGGGTTGTGAACCTGGACGAAGAGCGGCTGAAAAAATGCCTGGATCAGATTTACCAGATTCAGATCCAGAACTGCCTGCCCGACGAGATTATGCCCCGGGCCATGGAAAAAATGGGCCTGGATGAAGAAGGCGCCATTGAGCTGGTGAAGTCCTTCATCCGTCTGGGCTGGATTAGCACCGGGAATATAAAAGAAAAATTCTTTTTGCGCCCGGGTTACGTGAAATGCTTTCCGGTGGTCATCTCGGCCCGGGGGCTGGAAAAGCTGAAATGAGTATTCTTAAACATTCTACAAATGAAATTTTATTCCTCTTAAAAGCATGGGAGATTCCTGCGAAGGGTGAAGCGGTACCGGGGTCATAAAATTTTTTAAGTGGAGGTGAATTTTTTATGGCGGATTTCTTTCAAAAAGTCGGTGAGAAGGCAAAAGAGCTGGGCGGCCTGGCGAAGGAGGCCACCCGCAAGTCAGGGGAACTGATTGAAGTGACCAAATTGAAGTATGAGCTTTCCAAGCTGGAAAAAGAGATGGAAAACAACCTGGCCGGACTGGGTGCCCTGGTCTTTCAGAAGTACAAGGGCGCCGCGGACGTGGATGGTGAAATTGACCGCCTCTGCCAGAGCACGGCCAGGCTGGAAGACGAAATCAGGGCCGTCAATCAGCAGATTGAAAAACTGCAGCCAAAGAGCCTGACCTGCCCGGAATGCAAGGTTGACCTGCCCCCCGGCGGCAAATTCTGCTCATACTGCGGAATCAGGGTGGCCAAGGTGGACTGAGGGCATAAAGGAAAACCGCAGCAGGCCTGCGGTTTTTTTTAAGGGAGGCGCTTTATGAAACCGTATGCAGAAAAAATTTCGGCCCTGGCCGGGTTGATTAAAAACAACAGCCCCTGTTTTGTTTTAAGCGGGGCCGGGATTTCCACCGAAAGCGGGATACCCGACTTCAGGAGTCCCGGAACCGGCCTGTGGACCAAAATTGACCCGGTTAAAGCGGCCAGCCTGACCGCCCTTCAGAGGGACCCGGCAGCCTTTTACGACACCAACCTGGCCCGGTGGAGGAATATGGCCGGCATACAGCCCAACGACGCCCACAGGGCCGTGGCGGCGCTTGAGAGGGAAGGCCTGATCACGGGAGTGATCACCCAAAATGTGGACAGCCTGCACACCAGGGCAGGGTCCCGCCGGGTGTGGGAGGTCCACGGCCACCTGCGGACATGCCGCTGCATGGCCTGCGGGGACCACTACCCCATGGAAGAACTTTTTTCCAGGTACGACCGGGGGGAAAACCCGCCCCGGTGTGCCGGGTGCGGGGGGATCTTGAGGCCCGACGTGGTTTTGTTCGAGGACCCGATGAGCGACGATTTTTACCGGGCTGAAAAAGCCCTGACCGGCTGCCAGTTGATGATTGTGGCCGGCAGCAGCCTGCAGGTATACCCGGTGGCGGGACTGCCCCGGTTGGCCAGGCGGCTGGCCATTGTCAACCGGGACCCGACCCCGTGGGATGACCGGGCGGACGTGGTGATCAACGAGTCCACCGGGAAAGTGTTCCGGGACCTGCTGGCGGAAATGGCTATATCTTTTTAGCCGGAGGCCCGGGGCCAGGTATTAGCTGTTAGCTGTTGGTTTTTAGCTGTTAGCTTTCCACCGATAATACATGCTTGCATTTTTTCTATCCGCTAATAGCTAATGGCTAATAGCCCAAGCTTTTTCTCTTCACCCAAGTTTTGTGATATAATAATTTTATTTTATCAACGGTAATACCGGATCGGGTGTGATTTATGGCTCTGATTCTGGCCATTGAGACCTCCTGCGACGAAACCTCGGCGGCCGTCGTCCGGGATGGCGTGGATATTTTGGCCAACATCATATCTTCCCAGATCGATGTCCACAAAAAATTCGGCGGTGTGGTCCCCGAGGTGGCTTCCCGCAAACACCTGGAGCTGATCAACGGGGTAATCCGGGAAGCCCTGGATACCGCCGGAATCGGCTTTGAATCGCTGGACGCCGTGGCGGTCACCCACGGGCCGGGCCTGGTGGGGGCGCTGCTGGTGGGGGTTTCGGCCGCAAAGGCCCTGGCCTACGCCCTGGACATACCCCTGATTGCGGTAAACCACCTGGAGGGGCACATTTACGCCAATTTTCTGGCGGAACCGGGCCTGGAATTCCCCCTGGTCTGCCTGGTGGTCAGCGGGGGGCATACCGACCTGGTGGTCATGTACGGCCACGGCAGTTACCGGGTGGTGGGCAGGACCAGGGACGACGCCGCCGGTGAAGCCTTTGACAAAGCGGCCAGGGCCATGGGCCTGGGCTATCCCGGCGGGCCGCTGATCGACAGGCTGGCGGCCGGCGGCTGCGGCACGGCCATAGCGCTTCCCCGGGCCTACCTGGAGGAGGGCAGCCTGGATTTCAGCTTCAGCGGCCTAAAATCGGCGGTGGTCAACTTTCTTCACAATGCCCGCCAGAGGGGGGAAGAGGTCAACACCGCCGACCTGGCGGCCAGTTTTCAGCAGGCCGTGGTGGACGTGCTGGTTTTCAAATCCATGGAAGCCGCCCTGCAGTACCGGGCCGGGACTGTTCTGCTGGCCGGGGGAGTGGCGGCCAACCGCCTCCTGCGATCCGGCATGAGCGAGGCCTCCGCCCGGCACGGACTGCGGGTGGTCTGCCCTCCCCCGGTGCTGTGCACCGACAATGCCGCCATGATTGCCTGTGCGGCCTACTACCGGTTTCTGAAAGGGGATTTCGCCGATCTTTCTCTTAATGCCGTGCCGAATCTTGAATTGGACCGGGAAAATTTTTAAGCTAAAAAAACCATAACATTGAGTTAACAATATTGGCGGGAGAACTTTTTTTTTGACAGCGAAAAAGGCCTTAAAAATGGTTAAAAGCCTTTAATTTTAAGGGCTCAGAACCTTTTCGCGCTCCTGGTTCACCCCTCTTTTTTCAGGGCAGGATCTGTGGATAATGTGTATAAGTCTGTTAATAACTTGATTGAAGGGACTTGGATCTGTGGGTGAAATTGTTCGGCAAAAAGCCCCGGAAATGACGGTAAAAGATCTGGTCCTGGAAAGCGCCGCCCGGTCGAACATATTGCCGGTAATTTCGACCTGCAACGTTCGGTGCAGGTTCTGCAGCCACGGACAAAATCCCCCCTCCGTCGAGACCCGGCGGATGCCGGCCATATCAATGGACCTGGTGGATGAAGCCCTGACATTGATGGATCCGGGCAAACCGGTGGTTATCGGTGAATCGGTGACCAGGCTGATGGAGGGGGAACCCTTCGTTCACCCCCGGTTTAGGGAAATCCTGGAATTGACTAGAAACAAGCTGCCCCGGGCCGAGATCAGGATCACCACCAACGGCACCATGCTTGACCGGGAAACTGTGGATTTTCTGGCTTCCCTTGGCGGGGTGGTGATCACCCTTTCGCTGAACAGCTCAAGTATTTCGCTGAGAAAATATCTTATGAACGACCCCCGGGCTCAAACAGCGGTGGAATCCCCGGCCCTGCTGAGAGAGGCGGCTGTTCCCTGCCACGGCAGCGTGGTGGCCGTACCGCACCTGACCGGCTGGGAGGACCTGGCCGGCACCCTGGAGTTCCTTGACCGGAACGGGGCGGCCACGGTCAGGGTCTTTTTGCCCGGCCATACCCGTTTTTCGCCGCCGGGGTTCAGGCCGCCCCGGGAATTAAGGAGGCGGCTGCACGAATTTATAACCGGAATCAGGTTCCGGCTGAAGGTTCCGGTAACCTTGGAGCCGCCCGTTATTGAGGACCTGAGGGCGGAAGTGGCCGGGGTGATGGCGGGGTCCCCCGCCTGCAGGGCCGGGATCAGGGCCGGAGATACCATCGCCTCGGTGAACGGGATCCCGGCAAGGTCCAGGGTGGACGCCTTCCGGAGGGTGCTGGCGGGAAGGAATCCCTCCGTGGAGGTGATCAGGGGAGGGGAGATGGCTGTGGTTGAAATTGTTAAAGAGAATGGACGCCCTTCCGGGCTGGTCTTTGATTATGACATCGACCCGGCCGCAGTGGAGAAGATAGCCGCAGCGGCCAGGCGCAAAGGAGCCCGGGAGGCTTTGCTGTTGACCTCGGAACTGGGCTACCCGGCGGTTAAAATGGGGCTGGAGAGGTTTTCCGCCGGGAGTCCGGCCGTCCGTATCGCAGCCGTTAAAAACCGTTTCTTCGGGGGTTCCATTGGCTGCGCCGGGCTGCTGACGGTGGCCGACATGCGGGATGCGCTGATTGAATACGGGACCGGTGCCGACCTGGTGATCGTCCCGGGGATTGCTTTCGACGCCCGGGGGAGGGACATCGCCGGCCGGAGCTGTCATGAACTGAGGGTCGCCGGGGGCCCGGAGGTGGAAGCGGTCTGGGACTAAAGTTGACTGTGGGACCTGTTTTTTGAAGGAATATGGACTGTGGTGTTGAAAGGTATATGTAATTTGTATTTACCGGCCGTATAAATTTAGGCCTTCAGCGGGGAATGAAGCTGAGACCAAAGACCGGTGAAACAGATGCTACGAAAGGGGTAAATTATGTACTGGGACCGGGAATTTGAGACCATGCCCCGGGAGAAATTACGGGAGCTGCAGTTGCAACGGCTGAAATCGACGGTGGAGCGGGTATACGGCAATGTTCCTTTTTACAGGAAGGTGATGGACGCAAAGGGAATCGGGCCCGCGGACATCAGGACCCTGGAAGACCTGAGAAAATTGCCGTTTACCGTGAAACAGGACCTGCGGGACAACTATCCCTTTGACATGTTTGCGGTGCCCATGGAAGAAGTGGTGCGGGTGCACGCCTCCTCCGGGACCACCGGCAAACCGACGGTGGTGGGCTATACTAAAAATGACATTCGCACCTGGGCACAGCTGATGGCCCGGTCGCTGACCATGGCCGGGGCCACAAGGGGGGACGTGGTGCAAAACGCCTATGGCTACGGGCTGTTCACCGGGGGCATGGGGGTTCACTACGGGGCCGAGCTGGTGGGTGCCACGGTTATTCCCATTTCCGGCGGAAACACCGACCGGCAGCTGATGATTATGCAGGACTTCGGGGCCACCATTCTGACCTGCACCCCTTCCTACGCCCTCTTTCTGGCTGAGGAGGGGGAAAATAAAGGCCTCGACTTTAAGAAGCTGCCCCTCAAGGCGGGTGTTTTCGGGGCGGAGCCGTGGTCCGAGAGGATGCGTCAGCAGTTGGAGGCCAAGCTGGACATCAAGGCCCACGATATATACGGGCTCAGTGAGATAATCGGGCCCGGGGTGTCCATGGAGTGCACCGCCCAGCAGGGCATGCACATATTCGAGGACCACTTCCTGGCCGAGATCATCGACCCGGAAACCGGCGATCCGCTGCCCTTCGGCCGGCAGGGAGAACTGGTGATTACCTCCCTGACCAAGGAGGCTTTTCCCATCATCCGCTACCGGACCAGGGACATTACCATGCTGACCGATGAACCATGCTCCTGCGGCAGGACCCACGTAAGGATGAGGCGGGTTACCGGGCGTACCGACGACATGCTGATCATCCGCGGGGTGAACGTTTTTCCTTCCCAGGTGGAAAGCGTCCTGCTGGAGTTCGGGGAAACCGAGCCCCACTACCTGCTGGTGGTGGACCGCAAGGGGAACCTGGACGAACTTGAGATCTGGGTGGAACTGTCCGAGAAGTGGTTCAGCGACAAGGTGCGTCAACTGGAAGAAATTGAATACAGGCTTAAAAGCCGGATAGCAAGCGTGCTGGGGATTTCGGCCAGAATCAAGCTGGTGGAGCCCCGGACCATTCCCCGCAGCGAAGGCAAGGCCAAGCGGGTGGTGGACAGGCGGGAAATATAATATTGGGAATTGGGAATTTGGAATTGGGAATTAAAGGAGGTTGCGCCGCAGTGAGAATCAAGCAGATTTCGGTTTTCCTGGAAAACAAGTCGGGACGGCTGGCCAAGGTTACCAGGGTCCTGGGCGACAACGGCATAAATATTCGCGCCCTTTCCATAGCGGACACCACCGATTTCGGCATCCTGCGCCTGATTGTCAACGATCCCGACAGGGCGTACGGGGTTTTGAAAGAGAGCGGCTTCTCGGTGAACGCCACCGATGTTATTGCAGTGGAAATCCCGGATACTCCCGGCGGGCTGGCCGGCGCCCTGGAGTGCCTCAGGGAGGCCAACATCAACATCGAGTACCTCTACGCCTTTCTGACCAGGGTCAGCAGGGCCGCCCTGGTGGTGTTCAGGGTGGAGCAGATTGACGAAGCCGTCAGGGTGCTTCGGGAAAAAGGCGTGAGGATATTAGACGGGGCCGAGGTATACAACCTGTAACGAGGCCGGTGAAAAAGCGGGGCGGGGTTGAAACCCGCCCCTTGATTTTTACGGGTTTCGGCCGGCTGTGAAAGAAGGAGATTAATCTTTAAACGGCGAATTTTTATAAGTCTTTCTATTGTTTTGGTGGAGGAGTTTTTCTGAACAGAAGCGAAATAAGGCAGGGCGTGCTGAAGGCCAGGATGGCCCTGTCCCCTGATCTTGTAAAAGAAAAAAGCAGGATTATCGTCGATAGAATATTGTCCTCGCCTTTCTACCTCAAGGCGCAATCCCTGATGGTATACGTGGATTTTAGAAACGAGGTGCAGACCGGAAGCCTGATTGCCCGGGCCCTGGAGGAAGGCAAAAAGGTGTGCGTGCCCATCACCGACGTCAAGGGGAAGAAGCTCACCCCCTCCAGGCTGCTGGCCTACCCGGACGAACTGGCACCCGGCGCCTGGGGCATACTGGAGCCCGGGCCCGGCTTCGTGCGCCCGGTGGACCCCGGTGACATGGACTTGGTGGTGGTGCCGGGGGTGGCCTTTGATCCCGGGGGGAACAGGCTGGGCTACGGCGGCGGTTTTTACGACCGTTTCCTGCCCCGGACCCGCCCGGGGACGGTTTTCGTGGCTCCGGCCTTCGAGGTGCAGGTGGTGGAGGACGTTTTTCCGGGCCCCCACGATGTTCCGGTGCATATCGTCGTCACAGAGACAAGGATCATCACGGCGAGGTGCTGCTGAACCTGTATGAACGGCCGGTGGACGGCGCTTTCCGGCCTTTCAGGAGTCTGTAAAAAGGGAAAGAGTGAGAGGAGGTTTACGGTTTTGACCTGTAAATGCGGACATGATGACGCGGCGGCAAAACAGGAGGAGCTGCGGAAGGCGTTGGACAAGTACAAAGATATGAAGGGCGCGCTGATACCTCTCCTGCAGGAGGCCCAGGAAATATACGGCTACCTGCCCAGGGAGGTTATGCAGCAGATTTCCGGGGCGCTGGGTATCCCCTTCAGCAAGACTTTCGGTGTGGCCACCTTTTACGCCCAGTTTCACCTGAAGCCCAGGGGGCGCAATATCATCCGGATCTGCCAGGGCACCGCCTGCCACGTCAGGGGGGCGTCGAAGGTGTTCGACGCGGTTTCCAAGAAGCTGGGCGTGGCCAGAAACGAAACCACGGAAGACCTTCGTTACACCCTGGAAACGGTGGCCTGCCTCGGCGCCTGCGGCCTGGCCCCGGTGATGATGGTAAACGACGACACCCACGGCCGGCTGACTCCAGACAAGGCTGCGGGCACCATTGAAAAGTACGAGTAGGAAGGAGGTATCGGCCTTGAAGAGCTTAATGGACAAGTGCTGCGACAAGTGCGCCCATACCCCGGCCAGCCCCTGCAAGGATTATATAAAATGCCGCAGGGAAGGACCCATCTGTCACCAGGATGATGCCTGCCGGCAGAAAAGGGCGGAGCTGCTGGCCGGGATTCGTCTGTCCAAGGACACGGACAGGCGTGAAATTTTAATCTGTGCCGGTACCGGCTGCACTTCCTCGGGGTCGCCAAAGCTGGTCAGAAAGCTTCAGGAGGAACTGGAAGCCAACGGACTGGCCGACCGGATAAGTGTCAAGATAACCGGCTGCCACGGCTTCTGTGAGCAGGGGCCGCTGATGATTGTCGAGCCGCTGAAGACCTTCTACACCCGGGTTCAGGAGGAAGACGTGGCCGAGATTGTGGCCAGGGACCTGGTCGGCGGTGAGGTGGTGGACCGGCTGCTCTACAAGGACCCCATCACCGGGGAGGCGGCCGTCACTTACGAGGCGGTGCCCTTCTACGCCCGCCAGCAGCGTCTGGTGCTGCACAACTGCGGCCACATCAATCCCGAGGAGATTTCCGACTATATTGCCAATGACGGCTATGCCGGGCTGGTCAAGGCCCTGTTCGAACTGACCCCGGACCAAGTGGTGGAGGAAGTCAAGACCTCCGGCCTGCGCGGCCGGGGCGGCGCCGGGTTCCCCACCGGCATGAAGTGGAGCTTCGTGCGCCAGGCCCAGGGCGACAAGAAGTACGTGGTCTGCAACGCCGACGAGGGCGACCCCGGGGCCTTCATGGACCGCAGCGTGCTGGAGGGCGACCCCCATGCGGTCCTGGAAGGCATGATGATCTGCGGTTACGCCGTGGGCGCCGACGAGGGGTACATTTACGTGCGGGCCGAGTACCCGCTGGCCATTCAGCGTCTTAAGATCGCCATCGCCCAGGCCGAGGAGTGCGGCATACTGGGTGACAACATATTCAACTCCGGCTTCAGTTTCCACATTAAAATCAAGGCCGGGGCCGGGGCCTTCGTGTGCGGCGAGGAAACCGCCCTGCTCATGTCCATCGAGGGCAACCGGGGGATGCCCCGGGTCAGACCGCCCTTCCCGGCCCAGAGCGGACTGTGGGGCAAGCCCACCTGCCTGAACAACGTGGAAACATTTGCCAACGTGCCCCAGATCCTCCGCAACGGGGGATCCTGGTACGCCTCCATGGGCACCGAAAAGAGCAAGGGCACCAAGATTTTCGCCCTCACCGGGAAGGTGAACAACACCGGCCTGGTGGAAGTGCCCATGGGCATAAGCATGAGGGATATAATTTTCGCCATCGGCGGTGGCATCCAGGGCGGCAAGAAGTTCAAGGCCGTGCAGATCGGGGGCCCCTCGGGCGGCTGCCTGCCGGACGAACTGCTGGACCTGCCGGTGGACTACGATTCCCTGACCTCGGCCGGGGCCATGATGGGTTCCGGCGGGCTGGTGGTGATGGACGAAACCACCTGCATGGTGGACGTGGCCCGGTTCTTCCTGACCTTTACCCAGTCGGAGTCCTGCGGCAAGTGCACCCCCTGCCGGGAAGGCACCACCAGGATGCTGGAGATCCTGACCCGCATCTGCAACGGCGAGGGTAAGATGGAGGACATCGACACCCTGGACCGTTTGGCCCGGGTGGTTAAAAACACCGCCTTGTGCGGCCTGGGACAGACCTGTCCCAACCCCATAATCTCCACCCTGCGGTACTTCAAGGACGAATATATAGCCCACATTCAGGACAAGCGCTGCCCGGCGGGCGTATGCACAGCCCTTCTCACGTACAGGATCAATCCCGAGAAATGCAAGGGCTGCGGCAAGTGCCTGAGAAGCTGCCCGGCCGAGGCCATCACCGGCGAGAAAAAGCAGCCCCATGTCATCGACCCGGCCAAGTGCATCAAGTGCGGAAGCTGCCTTGCAGGCTGCAAGTTTGAAGCCATCGAGCGGGCTTAAGGCGGGAGGGGAGAAAAAAGTGACAACTGTTAAGCTGACCGTAAACGGGGTTAAAGTCACGGTGCCAAGGGGGACCACGGTACTGGACGCCGCGGCCCGGGCCGGGTTTTTCATCCCCACTTTCTGCCACGACCCGGAAATACCCCGCTTCGGGGCGTGCCGGATCTGCGTGGTGGAAATCCCCGGAATGCGCAACCTGCCGGCCTCCTGCGTTACCGAGGCCACCGAGGGCATGGTGGTTCATACCGAGTCGCCGGCGGTGGTGGAAGCCCGGAAAACCATACTGGAGCTGCTGCTGGCCAATCACCCCCAGGACTGCTTGACCTGTGAAAAGAACGGCGACTGCCGGCTGCAGGACTACGCCTTCCGCTACGGCGTCAGGGGTCCGGGATTTGAGGGCATGAGGCACCGGTACCCCCTGGACGAGAGCAACCCGTATATTGTCCGCGACCTGAACAAGTGCATCCTTTGCGGCCGGTGCGTCCGAACCTGCGCCCGGGTGGAGGGGAGGGCGGTAATAGACTTCGCCTACCGGGGCTTTAACACCAAGGTTGCTCCGCCCATGGACACCACCCTGGGCGAGTCCGGCTGCGTTTACTGCGGCCGCTGCGTGGCGGTCTGCCCTGTGGGTGCCTTGACCTACAAGCGCATGGCAGGCAAGGGCCGCACCTGGGAGATTGAGAAGAAGCCGGTCACCTGTACCTTTTGCGAAAGTGGCTGCAGCTTCAACCTTAACATCAGGGACGGCAGGGTAATCGGTGTAACCGCCGGAACCCCCGGCCCCGGCAGGCCGCTGTGCCTGAAGGGCCGGCTGGGACTGGAACTGCTGTACTGCGACCGGCCCGCTGCCCCGCAGCTGAAAAAGGACGGAGAGTTCGTGGAGGTTTCCTGGGCCGAGGCCCTGGGGCTAAATGACGTGCTGGAAAAACTCAGGAAGTTGGAGAACCTCTGAAGGAGGGACAGGGATCAGTGGCTGAAGTAACATTATCGATAAACGGAAAACAGGTGACCGTGCCCCAGGGGACCACCATACTGGAAGCGGCCGGAAAGCTGGGAATCTTTATCCCCACCCTGTGTCACGACCCCGATCTGAGCAGGGCCGGGTCTTGCCGGATGTGCGTGGTGGACGTTAAAGGGGCCAGGAACCTGGTTATATCCTGCGCCACCGCCGCCGCCGACGGAATGGTGGTGGAAACGGACTCCCCGGCGGTGATTGAAGCCAGGAAGACAATAATCGAGCTGCTGCTGGCCAATCACCCCGAGGACTGCCTGACCTGCGGCCGGAACGGGGACTGCCGGCTCCAGGACTACGCCTACATGTACGGGGTCCGCAACGGGGGTCAGTTCGCCGGGGAGAGGCACAGCTACCCCCTGGAGGACGACAACCCCTTCATCGTCAGGGATATGAACAAGTGCATACTTTGCGGCAAGTGTATCCGCATGTGCGCCGAAATACAGGGCAACAGCGTGGTGGACTTCACCTACCGGGGCTTTAAGACCAAGGTTGGCCCGGCCATGGACGCCACCCTGGCCGGATCCGGCGAGTGCGTTTTCTGCGGCAACTGCGTGGCCGTGTGCCCTACCGGGGCCTTGCAGGAGAAGGCCCTGCGTTCTTCCGCCCGGACCTGGGAAGTCAAAAAGGTGCGCACCACCTGCCCGTACTGCGGCACAGGATGCACCTTCGACCTGAACGTGAAAGACGGACAGGTGGTGGGGGTGACCTCCTGCGACGGGGATGTCAACGGCCGGGCCCTTTGCGTCAAGGGCCGCTTCGGGTTCGGCTTCATTCACCACCCGGACCGGCTGACCGCACCCCTGATTAAAAAAGACGGGCAGTTCGTGGAAGCCACCTGGGAAGAAGCCATCGGGCTGGTGGCCCGGAAGCTTGCCTCCATCCGGGATGAACACGGCCCGGACTCCCTGGCGGTGCTGGCCTCGGCCCGCTGCACCAACGAGGAAAACTATTTGCTCATGAAACTGACCCGGGCGGTGATCGGCACCAATAACATCGATCACTGCGCCCGCCTCTGACACGCTCCCACTGTCGCCGGTCTGGCGGCAGCATTCGGGAGCGGGGCCATGACCAACCCCATCTCCGACATTGCCGGGGCCGACTTTATTTTGGCCGTCGGCACCAACACCTTTGAATCGCACCCAATCATCGGGCTCCAGGTCAAAAAGGCGGTCCGGAAGGGTTCCACCCTGGTGGTGGTTGACCCCCGGAAGACCGCGGTGGCCGGCCTGGCAAAGCGCCACCTGCAGATCAGGTCCGGGTCCGATATAGCCCTGCTGAACGGCATGGCCAACGTGATTATCGAAGAAGGTCTGTACAACAAGGAATTCGTGGACCGGCGCACCGAGGACTTCGAGGCCTTCAGGGCCACCGTGTCCAGGTACACCCCCGAATTTGCCGAAAGCATCACGGGGATCCCCGCCGGTGTCATCCGGGAGGTGGCCAGGGGCTACGCCCGGGCCGAAAACGCCACCATCCTCTACACCATGGGGGTAACCCAGCACATCTGCGGCACCCACAATGTCTTTGCCATAGCCAACCTGGCCATGCTCTGCGGCCATATCGGCAAGCCCTTCAGCGGGGTGAACCCCCTGCGGGGCCAGAACAACGTCCAGGGCGCCTGCGACATGGG
>JAILZP010000076.1 GCA_023512435.1 Peptococcaceae bacterium | reverse complement strand
CCGTAGAGATTGTCATCGACCGGATTGTACTGCGCCCCGGTTCGGAAAAGCGCCTGGCCAACTCCCTGGAAACCGCCCTCAGGCACGCCGCCGGGCTGGCGGTGGTGGCGGCGGGCGGCGGGGAGGAGATTATTTTCAGTGAAAACCTGGCCTGCCCGGATTGTGGAATCAGCATTCCGGAGCTTGCCCCGCGCCTGTTTTCCTTCAACAATCCCTTCGGGGCCTGCCCCGCCTGCACCGGGCTGGGAGTCAAACAGGAGATTGACCCGGACCTGCTCATCCCCGACAAGGGCAAGTCCATCAACGGCGGGGCCATCGAGGGCTGGATGAGGAGCCAGAATTCATTTGCCGTCCTGGAGGCGGTGGCCGGAAAATACGGCTTCAGCCTGGACGTTCCGGTAAAAGACATGCGCCCGGAGGATCTGGATAAAATACTGTACGGCACCGGCCCGGAACCGGTCAGGGTGGTTTTAAGCGGGTCCCGGGGTCTTTCCCACAGCTACTGCACGCCCTTCGAGGGGGTGGTGAACAACCTGGCCCGGCGCTACCGGGAGACAAACTCGGAGTACATGCGCCAGGAGATTGAAAAATACATGGGGACCAGGCCCTGCCCCCGGTGCCGGGGCGCCCGCCTGCGCCCGGAGGCCCTGGCGGTGAAGGTGGGGGGGCTTTCCATAGAGGAGGTCACCCGCATGTCGGTGGCCGATTCCCTGAATTTTTTCCATAACCTGGATTTAACCGACCGGGAGAGGGTCATCGCCAGGCAGATCCTGAAGGAAATAAACGAGCGGCTGGGATTTCTGGTCAATGTGGGGCTGGATTACCTGACCCTGAACCGGGCCGCCGGAACCCTTTCCGGCGGGGAAGCCCAGCGCATCCGGCTGGCCACCCAGATCGGCAGCGGCCTGACGGGGGTGCTGTACATCCTGGACGAGCCCAGCATCGGCCTGCACCAGCGGGATAACCGCAGGCTCCTGGACACCCTGATCCGGCTGCGGGACGCGGGCAACACCCTGATCGTGGTGGAGCACGACGAGGACACCATCCGGACGGCCGACTACATCATCGACATGGGCCCCGGCGCCGGGGAAAACGGCGGGCGGGTGGTGGCCAGGGGCACCCTGGAGGACATCGTCAACAGCCCGGACTCCATCACCGGCCGCTACCTGAGCGGCGAAAAATTCATTCCGGTGCCGCCGCTGCGCCGCCCGCTCAACGGCAGGGGGATCGAGGTGCTGGGGGCCGCAGAGAACAACCTCAAGGACATCGACGTGTTCTTCCCCCTGAACGTCTTTGTCTGCGTGACCGGTGTTTCCGGGTCGGGCAAAAGCACCCTGGTCAATGAGGTTCTTTACAAGAGGCTGGCCTTGGAACTGAACGGGTCCCGGGTTAAGCCGGGTGCCTGCCGGGAGATCAGGGGGACCGGACACCTGGACAAGGTGATCGAGGTGGACCAGTCCCCCATCGGGCGCACCCCCAGGTCCAACCCGGCCACCTATACCGGGGTATTCAACGATATCCGGGAACTCTTTTCCCAGACCCCCGAGGCCAGGGTGAGGGGCTACAGGCCCGGCCGGTTCAGTTTCAACGTCAGGGGGGGCCGTTGTGAAGCCTGCCAGGGTGACGGCATCATCAAGATCGAGATGCATTTTCTGCCCGACGTATACGTGCCGTGCGAGGTCTGCAAGGGGCTGCGCTACAACCGGGAAACCCTGGAGGTCAGGTACAGGGGGATGAATATTTCCGACGTGCTGAATATGACGGTGGACCAGGCGGTCCAGTTTTTCCAGCACCACCCCAAGATTCACCGCCGGCTGAAGACCCTCCAGGACGTGGGGCTGGGCTACATCAGGCTGGGCCAGCCCGCCCCGGAGCTGTCCGGGGGCGAGGCCCAGCGGGTAAAGCTGGCCGCCGAGCTGTCCCGACGGTCCAGCGGCAGGACCGTCTACATCCTTGACGAGCCCACCACCGGGCTGCACATGGACGACATAGACAGGCTGCTGAAGGTCCTGCACAGGCTGGTGGACGCCGGAGACACCGTCATCGTCATAGAGCACAACCTGGACGTGATCAAGACGGCGGACTACATCATCGACCTGGGACCGGAGGGAGGCGACCGGGGAGGCACCCTGGTGGCCGCGGGAACCCCGGAGGATGTGGCCGCCAATCCGGCCTCCCACACCGGTCGGTTCCTGAGGCGGATAATCAATGCCAAGAAGTCTTTTCTTAAGGGTCGGGAATCCAGAATCCAGAATTCAGACCCCCATGCCGCAATAAACGGCACCATCAAACAATGAAAATTTGGGGCCGGGGGTGCGGTTAAGAGATCCGGGCTTTCGATCCTCCGGCTGAACCGGCTCTAGGCTC
>JAILZP010000049.1 GCA_023512435.1 Peptococcaceae bacterium | reverse complement strand
TTATAACACTCAGGAACTGCCGGGGTTGGTGGAGAAGCTGCTGGCCGAGCTGCCCGGCAACCGGATTGCCCGCCAGCTTTCCAGGTGCGCCCTGGAATACGGCTGTTTTACCGCCCAGAATATTTTTTATGCCCGCTGGGAGGGGGGGATACCGGTTTCCAGGTCTTGCAACGCCGGCTGCCTGGGGTGCATATCGCTGCAGCCGGCCGAGTGCTGCCCGTCCCCCCAGGCAAGGATAGACTTCACGCCTTCGGTGGAGGAGGTGGCTGAACTGGGGACCAGGCACCTGGAGAGGGCCGAAGAGGCCATCATCAGCTTCGGGCAAGGGTGCGAGGGCGAGCCGACCATGGCCGGGGAATTAATCCGGGACGCCCTCCTCAAGATAAGGGACAAAACCGGGTGCGGCACCGTCAATATCAATACCAACGCCGGCAATACCGGGGCGCTGAAAACACTGTGCCGGTCCGGCCTGGATTCCATCCGGGTAAGCCTGATCAGCGCCCGGGAGGAGGTGTACAATGCCTACCACCGGCCCCGGGGGTACGGACTGGCCGACGTGCGCGCCTCAATAAGGACGGCGGTGCAGGCGGGAGTCTATACTTCTTTAAACCTGCTTGTCCTGCCCGGGCTTACCGACCGGGCGGAGGAAATGGAGGCCCTGGCCGGCTTGATCAGGGAAACCGGCGTACACATGGTTCAACTGAGAAATCTCAATATTGACCCTGACTGCCTCTTTGCCGGGCTTCCCCGTCCCAAAGGCGAAATTGCCGGCATCCCCGGGCTGATTGACGCGCTGCGTAAGGTGCCGGGCCTGGAGGTGGGTAATTTCAGCCGCCCGGTGAGATAGGCCGAAAAAATCAAGGGTAAATTTCTTGCGGGCTAAAACCCGCTGTGGTATAATTTTATGGTGTGTACACTGTGAATTGCTGAGATCCGTGTACTCCGTGTACTCTCGTACCGGGTTTCAATTGCAGGTTTCAATTGCAGAAGGAAGAGGTGAACCCATGAAGGAAGGAATTCATCCCAAATATCAAAAAGCCAAGGTGACCTGTGTGTGCGGGGAGACTTTTGAGACAGGCTCGACCCGCAAGGAAATGAAAGTGGAAATTTGCTCCAAGTGCCACCCATTTTACACCGGGTCCCAGCGGCAGGTGGAAATTGGCGGCCGGGCCGACAGGTTCCGTAAAAAATACGGCCTGAAATAGTATAGCTGGCAGAGCCCCGGGCTCTGCTGTTTACTTTTAAAGATGCATTGGGCATGGAGGCTGTTTTATGGCAAATAATTTTCAGTACGGGGGCCAGGCCGTTATCGAGGGTGTGATGATGCGCGGGCCGCATACCAGGTCCATTGCCGTCCGGGTGCCCGAAGGAAACATTGTTGTCGACAGCAAGCGGGTCGGATCGGTTACCAGGAGGTATCCCTTTTTAAAATGGCCCCTCATTCGCGGGGTGGTGGCCCTGGTGGAATCCCTGGTGATCGGCATCGAGGCGTTGAGTTTTTCGGCCAGCCGGGCCATGGGCGAAGATGAAGAGCTCAGCAAGACCGAGATTGTAGTGACCATCGGGCTGGCCTTTGCCCTGGCGGTGGTGCTCTTTGTGGTTGTTCCCACCGGGGCGGCCCACTTTTTAAAAAACCAGGTGCAGGGCAGTTTTGCCCAGAACGTGCTGGAGGGTGTCTTGAGGCTGGGCATTTTTTTGCTTTACGTGGTTTTGATCGGCCGTCTCCAGGATATAAAGAGGGTCTTTCAGTACCACGGGGCTGAACACAAGGTAATAAACGCCTTCGAGGCCGGCGAGGAACTGGTGGTGGAAAAAGTGCAGCGTTTCAGCACCTTCCACCCGCGGTGCGGAACCAGCTTTTTGCTTATCGTAATGGTTTTGAGCATATTCTTTTTTAGCCTGCTGGGGCATCAGGTGCTGTGGTGGCGCATAACTTCACGGGTGCTGCTGCTCCCGGTGCTGGCCGGCGTTTCCTACGAGGCCCTCAAGCTGTCCGCCAAGTATGCCGACAATGCCCTGTGCCGCCTACTCATTGCCCCGGGCAGGTGGATGCAGTCGTTAACCACCGGAGAGCCCGACGGCAGCCAGGTGGAGGTGGCCATCTCGGCCTTGGGTGCGGTTTTGCGGGATGAGGATAACAAGGATAGCAAGGATAACGTTAAGGCGCCCCTTCCGGTGGTGGGGGCAGCTTTGCAAAGGAGCGAGGATCAGGTCAATGTTGGATAAACTGGCCAGTCTTGAAAATAAATATGAAGAACTGGAAAGGCAGATCGGCGACCCGGCGGTAATAGCCGACAACAGCCGCTGGCAGCAACTGGTCAAGTCCCATTCCGACCTGGGCGAAGTGGTGAGTGTATACCGGGATTATAAAAAGGCCCTGGAGGGGATCGAAGAGGCCCGGGAGATGCTGGAGGATAAGCTGGAGTCCGACTTCCGGGAGATGGTGGAGGCCGAGCTGGAAGAACTGAAGGAAAAGAAGGAGTCCCTGGAAAAAAAGCTTAAAGTGCTGCTATTACCCAGGGACCCCAATGATGAAAAAAACGTGCTGGTGGAAATCAGGGCCGGCACCGGCGGCGAGGAGGCCGCCCTGTTCGCGTCCGACCTCTTCAGGATGTACACCCGCTACGCGGAACGCCAGGGCTGGAAAGTCGAGATAATGAACACCAATTTTACCGACCTGGGAGGCTTCAAGGAAGTCATCTTCATGATCGAGGGAAAAGGGGCGTACAGTAAGCTGAAGTTTGAAAGCGGCGTGCACAGGGTGCAGCGGGTGCCCACCACCGAGTCCGGGGGCCGCGTTCACACCTCGGCGGCCACGGTGGCGGTGCTGCCGGAGGCCGAGGAGGTGGAGGTGGAGATAAACCCCAACGACCTGAGGATAGACCTTTTCTGCTCCACCGGCCCCGGCGGCCAGTCGGTGAACACCACCCAGTCGGCGGTGCGCATCACCCACCTGCCTACCGGCATCGTGGTTTCCTGCCAGGACGAAAAGAGCCAGCACAAGAACAAGGACCGGGCCATGAGGGTGCTGCGGGCCAGGCTCAAGGACCGGGCCGAGCAGGAGCAGAGGGAAAAGATAGCCAGCACCCGCAAGTCCCAGGTGGGCAGCGGGGACAGGAGCGAGCGGATCAGGACCTACAACTTCCCCCAGAACAGGGTTACCGACCACCGCATCGGGCTTACCTCCCACCGCCTGCAGGAAATACTGATGGGCGACCTGGACGAGATCATAGACGCCCTGGTGACCACCGACCAGGCCGAAAAACTCAAGCAGGTGGAGTGAGATGAGGCTTTTGGGATGTCTTTTGGGGTCGGAATCCAGAATCCAGGAGCCAGAATCCAGAAGTCATAATTCAGGAGTCAGAATACCTTTATGTCTTTCGGCTCCTGTTTTGTTATTCTGGATTCTGAATTCTTGATTCTGGATTCCCGAACAATAACCCTGCCCGATATGGCAGTTTTGGTTAAACATGAACATTGAAAGCGGTGAACAGCTTTGAACATCAGCCAGTGGCTGAATTACGCGGCGGGGTACCTGGCCGGAAGGTGCGCGGGCGCGGGCCGGGTCGACGCCGAGGCCCTGCTGGGCCACTGCACCGGCAGGGACCGGGCCGCCCTGTACAGGGACGGGCCGGACCGGCTTTCCCCCGGCCAGGAAGAGACGTTCCGGCGGCTGCTGGAGAGAAGGGCCGGGGGCGAGCCCCTGGCCTACATCACAGGGCACAAGGAGTTCATGGGGCTGGACTTCCTGGTGGGCCCGGCGGTTCTCATTCCCAGGCCCGAGACCGAGCTGCTGGTGGAAAAGGCCCTGGAAATCTTAAAAGACCTTCCCGCGCCGGTTGTGGCGGACGTAGGCACCGGGTCCGGGGCCATAGCCGTCTCCCTGGCGGTCTTCCTGGAATCCGCCAGGATTTACGCCACCGACATTTCCCCCGGGGCCCTGGAAGTGGCCAGGGAAAACGCGGCGAGGAACGGGGTCCTGGAAAGGGTGGAGTTCAGGCGGGGCGACCTGCTGGAACCGCTGCTGGACATACCGGGCTTTAAGGCCGACCTGGCGGCCGCCAACCTGCCCTATGTCCCCTCCTCCGAAATCCCCGGGCTGATGCCCGAAGTACGGGACCACGAGCCGCGGGAGGCCCTGGACGGGGGGCCGGACGGGCTGGACCATTACCGCCGCCTGGTTCCCCAGGCCAGGGAACTGCTGCGGGACGGCGGGCGCCTGCTGATGGAAATAGCCCCCGGACAGGGGGCGGCGCTGCGGGAAATACTGGGTCCCGGCTGGAGGGTGGAGGTGTTTCCCGACCTTGCCGGCCGGGAGAGGCTGGTAAAAGCTGAAAAGATGAATTAGTCTAAACAAAAAAAAGCCTTTCAGTAGTTCTTAATCAACTAATAAGTTTTTTAACTTCGTCGTATTCCCAAAGGCTTAAAAGATTTTCCCTGCTTATTATATTCTGGAACTTCATTTTCAGCTTTTTTTCTACATGATTAATTAACATGTTTTTTCCTTCTAAACAAACCAAGCCAACCAATAATCCTTGGCAACCTCTTTTATTAAAGACTGATATTAAATGACACATAAAATTTAAATCGTCACTGTTTAAATATCTTTGACCCACCTTACATTCATACATTTCTCCACAACTAGGGTCTTGCTGTTTGTCTATTCCTGTAATGTCCATTGTTTGCGGATAAGGACATCTGTGGAATCGCTGGATAACACCATCAATCTCAATTAAGCAATTGTTTTGGATGAGTCCATAACCTCTTGAGGACATTATCCTTAATAGTAGAGATTCCAATATTCCACCTCTGACCATCCCTAGCCGGTCTAATTCGTTTTTTCCCCTGAAGCAAATCATATCATTGGGGGGCTTAAAAGCAAGATTGAATGCTGGATTTAATTTATCTATTAAATCAGAAAGTGCGGGGTTATTAAGTAGGGCACTTACTACTAGCTGATCATATCTTTTTTATTATCTCCTCCTCTTATAATTTTTGCAGCTTCAAATGCCAAATTGCGATTATTAAAAATAAAATTAGCTAATTCTTTAATTTCTTGTCTCGAATTAATCTCGTCCATGTGCGGGTCCGAATGAATAAAATTTATTAACATCAGGTACACTCCTATTGCCGGGGCGTTGCAATATTGTTCTCCAGGGTTTCAAGAACACTTACTAGTGGCAGCATCAAGGGTGGCATACCCATTTTTATGGTAAGGCTTGAGATTAATTCTCTGGCCCAAGGAAGTAACAATGGCAATGCCTGCGCCTCAATAAATTTTTTTAATAATTTTTTATTAGAATCAGATGCATGACACAAACCCCTTAAAATCACTTCCAAATCAATTACTTTTGGATCGGAACTGACAATCTTGATACTTAAATAAGCATATGCTTGATGAGAATTAATTAATTTAGCCCTTGTTGACACATTAATGTTTACACCCACCTTATCTTCACTCGTGTTCTTATCAAAAATATCATATCTTCGACAAAAGATCTTTTCGGCAACAACTTCATGCAGCTGGATCCGATGTCCTATTAGGTGCCGGAAATTCATATAATTTTCCCCCTGTAAATAATTTTCTGGTTGCATTTTGCAAATCAGGCCATTTTAAAATAAGTGATTGATCAACTATATAATTAATTAATTTAATTTTAACCTCAGAAACCTTACCCATCTGAATGTCAGAATAATAATAAGTCTCAACGGCTTGTTTTTTAATATGATATGACAAATATTTATGCCAGTCATGTAGTATGTGTCTCTCAGTTATTAACAAATCTTTTTCTTTCAGGTCATCTTCAAGCCACTGTGGCAAATCATATAAATAACCTAATATTTCTTGGGGATCTTCGATGTTAGATAAAAATGCCATCAAATATTCAAGCTGCCTAACTAACGCAGCTAAATCATCTATTGTGGTTACATTAATAAGCCTGCGAACTCTATTGAAACAGGCTAGCCCTTCCGAAACTAACCATTCAAAAAAAGGTTCTTGATTGGCCAATTTCTCCCAATGTTCATAGTTCAGATTTTTAATAAAAAATTTTTTTAATAATTTTGGATTGATACTGTTGATTAGATTTTGAACTACTTCGAAATATCTTTTTATAAAATACTCAATGGCAACTGATGACAAGTTCATTACAACCTCTGCTGTTAGCACATGTTCAGTACAATAAAAAAGAGGAAAAGTCATAGGAACGGGAAGGCATTCCGATTCAAAAATGGACCTAAATTTTTCCGAGTATTCGGGATATTTTATTTTTAACTCTTCTAACAATGCAAATTCTTTTTCCAAGTATTTTTTCATGTTTTCACCTGTTATTTAAAATTAATCTATAATGTAGTTTGCCTTAAACAATAATAAAATATTCTATAAAAAAAACAATGTTCCTGCGCATCGAATAATTCATTATTAAAAAAAAGATTTTTGTAATATTTTTCAATATATTGTTTGATCAATAAAAAGATAATACTAAATATAGATATATTGGGCCAAACCCTTAAATAATTGGGAAATGGGAGTTCCGGAGATCAAGAAAATACCGCGTTATGACAACAATACCAAAAATTTTAATTACTAGTTTTTAGCAGTACCCCGGTGAGAGTAACCAGGCCTATGGCGGTGATCAGGCACGATGCGGCCAGGGCCGTCGCCCGGCCGAGGCCCCGGCCGCCGGTGAGCCCCGCCCAGGATGAAATCCGGGCGAAAACCAGGCCCGCCAGCACCAGGGAAATTGCCCCGCCGATGCCGAAGGCCAGCACAACCCACATCCCCGGCCAGAGACTTCCGGTGTTGAGGGACATCAGGGCCACCGCCAGGGACCCCGGGCAGGGCGTCAGCCCGTTGCTGAGTCCCACCAGGAAGGCGCCGGCCAGGGGGCTGGACGGCCGCCGCCCCGGCCCGCCGTGGGCGGGGCAGCCGCAGCCGGGCGGCGGTTTTGCCGAGACTGCCCGGCGGAACATGGACAGGCCGATGGCCGTGATCAAAAGGCCGGACAGCAGACTCAGAAACCATTCAAACCGGGCGGCGGGCAGGCCCGAAGCGGTGGAGACCGCGCCGGCGGCCGTATGGAGAACCAATGACCCGGCCAGCACCACCAGGGTATGGGTCAGGGCCGAGGTGACGCCCAGGGCCAGTACATCTTTCAGGCCGGCCCCGGATACCAGCAGGTAGGACCCCATTATTCCCTTGCCGTGGCCGGGCTCCAGGGAATGCAGCGCTCCCAGGCCCAGGGCGGCAAAAAAGCCAATCTCGCCGGTCAAACACCCCGACCTCCTCCAATTGATTGTATTCCCGGCGGCCGGCCGGTATTCTACAAACTCCAAATTTGTGTTATACTACCTTCTGGATGCGGAGTGATTGGCAATGACCCCGGAAACAAAGCGGACGGCTTTCTGGCGGGTGGACGGCAGCTGCCCGGACCCGGAAATAATCCGGCGGGCCGGGTCTGTTTTACGCCGGGGGGGGCTGGTGGCCTTTCCCACTGAAACCGTTTACGGCCTGGGGGCAAACGCCCTGGACGGCAGGGCCGTGGAAAGCATTTTCACCGCCAAGGGAAGGCCCAGGGACAATCCCCTGATTGTACATATTGCAGGTATTGAAATGGTATGCAGGTACGCCGGTTTTGTCCCGGAAAAGGCCCGGCGGTTAATGGAAAGGTTTTGGCCGGGCCCCCTGACCCTTGTTCTGCCGGGAAGCGATAAGATTCCAAAGGAAGTTTCGGCCGGGCTGAGCAGCCTGGCTTTTCGTATGCCGGACCACCCGGTGGCCCTGGCCCTGATCCGGGAGGCCGGCGTCCCGGTGGCCGCGCCCAGCGCCAATCTTTCCGGGAAACCCAGTCCCACCACGGCCCGCCACGTGTACAGCGACCTCAACGGCCGCATCGACGTTATACTGGACGGCGGGCCGGCGGGGATGGGGGTGGAATCCACGGTGCTGGACGCAACCGGGGATGTCCCGGTCGTCCTGCGGCCGGGAGGCGTTACCCCGGACCAGATCAGGGAAACGGCGGGCGCCGTGGTTCTGGACAAGTCCCTTGCGGACGGCGCAACGGCCCCCGGGAGGCCCCGCTCCCCGGGAATGAAATACCGGCACTACGCCCCGTCGGCTCCCATGGTGCTGGTGGAGGGCGACCGTGCGCGGGTTGTCGAGGAAATCAGGAAGCTGGCCGCCGGTTATGCCGGCCGGGGAAAAAGAGTCGGCGTTCTTTGCCGCGAGGAAAGCCGGGACGCATACGGCGGGGTGCTGACCGTTCCCGCCGGGGCCGTCTGCGACCACGCCTCGGTGGCCGCCTCGCTGTACGACGCCCTGCGGCGGTTTGATGGATCCGGGGTGGATGTCATCCTGGCCGAGGGGGTGGACCCCCGGGGGCTGGGGCTGGCGGTGGCCAACAGGCTCAGGAGGGCCGCCGGAAGGATTGTTAAAGCAGACTGAAAATTTTGGGTTGGAATACAGGAGACAGTAGACAGGAGACAGGAGGAAAAACTTCTAAAAGGTCCGGCAAGAAAAGAATTTTGAAATTGCGGGGTTGGCGATGTCGTTTCCGACAATAATTTTGCTGGCGCTGGCCCTCGGCACCGATGCCTTTTCCATGTGCCTGGGCATCGGGATGGCCGGGGTGAGGAGAGGACAGGTCCTTTTAATCAGTGCCACAGTTCTTTTTTTTCATATTCTGATGCCGCTGGCCGGGTGGTATGCAGGCAGCCTGGCCGGAAGCCTGGCGGGCAGGGCGGCGGGCGTGGCGGGGGCGCTGGTCCTTGTTTACCTGGGCGCCAGAATGATCTGGGATGTTTACGGGCACGGCCGGGAAGAGCCGAGGGTGGTCCTGGTCAATACCCCGGGCCTCCTGGTGCTGGCGGCCAGCGTGAGCATGGATGCGCTGAGCGTTGGTTTCACCCTGGGCACCCAGAGGGTGAACCTGGCCCTGGCGGCCGGCACATTCGGCATCGTGGCGGGATTGATGACTTTTGCCGGCCTCTGGCTGGGCGGGCTGCTGGGCCGCTGGGTGGGAGAGAAGGCGCAGCTGGCGGGCGGCCTGATTCTGATCGGAATAGGGGTCAAAATTTTACTTTAAGAGTTCCCGATTCCAAATTCCCACCTGTAAGGGGTGCGATCGGATGAAAGTCCTGTTTGTCTGCACCGGCAATACATGCCGCAGCAGCATGGCCCAGGCCCTTGCCCTGAAGGAACTGGAAAGGGCGGGTGTGACCACGGTGGAGGTCCGGTCGGCCGGGACCGCAACGGTGCCGGGGCGCCCGGCGTCCGAAAAGGCCGTCCTGGTGATGAAGGAGATGGGCCTGGACATAGCGGGGCACCGCACCGCGGTATTGGATAAAAAGGCGGTGGAAGGCGCCGGCCTGGTCCTCACCATGACCGGGGGGCACCGGCGGGAGGTGGTCCGGGTCTGCCCGGAGGCGGCCCCGAAGGTGTTTACCCTGGCGGAATATGCCGGCGCCGGCGGGGAAGTGATGGATCCCTTCGGAGGCTGCCTGGAGGCATACAGGCAAACCGCCGGCCAGCTTGCCCGCCTGGTCAGGCTGGCGGTGGACAGGCTCCTCAAAGAGATGAAAGAGGGTAATGCAGGGGAATCCGGAATAGAAAATGAAACTGGGAGCAATACTCCCGAATCCCAATTGCCGGTCCCCGATTCCTAATTCCCAATTCCCAATTCCCGATTTTTTGGAGGGATACATGGATTATTGTAGAATCATAAAATAAAAAAATAAAGAAATTAAGGGGAAGATGCGGTTTGCGTCTGGCGGTGGCGAGCGATCACGGGGGATTCAGGCTGAAAGCCGAAATTATAAGCTATTTTAAGGAACAAGGCATTGAATTCGAGGACCTGGGAACTTACTCCGAGGAGTCGGTGGATTATCCGGATTATGCCCTGGCGGTGGCCGAAGCGGTGGCTTCGGGGAAATTTGACCTGGGAGTGGTCTGCTGCGGCACCGGCATAGGAGTTTCCATATCTGCCAACAAGGTCCCCGGGATCAGGGCCGCCCTGTGCCACGACACCTTCTCGGCCAGAATGGCCAGGGAGCACAACGACGCCAATGTGCTTACCCTGGGCCAGCGGGTGGTGGGGCCCGGGCTTGCCCTGGAAATTGTCAGGGCTTTTCTGGAGGCCGGATTTCAGGGCGGGGGAAGGCATTCCCGCAGGGTTGACAAAATATGCGGCATAGAAAAAAAATACTGCCGGTAAAGCACCTCCCTGACCACCACTGCGGGCCGTGACCACCCGGACCGCCGGGCCGCAAAACCGGCGCGGGTCCGGATCGCCGGCTGACGGCGGAAGAATACCAGCGGAAGGAAGAAGATAAACAATGAGCTTGAAAAGCACCCTGTCCCAGGTGGACCCGGAAATCTACCGGGCCATAAATATGGAACTGGACCGCCAGCGCCACACCCTGGAACTGATTGCCTCGGAAAACGCGGTCAGCGCCGCGGTGCTGGAGGCCCAGGGTTCGGTGCTGACCAACAAATACGCCGAGGGCTACCCGGGGCGGAGGTATTACGGCGGCTGCCAGTTTGTGGATATAGCCGAAGAATTGGCCATAAAAAGGGCAAGGGAGCTTTTCGGGGCAGGACACGCCAACGTTCAGCCCCACTCGGGTGCCCAGGCCAACCTTTCGGCCTACTTTGCCCTGATCAGCCCGGGGGACACCATACTGGGGATGAACCTGGCCCACGGCGGCCACCTTACCCACGGCAGTCCCCTGAACATATCAGGCAAGTATTTTAACGTGGTTTTTTACGGGGTGGACCGGGAGACCGGGCTCATCGACTACGGCAAGGTCCGGGAGGCGGCCCTAAGCAGCAGGCCCCGCATAATCGTCACCGGTTACAGCTCCTACCCCAGGGCCATCGATTTTCAAAAATTCAAGGAGATCGCCGATGAGGCGGGGGCCTACCTGATGGTGGACATGGCCCATATCGCCGGCCTGGTGGCCGCCGGCCTGCACATGAGCCCGGTGCCCTGGGCCGACGTGGTGACCACCACCACCCACAAGACCCTGCGGGGTCCCAGGGGCGGCATGATCCTGAGCCGGCCGGAATATGCCCAGGCCATTGACAAGGCGGTGTTTCCGGGCATCCAGGGCGGACCGCTGATGCACGTCATAGCCGCCAAGGCCGTGGCCCTGGGCGAAGCCCTGAAGCCGGAATTCAAGGAATACCAGGAAAAGATCGTGGCCAATGCCCGGGCGCTGGCGGCGGCCCTGGCCGAACGCGGCTTCGACCTGGTCACCGGCGGCACCGACAATCACCTCATTCTGGTGGACCTCAGAAGCAAGGGGATAACCGGCAGAGAGGCCCAGGAGATACTGGACGGCATCGGCGTCACAGTGAACAAAAACGCCATTCCCTACGACCCCCAGCCGCCGGCGGTGACCAGCGGGATCAGGGTCGGCACCCCCGCCGTGACCACCCGGGGCCTGGGCGAGGAAGACATGAAAACGGTGGCCGAAATAATCGACCTGGCCTTGAGCGGCGACCGCGGCCGGGCCCGCCTGGAAAAGGCCAGGGCCATGTCCCGGGAGCTGTGCGAGAAGTATCCGATTTACTAGATAGCTACTAGCTGCTAGCTGCTGGCGACTGGCAACTAGCTATGATCTATAAGCAGTATGCAATAAGCAACAGACTGAAGCTAGAAGCCAGCCGCTAGAAGCTAGCCGCTAGAACCTGACCGACCGGGGGGGGCCGGCCCATGGGTATCAACCGTCCCAGTTTTGACGAGGTGTACATGGACGTGGTGGAGACCATCGCCCGCCGGTCCACCTGCCTGCGCAAGAAAGTGGGGGCCGTGGTGGTGGTGGACCGGAGGATAATTTCCCACGGGTACAACGGCGTGGTAAGCGGCGAGGACCACTGCTGCGACACCGGCCAGTGCCTGAAGGACAAGGCCGGCCGCGAGGACTACAAGCCCTGCGTGCACGCCGAGCAGAACGCCATCTGCCTCTGCGCCAAAAGGGGGCTGGCGGTAAAGGGCGCCACCATCTATGTCAACGCCGACATATGCATTACCTGCGCCAAGCTCATCGTTTCCTGCGAAATGGCCAGGGTGGTGGTGCGCAGGGATTTCAAGGGCACTTCCGAGGGAATAGACTTTCTTAAAAGGCACGGGGTGGAAGTGACCCTGTGGCCTTCACTGGCTTAATCGCGGAGGTTTTCGGTCTTTGGGCGCTGTTTTGTTCGACATCGGGTCCACCCTGGTCCGGGGCCCGGAACTTTCCCCGGCCACCATGATTGCCCGCCTGCTGGGCCTGGCCGACTCCGACCGGGGCCGGGTGGCCGACATTATCATGTGCAGGCCTTTCCGGGACGCCCGCCAGGTGTGCGCCTGCCTTAAACATTCCCTTCCGGCGGCCCGCTTTCCGGAAGACGGGATTGAAAAAATCTGGCTGGAACAGGAGTCGGCGCCGGAGGAAATACCGGGGGCCACCGAGGCCGTCAGGCGCGTCAAGAGGGCCGGCTTCAAGGTTGGGCTGGTATCCGACATATGGGAGCCTTATTTTAAAGGGTTTATGGCCGCCTGCCGGGAACTGGCCGCCATGGTGGACTTCGCCGGCCTGAGTTTCCGGGAGGGCGTGCGCAAGCCCTCCGCCAGGCTTCTGGAAAGGGCGGTGGAGGTCTTGGAAGTGGACCCGGGACGGACCTGGATGGTGGGGGATACCTATGCCAACGATCTGGCCCCGGCTATTGATATGGGCATGCGCACCGTGTGGGTGCTGAGCAGGCCGGAAAAGGAGTACCCGGCCATGGAGGCGGTGCTCAAGGGCCGCCTGCCCCGGCCGGACATAATCGTGGACACCGTGGCGGACCTTGTTCGGATAGACTTGCGGGATATCGCGCCGGATCCGGAATCCAGAATTCAGAATCCAGAATTCAGAATGGGGAGGCGGGGCAGAAGATGAATATCGTAAAAATTGAAAGGCACGGACCCGAAGAGCTGCTGGGAAGAATGCGCCGGGTAAGCATGCTCACCCACCCGGACGTTTTGATTTACAATGAAGCATTCATTTCCCTGGAAAAAATCCGCACCGAGTTTCTTTCCCCGCCCCAGTCGTACATACTCACGTCCGAGCTGCAGAAGGTGCGCCGGCTCCGCTGGGCCCTGCAAGAGTTCGGGGTCGAGCTTTTCTGCCTGGACGGGTATGTCACCGTCTGGCTGGAGGACTACGACGAACCGGTGGACGTGCTTCCCCCGGTGGTGGAGGAGTCGGTGGAGGAAGACGGGTCGGTGCATTTCATCATCTGCGACGGTATGCACCGCGTATCCCTGGCCAGGATGGAGTGGGTCATTCCCCAGGTGGTTTTCATCCGGGGAATACCCAGGGACAAGCCCTATTACGCCTACCCTGTGCCGGGGGGGTGGAAAGAAGTGGTGACCAGGGACGACCTGCCCGAGGGCTTTATTAAAAAATGGCACCGGATCAGGGAGTACAAGACCCTCTACAGGAATTTCAACTCGGCCTTCAATAACGTGGGAGGCCCCCGGGGAAGGTTTGTGAAGTAGGGTAGAGATGAGAGAGGAATCCAGAATTAAGAATCCAGAATCCAGAATAGGGATGTATTCCTTACGTGTCATCCTAAGCTCTGTACAAGTTTCCTTCGTTACATGATATAGTAGCTTGTGTCAGAAGTCTAACTTTAACAGATAGAATAGGGTTTCAAAGCAATTGTTTCTATTCCGGTTCCTGATTATTATTCTGGATTCTGAATTCTGGATTCTGGATTCCTTTCAGGAATATTAATGGGACATGCCGGGTACCTATAATTAAGCAGGGTGCCCCTCGTACAGGGAGATACAACATGATCAAAGTACTGGCGGTCTTCGGCACCAGGCCGGAAGCGATCAAAATGGCCCCCCTGGTTAAGGAGCTTGGCCGGCACCGGGACAGGATCCTCTGCCGGGTGGCGGTGACGGCCCAGCACCGGGAAATGCTGGACCAGGTGCTGCAGCTGTTCGACATAACCCCCGACTACGACCTTGACATAATGAGGCCGGGCCAGTCGCTTTTCGATATCACCACCAGGGCCCTGGGCGGCCTGAAAGAGGTGCTGCTGGCTGAAAAGCCGGACCTGACCCTGGTGCACGGGGATACCACCACCACCTTTGCGGCCGCCCTGGCCGCGTACTACCTGCAAGTTCCCGTGGGTCACGTGGAGGCGGGGCTCAGGACCGGCAACAGGTATTCCCCCTTCCCGGAGGAAATGAACCGTCACCTGACCGGCGTTCTGGCCGACCTGCATTTCGCTCCCACTCCCAAGGCCAGGCAAAACCTGATCCGGGAGGGGGTGCCCGGGGAAAACATATACGTCACCGGGAACACGGTCATTGACGCCCTGCTGGCCACGGTGAAAAAGGACTACCACTTCGCGGACCCGGTTTTGAACCGGGTCGATTTTGAAAACCGGAGAGTCCTGCTGGTGACCACCCACCGCCGGGAAAACCTGGGGGGCCCCATGCGGGACATTTACCTGGCCCTTAGGGAAGTGGTGGAAATGTACCCGGACGTGGAAATAGTTTTTCCGGTGCACAAAAATCCGGCGGTGCGGAACGTGGTGGCGGAGGTAATCGGAGGGCTTGACCGGGTTCACCTGATTGAGCCCCTGGATTATGACCCCTTTGTAAACCTGATGCAGAAATGCTTCCTGGTGCTCACCGATTCCGGCGGCATGCAGGAGGAGGCCCCTTCCCTGGGCAAACCCGTGCTGGTCCTGCGCAACACCACCGAGCGGCCCGAGGCCGTGGACGCCGGCACCGTGGTGCTGGTGGGCACCGGGAGGGAGGATGTCTGCAGGGAGACCAGAAAACTCCTGGATGACCCCGTTCACTACCGGAAAATGTCCGAGGCCGCCAACCCGTACGGTGACGGCCGGGCTTCCCGGAGGATTGTGCAGGCCATCCTGCACCGCTACGGCCTGGAGAAAGATCCTCCCGGGGAATTCGCCGGTTGATTTATCTCCGCCCGGGCAGAAAAAAGTTGAGTACGGGTGCAGGAATAACCTCGTTTTTGTAGAACAGTTTAAGGTGCATATATTGTCTGCAAGATGACAAATTTTGGCCCTGAACGGTTTATGACACCCGCTTAAAATATTCCGGCGAAGGATCGGTAGCCCGGTTGATGCAAAATAACGGGGAACAAAAGCCAAAAACCTCCGGAGTCCTGCAGGCCATGGCCGTCACCGCCATGATCGGGGCCGAGATGGCCGTCACCGTCACTTTGGGTTTTTACGGCGGGAGGCTGCTGGACAGGCAGCTCGGCACCGACCCCTGGATGATGGTGGCCGGAATACTGCTGGGAGTGGCGGCGGGCATCTGGGGCATCATCAACATAGTGAAGCGCTTCTTTGGATAACTCTGGAAACAACGGGGTGGAGGAATGTTCGGGGATAAGCCCGTTCCTGAACTGGACAGCCAGTTGAAGCGAACAATAAAAATCTCCCTCTGCATCCTGGCGGGGGTCTGCCTGGCCCTCGGCTTCGATCCCCGGGACGGAGTGTTCTGGGGTCTGGCCATAGGGATTGCCACCGGGATTTACAACTCCGTTACCCTGGCCAGGAGGATCAAGCGGCTTCCCGGCCTCAGCCCCGACTCCGCCAAAAAGTTCATGAAAAGGGGCCTTGTCTTCCGCCTGGGGCTGATCATGGCCGTTTTGCTTTTCGTCAGCCAGCGGCTGCCTTCCGTCAACCTGCTGGGGGTGGGGGCGGGCCTTCTGGTGCCGTACTACGTTTCCATCAACCTCTCCCTGGTTGAGTCGTTCAGGCTGTATCGCCGGTCCCAGGCCTTTATGAAGAGATATTACGGGAAATAATTATTAGCGGCTAGCTGCTGGCAACTAGCAAATAGCAGCTAGCAGCTAGTTGGACAGGAGTTGATAATCGCTACGGCATACGGCCATGTAGATAGAGAAATAAAGTAGAGATATAAAAAATTTACATGGGGAAAGGGGTGAGAAAAGAGTTATGAGAGGGTTGGAGGAAGTCCACAAGGAATTGGATTTGTGGGGATTTTTGAATTACGGGCACCATGGGGTGGTGCATACCCCCATCGGGGAAGTGAACCTGAAGACAATCGTGATGACCTGGATAGTGATGATCCTGATCGGGATTTTCACTGTGGCCGCCACCAGGAACATGAGGGTTGACCGGCCGGGCAAGCTGCAGCTGATGGTGGAGGAGATCTTCCTGTTCTTGCGAGGCCTGGTCTATGAAAACATTGATTACAGAAAAGGCGCGGGATTGATGTGCCTTATCTTCTCGCTGTTTATATTCCTCCTGTTCAGCAACCTCTGGGGCCTGGTGCCCACCATGATGTCTCCCACCGCCGACATCAACACCACCCTGGGCATGGCCCTGACGGTCTTCATCCTGGTCCAGGTCCTCGGGCTCAGGTACAAGGGTGGCAAGTACTTCAAGCACTATGTCGAACCTGTTCCCTTATTCCTGCCGCTGACAATAGTGGAGGAGCTGTCCAAGCCGATCACCCTGTCTTTCCGTCTATACGGGAACATATACGCCGGCGAGGTCCTCATCGCCGTGCTGCTGGGTCTGTTCGGCCTGACGGTGGACCTGCTGGGCGGTTTCATCCCGTCGGTAATCTGGCTGGCCTTCAGCATTTTTGTGGGCTTCATTCAGGCATTCATCTTCACCATGCTGACCATCGCCTACATCAGCCAGGTGACCGCCGAACACCATTAATGCAGGCTGACCTGAAAACTGGATAGTCAACAGAATCAGACTGTGCCACCAAACAGATTTTCATTTTTGTGGAAGGGAGGGGAAAAAGTATGGATAATGCAGGTGCTGCTATGATTGGTACCGCTCTTGCTGTGGGTCTGGCTTCCATCGGTGCGGGTATCGGTGACGGTCTCGTAACCGGTCGGACAGTCGAGGGAATTGCCCGCCAGCCCGAACTGAGAGGTAACCTGATGGTCACCATGTTCATCTCGGTTGGTCTGATCGAGGCTCTGCCCATTATCGCCGTCGTTATCGCATTCATTCTGATGGGTAAAATCGGCTAAGGGTTGCCTGCAGACACCGAAGTGGCGAAAGGCCTTGTAGCGGGGCCGGAGTGCAATGGTGGATTTTCCCGGTCCCGCTACCCCAACCTTTTTCCACCCGGACGGGCACAAGCTCAACCGGAAGGGGGTAAGTAGTCATAACATGGAAGAAGTTATCAAGGCGTTAGGCCTTAACAGTACCCTGGTGGCACAAATTTTTCACTTTATTGTCCTTTTAATCTTTCTGCGGGTGGTTGTCTACAAGCCCGTGGTCAATGTCCTGGAAAAGCGGCAGCAGTTCATTCACGACAACGTGAAGGCCGCCGAGGAAGAAAGAAAGCAGGCCGAGGCCCTGCGCCAGAGCTACCTGGCCGATATGCAGAAGGCCAAGGAAGAGGCCCAGGCCATCATCCAGCAGGCCGTCAAGGCCGGCGAAGCCCAGGCCCAGCAAATCATCGAGGCCGCCAAGGCCGAGGCCGGCCGGATCAAGGAGTCTGCCCTGCAGGAAATCGAGCGGGAGAAGGAGAAGGCGGTTGCAGAATTGCGCGACCAGGTGGTTACCCTTTCCATCCTGGTGGCGGACAAGATTATCGGCAGGCAAATCACCCAAGATCTCCAGCACGGTTTGGTGCAGGAATTTATTAAAGAGGCAGGCGATCTCCCATGCTGAGAGGAGCGGTAGGCGCCCGCTACGCCGAGGCCCTTTACGAGATCGCCGAGCGGGAGAAGGCAGTCGACGCCATCGAGGAGGATCTCAGGGCCGTTGACGCCGTTATCCGGGAGAACCGCGATCTCCAGAAAATACTGTATCACCCCAGGATCACACCCGGGGACAAAAAGAGCCTGCTGAGCGACCTCCTCAGCGGCAAGGTGTCGGCGGTGACCATGGAGTTTCTGAAACTCCTGGTGGAACGCCAGCGCGAGCAGTTTCTTTCCGATATAGTGACCTATTACGTCAACCTGGCCAACAAGGCCCGCAACATCACCGAGGCCACGGTGACCTCGGCGGTTGAGCTGACCCCCGGGGAAAAGGAACAGCTGGCCGGGCTGCTGAACAGGCTCACGGGCAAAAAGGTGGAAACCAGCTACACACTGGACCCGTCTCTGATAGGCGGGGTAGTGGTGCGTATCGGGGACCGGGTTATCGACGGCAGCATCCGTACCCGCCTGGCCACCCTGAGAGAGCACTTACGGCAAATAAGTTAACGGATAGGGGTGAACCAGTAGCATGAATTTGCGTCCTGAAGAAATCAGCTCCATCATCAGGCA
>JAILZP010000048.1 GCA_023512435.1 Peptococcaceae bacterium | reverse complement strand
GACAGGCGTCGGCGCAAAGACTGCACCCTTTGCACCATTTCCTGTTGATCTCCAGTTTGCCCCGGGGAATGGGCAATATGAATATTTCTTCGGCCATTCTTGGTTACCTCCCGGCGTGAGAACCATAAAAGACATTTATATGACTACACACTATTTTATATGTATACATTGTACACGCCAAGGCCTAAACTTGCTAAAAATAATTTTTGATATGTCCGGGGCCGCGGCGGCGCGGGGCCCGGCAGGGTATCGGCCGGTGACTGGCGAAGTATAATGTTCCGGCAGCAGCTTGTGCCGTAATTACAAAGATCAATGCGGGCGAAGGCGAAAAAGTGCTGAAAAACCTGGGTGAAAAGCCGATGGATAAACAAGATTCTTACTGCCGCGTGATCCAGCCCGGAAAGGTGCTGGTGGATCACGGCCCGGTAACCATGACCATCCAGGCAGGCCTTCAGGGCCAGCCCTTCACAAAGGCGGCTGAGGCGGGAGCCGGACTGGTGCCGCACCTGCTGGCCGAACTGGTCCGGTATCTTTCCATTGCCCGCCTGGCGGTGGGGGACCTGGACCCTGCGAAAGACAGCGATTACCCTGTGGTTTTGCGACGGATGGCCGGTTCGGTGCGAATGCTGGGAGAGGCGGACTTCACCCCAATGGCGGCTGTGGCCGGCACCTTTTCCGACCTGGTCAAGGAAGCGGTGGTGGCGGCCGGATCAGACCGGGTGGTGGTAAACAACGGAGGGGACATCGCCCTGCACCTGGGGTGCGGCTGTGTCCCCTTCCGGGTGGGGATTATCAGCGACCTGGCGGAAGGCAGGGTTACCCACGTCTTTGACATTCACCCGGGCATGGGCGTCGGCGGAATTGCCACCAGCGGTCTGGGCGGGCGCAGTCTGACCAAGGGTGTGGCCTCGGCGGTGACGGTGGTGGCGGAAAACGGCAGCCTGGCCGATGCCGCCGCCACCGCCATCGCCAATGCCGCCGACTGCGACCACCCCAGTGTGGAACGATGCCTGGCCGAAGAATTGGACCACCTGACCGACATACGGGGCCACCTGGTTACCCGCCGGGTGGGGATCCTTCCGCGGGCCGCTGTGGAAAAGGCGCTTTCCGGGGGCCTGGAACGCGCCAGACAGCTGTGCCGGCAGGGGATGATCATGGGGGCGGTGATCTTTGTTCAGGGACGGGCCGTGATGTGGCCGGACAATCTGGTTTCTCCGCTGTTCCGGCACACAGGTTTTTAGGGGCCGGTGATTGCTCCTGAAACCACGGAAGACGCGGGAATTTTATGCGCTTATATTTTCGCGGGCCGGGCGGAATACTAATTTACGGTAAATAATCTAGAGGGAGTGATTATCCATGCATCAACAGCTCGGAGCCCACGAAGTAATGGAGGCCCACGAGGTGCTCACCGACATCATCGACGGGATCAACCGGTTCATGCTGTACCGCCCCCATGTCAGGGATCAGCAATTGCAGCAGATCCTGGACAAGCAGGTCAATTACATGGAGCAGGAGTATAATAACATGGTCTCCCTCCTGTCCCGGCAGCGGGGAGTGCCGGCGGAGCCTTACCAGTCCCGGATCAATGCCGGCGTAAAGTACGGGCTGCGCAACCCTTCACCGGTGACCCTCCACGAGTCGCTCAGGCAGCTTGACGACCGCGATGTCGCATCGGGAATGCTGGGTTGCGCCAAGGCGTCCGCCGTCCTGCGCATGGCCGCCGGCCTGGAGTGCGCCGACCCGCAGCTCAGGCGCATGGTCATCCAGGGCGCCGTTTCCAGCGCCGAAATGGCCTATGAAACCTTCAGCTATATGAACCAGCGGGGGATGTACCAGGTGCCCGCCATGCCCATGAGGACTGAAAGCAACTTCCTGGGGAGTTACCAGACCGGGAACGTGGCTCCCCAGGCCATGACCCGCCAGGCCACCGCGGCCCAGGGCGCGACTTCCCCGGGCACGGCCGCCCCGGGCACTACCGGCCAGAACCCCAATTACATGACCTGATCAAAGAGGGAGCGGCAATGGACCGCCCCCTTTCTTTATATCGCGCAGAGGGGGATTGACTCCAGGCGTCGAACTGTTGTACAACGTAAAGAACAGAGATGTTACGGCCGTGCCGTTGACCGGTCATTCATACAGTTAACCCGGGGTTCAGGCAAAAGAAAATGATGGTGTTGCTGGGAATTGCCGTTGCCTTCGGGGCGATGGTGCTGTTAATCAAAAAACAGGTTCCCCTGGGCGTATGCCTTCTGGCCGGGGGGACGGTGGTGGGGCTGTTCGGCTTCAGAAGCTGGCAGCAGTGGGCTGAAACCGCGCAATTTGCGTTTTTTTCGGCATCGACGCTGGAACTGGCGGCAATTATCCTGCTCATCAACGCCATTGGCTGCGGCATGGGCGCTTCCGGTTCCCTGGAACGCATCAACCAGTCCCTGGGCGCGGTTTTCCCGGACAAAAGGTATTCCCTGGCGTTTTATCCGGCCGTCATCGGCATGCTGAACGTCCCCGGCGGGGCCATCCTCTCGGCTCCCCTGGTAAAAAGCGCAGGTGACGGGATCGGTCTCGGCGCCGATCAGAAAGCGGCGGTAAACCTGCTTTTCCGCCATTTTTGGTTCCTGGTTTACCCGTTCTACACCAGCATGATCGTTATAACCGGCATAGCCGGGGTGGATATGCTTTCAATCATAAAACTGGGCATTCCGGCAACCCTGGCGGGCTTTGCTGCCTGCTGGCATTTTTGCTTCCGGGGGACTCAGGGGGTGACCGGTGAAGTCAAGGGCGGGCCAAAGGCCGGAAACCTTTACCGGCTGGCAGTCAACCTCAGCCCTGTTATCGTGGCCCTGGCGGCGGCGCTGCTGGCTGACATAGGATTTATCCCGGCCCTGGTCCTCGGTATGATCTGGTCCGGGATAATCAACCGGGTTCCGGCCCGGCAGGGGGAAAGCCGGTTCCGTTACCTGGGGCGGAGACTGAGGAACTTTTGGGCGGAGGTGCTGGCGCCTTCCGCCAGGTGGCAGCTGGTCATTATCCCGGTGGGTATTAATTTCTTCCGGTCCTCCATATCCGGTTCGGGGGCGGCGGAGTTGCTGGCCGGCCGCATGCTGAACTTCGACTTGCCCGTGGAGGTGCTGATTTTTTTTGTTCCCGTCCTGATTTCTTTCATCACCGGGCTGCACCTGGCAGCGGTGACCATATCGGTCCCCATTTTCATTCCCCTGCTTGGCGGGCAGAGCCTGACCGGCCCCATGTTCCTGCTGCTTACGGCGGCTTCGGTGGGCTACTGGATGTCTCCCCTGCACCTGTGCCTGATACTCACCAGGGAGTACATGAGGGCCAGCTACGGCGGAACGGTCCGGATAATGTTCTGGCCCGCCTGCGTAATCGCGCTGGCGGGGGCCGTCACATACCTGCTGGCCTGCTGAGACTCTTTGAAGGGTTGAGGCCGTCCTCCGGGGGACTGGTCAGGTTGTTCAAAATGTTTTCGTTAAAGCAGGTTTTTCAATCCCAGGCTGCGGGCCAGGGTAACTGCCTCCCTGTACTCTCCCGGCGTGATTCGCCTGCTCAGTTCCTCGTACCGGAAGGCCCGGTGGGCGGGGTAGTACTGGTCCATGATATTGATAAAGGTGTCCTTCGAGATTTCTTCGGCCACAAACCTTAGCACCGCGTCGGTCCGGGCCAGATTGCCCGGGAGCACCAGGTGGCGCACCAGCAGGCCCCGGCGGGCAACGCCCCGGGCGTCCACCTCCAGGTCCCCCGCCTGCCTGTGCATTTCCTTCACCGCCTGCCCGGCCACGGTAAAATAGTCCTTCACGCCCAGGTATTTCTCCCCGGCGGCGTCATCCCCAAACTTAATGTCGGGCATGTAAATGTCCACCACCCCGTCAAGTATCCGCAGCAACTCCACCGGGTCGTACCCGCCGGTGTTGTACACCAGGGGCGCCTTCAGCCCCCCCTCCGCGGCTTTGATCAGGGCCTCCAGGATCTGCGGGACGTAATGGGTTGGAGAAACCAGGTTGATGTTGTGGCAGCCGGAATTCTGCACTTCCAGCATCACCCTTGCCAGTTCCTCCGGAGTGACCTCCCGGCCTTCCCCGCCGTGGGAAATGTCGTAATTCTGGCAAAACACGCAGGCCAGGTTGCAGTCGGCGAAAAATACGGTGCCCGACCCGTGCCTGCCCACCAGGACGCTTTCCTCCCCGAAGTGGGGGCCGTAGCTGCTGATCCGGGCCTTCCTGCCGCCCCGGCAGATCCCGGGTTTGTTTTCCAGGCGGTTTGCCCCGCAGCGGCGCGGGCAAACACGGCAGCTTTCAAGCAGGGAAAGGGCCTGATCAACCTTTTCCCTCAGATCCGCGCTTGACAGTTTCTCGTAGCCCACCGGGCAACACCCCCTGATTTGATCATAGACCCGGTAATTTAATATTTCCAGGGGTGCGAAATAAATGATCGGAAAGGCCTGGGAGGGGTCCGATATATTTTAAAATAAGATAGGCGGGGAAGGAAACCACTGTTTTTGGGCGACGCCAGGAACAACAATTTTTCATCCGGGGCGGACCTGCTTGGCGAGATCGGGGAAATGTCCGCCGGCATATGCTGGCTCAACCCGGAAACAAGCGACTTCTGGGGCATGGGGGACAGCTATATGAATGTTTACGCGCCCTGCTGCAAGGGCGTGTTCGAGTGCCGGAACATAGGCCAGCTGAGAAAGTTCCTGGAATTGCTGGCTTAACCGGGCCGCCGGTGAACTGGACGCCGAAGCCGGCTTGCCGGGCAGGGCCAGGAAGCTGTCATAGGGGCGGGAATTGCGGCCGCTTCCCTGGGCCCTGCCCTGCGATTCCGGCAGGATTTTATCTTCAGGATATTATTTTAAACACGGGGGCAACCCCTTCGCCGGAGGTATAGTTTAGCGGGGGCAGCACCTTGTGGTCCACCGCAACTTTTTTCCCGATCAGGTCCATGCCGGCCTTGTCGGGATCTACGTCCAGGATGTTGCCCATAATCCAGGGTCCCTCCTCCAGTTCGGCCATGGCCACGATATAAGGGGCTTCCAGACCCTCGGGGGCCACCCTGATCACGGTGAAGGTCTTTATCACGCCTTTCCCGCTCAACTGGACCGTTTCAACACCGGTTCCCCCGCAGCCGTCGCAGCACACCTTGGGAGGAGCGGTGTACGCGCCGCATTCCCTGCACTTGAGTCCCATCAGCCTTCCTTCCTTGAGGGCCTCAAAGTAATCCCTGTGGGTCAGTTTATAAAATGACATTGGATAAACCTCCTTACACTCCCAGGATCAGGTTTACAATGGTGCTGGCGTCTCCGCCCAGGGTATCGGTCATGCCTATTTTCGCCCCGTCCACCTGCCGCCGGCCGCACTCTCCCCGGAGCTGCCTGACGATTTCGTATGCCTGGGCGGCCCCGGTGGCCCCGATGGGGTGCCCCTTGGCCTTCAGCCCCCCGGAGGGATTGATGGGGATCCGGCCCCCGATGGCCGTTTCGCCGTTCTCCAGGGCTTCGCTGCCCTTGCCGAACTCAAAGAACCCGAGGCATTCGCTGGCCACGATCTCGGCAATGGTGAAGCAGTCGTGCAGCTCGCAGACATCGATGTCCTCCGGCCCCACGCCGGCCATCCTGTATGCCTGTCTGGCAGAGGCCACCCGGGACTGCATGACGGTGTAGTCTTTCTGCCTGATCAGCGACCCCGCGGAACCCTGGCCGATTCCCAGGATGTAGACCGGTTTGTCCACCATCTTCGCGGCCTTTTCCCCGGTGGTCAGGACCAGCGCGGCCGCTCCGTCCGAAAAGGGACAGCAGTCGAACAGCTGGAGGGGGTCGGCCACCATGAAGCTGTTCAGCACGGTGTCCACCGTGATCTCTTTCTGAAACTGGGCCAGGGGGTTCATGGCCCCGTTTTTGTGGTTTTTGACCGCCACCAGGGCCATTCTTTCCTTGAGCACCGGCAGGGGAATGCCGTACTTGTGGGCGTACATGTGGGCCAGCATGGCGAACACCCCCGGAAAGGTCAGGCCGCAGAACTCCTCGTACTTGCTGTCCGAGGCCATGGCGAAGGTCCGGGTGGCCAGGGGCGTGCCCATGTGCAGGATCTTTTCCACTCCGCCCACCAGTACCGTGTCGTAAAAGCCCGACGCCACCCACATGAATGCGTCCCGAATGGCCACGCTGGCCGTGGCGCAGGCCCCCTCGAACCTGGTGGCCGGGGTCCAGGGGGGCAGCCCCAGTTCCGACGCCAGAAAGCCGGCGATGTTGGCCTGCCCCTCGGCAAAGTCGCCCAGGCAGTTGCCGACAAAAAGCGCCTGGATGTCCCGGGGCCTGATGTTCGATCCGTTTATGGCCTCCATGGCCGCCTCGGTGAACAGCTCCACCAGGCTTTTGTCCGTCTTCCCGAACTTGGTCATGCCGACTCCGGCAATGGCCACTTTTCTCATACCGGAAACCTCCTGTCTCAATTTTCCATACCGCGGTTCAATTCTCTTTGCGACGGTTCCCGCTCCCGGACCGTTAATCCTATATTTTATTTAAAACTGGCAAAACCCTTTTACAGTCAAAAAAATAATACAGGAATCACACCGTTTTCCACGGCGTGATTCCTGTTGCTTTAACGGATGGACACCCGGTATTCCCTCAGCCAGGTGTCCACCTGCACCAGGTAGGCAAAAAGTTGGGCCGGGCCCATCAACTGGCTGAACCAGGCCGGGCCGAAGGCGGCTCCCCGGTTCAAGGCGGTTTCCCTGAGTTTGCCGGTGTTCACCAGCGGGACCAGGGGGGAGGCGCTGTCGTCCAGTATTTCCAGAAGCCGGTCCCGGACGGCCTCCAGGTATTGTGGGTTGTGGGTCTTGGGATAGGGGCTTTTCCTCCTTTCCAGAACGTCCTGGGGAATTATTCCCTCCAGGGCCCGGCGGAGGATGCCCTTTTCCCGGAGGCCGTAGTTTTTCATCCACCAGGGAATGTTCCAGGCGTATTCCACCAGCCGGTGGTCGCAGTACGGGACCCTCACTTCAAGGCCGGCCGCCATGCTCATGCGGTCCTTTCGATCCAGCAGGGTGGGCATGAACCTGGTGAGGTTAAGGTAAAACATTTCCCGCATCCGGGCCTCCCGGGGGGTATCCCCGTCGAAGCGGGGAACTTCGGCCAGGGCCTCGCGGTAGCGCATGCCGGCGTACTCCTCCGGTTTGATTTGGTCCGCCAGTTCGGGATTGATCAGTTCCGCCCTCTGCCGGACCATGCGCACCCAGGGGAAGGTGTCTTTGGAAAGCGCCTCTTCGCTGTAAAACCAGGGGTAGCCGCCGAACAGTTCGTCGGCCGATTCTCCCGACAGAGCCACGGTGGCGTTTTTCTTGATCTCCCGGCAAAAAAGGTAGAGGGAGGAGTCGACGTCCGCCATGCCGGGCAGGTCGTTGGCCCTTACGGCCGCCGACAGGGCCTCCACCAGGTCGCCGGTTTCGATGACGATGTTGTGGTGAACGGTTCCGTAGTGTTCCGAGACCCGCCGCACCCATGGGGCGTCGGAATCGGGCTGGAACACGCCGGGGGTGAAATGGCGGTCGTTGCCCGCGTAATCCACCGAAAAGGTGTGCAGCGGCCCCAGGCCGGCCCGCTTGAAAGCGGCGGAGGCATAAGCCGTTATGGCACTGGAATCCAGGCCCCCGGAGAGGAAGCAGCAGACCGGGACATCGGCCACCAATTGACGCTCAACGGTGTCCCGCAGGAGGCAGCGGAGTTTTTCCGCGGTGGTGTCCAGATCGTCTTCGTGGGGCCGGCTCTCAAAGCTCCAGTAACGCCGCACCCTCAGTCCGCTGCGGTCGTACTCCAGGCATTGACCGGGCCTCAGCTCGCTGATGCCCCGGAAAACCCCCAGGCCTGGGGTGCGGGAGGGGCCCATGACGAATATCTCGGCCAGGCCCTGGGTGTCAACCTCCGGGGAGACATCGGGGTGGGCCAGAATGGCCTTAATTTCGGACCCGAAAATGAGGGCGCCGCCCTTCCGGGTGTAAAAGAGGGGCTTCACCCCCAGCCGGTCCCGGGCCATGAAAAGTGACTGTCCGGCAGAGTCCCAGACGGCAAAGGCAAAAATGCCGTTCAGGCGGTGGACGCAGGCCGGCCCCCACTCCATGTACGCGGCCAGCAGCGCTTCGGTATCCGAGTTGCGGGTCAGGAAGGTATGCCCCCGGGCCTCCAGTTCACGCCTCAGATCCGCCGTGTTGTACAGCTCCCCGTTGTAGGCGACGGTGCATACCCTATCTCCCCGCTGCCTGGTCATCGGCTGCGCGCCGCCCGCCGGGTCCACCACCACCAGGCGGCGGTGTCCCAGGGCGGCGTGGGTTGAAAGCCAGATCCCGGCAGCGTCCGGCCCGCGGTTGGCCAGGGTGCCGGTCATGGCCTCCAGTACCGTGCGCTCCCCGGTGAGGTCCCTCTCCCAGTCTATCCAGCCGGTAATTCCGCACATTAAAGATCGCAACCCCCTTATCTGCGTATGTGGGCGGAAGATCGGAGCTGGACGCCGTTGTCTAGCTTTCCGGGACCCCATTGTCCCAGGTGTTTTCCCTGCATACACACTATGCCGGCGGGGGGGGAAATGACCCTGGACAGGGTGCATATTTGCCGGGCGGAGATCACGGCCGGAATAGCGTGATTATTATGGCTAGATTTTGGGCGGCGGTGGAAAAATAGCACCGAAAAAGATTGAAGGGGAGGATGCGCCTTGGATTACGAAAGGGCCCGGCAGATTTTGAGGTCGAAGGAAACCATAGAGGTGCTGCACGGGGACAGGCCGGTGTGGATTGAAAGCCTCAACTCCCAAAACCGGACGGCCAGCGTATCGGCCGGCGGGGAAACCTTTTCCGTCCCGGTGGAGGAATTGATTGAGGCGTACCCCGGGTTCAAGACGGTATGACAAAAGAGGCCGTCAGCCGCATGGCGCAGACGCGGGGGTGGAGGCCATCCGGCCGGAGGGCAAACGGCAGCAGACCCGGCCGCAGGGTTGCGGCCGGACCGGTGTTGGGGGACATTTCTCCGGGGGAGGAGTGTCCCCATGCCGATCACCATCCCCTTAAATTTCCGGAGGTCACGGCCCAATTGCCGTTCTTTCAAAATATTCCGGGATATGGTAAATTGGAAGGAGGAATCGGTCACCGGGGAAGAGAAGAACAATTAAGCATTTTTTCCGGAACCGTGCCTGACGTGGAGGTGGTCTGATGCGGCTGATCAATGCCACGGAGTTAATTCTTTTTGAACAACTAAATAAAATGTTAAGTCAGAGGGATATCTGCAAGTGCGAGAGGTGCAGGCTGGATATTGCGGCCGTCGCCCTGAACAATCTGCCCCCCAACTACGTGGTTTCCACCGAGGGGGAAGTGCTTAGGTCCGTCAACCCGCAGCTTAAAGTTGACGTGCAGAGGCAGCTTGAAGAGGCTGTTGCCCGGGTTGCGGCCCACCCCCACCATAAGAGAAGTGAAACATAAAGTGGAAATAATAATTGCAGGAGGAGATTTAAAATGCCCAACACTGTAAAGTGGCTTGGTCATGCCGCCTGTCAAATCACAACGGACAAGGGAAAAGTTGTGTTGATCGACCCGTGGATCAGCGGGAATCCGGTCTGCCCGGTCAAAAAAGAAGACATTCCGAAGGCCGACCTGATCCTGGTCACCCACGACCACTTTGACCACGTCGGCAGCGACATTCCGGACCTGGTGAAGGCCGGCGGCGGCGTGGTTGTCGCACAGCCGGAGCTGGCCGGCGCCCTGCAGCAGTCCGGGGTGAGCCAGGAAAATATCATCTTCGGCATGGGCATGAATATCGGCGGGCAGGTGGTGGTTTCTGGAATCAAGGTGACCATGACCCAGGCCTTCCACTCGGGCACTGCGGGGAATGCCGTGGGTTACATCGTTGTTCTTGAAGACGGGAAAACCGTTTATCACGCCGGGGATACCGGAGTGTTTTCCGACATGGGCATTTTCGGACAGCTTTATAACATCGACCTGGCCCTTTTGCCAATCGGCAGCGTGTTTGTCATGGACCCGGTGCAGGCAGCCTTCAGCCTTACCCTGCTGAAGCCTAAAAAAGCCGTCCCCATCCATTACGGGACTTTCCCGATCCTGGTCCAGGACGCCGGGGGCTTTGTCAAACTGGCCGGGGAAAAGGCTCCCGGGACCGAAGTGGTGGTCCTCAAGCCGGGCCAGGAGGTTGTTATTTAGCCGCGGGGGCCGCAAAGAGATTTGTTTTGGGGAGTCAGGAGCAGAGCAACGGGCCCGGGCTCCCTGAATTTTTTCCAGTCCCTATAAGCGCCCCGGGGAGCCTGATAATGACCCCGGAGGTTGTGTGTTAGAATAAGCATTGGGAGGTGGGCGGAGGAGATGGCGTTTTTAATTAAGATCGCCCTGGGGCAGATGGAGGTCGTTTCCGGCCGGCCGGATTTAAATACCCGGACCATGCTGGACATGATCGGCCAGGCCCGGCGGATGGATGCGGACATGGTGATTTTCCCGGAAATGGCCGTTCCGGGATACCTTCTGGGAGACACCTGGGAACAGAGGTCTTTTTTGCGGGACTGCGAGGAATACGGCCGCCGGGTAGTGGCGGCCTCCTCCGGCCTTTGCGTGCTGTTCGGCAACGTGGGTGTGGACTGGAACAGGACCGGAGACGACGGCAGGGTCCGCAAATACAATGCCTTTTTCGTGGCGCAGAACGGCAGCCTGTGCGGGGGCGATAATTTCCCCTACCCGTTCAGGATCAAGTCCCTGCAGCCAAACTACCGGGAATTTGAGGATACCCGCCATTTTTACAGCCTGCGCAAGCTGGCGCCGGAACTGGGCAAAAGTGCGGAGGACCTGTCGCAGCCGGTGGTGATCAATATTGCCGGCAGGCAGGTGAGGCTTGGCTGCATTCTTTGCGAGGACGGCTGGAGCGACGACTATTCCTTCAAGCCTATGGCGGCCTTATGCCGGAACGGCCCGGTGGATCTGTTTGTCAACATTTCCAGTTCTCCCTTCACCCTGGGCAAAAACAACAAGCGGAACCGGGTTTTTTCCAGGCAGGTGGGAGAAACCGGTGTTCCGCTGGTTTACGTGAACAATGTAGGCATCCAGAACAACGGCAAAACAGTATACACCTTTGACGGCTGCAGCACCGTTTACAATTCCGGGGGTGAAGCCGTGGCCTGCTGCCCGGCCTTCACGCCCCAGTTGAAGGCAGTCGACCTGGACCTGGACGCCGGCGGCGGCCCGCCTCCGGTAACGGTGCCGGACGGCCGGGAAACGGACAGCATTTATCAGGCTCTCAGCTACGGAATAAGCAGGTTTTTGCCATCCATAGGGATTGAAAGGGTGGTCATCGGGATTTCGGGAGGAATCGACTCGGCGGTAAGCGCCGCCCTTTATACCAGGGTGCTGGGGCCGGATAACGTGCTGCTGGCGAATATGCCCAGCATCTACAACTCCCGGACCACCAGGGGACTGGCCGACCGTCTGGCCCGCAACCTGGGCTGCCTGTACACCGTCATACCCATCCAGGAGGCCGTGGAATACACCATCGGTCAGATCAGCCGGACACCCGTGGTCAGCCTGAGGGAGGGCCGGGAGTTCAATTTAAATGTCACCTCTTTCATGGCCGAAAATATCCAGGCCCGGGACCGTTCGGCCCGCATTCTGGCCGGTCTGGCCGCCGCCTTCGGGGGCGGGTTCACCTGCAACGCCAACAAAAGCGAAATGACGGTGGGATACTCCACCCTGTACGGGGATCTGGCCGGCTTCTTCGCGGCCCTGGCCGACCTGTGGAAGCACCAGGTCTATGACCTGGCCGGGTATCTCAACGAACACGTGTACCGCGGAGAGGTTATCCCCCGGGAAATAATGGAACTCGTGCCCAGCGCGGAGCTCTCCCCGGAACAGGCCGTGGACCAGGGAAAGGGCGACCCTATTGTTTATCCGTATCACGACTATCTTTTCAAGGCTTTCGTGGAACACTGGAACAGGGCCACCCCCGAAGATATCCTGGAGTGGTACGACCGGGGCGTTCTGGAGGAAAAGCTGGGCTGCCGGCCCGGCCTGGTAAAAGAGCTGTTCGGCGGCCCGGAGGAGTTCATCGGGGACCTGGAGCGCTGGTGGAAGGCGTATACCGGAATGGCCGTGGCCAAAAGAATCCAGGCCCCCCCGGTGCTGGCGGTCAGCAGGAGGGTGTTCGGGTTTGACCACCGGGAGGCGCAAAACGGCCCTTATTTCACGGCCGGGTACCTTGAACTGAAGAAGAAGCTCTTAAGCGGAAAGTCTTGCGAGCCGGGAGACGGGAGATAATGTGTAGAAGCGCTTTCCGTTTTTTCTCAGTTGTCTCTGTCTTTTCGGCGCACTCTCCGGGTTTTTTACGGGGCCAGGCAGGTCCGGTTCCGGCCTTCGGCTTTGGCCCGGTAGAGGGCTTCGTCGGCCCTGCTGATCAATGAGTCGGTGTCTCCCCATTGGTCTCCCTCCAGGGATGCCACCCCAAAACTGACCGTGATTTTGACGTATTCGGGATGTTCTGATTTCTCCGGCAGGAGGATGACTTGTTCCTCCACCGAGGATCGCATTCGTTCCGCGATTCTCACCGCCTTCCGGCCGGAAACCCCGGGCAGGCAGACGATGAATTCCTCCCCGCCGTACCGGCCGGTGAAGTCGTAGGGCCGGCAGAGCCGTGATATGGTGGCCGCAAGCATCTGTATGACCGTGTCTCCGGCCTGGTGGCCGTAGGAGTCATTTATGTTTTTAAAGTGGTCTATGTCCGCCAGGATTATGCTGACCGGCGCCCCTTCCCGCTTCGACCTGGCGATCTCGGCTTCAAGGCGTTCCATGAAGGCCCGGCGGTTCAGCAGGCCGGTCAGGTAATCGGTGCAGGCCAGGTACTCCGCCTCCAGCCGGGCCTGCCTCAGCCTGCGGTTTATTCTCTGGACGTAAACCGTTGATCCGGCCATGACCAGCAGGACGGCGGCAATTGAAGCGAAAAGGACCCAGTATTGCCTGACTGCCTGGGTCAGGGTTATCTTCCCGAAGTCCCTGTACGGGCCGGCGCGAAGCTCCCGCAGGCACTCGTGCACCGGCTGGTAATCCAGGGGAATGGTCCATCCGGCTATTTTCGCGGCCCTGGCCGCAGGGCTGTCCGGCGGCATGTTCAGGAGGGCTACGGCCACTTTGCGGGCCAGATCTTCGGGTGTTTGCCTGACCCTGGCCAGGGGCCATTCCGGGTACAGCCGGGTGCTGTGAACCGGGGGAAAGCCCTGGGTTTTCATGGGATTCAGGATGCGAAAGGATTCCAGGTCGATTTTCCCCTCCTCAGCCATATCTTCAAGTATGTCGGTTCTGACCGTTCCGGCGTCCACCAGGCCGTCCCTGACGGCATACACCACATTGTCCTGGGGGAAGCCTGAAAATTCCAAGCTCTTGAAATGGGTATAGGGGTCGATGCCGTGCTGCAACAATTCCCGCCAGGCCATCTGGAACCCGCCGAAACTGGTTTGTTCGGCCGCCATGAAGGATCTGCCCTTCAGGTCTTCAAGCCCGGTAATGTCCTCCCGGTCCGCCCTGGTGAAGATCACCGCCCCATAAACGGTGTATTCCACACCGAGCCTTGTTCTCACCAGGGTCAGAATCCTGGAGGCCCCGTAGAGGGCTTCCATCTCCACATAAGAACTGCTGTTGGTGAGGAGGAAATCGACCCTTCCGTCTCTTACCGCCGGCCCTATTTCATCGGGGTTCAGGGGTGTAATGACAAAGGTGTGCTGGGGCAGCCGGCTGTTCAGGTAATCGGCGGTGGGCGTCCATTCCAGGTAGACCTGTTCCGGGCCCCTGTTGGCCAGTATGCCTATGCTGACAATTTTTTGTTCCCCGGAAACGGGGGCTGGGGCCCGCAGGTTTATCAACAGCAGGGATGTCAAAATGAGGACGACGGGCGCCCTGGCCCTGAAAGCCGGTGAAAACGGAATGCGCCTGGTGAACATGAAAAACCTTCCCTTGACTGACACTTGTATCAGAATTTTTCTACAAGCGGGAACTGTAATCCTGCGGAATGTGTAGTGAAAAATGCCTTGAATCCGGCAGAGAAGTGCCTGGACCCGGTTCATGGAAAGGATTTTAACCAACGCCAGCCGGATCATCAACACATTCCTGCAGTCCCTGGACCGCAACAGCCTGCGGGTCAGCGCGGTTTCCATTTCGACAACGATCCAGGGGCCCGACGATGAGGTCTGGGCAGGCCTGAAGTCCCTGTTTGATCAAGCCGGGGGCCGAAGTGAAGTGAACATGGTGGTTACTGTCTCAAACGCGGCCGACTGAACAGGGAGTGCTGTTTTAAACAAAGAATGACAAAAGCCACCCGGGCCTCCGGGTGGCGCCGGCATATAACGGAGTTTAGGGGAGATAATCCTCCCTTACCGGTGCGAAAACCTCCACCGCCACCGAGTCCTCCAGTATTTCCGCCCGGTGTTCCACGTTCCCAGGGATTACCCAGCTGTCACCCGGGTTGACCTCGCGGCTTTCGCCGCCGATAAAGAGTTTTATTTTTCCGGATACCAGGTAGCCCGTCTGTTCCTGGGGGTGCTTGTGGCCGGGCAGGACTTTTCCCTTTTCCAGCAGGAATTCGGTCATAAGGGTTTTTTCCCCGAAAACAAGGGTTTTTCTTTTTACCCCGTCAACCACTGATATATATCCCCCGGCGCTTCTTCTGGCAAACATGATTTAACCCCTCGCTTCGAATTATAAAATACCTCTTTTTATTATCTGTTTTCAATTTTTCAAAGGAAGTGTCCTGCCGGGAGCGGCGCCGGCCTTCAGGATGTTTTCAATCCTGGCCAGGGCCGGCGGGTGACTGTAGCTGAACCACCGGATAAAGGCCGGCGGGGATACGTCCGCCAGGTTTTTGGCAGCCAGGTTCACCTGCAGGCGGACCGCCGCCGGAGCGTTCCCGGTCAGCGTCACCGCCACCCGGTCCGCCTCCTCCTCCATGATCCTGGAAACATAGTTTTCCACCGGGCTGGCGGCAAAGGACACCAGCATGAAGAACAGCAGCGTCACCGCCCATAAAACCGGCGGCGGGTGCCGCAGGGGGACCGGCATGGTGTTCCCCAGCAGTAAAAACAAGAGGCCCCAGGCGGCAAAGCTCCCCAGGATGCCCAGGGACAGCCCCTTATAGATGTGTCCCTGGCGCCAGTGCGCCATTTCGTGGGCCACCACTGCTTCCACCTGGTCCGGGGGGTAATCGGCCAGCAGGGTATCGTAAAGGACGATGCGCCTGGTGGGGCCAAGCCCCGCAAAATAGGCGTTGGCCCTGGTGGTGCGCCGGCTGGCGTCCATGACCAGCACCTGGTCCACCGGCAGACCCGCTTTTTGGGAAAGCTTCCGGACCATGTTTATAACCGCCGGGTCCCTGGCCGGCACGAAGCGGTTGAAAAGGGGAGACACCAGCACCGGCCAGATCAGGGTCTGGATGACCAGCCAGATTGAGAAAAAGGCGGCGCCCGCCAGCCACCAGGTATGGGGCCGCCGGTTTATAATCCAGAAAAGAAGAAGCACCCCGGCGGCGGACAGGGCCAGGTCCAGCCCGGCACCCTTGAGGTAGTCCGCCCACCAGGATCCCATGGTCTGGGTGGAAAAACCCCAGCGGCGCTGCCAGAAAAAGCCGCCGTAGAGGGCGAAGGGCAGGTTGATCAGCCGCAGGAACAGCCATAAGGTCAGGAAAAAGACCAAAACGCTCCCCCAGTAGCCTCCGGTTAACTGCTGGGCCCAGCGGGAAAGGGCCGCCCCCTTGCCTCCGAACACCAGCCAGATCAGGAAGGCCGCCTCAGCCGCGAAACCGCCGATAAAGATCAGCCGCATGGCCTGGCTGTACTCCCGGCCCCGGCTGATCTCGCCGGCGCTGAAATACTGCCCGGCCTCGGGGGCCACCCGGCCGGGAAAAAGGGTGAACCAGAGGTAAGCAAGACTGAACACCCCCGCCAGTATAATCAGCCCCAGCCAGACGGTATTTAATTTAGGCTGCAATGGTGGATCCCCCCGTGCTTATCCGTATGGAATTTAAGGTCCGGCGCGTTTATTATTCCCAATTTCAGGAGGTGGGGCGATCATAGTAAATGTTCTTGCTGTATGCGGATATGGGTATGCCGATGACCAGAAGGCCGTCAATCAGCCCCAGTTTCCGGGCCACCACCCCGGCCCGGTAAAAAACCCGGTTGTCGGCGTTCAATATACTGGCTGTTTTCACCGCCGACCCGACGGCTATGCCCAGGTCGATAATGCGCCAGGCGCAAAGGGGTCCCGGGAATTCCCTGCCTTCCTTTTCGTTGACCCCGGAACAGCTGTCGTGTCCGCAGGCCCCGCAGTTCAGCCCCACCTTTTTGTTCTCATGCAGGGCGATGAGCAAAACAGCGTCCGACCGCCGGACATTTTCCCCGTCCCGGTCAAAGTTGATTTTCCCGGTCTCCCTGCCGTACTTGATCATTTCATCGGCCAGCAGGGCCAGCTGGTCTCCCGTGATCACCTTTGTGGCAATGCAGTCGTGGCCGTGGGCCTTGGGCGCGGTCCGGGCGGCCAGGGCCATTAAATTGGCTACCGTCGACATGATGTCGTCCATAAAGTTCCCCCTTGCTTCCTGATATTATTTAACCAAAAAAGAATTTTATTTTGCACATCACGGCAATTTGTGCAGGCCCAGCAGTTTGGCCGACATGATGGACACGGTGACCACCAGGAACACCCGGATCCATTTGTCTCCTTTGGCCACGGTAAAGGCGCTGCCCAGGTACGCCCCGGCGGCGTTGCCCGCCGCAAGGACCAGGCCCGGCACCCAGTCCACCTTCCCGCTGAACACGAAAACCAGGAACGAGGCCAGCATGTATATGACGGTGACGAACACCTTAAGGCTGTTCACTTTGACCAGGGACATGCCGGTGATCAGGGTGAGGGCGGCAATAATCAGGAAACCCACCCCGGCCTGGATAAATCCCCCGTAAAATCCCACTCCGAAGAATACCAGGGTGGCGGCTGCCAGCCGCCAGCTTTTTATGTTTTCCTCCCCTTGGGACTTTAAAAACTTCTTCTCCGGGCGCCAGATAATCAGCACCATAACCGTCAGCATGACGGCGGCAAGCACTTTGTTGAACATTTCGTCCGAAAGGGAGATGGCGACTTTTGCTCCCAGTATGGACCCGATTACCGCGGGAATACCCAGGATTATGCTCAGCCTGGGATAGAAATAACCTTTTTTCCGGAAGTATTCGATGGCCACTACGCTCTGGACCATCAGGGCGATCCGGTTGGTTCCGTTGGCCACCGCCGAAGGCAGGCCCAAGAAAATGAGCACCGGCAGCGAGATTAACGACCCGCCTCCGCCCACGGTGTTCACAAACCCGGCAGCCGCCCCGGCCAGGAAAATCAAAGTCGCCTGCGTTGCGGTCATTTGCGATAAAACTCCTTTACCACGCGGCGGGGATAGGAATGTCCCCGGCATACGGTAATAATACCATATTTGACTTGTTTAATCCTGCAGTGATTGCAAAAAGGGACCCGGGATGGTTGTACGTCCACCCGTGATCCCCCTTTCGCCGCCGGATTAAAGGCGGCTCCCGGCCTTCATGAATATTTTTTTGCTTTGGCGCGGCGGCGTCATTTTCTGCCCCCGTTATTTGGCGAGTAGTCCGGGCAGGTACGTGGCCACCTGCGGAAAAGCGATCAGGATTGCGGTACAGGCTATTATCGCCAGCAGGAAGGGCCATATCCCTTTGAATATCGTTTCCAGGGGGATTCCCGGGGCCACTCCCTTGACGATATACACGTTCATGCCCACCGGAGGCGTGATCACGCCCATGGCCACCACCAGGACAATAATCACGCCGAACCATATCGGGTCGTACCCCAGGGTGGTGACCACCACGGGATAGAATATCGGTATGGTAAGCAAAACCAGGGCCAGGGCGTCGATGAAGCAGCCCAGGATCAAATAAATCAAAAGGACCAGGACCAGGATGACCAGCGGCGGGAAAGGCAGGCCGCCGGCCCAGTTGGCCAGCTCAAAGGGGATCCTGCTCACGGCCATGAAGCGCCCGAAGATGACTGCCCCGGCAACCATCAGCATGATCATGGCCGTTGTCCTGGTGGCGTCCAGGAGGGATTTGTTGAAATCTTCCCAGGAAAGACGCCTCCAAAACAGGGCGGTGGCCAGAACACCCGCTGCTCCCACCGCTCCCGCCTCGGTGGGGGTGAACCACCCGGCAAACAGGCCGCCCATGGAGATGAGAAAAACAATAATAACCTCACCCAGTCCTCCGCGAAGCGCCTCGGCCCTTTCCCTCCAGCCGGCCCAGGGGGCGGGCCGGCCCCCCGGCGGGGGGGGGCGGGGGTG
>JAILZP010000047.1 GCA_023512435.1 Peptococcaceae bacterium | reverse complement strand
GTATAGCTGAAAGAGGGAACTACAAGACGCTTCATGTCTGCTGGCAGATCGGTTTCTTTTCCAATCTCCACACCCGATAAATAATAGGTATATTGACCTTTTTCTTCCCCCCAGAAGGTGTAGCCATAATAAACCTCTGGTTTGATAGGTCGTGTGATTCTCGCTCTATGCCTATGAAAAAAATCAACGGCTAGACTCGTGGCCTTAAACTCCTCGAGGTTCTCTCTAATACTTACCTGATGCAACAAACCTCCAAGCTCAAAGGCGGGCCTAAAGACATGAAACGGCTTTACGATTAGTGCTTGATCCAGTTCGATCAGGAGTGAGGGATCAGCCTTTGGTGTGATTTGAACATGGCAAGGGTTTCTCCGATATTCAGAAGGAGACAAGCCGAAATCTTCTTTGAAAGCTCTTGTAAAAGATTGCTCATATTCAAAGCCATATTTTTCCGCAATCTTCACGATCAGGGCATCGGTATGCAGGAGCTCGTACAAACTTTCCGTCAGCTTCCGTGAACGTGCATACTCCATAATGCCCCTGCCGGTCAAGGATTTAAATATCCGTTGAAGATGGTACTTGGATAAATACACATGCCCGGATATATCCTCCATCGTTAGCCGATTGTGAATATGCTCCTCAATATAATCAACGGTATGCTGAATATGATGTATCCTGGTATTCTCTCTCAGGTTTTCCACCCCAATCCCGCTCAATCGCTTGCTAGCGGATTCATTTTCTCAATTCCTGTTATATTGCCTTTCAAATTCGGAAGCTGATAGACAGGTAGAACTCCATAAACAGCACGATTTGTTAAGGCTTTTTTACTCCTTCTTCAGTATAATCGAGAAAACGAGCAAACACATACTAAAAACATGCAAAGGATGAGGCATATGGATCAGCAAACCATCAGACGGCATATCGAAGAAGGCGGTACTTTTTATCTAGACATTTTGGGGAAATCAGAACACATGGAGACCGAACAGCTTCCACATTACACGATCATACGTCCTAAAAAGGGACAGCATGGCGGAACGTCCATATATAATATTCAAATTGAGCAGCTGCCAGAAACTGAAGCGCTCCGCATTGTTCAGGAGATCAAAAATTACAAGGAGCATATCTTCTGGGGAATGTATCCCTCTGAGCAATTGCTCCAGTATATTGGGGAGGGCGAGCCTAGACCGGAGCCATTGCCAGAGCCTAACGAGGAGGAAGCGGGGATGGCTCTGCTTGCTGCGGAGAAGCCAGATTACCCTGCGATAGCCAAAAACATCACCATCAACAAGGTTAGCAATGCTGAGGATTTCCAGCTATGGGCACTACTGAATAACTTTGTTATTCACCAAGGTTATCCGATTATCCATCCTGAACACCATTACCCTGTGTGTCAGGAAGGTATTCTATCGTGTTTTAATGTGTACGATCAAGGAATACTCGCAGGGGTATCCTCCCTTTTAAACCATAACGGTATTTTCTCTCTCGAGTTTGTTGCTGTGTCAGGCGCCTTCAGAAGAAGAGGAGTGGCTACCGCTGCAATCATTGCTGCAGTTGAGGATGCCATTGCCCAAGGGGCTGAACTTATTACCGTAAGAGCAATTGGAACAATCAAATATCTGCTGCCAAAGCTTGGCTTCCGTATTTATTAGAAGCTCATCCAACTGATAATCACACTACGATTACCCCTTAAGCAATAGTGGTGTACAAGCCAATCGTAGTGTGAGTCCTCCATACCTTTCATAACTAGCCGAAGCGAGCTTCAACAACTGTTCCTGCTTAACCAATAGCCAGAATAAACATTGTATCTTCGTCAAATGCTTTTTTAAAACTTTCCAGCATGTCTTGTCCTAAATTGAAATTGGCCTCCTGGCATAACCTGGCAACTGCTTCTGTTACTGAGGCAGTGTGAATAATTTTCATAAAAAATCCCCCCTTTACTGTCTGATGGATATCACCTGGCCGTATAAAAAGCAAGATCCGTACCATGAACCGGATCTTCACTGCTTTTATAATTTTTGTTTTTATTAATATCGACAAACCTTTGCCTGTACTGATTAATTCTTCTGACAATTGTGCTTTTGAGAATTATCAGAAAAGACATGTAAACCTTTATATACACTGATAATTTCTAAGTAATATAATAAAATATCAGTTAAGCCCTTTAGTAAAGCGGTTTTTCTTAAACTTAAAAGAGTTCTAGTTTTTATAATTTACCGGTTTAATCTTTTTCAATTTATTGTAAAGAGTAGCCAGTGAAATATTTAAAGCCTGGGCAGCCCGGCGTTTCCCTTCCACGGTATTGCCAAAGTTGGCTATTGCTTTCCGGATGAGCATTTCCTCCATCTGGTCTATGGGCATTAAATCAATATCCCGCTCCGGTGAAATCCTGAACTGATTCACATGCTGAATCAGGTTTCTCTTGGTGAGCAGTTCTTCATCAGCCGTCACCATCACGCGCTCTATCACATTTTCCAGCTCACGGACGTTGCCCGGCCAGTCATAACTTAAAAGCACTTCTTCCGCATCTTTGGAAAGGCCTTTTATTTTCTTCCCCAGTTTGCGATTCAGTTTTATGATCAGGTTATTTACCAGAGAGGGGAGATCCTCTTTACGCACCCTGAGTGGCGGTATGGTGATTTCCACGACGTTAAGGCGGTAATAAAGGTCCTCGCGGAATTTACCCTGGCGAATCAACTCCCGCAGGTTCCGGTTGGTTGCCGCGATCACCCTGACATCCACCTTGATGGTCTGATTTCCCCCTACCCGCTCAAACTCCATCTCCTGCAAAACCCTCAGCAGCTTTGCCTGAAGCAACAGGTTCATATCACCGATCTCATCCAGAAAAATGGTGCCTCCGTGAGCCAGTTCAAATTTACCGATCTTTGATTTTACCGCCCCGGTGAAGGCACCTTTGGCATAGCCAAAGAACTCGCTTTCTAAAAGCGTCTCCGGTATGGCCGCGCAATTAACCTTGATGAAGGGGTTCTCCCGGCGCATGGAAGCGGCGTGGATAGCGTGGGCGAAGAGTTCTTTACCCGTACCGCTTTCCCCCAAAAGCAGGACCGTTGAATTGCTGCGGGCCGCCTTTTCAGCAAGGCTGATACATTTTTTCAATTCCGGGCTGTTTCCGATGATGTCGTCAAAAGAATATTTGCTGGTGGTAACCTGTCCCAGTTTATCAGTCAGGTTTTCTATAATGGTGGTGGTTTTCCTCAATTCTTCGGCCAGTTTCATCACGTCGGTGAAATGCTGGAAAACCACCACTCCGCCCTCCATCTTTCCGTCAACGACGATTGGCGCTGAATTTGAGATCACCTCGGCATTGCTTCCGCCCACCCTTGTCCGGTGGCCGAGAATAATCCTGCCGGTCCTCAGAACGGTGGCCAGGGCGCCGTCCGGCGATGCCTCGAAGATGTTCTGGCCGATCCTCTCCTTTTCAGGGATGCCGGTAATCCTGGAAAAAGCAGGGTTTACATATTTTATTGTGCCGTTTATATCTGCAACCTCAATGGCTTCCTGAACGGAATTAAGGATGGCCGACAACTCGCCCTGCAATTTCTTAAATTCCAGCAGTTCTTCTTTTTCCTGGAGAATGGCCATCATCAGACCGGCGGCCTGCGCCTCCATCACTGCGGTATAATTGTGCCTGACCTGGTGAAGACGCTCCCGCACCCCGGGATCCCCTGTCACTTCAATAATCACATCCAAACCAGGAACCTTTACCAGCTCACAAAAATTTGTCGTGATGAAAACACCATCCTCACGGGCGGCTAATATACCAGGAGCCAGCGGGTTAAGGTCGGCCAGACCGACAATCTCTACTTCTTCCATGGCCTTGAGCATTCTGTATATGGAATAGCCGCCCCGGCCTGCTCCGATAATGGCTACCTTAAATTTCTGCATCCCGGCCCCACCTCAATTAACAGTATTCTGCCTGTGAAGTTTTCGACAATGAAACGGCACCCTCCTTCTAAAAGTTAAAATTAATTTAAACAAAAAATTTATACAAATTGCGAACAGGTGTTTTAAAAAAACCAGATTTCTGTTATAATGTCTGTAACAGTTTCTAGCAAAGGGTTGGTGAAAAATATGGCTGAGGATCTTACTCCCAAACAGGCGGCCATTCTGGATGTCATCAAAAAGAACATCCGCCAGAAGGGCTACCCTCCTTCGGTAAGGGAAATTGGTCAGGCTGTGGGCTTAAGCTCAAGTTCCACAGTACATGGCTACTTGAAAAAACTGGAGGACAAGGGTTATCTCAGGCGTGATCCGACCAAGCCCAGGGCCATGGAGGTTCTTGACAGTCTCGAAGGCGAAAGGGTTGAATTTATCAATGTGCCCCTGCTGGGCCGGGTGGCTGCAGGAGTACCCCTTCTGGCCGTTGAAAACAGGGAGGACATCTTTCCCCTTCCCACCCACTTCACCGGCAAAGGCGAGTTTTTCATGCTTACTGTGCGTGGTGACAGTATGATTGAAGCTGGCATTTTAAACGGTGACATGGTGGTGGTCAGGCGGCAGAACGATGCCACCAACGGCGATATAGTGGTCGCCCTTTTGGAGGACGAGGCCACCGTAAAAAGGTACTTCAAAGAAAACGGCCGGGTCAGGCTGCAACCGGAAAACAGGCTCATGGATCCCATTTATACCACGAACCTCCAGGTCCTCGGCAAAGTGATCGGACTGGTCCGGAAAATTCACTAGAAGAAAAAATCACCGCATCAAAGCGGTGATTTTTGTTAAATATCGTTCCTTTCACGGCGCTGCCGGTTTAATTCCTCCACGGCGTCAATGAGATCGCCACCGATAATTTCCCTGAATTCACCATAAATTGGCTCCAGAACCCTTGCCCACTCCTCCTTCTCGTTCTCCGTCAGCCAGTGCACCTGAACCTGGCCGGAAGAAACCGCCTTTTCCATGTTCTCCCGGTTCATTTTCAACGCCTGTTCCCTTTCCCAGCCGGTTACTTCCAGAAGGGTGCCCTCCAGAACAGCCCTTATGTCTTCGGGCAGGGCCGACCAGAAGCGCGCGTTGGTCATAACCATGTAACCCATATATCCATGATTTGAAACAGTCAGGTAAGGCTGCACCTTAAAAAGGTTCTTTGAGCAGATGTTGGACATGGTATTCTCCTGCCCGTCAACCTCCCGCAACTCCAGGACCCGGTAAAGATCATTGAAAGGCTTTTCCACCGGGATCGCACCCATTTTTTCAAACTGCCTCTTAAGCACCTGGCTGTTGATCATTACCCTGAATGTTAAGCCGTTGAAGTCCCCGGGATGGATGACAGGCCTTTTGCTGTTGGTGATCTGCTTGAATCCGTTATCCCAGAAAGCCAGCGCCTGAATATTGCTTTGCCTTAAAATTTCGCTTAATTTATTGCCGATATACCCGTCCATGGCCCTGTGAACCGCATCCTCATCAGGAAACGCATAGGGCAGGTCGAATACCTGCCACTGGGGAAACAGCCCGGCCAGTTTGGATGTAGCCGGCGCTATTATCTGCACCGAGCCGTTCTGTAGCGCCTGGAGTTCCTCACCGTCCTTGTACAGGGTGGAGTTCGGAAATACCTGAACTTCAACCCGGCCACGGGTGCGCTCCCTGACCAGGTCCGCAAAGCGCTGGGCGGCCAGGCCCTTTGGGGTGTTTTCCGCCACCACATGAGAAAACTTGATGACAATCTTTTCTTCCGGGCTCACCTGCTCCAGATCCACAACCCGTTTGCCGCACCCCGCAGCGAGGCCGGGCAATAAAAAAAGACACAGAACCAGAGCAATCCGGATTACCATTTTTATACCTCTTCCCAGCATCCTTTAGACCTTCATTAACAGGCTGTTATTGATAATTTTATAGCAGTTGCCCGCCCGGACAATAATTCGTCCATAATGTAGATATTGTTCATTTCTTGCACGAAAAGGCTCATTCCACCGGACGGTAACGGTTTACCGGCCTGCCCACCGACCCATATTGCAGCTCCAAAATCACCTTGCCCGTCTTCTCCAGGTAGTCCAGGTACCTCCTGGCGGTAACCCGCGCCAAACCGACGCCCTCCGCCACTTCCTCCGCCGAAAGGGCCGTACCTTCTTTCAGCAAATAAAGGTATACCTGCTTCAAGGTTATTTCATTAAGGCCCTTTGGCACCCCTTCCTCGATTTGCTGCCCCCGGCTCAGGGACAGGCTGTCGATCTCTGCCTGGTTCATGTACGACTGGCGTTTAAAGCGGTTGTGCAGAGTTGCGTAGCAGTTCAGAGCCGATTTCAAGCGGTTGAACTTGAAAGGCTTGATAATATAGTCAATGGCTCCGTAGCGGAAGACATTTTGAATGGTTTCGGCGTCCTGGGCGGCGGTAACCACGATTACGTCCGTGGGCAAGCCGATGCGCCTTATTTCTTGAAGTGTCGCAACCCCGTCAATGTCCGGCAGAAAGATATCGAGAAGCACCAGATCCGGCACCGCCTCCCTGATCATTTCAATGGCCTCTTTCCCGGAGCGGGCTACCCCAGCCACCTTAAAACCAGGTACCGCGTTTACAAAACCCTTGTTGACCTCAACCACCATCGGGTCGTCTTCAACGATAACAACTTCAATCTGCGGCATTTATGCTTCTACCTCCCGGCATTTTCTGCTGGAATACATTGAAACATAACCGTTAAACCTGCCAAAGGTTATTCTCCTTCCTGACCTTCAAGCCCCTTCGGGATGCAGATACGAAATTCAGCCCCGCCTTCCGGAGGGCAGGTCAGGAAAATGGTCCCGCCGGCCAGATCCACGTAGCGCTTGGCCAGGTACAGGCCCAGACCGTGATTCTCAGATCCTTTTGTTGTAAAACCCTGTTCGAAGATAACTTCACGCCTGTCTTCCGGTATGCCCGGGCCCGTGTCCCGCACGGTGATGGTTAGAGAGTCCTTCCGGTCAAACATGGCAAAATAGATTTTCCGCCTTTCCGGCTTTTCCCGTCGCACGGCATCCAGGGCGTTTTCAATCAGGTTGCCGATTATCACAACCAGGTCGCCTGTTTTAAGACGGGGCGGCAGTTCCTTCAACCTGGTGCTGCGGTCAATTTCCAGCTCGGCCCGGATTTCTTTGGCTCTGCTGTATTTGCCGAGCAACAGCCCGGCAATGCTGTGATCGAAAATGTTTTTGGCCAACAGCCTGGTGATTTCCTGCTGCTCTTCGGTAAGATCGAAGATGTAGTCCAGCGCCTGCTGGCTTTTCTCCAGCTGAATCAGTCCCGCTATCGTATGAAGCTTGTTCATGTGTTCGTGGTTCTGCACCCTCAGCGCCTCAACGAAAGCCTTAACTCCCGTCAACTCTTCGGCAAGCCTGTTTACTTCCGTTTTGTCCTGGAAAGTTGATACAGCACCGATGATCTCCCCCTTAAACCGGATGGGAACCCTGTTTACCAGGATAATGGTATCGTTTAACAACATTTCCCGGTTAAGCTGAGCCTGTCCGGTTTCCAAAACCTCAGGCAAAGGAGAGTTGGGAATCACATCCCTGATGTGCCGCCCGATGATTTCTTCTTCACCTTTGCCGATAATGCGCTTGGCCTCCTCATTGGCTATGGTTATCCTGCTCTCCGTATCTATGGCGATAATCCCCTCTCCCATGGCCTGAAAAACCGCCTCCCTTTCCTCCAGAAGGCGTGCGATTTCTTCGGGCTCCATGCTGAACATAGCGCTTTTGATCTTTCTTGCCAGGTAAACAGAGCCCAACAGACCCACGATCAATCCCGTACCCAGCGAATAAAAGAGTTGCAGATGTATGGTCCTTAAAATGCTGCCGATGGTGGGAGTCAATATTCCCACAATTACCACGCCCACCTGGCGGGTTCCTTCTTCCACCTTAACCGGAACAAAGGCCCGCACGGACGGGCCCAGCACTCCTTCTGCACTTGAAATATACTCATTGTTAGCCAGGGCTGGACCCAGGTCTGGATCGGTAAATTTTTTTCCGATCCTATCTTCCACAGGATGAGAATAGCGGATACCTTCCATATCCACCACAACGATATAATCCACGCCTGTGGCAAGCCTGGTGCGCTCGGCAATGGGCTGAATGCTGGCAGATCCGCCGGGTCTGCCGATGCTGCCCTTGATTTCCTCGGACTGGGCCAGGGTGCGGGCAATGGCCATGGCCCGCATACCTATTTCCTTTTCCAGGGTGGCCGAAATTTTTGCCACTACAATGAAACCGCCGATTAAAATGGCCAGAAAAACCGATCCAAAGGAAAGAACGGCCATTTTGGTGCGGAGCGTAAAAAATTTATTGTTATTTTTCAACATGGCTACAATATTTAGACAAAATAAATTAGTTTTCCTCCCCTGTAAAGAGCCATTTCAATTTATCCGGCAGCAAAAACGTACCCGGTTAAGAGAAAGAAAGGGGTATCAGCGAAACAGGAAACGCCCGCAAATGTCCCTGTCGTTGATAAACTCGGTAAACGCCTCAATGGCGAACCCGCCCATGCCCTGATTGTAACGGATCTGGTAAAGGTAACGGCTCAGATCGAGGCCCACGATCTGAACTTCCTTAACCCGGCCCAATTCCAGGGCTTCCCTGACGGCGCACCGGGAAACAATGCTTACCCCCAGACCGGCTTCCACTGCTGTAATGACGGCCCTGGTACTGCCCAATTCCATGGCCTGGGGAATCTTCTCCAGGGCAATGTTGTGTTCACCCAGCTTTTGCTCAAGAGTCCGGCGGGTCCCAGACCCCTGCTCGCGCATGATCATCGACTCGTTTTTCAGGTCCGAAACCTTAACGGCATTTATATTTGCCCAGGGGTGGGAGGGCGGCACAATGAGCACCAGTTGATCCTGCAACCAGGGTACACATTCAATTCCCTCGCCATCGACTGGCGCGCCGGTAATGCCCATATCGATCTCCCTTTCCCGGATCCAGCGGCCTACCTGGCCGCTTCCCGCTACCTTTAAGGTAATCTGGATACCGGGATATTTCTCCTTAAACCCTCCAATTAACAGCGGCAGCAGGTACTCGCCGGGAATGGTGCTGGCTCCCACCACCAGGTGTCCTGTCTTCAATCCCTTCAAGTCGTCCAGTCCGGCTTTGATTTTGTGATAATGCCTGAGCATTTGCTTGGCCTCCGGATACAGGAGCCGTCCCGCCTCGGTGAGCATCACCCTTTTGTCTCCCCGTTGAAACAGAGAAACCTGCAGGTCTTCTTCCAGGGCTTTAATTTGAAAGCTGACGGCAGGCTGGCTCATGTAAAGCTGCCGGGCGGCTTTGGTAAAGCTTTGAAGCTCCGCCACCCATAAAAAAGCCTCCAACTGTTTGAAATTCATAAAAAGCACCACCGTCACAGGGTCTTATTAAATTTAGAATTTTCGCCAAAAATGTTCTAAAACCTTCTTATAATATAAATTTTCTCAAAATTTCTAAAACAGCCGCCGCAGCATAAATTTCGCGTCCCGGCGACCGTGCCCGCAGGCCGCTCAAGTTCTCGAAAAACCTGGTTTCCTAACACAAAAAAACGCCCGCGGGCGTTTTCAAAGCACCTTTAGCACCTCCCTGGCGGCTGACAGCAGCGCCAGGCGGACGTACTCCTTTGAAAGCCCCCCTTGCAGATAGACCGCGTAGGGCGGCCGGATTGGGCCGTCCGCACTTAATTCCAGGGAAGCACCCTGGACGAAAGTCCCCGCGGCCATCACCACCGGATCCCCGTAGCCGGGCATGGCGTTGGCCTCTGGTCGCACATGGGAGTCCACCGGGGAAGCCTTCTGCAGACCGCGGCAGAAGGCTATCATCCTTTCCGGCGTGCCCAGCCTGATAGCCTGGACGATGTCCTTTCTGGGTTCATCGTAGCGGGGCAATACGTCAAATCCCAGCCTTTCAAAAAGTCTGGCGGCAAAAACTGCTCCCTTGAGCGCCTCGGCAACCGCATGGGGGGCCAGGAACAGCCCTTGAAAAAGCAATCTCTGGTATCCCGCCGACGGTCCCACTTCCGCCCCGATGCCGGGGGCGCTCCACCGGTGCGCGGCCATTTCCACATAGTCCGCCTTCCCCACCACGTAGCCGCCGGTGGGCGCAAGTCCCCCGCCCGGATTTTTGATCAGCGAACCGGCAGCCAGGTCGGCGCCCGCTTCAATGGGCTCCTCTTCCTCTACGAACTCACCGTAGCAATTATCGACAAAAATGACCGCGTCAGGCTTTCTCTTTTTAATGTAGCGAATAATTTCCCGCATTTCGGCGATGCCCAGGGACGGGCCCCAGTTGTACCCACGGGAACGCTGGAGCATGACCATTCTGGTCCTGTCGCCTAAAGCCTGTCCCACTGCGCCGTAATCTATGCCTCCGCCGATCAGGGGCTCGACCTGTTTGTATGTAACCCCCAGCTCTTTTAGAGAACCGTACGCCCGCCCCCTGATCCCGATCACTTCGCCCAGGGTGTCGTACGGCTCTCCCTGCACCGACAGAAGTTCATCTCCCGGACGGAGTACCCCGAAAAGACAGAGCGCAATGGCGTGGGTGCCGGAGACAATTTGCCCCCGCACCAGCGCCGCCTCGGCCCGGAAAACGTCGGCATAAACATTTTCCAGGGCCTCCCTGCCCCTGTCGCCATAACCGTAGCCGGTGGTTTCCTTCAGGTGAAAGTCGCTGACCCGCACCCTGTGGAACGCTTGGAGGACCCTGGCGTGATTTTTGAGCGCCCTCTCTTCGATGAAACGGTAAACCGGCTGCACTTCTCGTTCCACTTCTACCGACAGCATTTCAAGATCAATATTTCTGACAGACATTTTGTTTAATGTCTCCTTATCAACCAAAAATCCCGTTCCCGTCAAATTTCACCCAGGGCGCCTTCCAGGTCCTCCCTGGCGATGGTCATCAACTCATCGCGCGTCGGGTCGCCTTTCTTTTGCAAAAGCCTCACCGACTGGCGGCGGATCGCCCGCTCAATCAGGTTCCGCACCATTCTGGCGTTGCCGCTGTGCTCATGCCGCCTGTGCTCCCTTTCGATGATTAAGCGCAGTTCATCTCTGGCCCCGCTGGATAAAACATACTGTCGCTGGCGGAGCATCAAACCGGCAATGTCCAGCAGTTCCCTGACGGTGTAGTCGGGAAAGGTGATATGGATGGGGAAGCGGGAACGTAAACCAGGGTTTGTCTCAATAAACCAGTCCATCTCATCCTGATACCCGGCCAGAATAAGGACCAGGTTATCCCTGTGATCTTCCATTCCCTTCACCAGAACGTCTATTGCTTCCTTGCCGAAGTCTTTTTCTCCTCCCCTGGCCAGGGAGTAAGCCTCGTCGATGAAAAGAATCCCGCCCAGGGCTTTTTTTATCTGCTCCCTGGTTTTCTGGGCGGTGTGACCGATAAACTCCCCCACCAGGTCGGCCCGCTCCACCTCAACCAGATGGCCCTTTGGAAGCACGCCCACCTCTTTAAATAGCTTGCCCAGGATCCTGGCCACGGTTGTTTTTCCGGTACCCGGATTACCTTTGAAGATCATATGCAGAACCAGAGGTTCCGCCGCAAGTTTTTCCCTGTGCCGCCGTCTCTGGATTTCCACAAAGGCGTAGATTTCCTCAATCAATTTTTTAACACTGCCGAGGCCGATCAGGGAATTCAATTCCTGCATGATTTCGCGGGCGTTTTTGGGCTGACCGGGCTCTTCGGCAGGGCGGCCGGCCTTGCCGGCTGTGTGCAATGGATATGTTCTTCTCGTCCGAGCCTCGCCCTTTTGCCCCGGCCCCCCGCCGGATTCCTGGCTGTTCCATATTCTTATTTTCACCGGCACCCAGCCACCTCGCCAAAGGCTTCAAATCACTATCATTATACGCCCGGGGTGGCTGATTACGACCAAAAAAACAAACCCCTCGCGAGGGGAGGGGCCAGCCGTTTAAACTTTTTCAGGGGTCTTTGCTTCGGAAAAGGAGGTGTTGACAGGTTTCAGCGGGCTGACGGTGGAAATGGCGTGTTTATAAACCATCAGCTGCTTTCCGTCGCTTTCCAGAATGACTGTAAAGTTATCAAAGCCCCTCACCATTCCTTTCAGTTGAAAACCGTTGACAAGGAAAATGGTAACGGGGATATTCTCCTTCCTGACCTGGTTTAAAAAGGCATCCTGCAAATTAATCTGGGGTTTTGTCATTGTAGGAGCTCCCTCCGTTGGAATGTTTTTCTTTATTATGTTCTACAAACCTCATGATACTCCTTCTAACCGCCCGGCAATTTCTTCGACAACAGCCTCAGGTCCGCCGTAATCGTCCAGGTCATACCACTTTATTCTGGTATCGCGGCGAAACCAGGTCAGTTGCCTTTTAGCGAAGCGCCTGGTGTTTCTTTTTAAAACATCAACAGCTTCTTCCAGTGACAGCATCCCTTGAAGATAAGCGGCTATTTCCTTGTAGCCGAGGCCCCGCATGGAGTTATGTTCCAAAGTCAGACCCCGCCGGAGCAGGCGCCGCACCTCGTCCACCAGCCCCGCTTCGATCATCCTGTCCACCCTTTGTTCGATGCGCCGGTACAACCTGTCCCTCTTCATGATCAGCCCGAACATGAACAGATTATACAGTGGCCCGCTCTGATGTATCCTGTGATAACTGGATATGGGCCGGCCGGTGAGGTGGTATACCTCCAGGGCGCGGATCACCCGCCGCAGGTTTTGCGGATGCAGTCTCGATGCTGCCGCCGGGTCCACTTCGGCCAAGCGGCGGTGAAGGTATTCGGGGCCATACTCCATTGCTTCTTTTAAAAATTTTTCCCGCAAGGATTTGTCCCCGCCGGCGCCGCCGAAATCGTAATCATCTACGACGGCCCTGATGTAAAGGCCGGTGCCGCCCACCAGAACCGGCAGTTTTCTTCTTTCGTGTATTTCATTTATAACGGCCCGGGCCTGTTCCTGAAACAAGGCCACACTGTAGTCCTGTTCCGGTTCCACTATATCGATCATGTGGTGGGGTATGCCCCGCATTTCGGCGCGGGTCGGTTTGGCGGTCCCGATGTCCATTCCCCGGTAAATCAGCATCGAGTCGGCCGACACCACCTCCCCGCCCGCCCTTTCTGCCACCATGACGCCGACTTCACTTTTTCCGGTGGCCGTGGGGCCGGTGATAACCACCAGGGGCGGCAGAACATGCAGGTCAGCCTTCATCGGACGCACCCTGCAAATCGATCACCCCGTACGAAACTGGGGCGTGTTTTCCTCCGACAATCAATTTAAACCCCAAACGCTGGAACTCGGAACTTCCCCGCCGCTCCTTAAAAACCACCCTTTTCACCCCCACCGTCACCGCCAGATCTATGGTCTCACGGTCTACAGGCTCCGGATTGGCCAGGGTGCGCATGGCGTTCATGGCAGGAGAGTGATACAGGGGTATCCGGAACATGGGATCGAAGTAAACCACGTCAAAGCTGCGGGGCGGCAGTCCTGCCAGATAGTCCTTGTAATTGGCGTTGATAACTTCCACTCTGCGCATGGCCGGGGCAATGTCCTGATCCACCTCCCGGCAGGCCGCCAGGCCGCGGCGGACCAGCAACGCTATCAGTGGGGAACTCTCCACTCCGGTCACCCTGCCCTCCGCGCCAGAAACGTAGCTCGCCACGATGGCGTCCGCCCCCAACCCCAGGGTGCAGTCCAGGACGGAATCCCCCCTGCGGAGGGACATGGCCTTAATCATTTGGTCAGTTTTCCCATTTTTCAACTCCATTATACGCAGCCTGGCCAGGCCGGGATGGAAATAAAACTCCCTGTCTCCGGAAATATAAGATATTCTTTGTGCTGAAACCACCACCATTCCCCCCAGGCCGTGCTTTGCCGACAGAACTTCCAGCGAAAGACGGCCGCGCTCCACATAAGGGACTTTCAACTCCCCGGCCACCAGCCTTGCCGTTTCCACCTGCTCTGGAGCCGGGCGAAGGGAGGTGGTGACGGCGAACTTCTGAGCCGCCATCCCAGTTCCACTACAACAATGTGTCACTTGTCTTGCCCCTTAAACTTTCACCTTTTAAACCTTGTTTCCAGATCCCGGTACGACAGGTGAATGACCGTGGGCCTGCCGTGCGGACAGGTATAGGGAGTTTCGGTCCTGGTCAGCCGCGCCAGCAGGGCTTCCATTGAGGACAGGGAAAGCTTTTCCCCGGCCTTGATCGCATTGCGGCAGGCCATGGAGGATGCCAGCCGGTCGTAAAATTCAACCCGCGACGCCCCCGGGCCCCTCTCTTTAAAGTAATCCAGCATATCCAGAAAAAATTCCTTCTCCTGCCCAGCCGGCAACTGGAGCGGAACCCCCCTGAGTAAAAAAGTGTTTCCTCCGAAGTGTTCAATTACAAATCCCGCATCGTTAAACCAAAGCACCTTCTCGGTTAAGACGGCCGTTTCCCGGTAGTCCAGTTCAAGCACCACCGGCACCAGAAGGCACTGGCTGGCCCCCGCCCGGCCTGCGGACAGAAACTCCTCGTACAGAACCCTTTCGTGGGCGGCATGCTGATCGATGATGTAAAGACCGTCCTCTCCTCCGGCCAGGATGTAGGTGGGAAGAAGCTGGGCGAGGACGTTCAGACGAGGCAGGCCCTTCGTACCGCTGACGTAATCAACAGCTTCTTCCCCGGCCTGCTCCGCCGCATCACTTATCTTTTCAGCGAGCGGTATATCCCAAGCAACAGGTCCGGCCTCTTCCGGCTCCACCTGAAAGGTAATTTGAGCATGGTTTTGAGGGATTTCATCCTTCTTCCGTATTTCCATCACGGTTGAAGGTACTACTGTTTTTGAGGGTATTACTGTTTTTTGCCGCAGCGCCTCCCTGATCGCCCCAATAACCAGCCCGGCCACTTTTTCTTCCTCCAAAAGCCGCACCTCCAGCTTGGCCGGATGGACGTTTACATCCAGCAAGTCCGGCGCCACCGTTAAAGACAGCACCACCATGGGCCTGCGCCCCTGGGGCAGAAGAGTGCGGTAGGCTTCTTCCACCGCCCCCGCAACCACCGGACAGCGCACGTAACGACCGTTTACAATGATGGTGATGTGGCTGCGGGTGCTGCGGCTCAAGGAAGGCTTGCCGGCCAGACCGCTGACCATGAGGCCTCCTTCACCAGCGTCAACCGCCACCATCTCCCGCACCTGATGGACACCGTAAACAGCCGTTACGGCGTCCGTCAAATTCCCCGTGCCGGGGGAATAAAAAACACGCCTGCCCTTTATTCGCAATTCAAAGCTGACCGCGGGCCGGGCCATGGCCAGCCGGGAAATCACATCGCCACAAAGGGCTCCTTCCGTTGCCGGGCTCTTCATGGTTTTACGCCTGGCCGGCGTGTTAAAAAAAAGATCCCGCACCGAAACGCTGGTACCCGGGGGACAGCCGGCCGGAGAAACGGAAAGCAACGAACCCCCCTCCACTTCCGCCCTGGCACCGGTCAAAGCAGCGTGCGTCCTGGTGGTTACGGACATCCTCGACACAGCCGCGATGCTGGGCAGGGCTTCCCCCCTGAAACCGAGCGTAACGATCTGGCCGAGGTCGGAGGCGGACTTTATTTTACTTGTGGCATGGCGCTGGAAGGCCAGCCGCAGGTCTTCTTCGTCCATACCGCAGCCGTCGTCGGCAACGCTTACAGCCTTCAGGCCGCCGTCCTCCAGATTCACCACAACCCTGCCGGCCCCCGCGTCAAGGGAATTTTCCACAAGCTCCTTAACCACCGACAGCGGCCGTTCCACCACTTCCCCGGCAGCTATCTGGTTGGCAGTAAATTCATCCAGTATTACTATGCTTGCCAATATCGCACCCCGCTAATCGCACAATATGCTGGAACTCCGGCAGTTCGCCGGCAGGCACCGTTACCCCTCCGAGCGCCACTCCGACCGGCTGACAGTATCATAGCCCAGGAAGGTGTCGGTGGATTTATCCTGAAGGTAAATATAGCGGTAGTTCCCTCTCTGTTTATACTGCTCGTACAGATCCAGCGCCTCGGCCTGGCACCCTGAGCAGGCGGTGATGGGCACGGAAAGGCACAAAACCTTCCCGGTCCTGCCGCGACCGTGGTTTGCCGCCGAATCAATCCATAAATAGCCCGGGCAGTCGTCGCAAAGCCTGAGCCTTTCCAGCTGGTTCTCCTCAATATAGTCGGTGTCGTAGAAAATCCCCTTAGTCCTCTGGTAAAATTTACCTTCTATAAACTTCGGATCGGGTGAAATCTGGTCGCGCATTTCCCAGTATTGCAAAAGCTGCTCCACCATCCTGCGCACCTGCCCCGCCCGCTCCGGGCTTTCCTTGAAGCGGCCGGGCCAGTAGTCGGGCTCCCGCACGCCGCTGTAATCAAGGCCGGCCATGGCCAGAATGATGGCCATGTTGACGTAGGGAAGCGCGGTTTCAATGGCGTACCCTCCCTCCAGCACGGCCAGGTCCGGACGCAGCCTTTCTGTCAGCATGGCGTAACCCTGGGCGGTAATCCGCATGCTGCCCAGCGGATCTGTGTAGTGGTTGTCCTGGCCGGCCGAGTTAACCACAAACTCCGGCTTGAAGTCTTTCAGGATGGGCAAAATCAAGTTGTCCACCACGTAAATTATGCTTTCGTCGGTGGTGCCGGGCGGCAGCGGGATGTTGATGGTGCGGGCGAAGGCCCTGGGCCCGCCCAGTTCGTTGGTGAAACCGGTGCCGGGGTACAGGGTGCGTCCGTCCTGATGGAAAGAGATAAACAGCACGTCCGGATCGTGCCAGAAAATATCCTGGGTTCCGTCGCCGTGGTGCACGTCGGTGTCCACAATGGCTACCCTGCGGATGCCATGGCGACGGCGGAGGTACTCCACCATTACTGCTTCGTTATTTATATTGCAAAAACCCCGGTTTCCGTGCACCACCCGCATGGCGTGATGGCCGGGAGGCCTGACCAGGGCGAACCCGTTTTCAATATGGCCGGAAACGATCTGGTCGGCCAGGAGGATGGCCGCGCCCGCGGCGATCAGGTGCGCTTCGGTGGTCTGGTCCTCCACCCGGGGCACGCAGAAGTGAACTCTGGCGATATCATGGACGGTGGCCAGGGATGGGGTATACTCCGCTATTTGGGGCAAATCCATGATCCCCTCTTCAAAGATCTGGTCCCTGGTGTAGAGAAGGCGCTCCTCCCTCTCCGGGTGGGTGGGCGAGATGGCCCAGTCAAAAGCCGGAAAGAAAATCAGCCCGGTTTGCTTACACCTGAATCTTCTCATCATGCTCCCCCCCCATCCCGATTCTGCTGATAATTCCCCTGGGAGTCTGCACCGTAATATCAAACAGCCTGCCGGTAGTGGTCCAATCCCTGATCATGTTGAATACTTCCCGGCGGGTAACCTCAATTTCTTCAGGCGCCACTTCCAGCCCGTATTTTGCCGCCCTCTTGATCAGCCAGTCTCTGGCCAGTTCCAGCGCTTTTTGCTCGTTAAACAACCTGGTTTCAATTTTGCCCTGATACCCTTCCTCCTGGATAATGTAGTAACCTTGCTCGGTATCGGCCCGCAGGGTCACCTGCATGGTCGGCTTTGCCACTGCTGTGCCGATGGCATTTGCCACCGGGGCATACGGCGGTATGATTGGATAGCAACCCACCTTTGCCGCAATCTGGGACACAAAACCGGCGGCGCCGCCGCCCACTCCCACCAGAACAGTGGGGCGCACTTTCTTTTTCTGTAAAATTTCCCATACCCGGTAGGCAGGCTCCTGTTCCCATTCCAGGAACATCTTTTCAATCTCGGCCGCAATGCTGTCCACCACCAGGCCGATAACCTTCCTGGCCACCTCGCCGGTTCCCATGCCCAGGGCGTTGCCCAGAATAGCCATGGCCTCCCTGGCCTTGTCCTCGTCGCCCAGCATGGTGAGGCCCAGCACCCTCAAGGCGTCTGTGGGGGTGGGCATCGGCCCGCCCATGCAGTAGGCCGGCCCCAGTCTTTCAGAGTAAATAATTATTTCATTGCCCACCCGTTCCAGTACGCTGTCGCCGCCCACCGGCACCGATTTAACCGCCAGGGTGCGCACCTGGGTCAGCCTTTCCTCCACCCGCGCACCCCTGGCGGAAAGCAGGGGCTGCCCGCCCAAAATTAAAGCCAGGTCCGTGGTGGTTCCGCCGATATCCACCACCACCGCGGTTTCGCCCGGCGGGGTCAAAGCCTGCGCGCCCAGGGTACTGGCGGCCGGCCCGGAAAAAATGGTTTCCACCGGCATTTCTTCGGATCTCTCCAGGGGCAGTGTGCCACCGTCCGCTTTTAGAATAAAAACGTCTGCGGTTATTTCCCGTTTCGCCAGGGCCTGGCGGACCGAGTTAACAAAATAACGGTAGGGTTCACGGGTGGCGCAGGTCAGGAAGGTGGTCTCCACCCGCCGGGGAAAATTGAGCTGGCCGCCGATCTGGGAACCCAGCTCCACCTGCCAGTCCGGATACTTATCCATGATCATGGCGGCCACGTATTTCTCATGAGAGGTGTTTCGCGGGGAGAACTTTCCGATAACGCCTACCTTTTTATAGCCTTTCAAGGCCAGATTGGAAAGGGCCGCCTCGACTTCCCTTTCATTCAAAGGGGCGATTTCCCGGCCGCGGTAATCAATGGCCCCGGACAGAAAATGCACCGTGGTCTGAAAATTGTAATATTCGTGAGTCAAGCCAGGGCCTGGAATCAACAACAGGGCGACATTGTCGTACTTGTGCTCGGCGATCAGGTTGGTGATCATGGTGGTGCTGAAAACAATTCTTTTTAGATCCCTGGCGTTCACATCTTTCAGGACAAGGTCGATGGCCTCAAGAATGGATTCCAGGAGATCCTCCCTGGTCGGCACTTTGGCGGTGGCACGCACCAGCCCCCTGTCCAGAAGCACCGCGTCAGTAAAAGTGGGGGGGGGGGGGGGGGGGGGGGGGGGGGGGGGGGGGGGGGGGGGGGGGGGGGGGGGGGG
>JAILZP010000046.1 GCA_023512435.1 Peptococcaceae bacterium | reverse complement strand
ATGTTCCGGGCCTGGGCATGCCTGTTCACAAACTGGTACACACCGGGCTTTTCCTGGTCGGGAGACTTCCGGAAAACCTTCTGATAGGCGGCAATCTGATCCGTGCAATCTCCGCCTTCCTCATCCGGCACCAGCGCCGCCGTAAGCCTAATCCGGGCATTCTCAAAGCTCACCGCCTGGGTGACCTTTTCCTCTTTGCCGGCGATCTCAACTTCGTCTGTTTTAACAGAGCCGGATATTTCCATGCTCTCAAAGACTCCCGGCAAAACGGTTTCCCCGACCTTTACCTGGCCAGCGTCGGTTGTGATCAGAATAGGCACGGGCAATCCTCCTTAGTCAGTGCTCATTGACAGGTATCTGTACGCGAGGTCAACCAGATCCTCGGGATTCTTGCCCCTCACCTGGTCACTGTTGACCATGAAAATGAGCGGCCTGAGCCTGGTATCCCTGCTGCTTTCGCGGACAGTTTCCCGGATGAATTCCTGAATCCTCACCCGGGGGGAACCGCTCAGGGACTGCAGGCTGTCTCCGCCGGAAAGCACGGCCCCGGCCAGGGCCTCGGCGGCAACCAGCTTCAATAGACCGGACCGGGCCTCAATCCCGGAAGCAAAGGTTTCCACAAAAGCCATTCCGGAGCGGGTGAGGGTGGAAAGAGGACCGGTCTTGGCATCGGAAAAAGGCAGCAGCTCACGAACCTTGGCAAGCCCCTCCTTGACCACCTCCACCGGCTTGCTTATTACACTGACAATTCCGGCGGTGAAGGTTTCGATCAGCGCCTGGCCGGCCGCCGCAAACTCTCCGAACTTGGCCCGGATGGCCTGAATAATCTCGGATATTGTTTGAGGTATCGCCGTCTTAAGCCAGTCCCAGGCCCGGCCTATGGCGGCTATGACCACATCCCAGTTCCGCCACAGGATATATATAGCCGCGCCCAGGGCGATAATGGCCAGGATCACCCAGGTAATGGGGTTGGCCAAGAGGGCCGCAGTGAAGGACCAAACTGCCGCAATCAATCCCGGCAACGCCGTATACGCTGTCCGGATCGCGGCGAGAGACATCCGGGCCAGTCCGGCGGTGAATGCACGGATTGCCAAGTAAGCTCTGGCCCCGCCGAAACGAATTAGATTAAAAGCTCTATTAGCATAAACACCGAAGTCGAGTACAAGTTTTTTACTCCATAAAATTGCCTGACCGATTTTAGAAAACCCCCATATGACGTGCCCAGCCAGCATAATAATTCCGGAACTGATCAGTATAATTGGTGCCAGTATGGCAAGCGACACCGCGCCGATTGAGGCCAGCAGCAGAGCGGTCCTTACCAGTGTCGGGTGGGACTTGGCAAGACTTTGGAATGATCCGACCCATTCCTTGACCGTAGGAAGAAAAGCCTTTACCAGTGGAGCCAACTCATCCCCTATCTCCCGTTTTAGGATACGGTAGTTCTGGGCCATAAGGTCCAGTTCCTCACCCACACCCGATTCCATTGCCCTTGCCATTTCTTCCGTAAAGGCCGTGCCCTTTCTTATGGCCCCACCCAGAGTGTCAATGCTGCCTCTCAGGCTTCCCACCTTTCCGTAAAAAAGATCAATCAGGGCCACAGCTTCTTCGGAGCCGAAGGCCTTTTGTATCTCTTGTTTTTCCATGGCGTCCAAGGTATCCCCGTATTTGCTCCTGAGTTTGTCCAGTATTTGGGTCATGCCCAGGAGCTGGTTATTCCCGTCGACGAAGCTGAGGCCCAGTTCCTTGCCGGCCTTGGCTGCGTTTTGGATGAACGCCTTGTATTTGGTCCCGGCCTCGCCTCCCGGCATGGTGGCCTGAAGCATACCCAGCACGGCCAATTGTTCCTCGAAGGGCCGCCTGGCCGTGGTGGCCGCCGCCCCCAGGGTGGTCAATGCCTGGGACATTCCTGATCCGGTGGTTTTGAATTCCTTTACGCTGGCGGCAATGCCGGCGCTGAACATTTCCCCGAATTCAAAATCCGTCAGGTTTGCGTAGAGGTCTTTGTATATCCCGTAACCGGTTGCGAAAAGGCTGGTCATCTCCGCCGTGGTGGCCTTGGTGGCCTTGCCTGTCAATGCAGCCATGGCGGTGAACTGCCCCACGGCTTCATCCGTCAATGAGGAGATACCGGACTTAATATCGTAGGCTGCCGCGATGAATTGATCTTCTGTGGTGCCCGACCAGTGCTTTGAAAATTTCGTTGCCTCGTTGGAGATTGCTTGCAGGTTCTTTGTTCCTAATGACGCGAGTTCACCCAGGGCCTTTTGATTGGCCCTGGTGGGCTCCAGCACATTAAGAAGACCGCTGGAAATCTTGTTTGCAGCCCCCTGGACCATCACTCCGGAGATGGCCATTTTATTGCCGAAATCAATCATGCCCTTGGCCTTCTCTATATTGCTCTCGAATTTTGAAAGAGTTTGGGCCATGTTCTTGACCGGTCCGGTGAATTTGTCCATTACACTGAAAACCACACCCAGGGCGTACAGTGAATCCATCATTGACACTTCCCCAAAATTTGTATATTCTACAGGTGAAGGGGGGTTTTAACAGTGACCACCATTCTTTTCTTAGCTTTGATTTTTTTCGGTATAGGCGCTTTCATCGGAGCAACATACGCTATAGTTCGTTATGGGATACCTACAATCATTATGGGGATTATAGGCATATTCCAAGGTGCTATAGAAGGCTGGAGACAAGGTAGCCGTGAATTCCAAGAAAAGTACGGTCACTTAAAACCGATTAAAACAGAATCAAAAGGTATAATTCAGGCAGTCCGCGAAGGTGTACAACAAACAATAGATGATCATAATAAAAGGCATGGTTCCGTCAAACCCGTTGAAAAGGTTGGTCTAATTCAAACAATTGTTGAAGCATGGCAAGAAGGCTGCCAAAAAGCTAACATGAAGTACGGCCGGAAATAATCCGGTCATTTTTATTTCCGGAACATCTCCTCCAGCGCCATCAGCACCCCGCGCTTAACCGCCACCGCCCGGCGGTCCTCGTAGAAATACGCAAGTCCCGCCAGGCTGACAAATTCCTCATCATTCAACCGGTCAATTTCCTCCCGGTCCATCCCCAAATGGTACATGATCAAGGCTTCTGCCTGGCGCAGCCCATCTTCCCGGAGGCTTTCAACCTCCCTTACAATTTGTTCACCGAAAAATCCCGGTCAAGCCCGATGATTTCCTGCAATTTGGCGGCAACCTTAATGGCCAGGCCCGGCTCCGCGTCGAAAGCTTTTTTGACCACTTCCGGGGCGGGGTGGAGGAGGCAACCGAACACCAGGTTGTTTACGGCCTTGTAGGAGTCCTTCATCATTTCCTTGGCCAGCTTGCTTAGGTCCGTCCGGCCGGGCTTCTTGAAGTACATCACCGGCAGCGGGTTTTTCTCCTCCAGCTCATCATCCTTGATTTCGTAAACTTCCCCGTAGGTGTTTTTCCACTCCTGGATTTTCTCTTCCGCCACAGCGGGAGGCATATTCATTCCCCTTTCAAAATGGTTTTTTACGCGGGCAACTTCCGGACGGGCGGCGGCTTAGTTCGGCGGCAGGCCGTCCCTCCAGATGCCGTCAAGAATTTTGATTTCGTACTCCACTTTCAGCTCCTTGTCGCCCTGGCCGCCGGACTGGCTCACCTTGACAATCTTACAGCTCTTGAGAATATCCGTTTTCGTGGGCTGGTCCTCATTGGCGTAACTAACGGTGACCGGGAACGGGGGAAGCCTGTACAGGGATTTGTTCTGTTTCTTGGCCCAATCTACGAACTTGTCATGCTCCTCCTTCTTGAGAGTAAGCTTTCCCTCCGCCGAATAGTTCCCGGTTCCGTAGCCGGTGGGATTGGACCCCTTGCCGTAGGTCGGCTCAATTTCCTTCCCGTCGGAATAATCGACGTTCAAGAAATTCACCATCTCCCCGTGGGGCATGACCACGCTGATATCCTCCCAGCTGTAGCTCTTCCCGTTAATCAATCAAATCACCCCTTTAGGCGGCATTTTGGAACGGATTTTCAAACCCGATCTCAAGCTCGATTTCACGCAGGGTGGCCAGGGGAACAATGCGGACTTTGACCCGCAGCTTGGACGTGGCCAGGATGTCCTGGTTCCTGGGGATGACCACCCGGCCCCTGGATATATCCTTGGCTCCGGCCATGGCGTCCAGCGGGGCGGTCAGTACGGCCTCCATGGCCGTCAGGCTTTTCTCCATGTCCAGCGGATCGATCTCCGCATGCTCAAACTGCAGCGCCGCAGCCCTCACCAGGGCGCAAGCCTTGTCCATGGGCCGTCGCAGTTCCACGTACTTGTAGTCGGATACGGACTCTGCCGCGATCCGGCCGTTGGTCACATAGAACCCGGATAAACCAACATATTGACGGAAGGTGATAAACCCTGCTTCGTCCAGGGACAGGATATGCCCGTCGTTTATTCCCGCCGGCCGCAGGCCTACAACCGAGGGCAAGGGTCCATACATCACCTTGCCGGGAGATATGCCCACCGGAATGGAGCTTACCCTGCCGGAATATATCCCGGCTCCGTTGCGGTTGACCTGGCGACCGGTGCCCATGCAGATCATTTCGAAGCGGCCGGCGCAGATGCTTACCCTGCTGCTTGCGAAATTGGCCTTCATGGCCAGGAGGGCGGTGGCCCACTGGTCCACCGTCTCACCGGCGTTAGGCCCCCTGGCCTCTGCCAGGAAGTGAATGAACCGGTAATTTGACTGCGCAGCGGCGGCCTTGGCGTCCAGGGCCGCCCACATCGAATTGTCCGAAGGCCCCACCACGTGGATGAATTCATACTTGTAGTTTGAATTCAGCAGCGCGTCAATGGCGGCGTTAACGCTGTTGACGCTGGCCGAAGGGGCCGTGGCGCTGAAGGTATATTTGTCGCCGGCCAGGAAGGATTGGGACGGGTCAGTCACATACTCAGAGAAGGTCAGTGTTATCCCGGTACCGGGAATGTCATAAGTCAGGCCGGTAGGCACCGTGATTTTTGAGCTGAAATTGTCCCCGCCATCCAGGCTGTACTTGAAGGTGGCCACGTTCTTTGCCCCCGGGTCCACGATCTCCACCACAACCTCGTATTCGTCCAGGGGAGAACCGGCGGCCGTCATGTTGCCCTGGCCGGTCTTAACGCTGGACACCTCTCCCACGGTGCCGGCCACGTCGCCGCTGGCCCTGACGGCGTATACTATGCTGGCCCCGGCGGCAAAGGCGTCATACAGGGCGTCGGCCAAGGGGCCGGTGCCGAACTTTGAAGAAACGTCAGCCGGGTCGCTGATTGAAACAATTTCATTTACGGTACCGGCTGAGCATACCCCAACCTTGGCCTGCAGCCCTGCGGTACCGGGCGGCACCACCCCCAGGCCGCCGTCAAGAACATTGACTCTTACATCGGGAAGCACTTATTTTCTCACTCCCTCCATGGGCCTGGCAAGCCAGGCGTCCTTTTCCTTGACAAACTGGGATTCGGTAAGCATCTTACCTTCGCCCCACCCATAGGCCGCCTTCAGTCCGGCCATAACCCAGACGGGGACCCGGAGCCTTTCGGCAAGATCCTCGATGGTGAACATTTCCTCCCCGCTGTCCTGGGTGGCGGTTTTCTTTTTGTCCTCAGCCGCAGCGCCTGCATTTTTTTCAGGCATTTGGTCACAGCACCTCCGTTATCTCGTTTTCCATTTCCATGGAATCCTCCAGGTTGATCAGCAGCACAGACCGGTCTTTATATATCCCTCCTTCAAAAGCTATGAGAAAATACGTTTCGGCCTTTGACCTCAACACGCTGGTGTCTTCTTCCGGCTCCCCGGCGTCGGGGTGGATCAGCACGGCGTTATTTCCGGCTTCGAAAATCCTGCTCTGCAGGGACCCGAAAAAGGAGCCCTTGACCTGGGCCAGGGCGGCTTCATCCCGGCAGACCATCCTGACCTTTACCATCACGGTCCAACGGTGGGTCCGGCGGCGGAAGATCCTGACCGCCCGGCCCTGGTCGTCATTGCCGTCGGCCCTGGCCACCAGGGAGCCGTCCTTTTTAATCTGCTCCTTTATAACCGAAAGTTCCGCATAGGTGGCCCCCTGGTGCTTGGATGAATCCTCGCCCCTGGTGAATACCCTGTCAATTCCCGCGTTTATCAAGGACTGCGTTAAATAGTCGAGGCATTCCTGGATCACTTCAGTCGCTCCTCAATATGGCTTCTCAGAATATCGTTGATTGCCGCCTGGTCGTCTTCGTTGATTCCCATGAACTCCCGTTTCGGGATTTGGACTTCCTTTTTCCTGACCCATCTTTTGCCCACCCTGAACTGCAGGTGCTTGGCCCTTTTCGGCCTGATTGTACATCCGAACTGGTGAGTGCCGGCCCTCTTGTCGTTGGTCCCCACCTCCACCCGGTCGGGCCGGGCGGTATAGGCCACGGAATTTTTCAATATGGCACTGTCCGTCAGGGTCTGGCCTCCTTCGTTCCTGGCCCTGATGGACTGGGTCCACCTGGTTCCGTCCGGAGCGGTTTCTGTTTTAAACCGATCTTTGGTGCTGGTCACCAGGTGCTCCCCGATATCCTTGTGGATGGCCCGGAAGCTCATCCCCGCCAGCCGGTGGAGGCTGTCTTTCAACCTGGACCAGTCGCCCGTGGCTTTAATCCCGCTCATCAGAATCCACTCATTTTGTCCCGGGTGAACATCCTCTCGGGGCCGGCAAAGGCCGGCCGGTTATCCGCAGCCAGATCCGGCGGCTCCGGCTGCCCGATGGTGACAATGCCCCTGGACAGGTTTTCCAGAGTTTTGACCGCAGCCCTGTACCTTTCGGCAATAACCTTGTCGGGGCTGTCCTCATCGAATCCCCGGAGGGAGAACAGATTGTACAGGGCAAGGTCCACCGCCAGCTTCTTGATGATCGCGGGGACCGGGTTGAAAGGCACCGGATACCTGGCCATGCAGTAGCCGTCGATCTCGCTGGCCGCATCATTAATGGCGTCGCTGATCCGCTTTTGCACCCGCAGGTCGTTAATGTCCCCGGTGCCTTCAAAGTCAGCCAGCTCAAGGATTTTATCCTCCGACATCCGCCCTTTCAGGTCGTCCAGGGCGCAATACATTAACAACCGCCTCCGGTTCCCTGGCCGTCTGCCGGCGGGTCATTGGACCCCTTCTTCTTGGCCGCTTCGACCTCTTCAACAATCAGCATGGGTTCGGCCTTGAGCTTTTTGACCTGCTCTTTGGTAAACGTCCCTTCCGGGTATATCACCGGCTTGGCGGGGTGTTCAATCCCGCAGCGCCTGAATCCGTCCTTCAGGGATATAATTTTCAGGTCCGGCATTTGAGAATCCATCCTTTCTTTCGGTATTCGGGGTGCCCGCCGCATTAAAAGCGGCGGGTCACTTGTTACGGGCCGGGAAGTCTTTTAACCCTGGCCGGTGCTCCCGTAAGCCAGCTGCCAGAGGCCGTATCCGGCGTTGTCCCGGCAATCCACTCCATAGAGGAACTCCTTGCGGAGGAACACGTTCTGGTCATTGGGATTGTCCAGGGCTATGAATTCCGGCTTCTTGCGCTGCTGGAAAATGAGCGGTTTCACCGGCTTGGTGGTGTCCAGCAAGAACCAGGCCGTGGGGTTGGTGGACAGGGCGGGAACCACCAGCAGTTCAGCCGTGTCCCTGTTAACGTTGGTTGCGCCGTTGGCAAGCCTCTCCGCGTATAGGATCTCCCGGCCCGTTTTATCGTTGGACGGGGAAACCACCAGTAGGTTCGGCACAATGTTGAGCGAATTGCCGTTCTCATCCTTGAGGCTCATCATCTGTGCCCTGGCCGCGCTGTACGCGTCCCCTGAAAGCGGCGCGGTTCCTTTGTTGCTCTGGATGGGTCCGTTACCGTCCCGGTGGTCCTCATCGAAGAAATACTGCCCGTCATAGCAAAGGTTGGTGAATCCCGCCAGGAGCAATTCAAAAACGAGGTCATCCGGGTGCATGGCCGCCGACTGGCCCAGGGCCTGGATTATGGGAGTATATACGCCTATGCTGTCGTCCTCGACGTCATCCCTGTCCACGCTTACCGTGGCCTCAAAGGATTTGTTCTTGATGGTGTACCCATAGGCGGCAAGGTTGTGGATCACCCGGTCGCCTATCCACTCCCGCATTCGGGGCACTTTGCCCAGCCACTTGTATTCCTCTTCCTTGACCGAAGATGGAACGATGGTGGCGATTCGGTCATACATAGGCTTGGCGTTCTGCACCGCCTGGTTGAATATGACCTTGAAGCCCCGGTAAATGCTTTGTAATGTAGCCTGGTTAACTATCAATTCACGTTACCTCCTTATTTTGATTTCAGGGGCCGCCAGGCTTTTGTCACCTGATCTCCACCCACACGCCGTCCGCTTCGACGCCGATTACCTTCCCGGCCGCCGACCTGGTCCCGCTTCCGTCGGTGGCCGCCACGGTCTGGTCGTCAACAACGTAGCAGGTCCCCATCAAGTGGGCCTGGGTCACGGGGTCCGCGCCGCTGTTTTCGAACTTGAATATGCCGCGCTTTACCAACACGGTTTTGGCTCCGTTGGCCCCGCCGGTGTTGTCGACGTATTCTTCGGCCCTGCCGACCGCTTTGAGGTTCAGGGCCGTTGACCCGGGGGCCGCGTACCCGGCGGCGTTGACCACCACCAGGGAGCCGGCATATATTTTGGCGTCTGCGGCCATGGGGAGGCTCAACATAACGCCGTCACGGGCGGGTGTGTTTCTGTCCTTGGTAAGTGCCGGCATCACTGTTCACCTCCGTACTTTTTGAAATCTTCATCCGAAATGCCCAACATCTTGTTGACCATGAGCTGGGCGTCTCCGACCTTGCCGCCGGCGGGCTTGGGGTCGCCCCCGCTGATTTCCTCCAGCGGCACCACCTGCGGGGCGGCCTCCAAGAATGCCTTGAACCCCGCCGGGTCCTTGAGGGCGTATTCTTCCGCCCAGGCCTTCTGGGCCGGGGCCACCTTGCCGGCCTTCAGCGCCATGCTCACCAGGTCGTCGCGGTCCCGGAGGTCAAGCCGTCTTTTCAGTTCGTTGTACTCCTCCGCCTTGACATAGCCGGAGGGGTTCTTCAGGGCGATAATCCTGCCCTTGGCCTGGTCCAGGGTGGCGTCTTCAGCCAAATCAAGCAACGTCAGAATTTCCTTGTTGGCAATCAGGCCTTCGGCCTTCTTAACCTGCTCAATCACCTTTTGCAGCTCGGCGATAATCTCTTCCGCCGTTGCCGTTATGGGCAAATTGAGCATCCACCGCATTTGTTGCAACAGTTCATCCAATCCTTTTTCCTCCTTTTCATTCGATACTTTATTCACCAGCGGCACCATGCCGTCAATGGCCGGCGTGTTGGTCAGGGCCGCGGAATGTATATACACCACCCGGTTGTCCGACTTTCTAGCCCACACCACCGGGGACAGGTATCGGTACTCCTTGTTTCTCAGGTATTCCATGGCCCGTGGGGTCCATTCCACCCTGGCCCACAGCCCGTCCGCCCCCTTGAATGTAATTTCCTTTATCCAACCGGCCGCCGGGGCCTCTCCACCTTCCAGGGTCTGGTGCTCGTAATCGATTACAATGTCGTTTTTCTTCGCTGCTAGAAACTTCATCAATTCCCGGACCGCCAGTTCGTCAACCAGCATTTCGCCCTTGTCGGTGACTGTGCGCCCGTAAGGGAGGAACTGGATCTCCGTGGGCACCGCCGCGCCCTCCCCGGCCTCGCAGGCTATCAGGGTGCCGTAGAGCATATTGGCGTCCTGTATTCCCTGGGCCGTGCAGGCAATCATTCTCAAACCGTCGTTTATGCCCATTTCAGCGTTTTTTTCACCCCCTCCGTGAATCGGCTGGCACCTGGTGTTACTTTGGCGTTATTTCGCGTGATAAGGCCGTTATTGCGCGTTACTTTTTTTTGCGCCTTGTTCGATACCCCTGCGGCCCGATCTGCCCCTCAGACGCATTTAAACGCCCTGTGGCATGAGATGGTATAAACTGGATTACCACGCTCCGCAACGGAAGGTGTTATTCCACCGTTACGGAGCGTTAAAATGGCGTTACAAGGTGTTACATGATTGTTCACCACCCGTCAAAAGCGTTACGTTACCGGTACAAGCCACTGTATAAGCGCGTTGCCGGCGTTACCCCCTTTCCGCCCGGCGTTTCTCGTAAGCCTTTCTCAGCACGTCCGGGTACTTGGACAGGTCCGGCTCCCACGGAACCCTGGCGGGATTGACGTCAAATCCGGGGTCCGGCAGCAGTGGCACGGCCGATTGCCCAGGGGGCTGAACCATTTCCGGGATGCTGTCCGACACCTTCAGACCCCTGCGCTGTATGTCCCTCTCCGAGAGGCTCGAAACGGAACACCTGCACCGGTATCCGTTGGGTGGGTACCAGGTATCCCAAAAGGGGTGATCCGCCGGAAAGACCATACCGTCCAGGGCCGCATGCGCCGGCCGGGTCCTGCGGTCGTTCACGGCGTCGTACATCCAGTATGGCCTCCTGCTGACAATTTCCGGGTCGGTCATCTGCCGGTACCGGCCTACGCTGAAGGCGGTCTGGATATTGGTCCGGAAAATGTTGTCCGCCCGGTACCTGGAAAGCCCCTCCCAGCCCCTGGCCTCCAGCGCCCGGTTGACCCGCTCCCGGAATTCGGCCGCCGTCAATCCTTCCTCCAGGGCTTTCAACAACTCTTTCATAATGTCGTTGAGCACGTCCAGGGCGGTTATCCCGCTCACCGTAAAGGCTTTGGACTTGTATTCGTCCTCAAGCCTCTTGAACTGCTCCGGAGTGAGGGGCACTTTGTCCCGGAAGTATTCTATCGCTTCCGGGAAAGGCATCGGTTCGATGTTAAGGTCAAGCATCCACCGACCACCTTCCGAACAAATCCGATATGAACATGCACCTGGCCACCAGGTCCTCCAGCTCTGTGGTGTCCATGGCCAGGTAGACCTCGGCAAGACGCTCTTTCATCTCCTCCAGGGTGGCAACCTGGCTGATCAGTTCCTTGATCGGCTCAATCATTTTTGATATAACCGGCCCGGCCTGGCGAAGGGCCTTGTCGGCCAGGCCGTCGATAGCCTCCTGCGGGTTCCCGGCCCTGGCCGCCGACAAAACCATAGGCACCATCCCCGCTTTCAGGGGGAGGGGAGAGGCCGCCGGCGGCGGCACAAGCAAATCTTCATTCGGCCCGGGCTTGGGTATGCCGAATTTCTCGTATACATGCTGCTTTGACACCGGTAGCCCAATGTCCTTAATCACAATGCTGTACACCCTGGCCGTCTTCTCGGTGTCTTCCGGGGTTTCAATCTTGAATTTCAGGTAAGGAAGCCGGGGCTTTTTCCCCAGGTTGAACCGCACCAGGGGCCGGAACAGGTCGCGGCGGAGCGTTTCGGCCAGGGCCTTGCAGTCGGCCAGCTTCAAGTCCTCACGGACGTCGTTGTGTACTTTTCCGGCGGCGTAGCTCCCCCTGTCGCCCACCTCGGTGGTAAGTGTCTGGCCCAATACCGCTTTGCTCATTTCCGCATTGCAGAAGTCGGCCAGGGTCTTGTATACATTGGTGGAGCTTCTGACAGCCTCTACAAATTCAATCTCAGTGTTTTTGGAGATTATTCCGGCGGCGTCTGTGCCCAGCATGGTCACGGCTTTCATCAGGGTGTCCTTGTCCTCTTTGCTGGCGCTGGCGTCATACTTACCCAGCCTGAGAGGCATCCCGTAGACCTCGGCGAAGGCTACCCAGTCCTTTATGTCATAGTTCTTGAAAAGGTACATCCACGCGCAGACCCGGATTACTCCGGCCCGGTTGGGGTGGCCGGACTTAGCCCGGTATCTGTGTATTACAAACTTGTTGTCCGGTATCTCTATGCCCCCGGAGGGATCTGCATCGGTCAGAAGGCGCATGTTCAGGTAATCGTCAAATGTGGTGCGCTTCTGGTGGACCCATTTCAATTTGTCCACCATCACCCTGTCACCCGAGACGGAATACATAATTTCCGATAGGGCATAGCCTTTTCCCACCGCGTCCAGGAGGTCCAGAAGGGCGTCTTCCAACCCTTCAAACTCCATGATTTCCTGAATTAGCTGCGCGGCCTTAACATCACCCGGGTCTTCAGAGTATGGATGAATTTCATATTCCAGAGACAGCACGGAATTTTTCCTGGTCTGGAGGATGGAAAACAGGTGGGGGTCCTTTTCCTCCATTTCCTCGAACAGCTCCATCTGCCGATACACGTCGCCGGCGTCGGCCTCCTTGAAGATGGTGGCCAGGCGCTCCGGGGTCAGTCCGCTCGACGGGTACGTGGAAAACTTGTCCCGGATACTGGCCACCGCTATTTCCTGGGTTATGGGCTTATTCTTGCTGCTTGAAATGGGCCTGCCGTCCGGTCCGTAAATAGTGGACACCTAATAAGCCCCCTTCTCGAAACGCGCTTTTCTTGATTGCACAGTGGTGTATTCCGAAGGCCCGGTCTTTTGACCTTTCCCGGTGGCCAGCCACAGGGCTATCCGGGCGGAGTTAAGGGCCATGCCGAAGTGGTTCGGCACGTTTTTCTTGTATTTGGCGGCGCTGTCGTCGTCGGAATCCTTTTCCTTTTCCTTGACCAGCTTTTTCAGGTGCTGCTCAACGGCTTTAAGCACCGTCTCTTCCTGGACCGTTCGCGGCTTCGGCAGCAGGGCCAGGGGAGGGTTGACGGCAAAAAGATCCGTTGTCTCATCCAGGGATTCGTCCCGGTCCACGGTGACCACCCTGACCGCCCGGTCACCTTCGCCTTCTTCCTTCTCCCGCACGTCGGTGCCCTTGAAGTACTGGATGTAGCCCGTGGCCTTCTTTAAGCTGCGGACCACCTGTTTACTGGTGGTCTTGTACGGCATGGCGTCTATGACCACCGCACCGGCATTGAAATTCCGTTCAAGGACCTGGACCCTTTCGTTAAGGTCTTCCACGTCGATCTCATCGAAGTACAGCGGCCTGATGCCTTCCCACCCGAACGGGGCCACAATGGCAATATGGGCCTTGTCGCCCATGTCGATGCCTATGCCGGTGACCGTATCGTGCCAGTGGTCGTGAAAATAATAGTCGCTGGCCAGCTTCACACGAGCAAGCACTTCGTCGGTTATCGGCTGCATGTTGCCCCCGTCTGGTTTGGCCAGGACGGAGCATTTGAATTTTGCCTCCTTGCTGGGCTTGCCCTTGGACCGCTCCCAGCGGTCCCAAATGACCTGGAGGTTAAGCCCCGGCATGATCAACTGCGGCACACGGTAGCTAATATGGTCCTGGCTGCGCTCGGGGCGCTCGGCAATCCACCTGCCCTTATTAACGTCAAGGGGCATGCCGCACCTGACACAGGCCAGATATATCCGCCCGTTGCGGTTTACTAAAACCTTGGGAAATTCGTCTTCCACAACCTGCTCGTGATTGCAGCCCTCGCACCGGACATGCCACCTGCGCCGGTCGCCGTCCCGGTACCGCTCATCGATGCCGATGCCGGGAAACATCCCCACCGAAAAGTATCTTAAAAGAGCCAGGTCCGAGGCGGCTACACGGTCCAGGGACCACTCCAGGTTCTCCTGGTCGATTAAATCCACCTCGTCGTACAGGTTGCAGTCGCTGGGTATGCTGATCGCCCCCAGCACGCTTTGAAGGCCGATGAAATACAAAAAGTGCGTGTCTATTTCCTTGAGGCCGGTCTGGTCGGTTCCTTTCAGGCGGCTGCGCAGATACTCGCTGCGGTTGACAAAGGCGTCCATCCTGGTGGTGGAAAACCTGTCGGACATCTTTTGAGTGGGGAGAAAGTATATAACGTTTCGTCTCACCTGGTCCAGCAGATACATGGCAAACCCCAGGAACAGGGTGGAGAACCCGGTCTGCGCCCCCTTCAGAATTGTAATCATCCGGTGATGCATGTTTGAAACTATTTCCACCAGCGCCTGGCGCTTCGTTATATCCCAGGGTCTTCCGTCGTCAAGGCGGACATTCCGGTGCATCCACTCCGCGAAGTCAAGCCCGGTCTGCCTCTCACCAACCAATTGCTTTAAAAAAGACATTTAATCACCCGCGCATTCCGGCCGGCTCCAATTCCCCGAACCCTTAAGTAGGGCTGAAAACCTGTTCTTTGGATTTGTCCACCAGGTCATAAATGCGCTGCATAAGTCCCTGGTCGGCCTCCAGCTCTTTTTTCAGTGCATCCTTAATTTTGCTCACCGCAGCCTCGACGCCCTTATTAAACTGGAACTTCAGGGCCTCCCGGCGCACCGCGCTTTGCTCGTACCTGGGGATGGCCTTGAGAATGGCCGCTATGTCCACTTTATCCAGATCCCTGGCTTTTTGCAGCTTGCTGATGATTAACTCCAGCGCCATCTGGCTGGCGGCCTCGGCCATTTCCGTGCCCGGCGTGTCGCCGCTCTCATGGACAATGGCCCTGGCCTGCTCCTTGATCATCTTCAGCCTTTCCAGGCGGGCCATAAAGTCTTTGCCGTACCTTTGCACCGACGACCTCCCCAGGGGATGCCCCATCTGCTTCAGCCAGTCGGCAATTTCCTGGTGGGTGTGGCCCTCCACCAGACGCTTGTTGACCTCTTCCACGATTTCCTGGGGAAAGGTGGTTACCTTGTGGTGCTTCCGCCGGCTCATAGCCTCACCCCGACATCGGGGTCAATGTTTCCTTCCAGCAGGTCTTTGCCACGAGCCGTAAGCTTGGCCATTTTCATTGTCATCCCCAATTCCCTGCTGCTCGTTTCCCTGGTTTCCACGTAACCTTTTTCCTCCAGGTAATCCAAATATCCGGCCAGCACGGCGGTGGATATGATGATTTCACCCTCCCGCAGGGCTTCGACAATCACAACGTCGCCCATTTCCCTGGGGTAATCGAGGTCGAGGATCTTCAGTATGCGCCCACGGATTACCCTGGCTTCATATCCTCTTTCCATTTATTGTTTTCCCCCTATTAGCTTGTTGAGGTTTTTGTTTATTTCTCCGACCTCGCTGTACATTTTGTCTATCTTCGCGTCCAGGCCGGCCACCACCCGGATAAAGTCGTCACGTTGGACGTACTTGACCGGAATCATAGCCTTAAAGTCGGCCAGGTCATCCTTGACATCCTGAATCGCTTTGTCCTGGGTGGAATCCTTCTCCTTTTGAGATGACTTGATGTCTCTCAGAAAATACCCGATAATTCCAACCGCTGCGGACAGAAAAGATATGGTTATCGTAAGAGCAGCCACCAGCAGGGAAGGGGGGAGCTGTTCCATGCTTTACTCCTGACCTCCCTTTTTAAGGTTGAGCACCTTTGATTCAATCAGGCTTTTTATGTAGGCGTCCAGGTCACTCATGCCCTGCTCCAAGATCTCAAGCCATTCCGGACCCAGTGTCTCACACACCTTTAACCAGGCATGCTCCCCCAGTTGTAGCAGCCCGGCCCGGTCAGCCTTGCCTTCCTTGACCAGCTTGCGCAGGTCGCCGGCCACTGTTTGCTCCAGCATCTCCACCGTCCTGGTGGCCACGTCGTCCAGCAGGTCCAGGGCCTCCAGGAATCTTTCCCGCTGAAGCCGATCCATTACGTGGTCGGCCTGGACCTTCATCTGGTCAATTCCCCGCCTGAGATAAGTGACCGCAACCTTTGCGATTAAGCCGATGGCTGTGGTAATCACCGTAACCGCTACGGTGTCAATTATTTGTATTACCGCGCCTTCACTCATGCACACCCTCCTTTTATTTAAACAAAAATTCCCGGCTTATACCGGGATTGTATTCTTTTAAGTAAGCTAATTTCTATTTGAAAAGTTCACAAATTTGCTTCACACATAAAACAGCCTTTGCTGTTGTATTGACGGGTCAGGTTTGTTTTTCTTTTGAGCGAAAGCCCCCTTTTTCATGTTTTCCTTTATGATGTTTCTCACCCTTCGCTCTGTTACCCCGTATTTTTTGGCCAGAGATGCGTAGTTTTTACCGTTGAATTCATCACATATTTTCTTATCTCTAACCCCGCGATAAAGAGTATTGATTTTGGGGATATATATGTTTGAACCCCCAAGTTTACCAGCCAGTATAAGGGTGTTGTCAATTCCTATGAGATCGGCCAAAACCTTGAACGGTTCGGGCAGTTCCGAGGCAGATATGTCTCCCTGCCACCTTTTTTTCATCCTCATCGGTTTAATCACCACCTTTACCGGCGCGGTACCCCCGGGCGGCCATACTTTTCAGTGCCTCGATGATTTGGTTGCCTTCCATCCGGCTCTGCGGCCATGGTTTCTTACACACCCGGCGGTTAAATTCGATCTGCCGCTTTTTATCAGTCATGCCGATTTCCCGGTATAGCATCTCAATCTTATACATCATACCTTCGGTTATCTTCGCGAAGGGATTAGGACCACCGAAGGGGTGAGAGGGGCGGCGGTATGGTTTGCCGGACTTTTCGAATCCCAACTGCTTAAACCGCTTCATCACCTTGTCGAACCCCGCCGGGTCTAGGTTTTTGGATGATGTGACCCCGGCCTCCTGACGGAGGATCTCCCGATACAGGTCGTCGTCCAGGTTCAGCTCCCTGGCCGCCACGTGCAAAAGTTTTTTTTGCTCCTTGCTAATACCTGCCGCCACTCTGGTTCCCCCCTTCAGAGATACAGTCTTTTAATCAGTTCCCTTCGCTTGCCGCCGTTTTCTTCAATCCTCTTTTTGGACTGGAGTATATACTGCGGCCATAGTGACGCTACCCTGTATAGGTGATCGGTTTTGTCGCCCCAATACTTATGAGCGAACAGCCAGTTGATGCAGCCTTTCCATTCTTCCAGGTCGGGGGCGTCAGGGCCGGCCAGCATGTCCCTGGCCACAGTAAGTTGTTTAAGGTGCCAGTCCCTGGGGAACTTCAGTACCCCGCGCTGTTTAAGTTTTTCCTTGAAGTATTCGACCAGGGCCTTTTCGTTTTCGGAAAAGCCCCGGCTTTTTTTTTGCTTCTTCATGCTGTCTTCAGCTTCTCGCGGTCGGTCTCATACCAAAAAGTGTCCTCCACCTTCTTGCCGGCCCCAACGGCAACGATCACGTCATCAGGGTAGTCCTTGAGCTTATCCTTGAGCACCGCTTCCTTGACCTGGATGCAGTCGGTCATCCCCCTGGCCTTTAGAGCCGTTATGACCGCCTGGACGTTGCGGATGATAATCTTCGTGCTCTGGCGGAATCCCACGAAGCCGAAGTTAAGGGACTTGGTCTTGCCCTTGATCTCGTCACGGTGGGTTTCTGTATACTCCTTAATTTCCTGGGCTAACTTGGCGATTCGGTCATGATACTGTTTAGCTTCCATCTCGGCGGCCAGCTTCAGGTCCTGGATTTTGGTGTTCATGTCGGCCTCGATTGCCTCCAGCTTCAACTCACATTCGGCAATTTCCTTCAAATTGAGGTTCACTTCATCCCAGGACTTTAGAGCAGTACCTTCCATGCGTACTCTCGGCATCATTACACCCCCGATTTTTGTTTTGATTCTGTGCCACAAGGCCCCACTACCCTTGTGTAAAACGGCATTAAATCACCTGCTACTTACTCGCAAGGCTTCTGAACAAATCGGCCAAGGGAGCCGCAATGTGGAATATCTCCCTTTCTACTTTGTAATAATCTCCCTGCAGCAGAGCACCCTGCAGGTGGCCCAGGTGCTCCCCGATAATCAAGGCCCAGGTGGCCGGTGAATTGCTTTTGTCCTTATTCCCGTGGCTTATCTGGTTAATTTCCAGCTGGCTCATTACCATGGCCATGAACCTCTCATAGGCCGGATGCATCCGGCATCACCCTTTCTACGCATATTTTTTAATTACATTCTTCACCCATGCAGCGCTAACGTTGAGCATTTGGGCAATCTGGGAAGCTGTCTTACCTTCCAGATACTGTTCTATGGCTCTTGCCTGGAGGGTGATCCGTTCCCGCCAGCGAATGATATGTCCCACCCGAAGCATGGGAACGCCGGTCATTATGCTTATATCACGATTTCCTATTCCCTGCCTGCTATAGCTTATCACCCGCAGTTTAGCTTTTAGACCTGGCGGCAGAGAATCAGGAATGTCTAGCTGGGACGGGGAAGGCTCCCGGTCGCCCTTCAGGACCTGGCCAGAATCGGATGAAAGACTTAATTGGGAACTAATGACACCTTCAGATGCCCATAACTCCTTAATCCGACAAAACCCCTCGCCGGTCTTTATGTTTATCCGTGCAATGTCCACCATGACCCTCCTTTCATAAATTATTGGCTTGCCACCGGGCCAGGCCCGATCCGCATCACGGTCATCAGGTACCGGGGTGTCACCCCGCATACAATCCCCGGTTAGACCGGGGATTTCGGCATTTAATCTTTGAAATGTGTAATTATAAAAAGGGCGTCCGGATTCGAACCGGAATGCCTTCGGGACGCTCCCAGGGGCTCCCTACTAGCGGTGTCCCACCACGCCGCCGCCCCAAATTTAGCGCGTAAATTTAACAGAATATGCAGCAATTAATATCTCTTGGCAAACTTCTTTTTCCTAACCGCTTCCATTTTGCTTAAAATGCTATCTTCTATGCTATATCCTTACCGAGAGGCCCATACCAGAGTTAAAATAAATGCAATTCCAATGCAAGTCGTAAAATCTTCATCCTCTGATTCTCTGTCAGCCTGAAGGGCTGCACTCAAGGCCTTGTGAACCTCACAGGCATGTTTAGTATCATTAAAATCCGGGGGAAGCTGTCGAAGTGATCTTTCCAACTTGGTAAATGAAGAAATATCTATGGTTATTCCATCTGCTTCAATATCTTCTTTGATATTAGTCAATACTGCTTCAAGGTTAATATTGTAAGCGCCGCATAGGTCCATTATTCTTAAACAGATGTCAGCCAATTCAGTGCAAAAATCGGCACAACTGTTAGCCTCCAGCGCTTCTGATACTTCACTGTGGATAAGAGCTATCAGCGTCCCGGTTTCTCGGGGTTTATCCCAAAAGCCCTTTGTCTTAATGATTTCATGTACTTCGGTAACCAGTAGGTTTATTGACATATGATCAATCTCCTTTTTGTTTAATTACCGGTCTTACTGCACAGTTTTAACATTTTATTCACCATTGTCATTATCGTCATCATTAATCATAATTGCTTTAGCCTTCCGAAATGAAACATAACAGACATTTCCTTCAACAATTTTCTCAAACACATTCCATTCTTGAATATCTTCGTTTGTTATCTCACTATGCAATGCCTTTTTGATGGCTTCCTTTTCATTATTAGC
>JAILZP010000045.1 GCA_023512435.1 Peptococcaceae bacterium | reverse complement strand
CGGTGACCGCGAGGCGCCGGGATGCGCTGGCGTAATCGATGCCCTGGACGATTACGAAGAGATAGCCGTCGTAAACCTCCGCCTTCGGCGGATCCACGAGCTCGTTGAAGCAGTCGTCGATGGGGAGATGATGGAATCCGAAGACGTCGCGGAGCAGCGGCTCCCCCTCGTCACGCGAGACGCCCTCGAAATCGACCCAGAGGCAGCCGCCGCCGGAGGCCAGGGCCCGCCGGACAAGCCTGTTGGGAAGCAGCGAATCCACCGATACCGGGCAGCAGCCGCCTTCGGCCAGCAGTATCCTGTATTTCAGCCCGGCGCCGGGGCGGTCCCGGGGGGCCACATAGACCCGGGCGCCGGGATAAAGCAGCTCTCCCATCCTCCCGGAACTGGGCACGTGAGCAGCTTCCCTCCGGCCGCAGATCTCCACCTCGGCCGCGAAACGGTTTCGCCGGGCAATAAACAGGGCCTCCTTCAGGCCCCGGGGCAGCGATATTTTACAGCTATTCACGTTTTGACTCCCGGTGCGTAATATACTGCATAAAATGAATATTCCCTGGGCCGCCGGCTGCAAGCCCGGCCACCGGACCGGGGGGACGCAAAGCCGGGCCTGGGTGACACGGCCCCCTCAATACACCCTGCCCCCGGCCGATCTGATCATATCCCTGATCATCCGGGCGTTGATCACCGCCTGGCCCCGGTAGTGGTTGTTCATGCTGACGTACACCTTACCGGACCGGCGGCCCAGCCCCAATATCCCGGGCACCCATTCCGCCAGCTCGGCCTCGGTGTAAAGGTAGTCATACCTCTCGTAGCTTTCCCTGTGATTGTACCACTTCTCCCGGTTCCGGCCGTGGAAGCGGACATAGGCAACGGGGCCCGTGGACCTCACCTCCGGGGGAGGAAGCCCCTCCAGCCGGGGTTCGTCCACGCAGACAAATCCCAGCCCCTGTTCCGATAAAAACTGGAAAATGTCCTCCCTCAGCCATTCGCGGTGCCTGAATTCCACCACCGTTTCCAGGCCTTCCAGGCGCCGCGCCGTTTCCCTGAGATAGGCGACATTGGCCCCGCTCAGCCTGAAGCTCTGGGGAAACTGGGCCAGCACGCACCCCAGCTTGCCGGCTTCCGCCAGGGGCCGGAGGGCATCGGCAAAGGACCTGAAATCCTGGGCGTTGCCGGTCCTCTCGTGAGTCATGGATTTGTGGGCCTTGATCACAAACTGAAAGTCAGGGGGGGTCTTGGCCTGCATGTTGTGCATCATGTACCTGTTGGGCAGGCGATAGTAGGTGCTGTTCACCTCGGTAAAGGAGAACTGGCCGGCATACAGGGACAGCATCTCCTTTTTGTCAACCTTTTCGGGATAAAAGACGCCCTTCCAGTCATCATAGCTGTAACCCGCCGTGCCCACGTAGATCATTGCCGTCTTCACCCCCGCGCCGGCGGCTATACGGCGCTGCCGGACAGCCGGACCCCTCTTTCCCGCAGGACACGGCTGAGCGCGGTGAATGTTTCCCCGGCTCTGGCCTCGACTTTCAGCACCGCCCGGTCGTCCTCCATGGTGGGACCCATGTTGACGATGGCCAGCCTCTTGCACAAATGGGGCATGTAATTTACAGGTGCGACCTCCAGGCTCGACCCCACCACCAGCAGCAGGTCGCTTTTCGAGACCTCCCGGCAGCAGTCGTAAAATTCCGGCGGCAGCGGATCCCCGAAGAAGACCGCATCCGGCTTGAACACTCCCCCGCACCCTTCATGGCGGGGCGGGATTTCCCCGGCCGAAACCATCTCCACCAGCCGGTCCCAGGATATCACGCGGCGGCACTTGAGGCAGGTGGCCGACCTCAGATGCCCGTGCATCTCGAACACGTTCCTCGACCCGGCCTTCTGGTGCAGCCCGTCCACGTTCTGGGTCACCACTCCCCACACCAGGCCGGCCTCCTCCAGTTCGGCGATCACCCTGTGGGCGGCGTTGGGCCGGGCGGTCTGCAGGTGCCCCATCAGGGGCAGGCCCGTCTTATAAAAGACCTCCGGCCGGTAAATAAAGGTCTCGGCATGAAAAACATACATGGGGTCAACCTTGGACCACAGTCCGTCAGGACCCCGGAAATCCGGTATTCCACTCTCGGTGGAGATCCCCGCCCCGGTAAGGACCATGGTTTTTCTGCTGTCCAGCAAAAGGTCCGCCAACTGGCTTACTTTCTTTTCGAGGTCCACAAACCAACCCCCCTTCAACTTGCGGCGCATGCGCGGCTGATCGCCGGGCGCCGGGCTTTACTGAACGACCACGTTTATTTTCCTCCCGCAGGCGCTGCAGAGGTCCCCATTCAGACCGGCCACCCTGGTCCGGTATCCCCTCCGGTCGATAACCAGTCCTGAGCAGTCCGGGCAGCAGGTCTTTCCCCCGTCAAGCTCCGGGGCGTTTCCGATGTAAACATAATCCAGGTATTCCCGGGCTATATCCCTGGCCATGAGCATGGTTTCCCTGGGCGTGGGGTCCAGGTCGAACTTGTAGTTGGGGAAGTACCTGGAAAAATGCAGCGGTATGTCCCTGCCGACACCGGACAGCCACTTGGCCAGCGACCTGACCTCCTCCGGGGAATCGTTCAGACCGGGCACCAGCAGGGTGGTGATCTCCACGTGGCACTCCCGGGCCGAGATCTCCACCGTCCTGAGGACCGGATCCAGCCGGCCGGCGCAGGTTTCCCTGTAGTAACGGTCCGTAAAGGCCTTAACGTCGATGTTCATGGCGTCTATAAAAGGCAGTATTTTTCTTAGGGGTTCCTCGTTGACGTACCCGTTGGTCACCAGCACGTTTTTAAGCCCTTTTTCCCTGGCCAGCCCGGCGGTATCGCAAACGTACTCGTACCACATGAAAGGCTCCGAATAGGTGTAGGCCAGGCCCGTGCAGGCAACCCCCTCCCGGCGGGCGGACAGGGCGGCCTCCACCGCCTGTTCCGGACCGATATAGACCGAACGGGGATCCCCGTGGGCTATCTCCCAGTTCTGGCAGAACCCGCAGCGCAGGTTGCAGCCCATGGTCCCCAGGGACAGGATGAAGGTCCCCGGGTAAAAGTGGTAGAGGGGTTTCTTTTCAATGGGGTCCATGGCGTAGGAGGTGCACTGCCCGTAGTTGACGGCGTAAAGCGTCCCGTCCCGGTTTTCCCTCACCCGGCAGAAGCCCCGGTGCCCCGGCCTGATCCTGCACAGCTTGGGACAGACCTTGCAAAAGGCCGTGCCGTCGCCGCTCTTTTCATAGAAAAAAACTTCAACGCCACCCGGTTCCAAGCCCCAAACCCCCAGTGCAACCCGAATACTATCGGGAAGACCTTATTCTGCCGGAATCCAGAATCCAGAATTCAGAATCCAGAATGAAAAATCGGGCATGGTGTTTTCATGTGTCGAAGGTGGCCGGCCACCGGCATGAACACTACCCTGAAAAACATTATGCCGGAGTGTACGGAGGGAGTGGATTTCAAAGCTCCGGCCCCTAATTTGCATATTTCATGGTGCCGCTTTTAGCGGCATGTGGGTCTGAGTTCTACTTATATCTCACCACTTCAAACCTCTCCAGTTCATAGGGCTCTCCGGGACCGATGCCCGCCTTCTGCCTGGCTATGTCGATCTGTTCTTCCACCGTGTTCACGCCTTCCAGGTTGGGCAGCAGCAACCCCTGTCTCCGTCCCGACTTCACAATCACCCCGTAGCGCACCGGGTCCAGATCGTCCTTGCTCTTTACGGGCTCGGGGGCGTGCAGCACATCCACCGAAATGTCAAGTTCGTCCAGTTCCTCATCCCTCACCGGGTAGAAACGCGGGTCCCGGTGGCCGGCACTGACGGCGTTGTTGATGGTTTCCTCCACGATGTTGCCGTACTGGGGCGAGACCGTGCCGATGCATCCCCTCAACTGCCCGTGCTTTTTGAGGGAGACGAAAACCCCGGCCGGCTTCCTGAACTCCACGGGAATCCGGTCGGGGGGCACCGTGAATTTCTCGCCCCTGCTGTAGTGCTCCAGGGCGGCCCTGGCAATGCCCGGCAGATAGCCTTCGTTTTTTTTCTTCGCGGCCGCCCCGGCCCGGCGCTTTTCAGCCAGGTCCCGGCTGTACAGCCGGCCGGGGTCGGCGGAACCGGGGCGCAGCGCGGCCACCAGGTAGCCCACCCCGAAGGGCCCCTCGTAGGAAAGCACCTCGGCCTCAACGGCCTGCCCGTCCAGGGTCCCCAGCATCATGATGACCGGCCTCAAACCGCATTCGCCGGCTCTTTCCACCAGTTCCGGGTCAAGGTTCATTACGCCGGCCGCGTCGGCCGCGTTCAGCAGCCTGACCATCTCCCGGTCAAATTCCTCCCCCATGGGATCGTACCCGGCCGGAGCGTCCCTGGTCAGGCGGTGGGACAGGTCGCCGCTGGCGATAACGGCCACCTTTTTGCCCGACTCCTCCACCGCCTCCCTGACGGCCATCCCGAAGCCGTAAAGCTGATCAAAGGGCAAAAGCCCCATATACACCACCGCCGCAGGCAGCCTCACCCCCGCCCCGGCGAGGAAGTACAGGGGCACGGTGAGGCCGTGGTCCAGTTCAAGGCTCACCCCGTACCGCCTTGCCCCGCTTTTCTCCAGGCCCACCGTCATGATCCCGGCGTCCCTGGCGGCGCGGCTGACGGCCGAGGCCAGATCCAGGTCGCTTTCCAGTTCAAAGGAAATCCCGGGAGCGCCGAAACTCCCCAGGTCCCCTTTTAAAACCGGGGCCATGTTGATGGCGATGCCGTCCCTGAACACCGGGCCGTGGGGGGAAATCATCACCATGGACTCGGTGCCGCTCTCCTTTAGCCGGCGGCCCAGTTCCAGCATGGCCCGCCTTGACTTGATCACGATGTCCGACTGTTTTTTCCCCACCTCCGGAACCATGACCGGCGGGTGGGGGCAGACGCCGCAAAACACAACCGGCACTTTCGATCACCTATCCTTCTAGGAGCTATAAGCCTTAAGCTGTAAGCTTTTTTTAACCCCAGAGAAAACAGAGAAGCGAACTTTTTTCCATCCCTTATATCGCCCTATACTACGACCTGCTGTCCGGCAAAAAAGTCTATGGCCCATCGCTTGCCGCATACAGCTTATTGCTTATAGCTTATTGCTTATAGCTTATTGCTTATGACCTTATTCTGCCCGCTTACATCAAATTCAATATAGCGTCCCTGATGAAATAAACCCCCAGGCCCAGGATGAAAATGCCGCACACCGCCAGCACACCGTTATACACCTTCTGATTGATATACCTCCTGCCCCCGGCCACCGCGGCAGACACCAGGACGTACCAGGCCAGGTCGGACAGGATGTGGCCGGTGTAAAACGACGCAATGCCCAGGTTTCCGCTCCGCAGGGCCTGGGTGATGTAAAGAAGCCCCACCGTGGCCCACCACATGCTCCAGTAAGGATTGGAGAGACTGACCAGGATGCCGGCGGCCAGCGGGTGCATCCCTCTTCCGGCCTTGCCGTCCGGACCGGGCAAATCCCCCATCCCGCTTAGATCCAGGGAAACTCTTCCCTTCACGGCGTCCCTGGCCATCCCCCAGCCGAAGTACAGCAAAAAAAGCCCTCCCACAATCCCGATGGCAATCTTGACCTTTGCCCCGGCCAGCACCGCGGCCAGCCCCAGCACCAGTAAAGCCACCAAAAAAAGCTCCAGCAGGGCGTGACCCAAAACGATCAGGGGGCCGGCCCAAAAGCCCCGCCTGACGGTCTCGCCAACGGTGACCGCCAGCAGCGGACCGGGCATCATGGCCCCCGAAAGTCCCACCAGAAACGCTGTGGTAAAAATCGCCGCGATATCCATGAAAAAACCTCCTGTGGCCTTTTTCGCGTCCGGCGGTTAAATTCCTCCTGCCCGGCGAAAAAAGCCTTTATCAAACTCTGGTTTGTATCGATAATATAAGTAGAATTCAGGAGACAGGAGACAAAAAACACTTGAATTCTGGCTTATGAACTCTGGATTCTTTATAAAAATATGCCGGAAGTGCAACGCGATGCAGATAAATAGCTTGCTGCCGGTCCTGCTGAGCATTCTTACCCGGCAGGCCGGGCAAAACAAGGTTAACAGGGCGCAGCCCGGGCACGACGCCGGCCGGGTGGCCCGGCAGGGGGCCGGAAAGCCCGCGGAAACCGCCGCCTTGGGAGGGGGAAGCACGGTCCGGGAGGACCTCCAGGCCGCCCGGCAGCCCTCCCCGGGCCACAGCCTGCCGGACTTTTTGCCCCTGCCCCTGAAAACCCCCCTGTTCACCGAGTCCGGTTTTTACATCAAGAACCAGCCGGAAAACTCACCGCAAAGAGGGGAAGACGGACGGTCCGACATATTCATCCGCCTGCGCACGGAAAACCTGGGCCTGGTCTGGATCTCCCTGGCCGCCCGGAGTGAATCGCTCAAAGTTTCATTTTACACTGAAAACGACTCTTTCACCGACACCCTCCGGGAAAGCTTCCCCGGCCTGGTGGAGGGCCTGCGGAAACTGGGGTACCCGTCGGTAAGCGCCGCCGGAATAACCCGGCCGGGGATCAGGGACTGCGCCGGCATAGACCCGGAAATAAAGGCTTCGGCCGTTTATTTGCTTGATTTGGAAGTGTAGCCGATGAGCAAGAAAGACAAACCCGGGGAGAGAAGCCGGGACGCGGCCGCCGCCCTGCGATACCGGCACGGGCAGGACCGGGCGCCGGTGGTAACGGCCGCCGGCAGGGGCGACCTGGCGGCCAAAATAAGGGAAATCGCCGCCCGGGAGAAGATTCCCGTTTACCGGGACAGCGTGCTGGCCCAGGCCCTGGTGAAGCTGGGAGCCGGCGCCGAAATTCCCGAAGATCTTTACCAGGCGGTGGCCCATGTGCTTGTGCACGTGGCCCGGCTGGACCGGAAACTGGGTGAAAAGTTGTAAGGCGCCGGCCCTGGCTTCACCATTTATTAAACACTGAATTTTTGTGGTATAATAAGTTAATTTTTAATTCATCTCGTTCTTGCCCTAATTTGTGCTCATGCCCCGGGGAGGAATGAAATTGGCAAAAAAATCGGGAGAAAAATACCAGGCAATAATCGAAGCGGCCGTTAAAGTTATCGCCGAATTCGGCTATCACAGCGCTCAGGTATCCAAGATTGCCAGGGAGGCGGGAGTCGCGGACGGAACCATTTACCTGTACTTTAAAAACAAAGAGGATGTGCTGATTTCGCTTTTCAGGAATAAAATGGGCCAGTTCACCGTCCATGCCCAAAATGAATTAAAAGATATAAAAGATCCTTTTGAAATGCTGGCCAGGCTGATACACATCCACTTTTCAAAACTCCAGGGGGACCGAAGCCTGGCCCTGGTCCTGCAGATCCAGCTCCGCCAGTCGGAACCCTCCATCCGGAAGGGAATATCGGAGATAATCAGGGGCTACTACAACTTTATCGAGCAGATCGTCAGGTACGGCATCGAGGAGGGAAGCTTCCGCCGGGACATGGACCCGAGGACGGCCCGCAAGATAATTTTCGGCAGCCTTGACGAGGTGGCCACCTGCTGGGTGCTGTCCAGCCGGAATTACGACCTCACCGGCATGACCGAGCCGGTTTACAACATACTGGCCCGGGGATTGGCCCGGGACGGCAGGGTCCGCCCCTTCCCGGAAGGAATATTAGACTAGACTAAAGCGGCAACCGGCTTCCAAATGGGGGGGATGCATCTTGCAGATTCCGCCGGAAAGAGTGGCCGCCCTCATCGATCACACCCTGCTCAGGCCGGACGCCACCGCGAAAGACATCCTCCGCCTGTGCGCCGAGGCGGTGAGGTGCGGCTTCAAGGCCGTCTGCGTCAACCCGGGCAGGGTTGCCCTGGCCGCCGGGGCCCTGGCCGGTTCCGGCGTGGCCGTTTGCTCCGTGGCTGGCTTTCCGCTGGGGGCGGGCACCACGGAAACAAAGGCGGCCGAAGCCGCCGGGGCGGTGAGGGACGGCGCGGCCGAGATTGACCTGGTGATCAACATCGGCCTGCTCAAGGACGGCCGTAACGACCTGGTCTTCCGGGACGTCAGGGCCGTGGTGGACGCGGTGACCGCCTTGAACCCCGGTGGCCTGGTCAAGGCCATCATCGAAACCTGCCACCTGACCGATGAAGAAAAGAAAACGGCCTGCCGCCTCTGCGAACAGGCCGGGGCCCGCTTTATCAAGACCAGCACCGGAATGGGGCCCGCCGGGGCCACCGTGGAAGACATAGAACTGATCAGGGAAACGGTGTCCCCCGGCACCGGAATAAAGGCTTCCGGGGGAATAAGGACCCTGGACCAGGCCCTGCGGATGGTCCGGGCCGGGGCCACCAGGATCGGCACCAGCTCCGGCGTCCAGATCATGCGGGAACTCAACCAGACATAATTATGGCCACCGGCATGTCAATCCCCCGTTAACCGGTCAGCCGGTAATCAGCTGTCCTTGCCGAACTCCTCCCTCAGCTTTATCTTCAGCACCTTGCCCGAGGCGTTCCGGGGCAGCAGGTCGGTGAACCTGAATATCCTGGGCACCTTGTAGTCGGCCAGCTTTTTCATGCAGAAGCTCCTTATATCCTCGGCCGACAGGGTGACGCCGGGCTTGGGACAGATAATGGCGGTCACCGTCTCCCCCCAGACCGGGTTGGGAGTGCCGATGACGGCGGCCTCCAGCACCCCCGGGTACTCGTAGAGCACCTGCTCCACCTCGGTGGAGTACACGTTTTCGCCCCCGGTGATGATCATGTCTTTCTTCCTGTCCACCAGGGTGATGTAGCCCTCATCGTCGATGACGGCCAGGTCGCCGGTATGGAGCCAGCCGTCCTTGATGGTCTCCGCCGTGGCCCCGGGGTTGCGGTAGTAGCACTTCATGATGGTCTCGCCCCTGATCACGAATTCGCCCACCTGCCCGGGCTTGACATCATTGCCGTTATTGTCCACCACCCGGGCCTCGGTGTTGACGATGGCCTTGCCCCCGGCGCCGGGCTTTCTCAATTGGTCCTCGGGTTCCAGCAGGATTCCTCCGGGTCCTCCCTCAGTCAGGCCGCAGAGGTTGAAGAACTGGTCGTTCTTGAACTTCTCCATGGCCTGCCTGACCAGCTCCGGGGCCATGGGGGCCGCCCCGTACCCCCATTTTTTCACCGATGAAAGGTCGTACCTGTCCAGGTCGGGCACCTGCAGCATAAAGTTGTACATGGTGGGCACCCCGAAGAAAAATGATATCTTCTCGTCCTGCAGGGTCTGCAGCACCTTCTGGGGAACAAAAGTCCTGTGGATCACCTGGGTGGCCCCCACGTAAGTTCCCGAAACCAGGAAAAGGTTCAGCTCGGCCGAGTGGAACAGCGGCGCCACGTGAAGCATGCGGGTTTTGGGATTGATGCCCATGAACACGCAGGCATTGAACCCCACGTGAATAATCCGGTGGTGGTCGAAGAGCGCCCCCTTCGGCCTGCCGGTGGTCCCGGAGGTGTACAGGATCTCGCAGTCATCCCACTCATCCACCTTCACAGGCGGATCAGTATCCGGCTTCCCTTCCACCACCCCGTCCCACTCCAGGATCCCGCCCTCCGGCGCCTCTCCTTCCGCCTGGATGCAATGCCGCACCCCCGGCAGGTTGCCCCTTATTTCCTGGACCAGGGGGCAGTATTCCGGGTCAAAGATCATCATCACGCTTTCGGAATGATCGAGGACATACTGCGCCTCCGGCGGTGCCAGCCTGTAATTCATGGGCACCGCCACTCCCCCCGCCTTCATGATGGCGAAAAAAGCGATGCAGAAGCGGTCCGAGTTTTGCATCATCAGGGCCACCTTGTCCCCCTTTTTCAGACCCATTTCCAGCAGGACGTGGGCCATGCGGTTGGCCTCGGCGTTAAACTGCCTGTAGCTGTAACGTTTTCCCTCGTAAACCAGGGCTTCCTTCTCGGGGTGTCTTCTCGAGTTAAGGGCCAGCACTCCGCCAAGATCCATAATGAAAACCTCCTTGCAAATTTAAATTCACCCAGCCGCTGCAAGGCGCCCGTGTTGATTATAATGATTACCTGTTCAGTACAAATATCCTTCATCATTTTTTATAATTATTAAATTATTTTTAAATTACTGTCATTTATGTGGATCCGCGCCGTTCCCCCCTCCTGTTGCTAAAATTTTGGCGGTTTGATAAAATATAGAAGCGTCGCGTTGTCATTCGTTGTTTAAGGAGAAACGGCCGGATGAAACTGCCTGAAAAAGCGGTAAACATGTGCTTCGGGTGCAGCCCCTCCAACCCCATCGGACTGAAGCTCAAATTCACCATGGACGGTGACGTATGCCGCAGCACCTTCACCGCCGGCCCGGAACACCAGGGATGGAGCGGGTACGTCCACGGCGGGATCATTTCCTCCCTCCTGGACGAGGTCATGGCCCAATGGATCTGGCACCAGGAGGTCCACGCCATGACCGCCGAAATGACCACCCGCTTCAGCCGGGCCGTGCCCATCAACGTCCCTCTGACCCTTGAGGCCCGCAGCACCGGGGGAAGGGGAAAGCTCTTCATCATGGAGGGAAAAATCATCCTCCCGGACGGCAGCGTGCCCTGCCGGGCCTCCGCCAAATTCCTGAAGCTCGCCGCCGGGAAAGAATAATACCGGAACAAAAAACACACAAGGAGACTGATCATGACCCGCCAGGAAGCATTGGATCTCTTGAAGGAAAACCTGGAAAACCGCAACCTCTTCAAGCACAGCCTGGCCGTGGAGGCCGTGATGCGGGAGCTGGCCCGCCATTTCGGGGAGGACGAGGAGGCCTGGGGGCTGGCCGGGCTGCTGCACGACATAGACTACGACCGGACCAAGGACGACCCGGACAGGCACAGCCTGGAGGGGGCCCGGCTGCTGGAGGAAAAGGGACTGCCCGAAGAAATAGTCTACGCCGTCAAGGCCCACAACGAAAGGCACGGGTTGCCCCGCAAGAGCCTGCTGGACAAAGCCCTCTTCGCCACCGACCCGGTCACCGGGCTCATCGTGGCCGGCGCCCTGATCAAAAAAGAAAAGAGCCTGGCCGCCATAGACGTGCCCTTCCTGATGAACCGGTTCGGGGAAAAATCCTTCGCCAGGGGGGCCAGCCGGGAAACCATCAAAAGCTGCGGGGAAATGGGCCTGTCCCTGGAGGAGTTCATGGACATAAGCCTCAGGGCCATGCAGAAAATTTCCAGAGAAATGGGGCTGTGAATATACCCTTGACACCGGCCCCGGGTGCGTTATAATAGGGTTTACCCCCTTTCACGGAGGTTGCCCCGATGCCCGAAAAAACAGTCACCGTCAACCGGAGGGCCAGGCACGAATACCACATCATCGAGACCTTCGAGGCCGGAATAGAACTGAAGGGAACCGAGGTCAAATCCCTGCGGGCCGGCAAGGCCAACCTGCAGGACAGCTTTGCCCGGGTTGAGAACGGTGAGCTTTTGTTGTATAATATGCATATATCCCCGTACGACCAGGGCAACCGGTTCAACCACGAACCCAAGCGGGCCCGCCGCCTGCTCATGCACAAGCAGGAGGTCCTGAGGCTCCTGGGCAAGGTGCGGGAGAAGGGCTTCTCCCTGATCCCCCTGAGGGTGTACTTCAAGAACGGCTGGGCCAAGGTGGAACTGGCCCTGGCCCGCGGCAAAAAGCTCTACGACCGCCGCGAGGACATCGCCGAAAGGGACGCCAGGAGGGAAATGGAAAGGGCCCGGAAAGGGAGCGGGTTTTCATAATTCGTCCCGTCAAACAACCTGAAGAAGGTTCTGACCGATTATGGGGGCGTAATGGTTTCGACGGGGGAACAGGTGACAGGAGTAGCGAGCCGGGGTTCCACCAGCCCGAAATACGGTGGAAAAACAATAACTGCCAAGAACGAAAGTTACGCCTTAGCCGCTTAATTGCGGTTAACGTCCCGCCCGCGCCGGGCCCGTGACCCGGGACGGGGCGTCACAAAAACGGGCTTGCTTTCAGGCTGACTCCCGGAGGCCTGAAGGGACATCCGCCGGGATAGATCCCGCGGAGGCCGGCTGCGGCCGCCAAAGGACCGAAACTAAAAACGCAGCCTGCGCTCGGAGAGGCTCTTGTGGTCTTTCTCTCGGACGGTGGGTTCAACTCCCCCCGCCTCCACCATTCATAAATGAAGCAGAAGGGCTTGAACAGTCGTGGTTTAGGTCCTTTTGCTTTTATAACTTTTTTATATAACTTGATATAATAAGTGTAGACTATTTATACTTTGTGTGGTGAATAGATATGTATATTTGCACAGCGGAGAAAAGTGATTTAAAAGCCTTGCTTATGCTCTATACGCAATTGAATGAGAATAAAATGCCTGACTTTGATGAGAAATTATGCTCTTTATGGGATAGTATTTTGTCCGACAATAATTATTATATAATTGTAGGCAAGATTGATAATGCAATAATTTCTTCTTGCACTTTAATTATTGTTCCAAACTTAACCCACAACCAACGTCCATATGCGCTGGTTGAAAATGTAATCACAGACGAGCAGCATAGAAACAAAGGATACGCTACTGAAATTTTGAATTATGCAAAGCAAATAGCAGTTGATAATCATTGTTATAAAATAATGCTCCTGACCGGAAGCAAAAAAGAAAGCACATTAAATTTTTATAGGAAGGCCGGTTATAATTCAGAGGATAAAACCGGTTTTATTCAATGGCTTTAAACTCACAAAATGAGCAAATATATAAATATAGGGGTCAGCCCTTGACATTGGAGCAAATACTAAAAACGGGGACGGTTCTTGAATTGAATGAGACATACTGATAAAATATTTCCAGATATAATTAAATACAGTTGATACCAGAGCATGGTTATTCAATTCAAGAACCGTCCCCGTTTTTCCGTTTTTCCGTTTTTCCGCGGGGGAAGTTGCCCTGCTTTATTTAGTGCTGTATTCACTGGGCCGCCTGGTTATTGAGGGGCTAAGGACTGACAGCCTGATGCTTGGTCCATTCAGGGTTGCCCAACATGTCAGCCTTGCACTGATTTTAATTGGAGCTGCGCAAGAGCTAACATACATGCACAACTCCTGACTCTCCTGTCTCCTGACCACCCGAGGAAATACCCCCGGGCAGTCTCCTGTCTCCCGACCACAAATTTATGCCATTACGCATTATTTAATTGCCCCCGCCGGACAGGCTAGCTTGCAGTCCATACACAAAACGCACTCGGTGTCTCTTACCCTTTTACCCCGGCTGATATAAGACATAACATCCACATCCATGGGGCAGCTTTTGTTGCACAGTGAGCACCCAAGGCACTTCTTGCCGGAGGGTGAAATGGTTATCAGGCTCACCGACGACGGAACTTTCATAACAACTGCCACCGGGCAGGCAATCTTGCAAAAAGCCCTTTTATTTTTAAAAATAAACGCCAGAGAAACCGCAACCAGGTAGTAGATTAAATTGCCGGCAAACATCCACATCATCTCAGTTTTATGTAAATAATCTCTTCTCACATCAAAACCCCAGAAAAACACCAGGGCTACAGGTAATGCTATTGACAGGGCAAAGGCAATATATCTAATCCTCTTTAAGTGAGGAGGTATCCTTCCCTCATTCTTTATGGGCAGCCAGTCCAAAACAGCCGCCGTCCAGCAGGCCCACCCGCAAAACCCCCTGCCCCATATCACCGGCCCGAATATTTTGGCTACTGCATAATGAATAAAGCTCTTGGTAAAATACCCTATCATTACATTTAGAAAAACACCTTCAAGCTGAAAATTTTCGTTATTGGCAATGGGAACAAAAAAAAGCAGAACCGGTAAAATCATAACAATAGTTACCTTTCTGCCAATAGACTTCTTCTTCCGGGGCACAACTGACATTATGTAGATTCCCAGCGATATAGAAAATCCTATCCACGGGAATATTACCAGAAATCCCCACCAACCAACTGAAAGGTATAAAATAGTTGAAACCAATATACCGATAAAAAAAGGTATGCTTACTCTCATTATACCTCCACGGCCTTTAGTTGCCCTAACTCTGCCACTGATATATTTCGCTCCTGAATAATGGGGTCAGCCCTTGACATTGGACATAGTAAATAAAAACTATGATCAAGGTGGATCAGTTTCACATGATCATAAGGTGGATCACTTTCGATGATCAAAGTGGATCAGATTGTAGCTGACGATCGCAATCATACCGCTTGACACCGTCCAAATTATGCTTTTGAATAACCGAACGCAGGATCGAGACGCCTTCCCGGATTTCCACCGGTTCCAAATGCCCGAAGCCAAGCAGAAGCTTATTTGAATGCCTTCCCTTTCGTATGGCGTGCCGCTCTACCGAAGCGATCCGGACTCCGTTCTCCCCGCATTTTTTTATGAATGCCTCGTCGAATCGCATGGACTTAAATTCAACCGTGAGATGCAGACCCGCGGCGTCGCCGCAGGCGCGCCACCCATCCCCGAAAGCCTCTTCCATTGCGCCAAGCAACGCGGTTCTTCGTTCCCCATACAGCTTCCGCATCCTCCTTAGATGGCGGTCGAACTTTCTCGTCCGCAAAAACTCAGCCAGCATCGCCTGTTCAAAGGGCGGATTTTGCACATCCGTGTGCATTCTCAGCTCGCGCCATTTGGGCTGCAGCTCTTCCGGCAGGATGACGTAGCCTATGCGGATGGCCGGAAACAGGACCTTACTGAAGGTCCCCACATAAACGACCCTCCGCGGGTCCATGGAGTAAAGCGGAGCCACCGGTTCTCCGGCATAGCGGAATTCGCTGTCGTAATCATCCTCAATAAGATAGATGTCGTTTTCCCTTGCGTGACGGATCAATTCCGCGCGGCGGACTGCCGGCAGGATGGGGCCCAAAGGGAACTGGTGGGAAGGCGTGGTATAAACCGCGCTGACCGAAACCCCGTCTAGACATTCCACCCGGATCCCTTTTTCGTCAACGGGTATCGGTTCCGCTTCGCATCCCGCGTTCAGGAATGTCTGGAGAATGCCACTGTTGCAGGGATCTTCAATGGCAATTTTATTTCCGCGGCCGGAGATCAGGTTTGCGATGATGTGAAGCGCGTGGGTGGCGCCGGATGTAATAAAAATGTCCCCGGCGTCCACATCCAGGCCCTTGCTCCGGAACAGCCATGATGATATCTCAGCGCGCAGTTCCAACGCTCCCTGCGGGCTGACGTAGCCGAACCGCTCCAAGGGCATTTCTTCAAAGGCCTTGTGCGCCATCTGCTGCAAAAGATACCGTGGAACATGCCGCAGGTCAGGCCATCCTGTCCTGAAATCAACCCTGTACCGCGTTTTGCTTTTTTCCCGGGTATCCTGAAACCCCCCGGGCGGCCTGTCAATGCGCAAGCCTTCGGCTACGCGGGTCGGCGCGCCTTGACGGCTCAAAACAAACCCTTCGGTTATCAGCATGTCATAGGCCTCGCACACGGTATGGCGCGAGACATTAATCTGTTCCGCCAATTCCCTGGTGGAAGGCAAAAATTCTCCCGCCTTCAGGCTGCCGTCCAGAATACGATCTTTCAATGCCTGATATATCTGGCGTTTAATAGGAATTTCGCTTTGACGTTTTAATTCAATGCTGTACATTATCTGGGCGCCTCCACTGGACCGGTTAAAATTGCGCCAAACTGGAGCTTTATGCATGCCAGTTTGCCGGGTACAATTATATAGCGTATATGGTCTTATTTCAAGCGGTTTGAGGGAGGGGGCAGCAGCATGAAGCATCTAAGGCCTCATTTAAAAGGCATGCTTTTTTTGACAGGCGCTTTCGCTTTGGCCGGGACCTCCGTAATATCGGCCAGGTTTGTCGCGGAAAAGCTGGGAACGTTCACAATAACCGCCGTCAGCCTGTTTTTCGCGCTGCTTATCCTTGTCCCGCCGGCGGCAGGCAGGATTATAGAATCAATCCGGGGCGCGTCGGCGAGGGATTGGGCCTATCTGTTCCTTCAAGCGCTGTTTGGCATCTTTCTGTTCCGCATGTTTCTCCTGCTTGGACTGCTTCACACGACCTCCGCGGAGGCGGGCATTCTCACCGGGGCGACGCCGGCGATAACCGCCGTTCTTTCCAGGCTGCTTTTAAAGGAAACAATGGGCGCAAGCAAGATAACCGGCATACTGAGCACGGTCACGGGCATTCTTTTTATTCAGGGCCTGCTTGTGCCCGGAAAATGCTTTCTGCCGGATCACATTTTCGGCAATATCCTTGTATTGTGCGCCGCGGCGTGCGAATCCCTTTTCAACGTTTGCTCCCGCGTCGCCGTGGTTAAAGCGCGGCCGGCTGAAAAAGCAGCCATGCCGCCAATGGTGAAAACCGTGATCGTATCCTTTATCGCCATGTTTCTTTGCCTCATTCCGGCCTGCTTTGAACAGCCCGCCGGCTCCCTTGCGAAGCTGGGATTGCAGGGATGGATCTCCCTTGTATGGTACGGAGTGTTCGTCACCGCGCTGGCGTTTCTGTTTTGGTACTCGGGAATCAAACGGTGTCCCGCCTCTACCGCCGCGGCCTTTTCGGGCATGATGCCGTTTACGGCGCTGCTGTTGTCGGTTTTGATATTAGGCGAACACGCCGCCGTACAGCAATGGTTCGGCGGAATATTGGTCATTTCCGGCATGGTGCTGATAGGGCGCGGCGGAAACAAATCGATCAGTCAGGAAGCCGTTTAAATTTGGGAAAGGATTGGTGAAACAAAATGCTCAAGATTCAAAATGAATTGCCTAAAACTTCAAGCAAGTGTTTGGTAGGGTTTCTTGTCATGTCGGACATCAACAATCTTAATTTTAGCGAAGCGTTGGACAAGGCCAGATGCATGCTGGAAGAAGAAATCAGAGGGATGTATGGCCGGATGACCAGGCAGGAATTGAAGCATATTTACCCAATGGGAGCTTATGTCTCCTATTACAAAAAATTTGGATACACATATCATGTGCTTCAGCAATTGGAATCAGTTGCCCATGGCAAAAACATTCCAAATGTTTCCGCGGCAGTTGAAGCAATGTTTATGGCCGAATTAAAAAATATGCTTCTGACCGCCGGACACGACCTGGAAAAAATAAAACAGCCGCTCATTATAAAAGAATCATCGGGAGATGAAAGCTTTACGGGCATTAACGGCAAGCCCGCAAAAACCGTGCCCGGAGACATTATGATAATGGATGGGGAGTCGGTTATCTCCAGCATATTGAAAGGGCCGGACAGCAGGACGCGCATCGGATCGGAAACGCGGCAGGTTTTGTTTACGGTATATGCGCCGGCCGGAATAGATGCAATGGACATTTTCCGGCACTTAAGCGATATTGAATCCAACGTGCGCATTTTCTCACCTGATGCCGTAACGCGGGTTAAGGATGTACATGGAAACAGTCAATGAAAAGCCTACCCGGCAACCCGGACTTAAATCGAGGCTGAGCGCACGGCGGGTGCTGCCGTGCAGGCTGGAAGATGACGAGGTCATAGCTTGAGGTTGTCAACCGCCCCCTCATTTTCCTTGGGATGGTGAGGGGGTTTTTATTGCTTTTCTTATAGGATTTACGACAAAAGGGGCATCACCGACCGGAGCAATTTCGACCGGCTAAAGCCCGCGGATTATCCCATCCCTTCCTTCAGTATTATTATGTATGCAAACGCTTATTTTTATATTTTTGCGCTGATGTTTCATGGTAAAATATATGAAACGCAAAGGTGCCGGGCATGTCTGTGAGTTGCAAGAAACTGTGGGTACTGTTGATCGATAAAGATATGAAAAAGAAGGACTTGAGTTAAACCTTTTTCGATAGATTGGCCGGAGGAGCGGGGATGATAGACTATTATGCCGCTTATTCCCCATATGCCATGCTTTTGATTGCAACCACCATTGCCTGTGTAGTGTTTGGAGCTTTTCTGTGCGCGTATGGATTTATAAAAGTTGGGAAAGGCTTTTTATTTTGGGTGGTTATTATTACTTTGCTTGGATTTTTATGTCTTCCGGTTATGGGGTTTATGGCACTTGTCTCCCCGTCACTTGAATTGCAGAACTTTTACCTGGCTTCACGGCGATTTATTGCTCTGTTCGCCGCTGTCCCGCTGTTATGCATTGTTTTCAGCTTGTACCGCGGAGGATGCGGGTTCAAACAATACGGCGCGTTTGGCCTGGTTTTCCTGATACATATCATGTGTGTTTTCTACCTGTGGGAACAAAGGCCCGGTGTATTGGCAGATTATTTTCCCGTGCTTGATTTCGGCATTTTCAGCATATTGCTGACATTTACGGGGCGCAGCCTTTTTGTGGAGCTTTCGCCCGTGTCAATAGACAATTTCATGCAGGAGATCGACGACATGATACTGATTTTCGAAAAAAGCGGGAAACTCATTGACGCAAACAGACAGGCAAAAAAATTATGGACACACCTGCATGATGGTTTGCCAATAGATGAGTTTTTCAAAAACCTGAAAGCTATAACCATTTCAAAAAAGTACATCGAAAAAAAAGGCATTATGCAGCGTGAAGAACTGGCACTTTCCTTTCCCACCGGCACAAGGCACTACCAGTACGGCACAACCCAGATTAAGGATAAAATGGGAAATGTTCAGGCGACAGTGCTGAATTTTCACGACATAACTGAAGAATCGCTGCTTGAAAAAGAACTGGAGAAAAAAAATGATGAGCTTGTAAAACTGAATATCCAGCTTAAGACTTTTTTGGATACCGCCGAAAAACTCGTGGAAGAAGAACAAAAAGCAAAAGCCGCAAAAGATATAAAGGAAGCGGTCAGCATCAAGATTGAGAAACTGCTTTCTGAACTCGAATCGGTATCCTTTCTCAATAAACAGGAAAAATTGCCGGATTTGATAGAAAACTGCCGGGAAGCAATGGCAGGAGTGCGGCTTGCCATGCAAAAACTGATGCTGAATGGCGGAAAGGATGGAAAAAATGATTAAAATAGCCATAGCGGATGATCAGGTATTGCTCCGGGAGATGCTTTCAATGGTTCTTTCATCCGACAATGAGATGGAGATTGTCGGTCTGGCCGGCACGGGGAGGAGATCCTTGATATTTGCCGCGAGAAAAAACCTGACATCGTGATCATTGACATAAAAATGCCTGTCAGGGACGGCATTTTTGCGCTGGAAGCCATAAAAAAAGAAATGCCCCATACAAAGGTGATTATGCTCACCACATTCGGGGACGAAAGAAATGTGCTGGAGGCATACAAAAAGGGAGCAAACGGTTACATTTTAAAAGACATCAAGCCCTCTATTCTTATAATGACCATTAAATGCGTTTTCACGGGCTTGTTTGTCATGCAGGATGAAATAGCCGGACTGCTTCGCAGGCGGATTAAGCTGTCAGCTCCGAAAAAAGCAGCTGAGACCGGCGGATATGATCAACTGCACGACGAATACGGTCTCGACGCGATCGACAGGAAAATTATCAGGCTTTTGGTCGACGGAAAAAGCAACAAGGAAATCGGAGAGGCTCTAAATTATTCTGAAGGCTGAGAACGTAAAAAGTTTTGTGTAAATGGTTATAACTTACAATAAAAGGAGATGACCATTTATGCAAAACACTATGGA
>JAILZP010000012.1 GCA_023512435.1 Peptococcaceae bacterium | reverse complement strand
AGAGGTTTTACACCCTGTATTCTAACCGGAGGTACTTTCTTTTTCAAAGTTCATTTTGCTTCCTTACAGGAATGCTCCCATTTTAATCAAGTGTTGCACATCTCTCCCTTATGGAATTTTTATGTGTTATCATATATATTATTACTTCTCTAAAAAGGAGTCGCTCCATGTACAAGAAAATACTCGTCCCTGTTGACGGGTCGGAATTCTCCAGGGCGGCGCTGAAGCACGGGGCGGAACTGGCCCGTATCACAGGAGCGCATCTGACCGCGGTCCACGTATTGGATCTTCCCCCGCAAATGAAGTCCCTGAAGAGCTACCCGCTGTTGAAGGACAAGCTTGCGGAGGAAGGGGAGAAAATCCTGGGAGAGGCCAGGGAAATCTCCGCCCCGTACAATATATCCTTTTCAGAAAGGATGTGCCTGGGCGCACCTGCGGATGAGATCCTCCATGAGGCCCGCCAGGGCAGATATGACCTTATTGTCATAGGCAGCCGGGGAATGGGAGAAGTCAAGAGCTGGCTTTTGGGAAGCGTCAGCCGGAGAGTGGTAAAGCACGCCAAATGTCCAGTGCTGGTGGTTAAATAAAATTGACCGGGTCTTAATAAGAATCCCCCGGGCCTGCCCCGGAGGATTCCCGCTACCGGTCCAAAACTGAAAGGGCCGTGTCAAGGTTATAGCCTTTAGCCATTGAGCCGTCGATGATTGCCAGATCCGACCTGCCATCACCATTCAGGTCGGCCACCAGGGGCAGCCCCTTTTTTCCGGCTCCCCACGGTCCGAATTCCAGGCGCTGGACAAAACTTTTGCCGTCTGAAAGAGCCACCCGCCAATGCCCGGTCCGGCTGTAGAAGACGAGGTCATCAAAGCCGTCCCCGTTAATGTCGGAGGAAAAGGGATGCCATCCCTTCCCGACTCCCCGGTCTGTCAGCCAGGGGTTTTCGGCCGCCGTGAAACCGCCCGAACGCCCCGCCAGCAACACCCTCCCCTCCCCAATGGCGGCATCCAGGATGGCGATGTCGCTTTTCTTGTCCCCGTTAAAATCACCGGCCACCAGTTTCTGGCCTTCGCCCCCGATCTGGTCGATATACTGCCAGGCAGCCCGCTTAAAGCCGCGCCCCGTCGAGAAGAACACTCCTATCCGGCAGTTCTCCGGGTCGTGAACCGCCAAATCATCAAGTCCGTCACCGTTAAAATCGCCCACCGCAGGCTGGACCGGCCTTAAACCGGCGGGGACGGGAACTTCCTCCCCGGCGGGAACCAGTCTGCCTCCTTCATTCCAGGCCAGCCGGAACGTCCCGCCGGCGGGATCGAAAACAAGGAGGTCGTCCCTTCGGTCTCCGTTGAAGTCTCCGGCCAGGGGCACCGCCTTGTCATCAAGCGCCCACCCCTCGATCCACAACCCCCGGTGAACGAAGGCATTTGTTTTCCTGGGGGTGTGCCGGACAGCGGTACATTCGTACATGTGCCATTGATTGACGCCGCGGTTGAAGACCAGAAGCTCACTTTTCCCGTTGGCTTCAAACCGGCCGGCAATCACCCGGTCCCCTTCCCTGAAGGGAAGCCCGGGAAACCGGTGGGACGGGACGAAACCGACCAGGGAGTATACCGACACAAAGGCGTACCCCCTCTCTTTAATTAATTTTATCAAGCGGTGCAGGGGCGAATTCCGGTCATAGACGTATTGAATTTCTCCCCTGTCGTTTTTGGTCTGGCTGATATACCCGAACTCCCTGAAAGGGTGATAGAAAAACGAAGCCAGCTGGGTGTCCCCTACCCGGTCCAGGTACCCCAGCATCTTTTCAATGCCCACATCACCCCCGATATATCCCAAAGGGGTGGGAACGATGACAAATCCCCGGGAACCGGGACCCGCCACATCAAAAACTCTTTCTCTGTACGTCACCACCCCGCGGTAAAAATTCTCATACAGCAGGCCCGCCTGTTCCTCAAAGGCGGGATACTGCCTTGCGGAGGCCGTGTAATGGGGAGTTTCCCAAAAACCGGGGGTGACGCCCGCCTTTTCAAAAAGGTTCATGGCGGCGCCGATACGATCCCCGGCATACCCATATGTGTCCGGCACACCGGGATTCCTGGACCGGTCAAAAAACTCAAAACCCAGCCCGCTGGCTGCATTTCCGCTCTGGTGGGTATACCCGTGGACGCCCACAATGGCCCCGCGGGCCTGCATGTCTTTGATCACGGTCACAAATTTTCTGGCATAGGGGGTGTCGTCAGCTATGCTGACATCATAGCCCTTCTGCGGTATTACAAAGCGCGGAATCAGGGCCACATGAAAGGGAACCCCTTCCTGTTGCAGGAATTCGGCGATCACACCGAGTTTTTCAAGGCTTTCCTCGCTCTGGTACAAACCTCCCGGCCCCACGTCCTCCAGCCTCAAAAGCGCCGGCTTGACCGGCCGGCCCTGATGGAGACTCGGGGTTTGATCCTTTTTTCCCCCGCCCCCAGGGGATCCGGATCGGGCGCAGCCGGCGATGACCAGGGCTGCCAGCAGCAAAGCGATCCAACCCAACTTACGCAAAAAAAAACCACCCCTAAAACAGCATAAAGGATATATTGGCCAAATCGCGCCTTTATCCTTCTAATCATGTGATATAATTGCTGTTTCAGCGGCGGACATGTTATGGTAAAATTTATTAATAGCTAATCTTTTTCGGACTACGGGAGTTGACGGATGAATTGAGTACCGACCTGCTGATTAACTTTTTAAAGGGGAACCCCCTGTTTAACAACCTCGGGCCCGTTCCCCTGGCAAGGCTGGCCGAAAACTCGGTATCCCTGAAATTCGCCAAAGGCGCAACCATCCTGGAGGAGGGCAAACCCTGCAACAGCTTGCTCATTGTCGCCTCCGGCCAACTGGAAGCTTACCGGAAGACCGGCGAAAACACCGGGGTCATCCTGCGAATCCTGAACCGGGGGGATGTTTTCGGGGAGGATTGCGTCATGGACGGGTCGCCGGCACCCTCCGGCCTCCGGGCGGCGGAAAATTCGGTGGTTATCGGGATCGACCGGCCGGCCCTGCACTCACTGGCCAGGGAGAACCCGGAGTTTTCCAGAAACCTGATCAGACACCTGGGAGGCCGGGTCCGGGAGGCAGCGGCCAGGGAGGAAAACCTGCTGAGGGTATTGCTGTCGGCCGGCCTGGAGTTTCCCGATCCGTACTCCCTGTACGACCCCGCCGATAAACAGGAGGCCGCCGCCCCGCCGGCCGGTGAGATAAACCAAATGAACGCGCCCGAGGATCAGGAAGAGGACGGCGAAAGCGACGGCGAGTTTTTCAGGAAGGAGTTGACCTGCCCCCTGTGCGCCGCCCGCTTCCGCACTTTAAAACCGCGCCGGAAGCACTTAATTGTGGAAAGGGCCGACGACGACTTCTGCCTGTACTACAAATCCGTCAATCCACTGTATTATGAAATCAACGTCTGCCCCAAGTGCGGGTATTCCTTCAACAGTTCCACCAGCGCCCCGGTCAGGGCAGAACTGAAGAAAGGCCTGGCCAAAATGCTGGACGGGACCTGGAACGGCGCCAATTACTGCGGGCCGAGAACCCTGGAGGAAGCCGTCCAGACATTTAAATTGGCCATAGAATGCCAGAGGCTCGCGGGGGCGGAAGACTCCAGCATGGGCAGGTTCTTCCTGAAGCTGGGCTGGCTCTACCGTTACCTGAACATGAAAGACCAGGAACACTGGAGCCTGGAGAAGGCCCTCCACCACCTGTCCAGGGCCTTTGAAACCGGCGCTCCCGCCGACGCCAAGGAAGAGATGAATCTCATGTTTTTATTGGGGCAGATTCACTATATCCTGGGGGATGAAAGGGGAGCCGTCAACTGGTTTATAAAAATAGCGCAGCACCCGGACAGAAAAAGCTACCCCTATATTGTGAACCGGGCCCGGGACAAGTGGCAGGAAATCCGTCAACGGCCGGGGAGCAGGACTTAAGGGTCTCCTGTCTCCTGTCTACTGTCTCCTGACCTTCTTTGTTACCCTAAGCCAAATCCGGCCATCTGTCTCCCCACGGCCCGATCCTCTCAAACAGCGCCGAGGCCTTTAAAACAGTGGCTTCATCAAATCGCCTGCCGATGATCTGCAGCCCCACGGGCAGGCCGTCCCCGGCCGTCCCACAGGGTATCGAGGCGGCCGGATGGCCGGTGAGGTTGAAGGGGTAGGTCAGGAACCATCCGCTGTACGGGTCCACGGGCCGCCCCTCTATTTCCCCGGGCCCCGGCATGCCTATCTCGAAGGCCGGAACCGCCAGAGTAGGGGTAATGATCAGGTCAAACCGGGCCAGGACCTTCTCTATCTTGTTCCACACCTGCTGCCGCATCAGATCAAGGCGCTTGTAGTCCACCGCGGATAATCCGGCCCCAGCCCTGATCATGGCCTTCACCCCCGGTGACATGTACCGGCCCCAGCCCTCCTCGTAATCCCGGTAAAAAGCGGCGAAATGGACGCACCACAACTGGTTGAAGACCCCCAGCACGGTTTCCGCCGGGTTGCTGAACCCCGGGTCCGCCTCCTCCACCCTGCACCCGGCCCCGGCGAAGACCCCGGCGGCGTTTTCAACCGCCTCCCTCACCCCGGAGTGAACGGCAAAATACCCCAGGTCCCGGCTGAAGGCTATGCGCAGATCCTTCACGTCCCCGCCGGCGGCGGACAAATAATCATCCCCGGTATGCGGAAGGGAAAAGGGGTCCCGGCTGTCGGGCCCCGCAACCACCGAAAGAAACAGGGCGGCATCGGCCACCTTCCTGGTGATCACTCCAAAATGCAAAAACGGGGAACTGGAGGAAAAACTGGCGGCCATGGCATCCATCGGTATCCGGCCGTAGGTGGGCTTGATGCCGTAAACCCCGCAGGCGGCTGCCGGGATGCGCACGGACCCGCCCCCGTCGCTGCCCTCGGCCAGGGGGGCGAGGCCGGCCGCCACCGCCGCCGCCGAACCGCCGCTGGACCCCCCGGCCACCCGGTCCAGACGCCACGGATTCCGGGTGTGGCCGAAAAGAATATTGTCCGTGACGGCCTTGTGTCCGAACTCGGGGGTGTTGGTCTTGCCCAGGATTATTCCCCCGGCCTTTTTAACCCTTTCCACGATCACCGCGTCCCTGGCGGGAACATGATTTTCAAAAATTTTTGAACCGTAGGTGGTCCTTATCCCCGCCGTGGGGGTAAGGTCCTTTACGGCCACGGGCACCCCGTGAAGAGGACCGGCCGGCGCCCCCGACATAACCGCCCGCTCCGCTTCCCTGGCGCTGTCCAGGGCTTTCTCCCCGGCCACCGTGCAGTAAGCGTTGATCAGGGGATTAACCCTGTCGATCCGGTCCAGGAAGGCCGTAACCACCTCCACCGGGGAAACCTTTTTTTCCCGGATCAACCGGGCCAGAACAGTGGCCGGGCAGCGGCAAAGGTCGTCCGCACCAGATTTCATGGTTTTTCCCTCCTATGTCTTTCAGATTGGCGGCCATCCTGCCGTCTTCACCGTATGCAGGACAAACCTGCTCCGGGGAGCGCCGCATCAGAGGCAGGCCTCCGCCCGCCGGGTCCGGGATTCCTGAACTCCAGCGAATATTTTGATTAAATCTGATATTCGGATAAATTATATATTACCTTCAATCTTTATGTCTAACCAATTTTTTTCTGCGCAACAGGTTCAGGCGGCACACGGCTTCCGGTTCAAAATTTTTGTGGCCGGGCGGGATGATTGCTGGTAAAATATATACACTTGGTTTAAGGGGGTTTTTTGATGCAAATAAGACCCGGAGATTCCGGGGAAGTCACTGTCCGCGAAACGGCCGCCCGCTTCCTCGAGGCCATAAAAAAAAGCGATTCCAGGGCCTTTTGGGACACCCTGGACAAAAAAGGTCAGGGCTACTTTTTGGGCATCTGGTTTTACGCCATGGAATCCATGAGCATAGACACCATCGTGGCCCTGACCGGGGAGGACAGCTTTCTGGACGGGGTTCTGGGGCCAATTATCAGCGGTCTCCGGGAGAGCATGGGCGACCTGCTGGAGGACCCGGTGCTGGGGGAAGTGCAATACAGCACACCCCATTCGGCCACCATCAGGGTATCCCCCGGACGGGACCCGAACCCGGACGCGGACCAGGCCGAATTCATCCCGCTGGTGCTTGAACTCTCGGACTTTTCCGGCGCGGGGGCTAGTCCGGTCCTGACCGTCTGGAAGGTGGACACCCTGCACTGCTTCCAGTTGAACAAGGCCGCCCACTAGGAGCGGTCCGGCGGCATAGTCCACCTCTCCTGCGGGCATTTTCAGGGGCAGGTGCAGAACACCCATGCTTTTACCGGCGGCCCGGGCCGGGTTTCCTCGCCGGGGCCGGCAGCATCCACCCGTTCCCGGGTTCCTCCTTCTCAGCTCCCTCCCCGGCCAGGGCGCTTTTCCGGTAGCTGTATGCAAAGTAAATGACCAGGCCGATGAAAACCCAGACCACAAACCTGACCAGGGTCAGGGCCGGAAGGTTCAGGGCCAGGTAAGCCGCCGACACTATGGTCAGCGCCGGAATCACGGGCATCCGGGGTATCCTGAAGGGGCGTTCCAGGTCAGGAGCCGTCCGGCGCAAAATAATCACTGCCGCCGAGGCGGCGATGAAGGCGCTCAGGGTCCCGATATTGGCCAGTTCGGCCACCAGGCCGATGGGAAGCAGCCCCCCTATGGCGGCCACCACCAGCCCGATGATCAGGCTGTCCCACACCGGCGTCCTGAGCCTGGGGTGAATCCAGTCGAAAATGGGGGGAAGAAGGCGGTCCCGGGCCATGGCAAAGAATATCCTGCTCTGGCCGTACATGGCCACCAGCAGCACGCTGGTCAGCCCGGCCAGGGCCCCCACCGACACCAGGGCGGAGGCCCAGGGGATTCCCGCCCGGAGCAGGGCCGCGGCAACCGGGGAGGCCGTATTTAACTGGGTGTACCTGACCATACCGGTAAGGGTAACGGCCACCCCCACGTAAAGAACCGTTGAAATCAGCAGGGAACAAATAATCCCCCGGGGCAGGTCACGCTGCGGGTTTTTCACTTCCTCGGAGGCGGTGGCCACGGCGTCAAAGCCTATGTAGGCGAAAAAAACAATGGCCGCCCCCTGAAAAACGCCGGCCACCCCGAAGGGCAGCAGGGGGCGCCAGTTGGCGGGGTCGACATGGCGGACCCCGATCAGCAAAAAAAGAAAGATGGCCGCCAGCTTGGCCGCCACCACCACCTTGTTGGCCACCGCGCTGTGCTGCGTTCCGGTTATAATCAGGGCGGTAACAGCCAGTACGATGAAAACGGCCGGGAGGTTCAGAATACCCCCGTCAAAGGGGGAACCGGCCAGTGCCCGGGGAAGGACGATTCCCACCGACCGCAGGAGATCCCCGACATAAGAGCTCCAGCCGATGGCCACCGCACCCGCCGCCACCAGGTACTCCAGGATCAGGTTCCATCCCACCAGCCAGGCCACCACTTCCCCAAGGGTGACGTAGGAAAAAGTGTAGACGCTTCCGGCCACCGGCATGGCCGCCGCCAGTTCGGTGTAGACTATGGCCGCCAGCCCGCTGACGGTGCCCGCCAGAATAAAGGAAAAGATCACCCCGGGACCGGCGTAATTCGCGGCCGCCACCCCGGTAAGCACAAATATGCCGGTGCCGATGATGGCCCCAACCCCCAGGGCCGTAAGATCCCAGGCATCAAGGGCGGGTATCAGCCCGCGCCTGTTCTCCCTCCGCTGGGAAAGCACCGACTCCACCGGCTTTTTTCGGAAAACACCCAGCTTGAACACCCCTTTAAAACCGGAACCGGGAAATCCGATTCCCGATCCCGGTTAAAGCCTTTCAAGTCAGACTGCGGCGTTGCCCCGGTCTTTCAGGACGTACATGGCCAGGTACTTGTGCAGGAACCACTCGGAAACTCCCACCACCACCGCGAAAAAGAGTATTTCCCAGACCGAAAGATCGGCGCCGTTGAAGACCCTCACTCCGGCCCAGTACACAAGGGCGGCGACGACGATGTCGGAGGCGGTGGCCGCGGTGTTGCTGGACATGGGCAAAATCAGCAGGTCAACCGCCGCATACGCGATGATGGAGAGGGCAGCGCCGATGACAATGCCCTGGCCGACGCCCAGGTCGGTAAACATTGGGGTCAAGACGGCGGCAAAAATAACGAGTGCCAGGGTCTTGATGCCCAGAGCCCTGATGTGGTCTGGCAAAATCTGACCCCCCTTAAAAAATTAAGGTATCCGGACCTCACCCTTATTATTGCTTCGGGGGTAAAAAATATACCCGGTCTTCCGAAGACCGGGCGGTCCCTTTTTTCACGGCCTGCCATTTTTCCCAACTTCCCTAATCCCCAATCCCCTCTCTGATTATCGACGTCACTATATGCCGGGAAGACCACTCGCCGGAGGAGATACGCTCCAGCGCCTGGGGCTTGCCGAAAATTTTCCGGTCGATTTCCTTCGCGGACATCCCCCGCCTGTGCAGTTCCAGCACCCGTTCCCGCAGTTCTTCCAGGTGGCGGAGCTTGGCGGCCATCATCCCGTGCCCGTTTTCCACCACTCCCGCATGGGCGCAGTACAGGGTATTGAAATCCTCCTTTAAAAGCCTCCTGATGCTCCCGATTATTTCCGGGACCGATTCATGCCGCATGATGATCCTGGTTCTCGGGGTGACAAAGAGGTCGCCGGTGAAAAGGCACCCCCTTTCACTGTCCAGGAAGCACACGTGGTCATGGCTGTGCCCCGGGGTGGCGATCACCTTCAGGCGTCCGCCGTCACACTCCACGGCATCCCCCAGGGGGCGCGGGTCGAATCCGGGCCTTTTTCCCCAGAAAAACCGCCTGTACAGCGGCAGCCGGGCGTCCTTCCCGCATAAATCCAGGGCCTGCGGGCTGACCAGCACCGGGACGCCTTTTTCCCTCTGCAGCCAGGCGGCGTTGCCTGAATGGTCCTCGTGAAAGTGGGTCAAAAGGACCCTCTCTATTTGCCGGGGCTTTAAAAGAGGGGCCAGTTCCCTGTGCAGGCGGCCGGGCCCGGCATCAATGAGGCTGCCCCTGTAAAGAAAAACAAAGATCTTCAGGGAACCCAGCCCCAGCATGGAAACCCTGCCCCCGAAAACCGTCACCCCGCCGTGTTCTTCCACCTTAATCACGGTGCCACCCCTTTCCGGCCCTCAGCCATAAATATTTTATCATAAATAGTGAGTGAACAATCATTTTGTAATGAAGACAAACACCTGTTTTTTGTATTAATATCAGAACATTTGTGTTAAAATCAAGCCAAAGGACAAAGGGAGGCCGGACCATGGGGGCCAAGGCGAAATCCATATCATACCATAAGGACGTTCTGTTGAGGCCGGACAATACCCTGCAGGAAGTGGTGTCCACCTTTTCCCGGACCCGCCTGGACGCTGTTCCGGTGGTTGACGAACAAAAAAAGGTCATCGGCGTGATGACCAAGCACAACCTTTATAAAGCCCTGCTCAAGGGATACCCCCTCGACTCCCCCATAGCCGGGTTTTACGCCCGCCCGGCCGTTTGCGTGGACGAGGACATGAATTTCGGCGACGTGTACAGCTTCATGCAGAAAAAGGAACTGGGCCAGGTGGTGGTCACCGACAGGAACAACCACCCCTGGGGCATGGTCACCAAGATGAGCGTCATTGAAAACCTCCGCACCCGCAGTGAAAGGCAGGCCAGGGAACTGGCCTCGCTGCTGGACGCCCTCGAAAACGGGGTGCTGGCGGTGAACAGCAGGAGCATAATCACCGTCATCAACCCGGCCGCCGAAGCCATGCTGGGGGTAAAGGCCAAGGACGTGCTGGGCAGGATTGTGGCCGATGTTCTTCCCCACGTCAGGCTGGACAAGGTTATGTACAACGGCAGTGTCAAGAACTGGCATAAAATCGACGGCCTGCCGGGAATACTGGCCAAGTATCTGCCGGTTTACAACCGCGGCCTGCCGGGCGGCGCCATCGCCGTCCTGCACGACCTTACCGATTACGAAAGGCTGGCCCAGGAATTTGAAAGTGTAAAGGAAATCCAGGAAACGCTGGCCACGGTGCTGGACCTAGCCTACGACGGCCTGCTCACGGTGAACGCCCAGGGCCTGGTGACCACCGCCAACCGGTCGATGATGGACTTCCTGGGCCTCAAGCCGAACCAGATCATGAACCGCAGCGTGGAGGAAATCATTCCGGAACTGGGCCTCCATGAAACCGTCGCTTCCGGGCTGTCCGACCAGGGCGACGTCAGGACCGTCCGGGGCAACCGGTGCATAGTGACCAGGCTGCCCATCATGCGGGAAAACCAGATCCTGGGCGCGGTGGCCAAAATAACCTTCAAGGGATTAAACCGCCTGCCCGACCTGGTCAAAAGGCTGGAAGCCCTGGAAAGCCAGATTTCATACTACCGGGACGAACTTTCCCGGGTCACCCACACCGGGATCACCTTTGACGATATAGTGGGCAACAGCCCCTCAATGGTCGACACCAAAGAACTGGCCGCCCGCACCTCCCGCAGCCTGTCCAGCGTCCTGCTGCTGGGAGAAAGCGGCACCGGAAAGGAACTCTTCGCCGCGGCCATACACAACCATTCCGGGCGCAGGGGACCTTTTGTCAGGGTCAACTGCGCCGCCATGCCGGACAATCTCCTGGAATCGGAGTTTTTCGGCTACGAGGGGGGCGCCTTCACCGGGGCCAAGAGTTCCGGAAAACCAGGCAAGTTTGAGCTGGCCCACCAGGGGACCCTCTTCCTGGACGAAATCGGCGACATGTCCCTCCCGCTGCAGGCAAAGCTGCTGCGGGTGCTCCAGGAAAAGGAATTTGAACGGGTTGGGGGAATAAAAACGGTGCGGGTGGACGTGAGGATAATCGCGGCCACCAACAGGGACATTGAAAGGCTGATCGCCGACGGCAAATTCCGCGAGGACCTGTTCTACCGCCTGAACGTGATTGCCGTCCGCATACCCCCCCTGAGGGAGAGAAAGGGGGACATATATCCCCTGGTCATGCATTTCATCAGAAAGCACAACCGAATCCTGGGGGCCGGGGTGACCGGAATCAGCCCCCAGGCCATGGAAATACTCATGGCCCATCGCTGGCCGGGGAATGTCCGGGAACTGGAAAACGTGGTGGAGAGGGCGCTGAACATAATCAGCAGCGGAGAAATTCTCCCGGCCCACCTCCCCGAGTACCTGCGGGTCCGGTCCGGAATGAAAAAGCCCTCCCCGGAAGCCGAGGGGCCGGAGCTGAACATGTACAGCGGCATCGCCGGGGCCGAGAAGGAACTGATCCTGCGCGCCCTGGCCGAGGCCGGGGGCAACCGGACCAGGGCCGCCGAAATACTGGGCATCAGCAGGACGAAGCTTTACGACAGGATCACCAGGTACGGGATAGGAAACAAGCAATGACCCGAGGTGCAATGCCTGCATGCTTCTTGGTTCTGGATTCTGGCTTCCGGATTCCTGACTCCAACGCCACTCCCTAAAGAAATACGATGCGATCCTCCGACATTTCCCTGATCGCCGCCAGGGACTCGATTCTTACCCCCTGGCCCTTCAGCTTTTCCCGCCCGCCCTGGAACACCTTCTCGATGACGATGCCGGCCCCGGCCAGGCGCGATCCCGCCTGGCGCACTATCTCCACCAGGCCGCGCAGGGCCTCCCCGTGGGCCAGGAAGTCATCGACGATAAGCACGGTGTCATCCGGCCCCAGGAACCTGCCGGAAACGGATATGTCCACCGCCTCCCGCCTGGTGAAGGAATAAACCCGGGCGGAGTATACCCCGGCGTCCTGGGTGCTGGCCCTGCCCTTCTTGGCGAAGACCACCGGCACGCCCAGGGCCAGCCCGGCGGCAGTGGCCACGGCTATGCCCGAAGCCTCCACCGTGAGCACCTTGGTAATACCCTCCCCGGCGAACCTGGAGGCCAGTTCCCTGCCCATTTCCATGGTGAACTGCGGGTCTATCTGGTGGTTCAGGAAGGAGTCCACCTTCAGTATGCCGGTCCCGATGACCCTGCCTTCATTTACTATTCTCTCTTTTAACTTCTGCACAAGCACACCCCTTTGGTGGGAATTGGGAACTGGGAATTGGGCATACCAATCCCCAATTCCCCTTTTTCTTACCGTTCTTCCCTGTCAAAGGGAATCCCCAGGGCTCCCGGCGATCCCGCCCCGGCGCCCCTGCTCCGGCCGATGACGATGATCAGCACCAGAACGGTGAAAATATAGGGCAGCATTTTCAGGAAGAAGGGGGACACCATCAGTCCCAGCACCTGGAGTCTGAAGCCCAGGGCGTCGATGCCCCCGAAGATGTACGCGCCCGCCATGGCCCGGACAGGGTTCCAGACGGCGAATATGACCAGGGCCACCGCTATCCACCCCCTGCCCGCGGTCATGTTCTCCAGCCAGGAGGGGGCGTAGGCCAGGGAAAGGTAGGCCCCGCCCAGGCCGGCCAGCATGCCCCCGGCTATGACATAGAGGTACCTGGACAGAATCACCCGCACCCCCAGGGAGTCGGCGGCCCAGGGGTTTTCCCCGATGGACCGCAGGTGCAGGCCGGGCCTGGTTTTGTAAATAAACACCCACATGGCCGGCACCAGCAGGTAAGTGATATAGACCAGCGGGTCCTGGTGAAAGAAAATGGGGCCGATCACCGGAATGTCCCCCAGCCCCGGCAGGGGATCCGCCGAAAAGTGGACCGGCAGGGGCGTGCCCACGTAGCTTTTGCCCAGGAAACCGCTTAAGCCCGTGCCGAATATGGTCAGGGCCAGGCCGCTGACCACCTGGTCCGCCCTCAGGGTCACGGTGAGAAAGGCGTGGATGGCCGATACCAGCCCCCCGGCCAGCATGGCCGCCGCCACTCCGGCCCACGGGTTTTGGAAGGCCAGGGCCGCCATGAATCCGCACACCGCCCCGGTCAGCATCATCCCCTCCACACCGAGGTTGATCACCCCCGAACGCTCGGCCAGCAGCTCGCCCAGGGCGGCGTACAGGATGGGGGTCCCGGCGGTCACCGCCGTGGCCAGGATGAGAATAAGAACGTTTGTCTGCCCGCCTTCAGCCATCAGGCCGCCTCCTCCCTTCCCGCCCCGATCCTGATCCTGTACTTGCTGAGAATATCTCCGCCCAGCACGAAAAAGAGTATGGCCCCCTGCAGCATGGTGGCCACCGGGGCCGGCACCCCGCTGGTCTGGACCAGGTAGCCGCCCACCTGCAGCCCGCCGAAAAGCACCGCTGCCAGCAGTATGGCGAAGGGGTTCAGTTTGGCCAGCCAGGCCACGATGATGGCGGTGTAGCCGTAGCCCGGGCTGAGGTTGGGCTGCAGCCTGCCGGTTATCCCGCTCACCTCGGTCATTCCGGCCAGCCCGCAGATGGCCCCGCTGACCATCATCACCAGCAGTATGTTGCGCTGGATGTCCATCCCGGCGTACCGGGCCGCCGCTTCGCTTTCCCCGATCACCCTGATCTCAAACCCCCACCTGGTCCGGTTGATTATCAGATAAATGATGACGGCGATAACCAGGGCAAACAAAATACCCGTGTGCACCCTGGTGTTTCCCACCGTTCCCAGCCTGGCGGCCTCGGAAAAGGGCGCGCTCAGGGGAAAGTTGAAGCCCTTGGGGTCCTTCCAGGGGCCGAAAACCAGGTAATCCACCCACAGAATGGCCACGTAGTTCAGCATCAAGGTGGTGATAATCTCGTTGACGCCCAGGTAGGCCCTGGGAACGGCGGGCAGCAACGCCCACAGGCCCCCGGCGGCCATGCCCAGGAGGATCATGGCCGGGATCATTGCATAGGCCGGGAGGTCCGGAAAGGTCAGGGGTACCCAGCTTGCCGCAAAGGCGCCCATGTATATCTGCCCCTCAGCCCCGATGTTCCACATCCGCATCCTGAAGGCCAGGGATATGCCCAGTCCCGAGATCATCAGGGGAATGGCCTTGACCAGCGTTTCCGAGATGCCGTAGGCCGACCCGAAGGCGCCGGTGAACATCAGAATATAGACCTCCACGGGATCATGCCCGGTCAGGTGCAGGAAAACCCCGCCCAGGACCATGGACAGCAGCACCGACAGGACGGTTACGGCCAGAACCGGCGCCCCTGAAACGACACCTCTTTTTTCAAGCCTGACAAGACCTCTCATGCCCTTCACGCCCCCGCCCCCGGCCCGGCGGATCCCATCATCAAAAGCCCGATTTCCTCGGGCGTAATGTTCCCTCCGGGCAGAATGCCCACCATAGATCCCTCGAACATGACCCCCACCCGGTCGCTAAGTTTCATGACCTCGTCCAGATCCTCGGAAATAAGCAGGATGGCCGTGCCCTTCCGCCTCATCTCCAGCAGCATCCTGTGCACGGACTCGGCCGCCCCCACATCCAGCCCCCTGACGGGGTAAACCACCACCATCAGCGAGGGGCTGCCCAGTATTTCCCTGGCCAGCAGGAGCCGCTGCATGTTACCCCCGGAGAGCAGGCTTACCGGGGCCCTGAAGTCGGCCACCCTGATGCCGAATTCCTTTACCAGCCGCCCGGCCTCCCGGCCGGCCAGCCGGTAGTTGATCAGCCACCGGCCGGCCACCGGGGGCTTGCGGTAATTCTTCAGAATGACGTTGTCCACGATCCCCAGGCCGGGCACCAGCCCTATGCCCAGCCGGTCCTCCGGAACGTAACTCACCCCCAGGTCGGCGATGGTCCGGGGCGAAAGGTTGGTGACATTCACCCCGTTTATGAAAATCCTTCCCGAGTGCACCCATCTCAGACCGGCCACGGCTTCGGCCAGTTCTTTCTGGCCGTTCCCGGCCACACCGGCGACGCCGAAAATCTCGCCCCTTCTGACCGTGAAGGATACTTTTTTCAAACCCTGCCTGCCCACGTCCCCGGAAGCCGAAACATCCTGCAGTTCCAGCACCGCTTCCCCGGCCCCGCGGGACTCCTCCCTCCGGGCAGGGGCAACATCCCTGCCCACCATCAGGCGGGCCAGTTTTCTCTCGGAAATCTCCTCCCTGCCCAGCACCGCCACCACCCTGCCGGCCCTGAGCACCGTCACCCGGTGGGCCGCCGACATCACCTCGTTCAGTTTGTGGGTGATCAGCACCACCGATCTTCCTGATCCGGCGAACTTTTTCAGGTTGACAAAAAGTTCGGCCGCTTCCTGGGGGGTGAGAACCGCGGTGGGCTCGTCCATGATCAGCAGGTCGGAACCGCGGTAAAGCATTTTTAATATCTCCACCCGCTGCTTTTCGCCCACCGAAAGCTGGTTTATCCTGGCCCCGGGGTCAACGCCCAGGCCGAACCGGCCGCCCAGGTCCGCAATCTTTTCCGAATGACTTTTCAGGTTATGGAACAGGGGCGTCTGTACGTGGCCCAGGATGATGTTTTCGGTCACCGTGAAGTTTTCCACCAGCTTGAAGTGCTGGTGGACCATGCCGATGCCGTGCCTGATGGCGTCCCTGGGCGACCGCAGCGACACCTCCCGGCCCCGGACCAGAATGGTCCCCCGGTCCGGCCTGTACAGGCCCGCCAAAATTGACATGAGGGTGCTTTTGCCCGATCCGTTTTCTCCAAGCAGGGCGTGAATTTCACCGGGCTCCACCGAAAAGTCTATATCATCGTTGGCCAGGACGCCGGGAAAGCGCTTGGTGATCCCCTTCATCTCCACCAGCTTCACAGGCTTGCACCCCCCATAAACCGGTCGCTGACGGGATGTTCCCGTCAGCGGCCCCTGCGGTGATTGTCTTGTTAAAACTTCTTTACTGTTTCTTTATGGTACCCTCCACGCCTTCCACGAACCAGTCAAAGCTCAGCATGTCCTTGTCGCTCATCTTCTGCCCGGCGGGCACCCTCACCGTGCCTGCCTGGTCTTTGACGGGCCCGGTGAAGACATCCCACTGGCCGCTGAGGATTTTCTGCCTTGCGTCCTCCACCAGTTTCTTCACGTCATCGGGCACCATCGGGCCGAAGGGCGCCAGGTCAACAATCTTGTCGCTCATGGGCCCCCAGTACTGGTCGGACTTCCAGGTCTTGTCCCTGACCGCCTGAACGGTCTTCACGTAGAAGGGCCCCCAGTTCCACACGGCGGAAGTCAGCACGGCCTTGGGCGCGTACTTGCTCATGTCGCTGTTGTAGCCGATGCCGTACTTGCCCTTTTCCTCGGCGGCCTGCTGCGGGCCGGGAGTGTCCTGGTGCTGGGCGATGACGTCGCACCCCGCGTCCAGCAGGGTTTTAGCGGCGTCCTTTTCCTTGGCCGGGTCGTACCAGGTGTTGGTCCAGACCACCTGCACCCTGGCGTTGGGGTTCACCGACCGCACCCCCAGGGTGAAGGCGTTTATGCCCCTGACCACCTCGGGAATGGGGAATGCGGCCACGTAGCCGATTTTGCCGGCCTTGGTCATCTTGCCGGCCACCATCCCGGTCAGGTAGCGGGGCTGGTAAATCCGGCCGAAGTATGTACCCACGTTTTTATCGGTTTTAAATCCCGAGCAGTGCATGAAAACCACATCGGGGTATTTTTTGGCCACATTGATGGTGGGATCCATGTAGCCGAAGCTGGTGGCGAAGATCACCTTGTTCCCCTGCTCGGCCAGCTGGGTCAGCACCCTCTCGGAATCTGCCCCCTCGGGGACGGACTCCACGTAACTGGTCTCCACCCAGGGAAGCTCTTTCTCCAGGTACTTCCTGCCCTGGTCGTGGGCGTAGGTCCACCCGGCGTCCCCCACCGGTCCGACGTACATGAAGGCAACCTTGAACTTGCCGGAGTCCCCGGCGGCTCCCTTCTGGCTATCCTTCTTCTCTTCCTTTTTGCCGCAGCCCGATGCCGCCAGCGCCACGGCCAGCAGCAACACTGCGGCCACCGGGATAAAACCTTTTGTTTTTTTCACTTTCTCCCCTCCCTGAAACCATGTGTCGAATGTCCGGGCTTCCCGGAAATGTCGGATCTATCCCCCTTCCTGCATTTTTCCGTTATGCCCAAACCCGATCATCTTTATTCAATGCCGGAAAAAGAAATCCTCCCGCCGCGACAATTTTCCCCATAAAAATGCTGAAGGCCGGATCATGCATGGAATTGTTAAAAATAAACTGCAAAAATAGTTGAATAATGATTCATTATTATATTGAAGATAATTTTTTCCAATGTTAATATTTATTTAATAATTCATAACACAGGAGGTATCCCGGTGAACGAAGGCAAACCCTTCTGGACCAAGTCGTACCCTGCTGGAGTAAGACCGAACCTGGAGTACCCGGAAATCCCGCTGCCCGCTATCCTGGACCAGGCAGCCGGGGAGTACCCCGGCCGGACGGCCACCATCTTCATGGGAGGGAAGCTGACTTACTCCGGCCTTAAGGACCAGGTGGACAGGCTGGCCCGGGCGCTGGCCGACCTGGGTGTAAAAAAGGGCGACCGGGTGGGCCTGATGCTGCCCAACATACCCCAGGAGGTAATCAGCTACTACGCCGTGCTGAAGATCGGAGCTGTCGGGGTGGGGATCAACCCCATGTACACCGAGAGGGAGCTGTCGCACCAGCTCAGGGATTCGGGGGCGGAGACCCTCATCTTCCTGGACCAGCTGGCGCCGAAAGTGCTCAAGACGGCCCCGGACACACCGGTACGGAGGCTGATCGCCACCGGAATCAAGGATTACCTCCCGTTCCCCAAGAACCTGCTTTACCCAATCAAAGCCAGGAAAGCCGGGCAGTGGGCCGAAATACCGGCCGGCAGCGGCGTTTTGAACCTGAAACAGATCATCGCCGGGGCCGCCCCCAATCCCCCCAAGGTTGACTTAAAACCGGAGGACCTGGCGGTCCTGCAGTATACCGGGGGGACCACCGGCCTGTCCAAGGGGGCCATGCTCACCCACCGCAACCTGGTGGCCAACGTCCTGCAGCTTACCGAGTGGAGCAAGAATGAAATTGAAAAGGGCAAAGAGGTGATCATCTCGGTCCTCCCCTTCTTCCACTCCTTCGGCATGACGGTGTGCATGAACTTCGGCATATACAACGCCGCCACCCTGGTGCTGATTCCCCGCTTCGACCTGAAGATGGTCCTGGAAAACATACATAAATACAGGGGCACCCTCTTTCCGGGCACCCCCACCATATACGTGGCCGTAATCTCCTCCCCGGAACTGAAAAACTACAACATTTCCTCCCTGAAGGCCTGCCTCAGCGGCGCCGCGCCTTTGCCCCTGGAGGTGCAGTTAAAATTCCAGGAACTCACCGGCGGAAAGCTGGTGGAGGGCTACGGACTGAGCGAAACCTCGCCGGTTACCCATTCCAATCCCTTCGACGCCAGGGCCGAGGGGTCCATCGGGGTGCCCCTGCCGGACACCCTGTGCCGGATAATGGACATCGAGACCGGGGAAAAGGAGATGCCCCTGGGGGAAACCGGGGAGATATGCGTAAAGGGCCCCCAGGTGATGAAGGGATACTGGAACAGGCCCGAGGAAAACGCCCGGGTGCTGCGGGACGGCTGGTTCTACACCGGGGACATCGGCCGCATGGACGAAAGGGGCATGACCTTCATCGTGGACCGGAAAAAGGACCTGATCATTGCCGGAGGTTACAACATCTACCCCCGGGAGGTGGAGGAGGTGCTCTACGAGCATCCCAAAATCCAGGAGGTCTCCGTGGCCGGCGTGCCCGACCCTTACCGGGGAGAAACCGTGAAGGCCTTCATCGTCCTGAAGGAGGGGGAAACGGCCACGGACCAGGAGATCATCTCCTTCTGCAAGGAAAGGCTGGCCGCCTACAAGGTGCCCAAAATGGTGGAATTCCGTTCCGAACTGCCCAAGACCATGGTGGGCAAAATCCTCCGGAGGGTCCTGGTGGAGGAGGAAATCAACAAACAAAAGGGCGGCGGCCAGCAGCAGAATTAAAGGGGCTGCGGCTACAAGCTTTTCAGGGGGGCCAGGCAGTGCCGGAACTGCAAGCAGCCGGTTGATTTGGATTAAACAGACAAACAAGAAACTCCCGGCGGCCCAAACCGCCTGTTTTATAAGCCATCCCCCGGGGGATGGCTTTTCTGTCGTTGTTCTGAGTTCCGTGTTCTACCCAGAAAATACATTGCCGGAGTGTACGTGGGGGATGGATTTCAAAGCCGAGCGGATATTCCGGAGGCTGATATCCGGCTCCTGGCGACAGAGCGTACGGGATGCCGGGCGGGCCGCAGGATGCGGCCGCAGCCGAGTAGTGCATGGACGCACGTACGCAGGCGGTCGGCAGACCGTAAGCGACGAGCCTAGAGCCGGTTCAGCCGGAGGACTAAGTAGCGAGGCTTTAATCCACCCCTGGCCCCGAATTTTCATTATTTCGTGGTGCCGTTTTGGCGGCGTGTGGGTCTGTGTCCTAATTTCATATTGCCACGGGACGGGTTAAAGTGGTATTATAAAACCAGGTAAACTAAATTGTTTTCTGTAGTTTACCTCCTGCAACCATGTCAACTGACCGGCTGAATGATGGGGGATGGGTATGAAGAAAAAGATTGTCTTCCTGGTATTGCTTATTCTGGCCGGGGCCGGATCATACTGGGCCTACCTCGGCTACTTTCACCGCCAGCCCCAGGGGCTGGAGGTTTCCGGCACCATCGAGGCCACCGAGGTGAACCTGGGCGCCAGGCTGCCCGGCGCCCTGGAATCGGTTTCGGTGAAAGCCGGGGACCAGGTTAAAAAGGGGCAGGTGGTGGCGGTAATTAGCCGCACCGACCTGGAGGCCCAAAGGGAAAGGGACGCCCTGGGAGTGTCTAAGGCCGAGGCCCAGCTGGCCGACCTGGTCTCGGGGGCCCGGGAACAGGAAATTAACGATGCCAGGGCCACGGTCAACACCGCCCAGGCCAACTTTGACAAGGCAAATGCAGATTTCGACAGGATTAGGGAGCTGCATAAAGCCGGGGCGGTCCCGTACACCGATCTGGAAAAGGCCGAGACCAGCCTCAAAGTGTCCAAAAACCAGCTGGAATCGGCAAAAGCCAGGCTGAACCTCCTGGAGTCCGGGAGCAGGCCGGACCAGATCAGCGCCGCCAAAATAGAGGTGGAAAGGGCCAGGGCCGTGCTCAAAGCCACTGAAAACCTCCTGGAAGACGCAAAAATAGTCTCCCCCATCGACGGCACGGTGGTCACCAGGAATTTCGACCCGGGCGAGTACATCCCGGCGGGGGCTCCGGTAGTTACCGTGGCCGACCTCAACGACCTGTGGATAAAGGTTTTCGTTTCCACCGACGACCTGCCCAGGATCAGGATCGGCCAGCAGGTGAGCTTCACGGTGAGCGGGGTTGCCGACCGGTTCCCGGGGACCATTGTTGAAATTGCCTCCAAGGGCGAGTTCACCCCCAAGACCATCCAGACAAAGCAGGAGCGCACCAACATCGTTTACGCGGTAAAGGTCAGGATAGACAATAAGAACGGCATCTTCAAACCCGGCATGCCGGCGGATGTGAACATAAACTCATTCTGAAGGCTTTTTCTGCCGGAATCCAGAAGACAGAATCCAGAATATTCGGGGATGATTTTATGATCAAAACCCGGGGGCTGACAAAAAAATTCGGGCCCGTGACGGCTGTAAAAGATGTTTCCCTGACCGTGGAGAAGGGCGAGATACACGGCCTGGTGGGCCCCGACGGGGCCGGCAAAACCACCCTCATGCGCATGATCTGCGGCATACTGACCCCCACCGGGGGATCCGTTTCCCTGATGGGCGGGTCCCCCCGGGACATCGAGAGGCAAAAGGCCCTGCTGGGCTACATGCCCCAGCGCTTCAGCCTGTACGGCGACCTGACGGTTATGGAGAACATATATTTCTTCGGCCGGCTGTACGGCCTGAACGCCGGCGCCGTCAGGCAAAGGGCCGGCGAAATGCTGGAGATCACCGGCCTGGCGGCGTTCAAGTCCCGGCTGGCGGACAACCTTTCGGGAGGCATGAAGCAGAAGCTGGCCCTGACCTGCGCCCTTCTGCCCAAGCCCCGCCTGATTGTTCTGGACGAGCCCACCTACGGGGTGGACCCGGAATTCCGGAAGGAGTTCTGGAAAATACTTTACCGGCTGAACGGCGAGGGGCTGACCATCCTGGTTTCCACCCCGTACATGGACGAGGCCGAGCTATGCCGGAAGGTGACCTTCATGGAGGGCGGAAGGGTAGTGGCCTCGGATTCCCCAGGCAATCTGAAAAGAAATTTCGGGTATAAAATACTGGAACTGCGGGCCGGCTCAAAAGACCTGGATTTTTTGTCCGGCCTGCCGGAAGTGCTGGACGCCGAGGTGTTCGGAGACAGCTACCACCTCCGGGTTGCCGACGCCGCCGCCGGAATCAGGGCGGTAAGAGAGTGCCTGGAAAACCGGGGCATCGGCATCGGATCCCTGAAGGAAATACAGCCTTCAATGGAGGACGTCTTCGTGGCCCTGGCGGAGAAGGGAGGCGGCCGGCCTGGAATACGCCGTGACCACCCGGGAACTGACCAGGAAATTCGGAAACTTCACCGCCGTTGATAGTCTGACCATCAACATAAGGCCGGGAGAGATATACGGTTTCCTGGGCCCCAACGGGTCGGGGAAAACCACCACCATCAGGATGCTGTGCGGCATCCTGGAACCCACCTCGGGTTCCGGCACGGTGCTGGGGCACGACCTGGCCGGGGAACCGGAAAAAATAAAGCAAAAAATTGGCTACATGTCCCAAAAGTTCAGCCTGTACGACGACCTGACGGTATACGAGAACCTTGACTTTTACGCCGGGCTGTACAGCATCTCCCGAAGGGAGCGAAAAGAAAGGATCAGGGAGATGATCGGCATGGCCCTGCTCACCGGCAGGGAAAAGGTCCTGGCGGGCGATCTGAGCGGGGGCTGGAAACAGAGGCTGGCTCTCGGCTGCGCCATCATCTCCCGGCCGGCCATGCTGTTCCTGGACGAACCCACCAGCGGGGTCAGCCCCACCAGCCGCCGCGATTTCTTCAAGATCATCCGGAGACTGGCCGAAAGCGGAACCACCGTGATGGTGACCACCCACTACATGGACGAGGCCGAGAGGTGCCACCGCATCGCCTTTATATCCGGGGGCCGGCTGATCGCCAACGACACCCCGGGAAACCTGAAGAAAAATGCGATTAAAGGCTGCATGGCCGAGATGGAGATACCCGACCCCATGAACAGGCTGCCGGAGCTGGAGGCCCTGCCCTACGTCAGGGAATGCTCAGTCCACGGCGCGGCGGTCCATATCCTTCTGGACGGCGAAAAACACATACGGGAGCTGGAGAAGCACACCGGCATCAAGGCCCGGGTGATTACCCCCTCCCTGGAAGACGTGTTTATCTCCCTGGCCAGGAAAGGGAGGCAGGCGCAATCATGATCAGGCTGCTGGCCATACTGCGCAAGGAATTTTTACAGATGTTCAGGGACCGGCTGACCGTAGGGATGGTCTTCGCGCTGCCTCTGGTGCAGCTTCTTCTGTTCGGCTACGCCATCCAGACCGAGGTGAAGCACATTCCCACCGCGGTCTTCGACCAGTCCCTGTCCAGCGACAGCCGGGACCTGATGGACTCCTTCAGGGCATCCGGGTACTTCGACATAACTCACCTGGCCGGCAGCTACAGGGAAGTAACAGAGATGATTGACAGCGGCCGGGCTAAGGTGGGGATCATCTTCCCGCCCGACTTCGCCGTAAAGCTCAGAAGGGGCGAGACGGCGGCGGTGCAGGTGCTGGTGGACGCCAGCGACAGCATGGTCTCCAACTCGGCCATCGCCACGGCGAATTCCATCGGCCTTCTCAAATCGCAAAAAATTATCGCCCAGAGGGCCAACGTGAACATCACCGATCCGCCGTACGACATCAGGGTCCGCCCGTGGTACAACCCGGACGGCATAACCGCCTATTACATGGTTCCGGCCATCCTGGGGATCATCGTCACCATGACCATGGTCCTGATGACCGCCATCGCCATTGTCAGGGAAAGGGAGAGGGGCACCCTGGAACAGCTCATGGTTACTCCCATCAGGCCCTTTGAACTGATGATCGGCAAGATCGTCCCCAACATCATCCTGGGCTACACCCAGATCACGGTGGCCCTCCTGGTGGGCAGCCTGATCTTCCGGGTCCCCGTCCGGGGCAGCCTGCTGGAACTGTACCTTCTGACCCTGTTCTTTATCACGGCCTCCCTGGGGGTCGGCATCTTCATTTCCAACATCGCCAAAAACCAGATGCAGGCCTTTCAGATGTCCTTTTTCTTTCTGCTTCCCAGCATAATGCTTTCGGGCTTTCTTTTCCCCAGGGAAGCCATGCCGGTGATCATCCAGTACATCGGTAACCTGATCCCCCTGACCTACTACCTGGTAATCATCAGGGGCATAGTTTTGAAGGGAATCGGCTTCGGCTACCTGGTCCCCCAGGTCGTCTCGCTGCTGATCTTCTCGTTGGTGCTGCTGGCGGTAAGCATAGCCAGATTTAAGAAGAAAATCGCCTGAAAGCCAACCAGAACTTATAACTTATTACTTATAACTTAAAACTTATAACTCACCGCTTAAAGCTAACAGCTAACAGCTAATAGCTAATAGCCAACAGCTAACAACTTATTATCGCCCCCAGCATGGCAGGAGGCATAACATATGGACATGAGGGAAAAGATACTGGCGGGATTCAGGGAACTTGCCTTCACCGTGGGCTTCCGCCGGGCCACGGTGGACGACCTGTCGGCCCGGACGGGCATCAGCAAGCGCACGGTTTACCGGTATTTCCGAAGCAAGGAAGAGATGATCAGCGCGGTAATGGAGGAAATAATGGCGGAAACCGGTGAAATGGTGGACAGCGCCCTGTCTTCCCGCGAAAACCCGGTTGAGAAATTAACCGCCCTGGTCAGGGTGGTGTCTCAACAACTGGGATTGATCAACCCGCTGGTCTTGCGGGACATGCAGAAGCACTACCCGCGTGTCTGGAACCGGATCGAAAGCTTCCGCGCCGAGAAGGTCCGTTCCATAGTGGAGATGCTTCTTGCAGGGAACAGGCAGGGCTATTTCCGGGAAACCATCCCCGAGGTGTTTATCACCGCGCTGCTGGCCGGCATCCGGGACGTGATCAACCCGGGTTTCATCCTGCAGCACGGCCTGACCGTCGAAAAAACGATCGCCGCATTTTTCGATATATTTCTGTACGGAATCGTTTCGGGCGAAGAGGACAAGGCGGGTTATAAATTGTCCGCTTCCGACAGAGGATAATAAGATCAGGCAAACCCGGACCGGAGGCTGGTGGGAACGGATGGAAAGGCTGGTTACCGTGGGCAGGTACTCAAACCCGGCCGAAGCCCGCATCGTCCAGGGGCTTTTGAACAGCCGCGGCATCGAGTGCTGTATACTGGACGAACTTTCGGCGGCCTACACTCCCCTGGCGGTGGGAGGAATCAGGCTGGCGGTGCGGCAGGGCGACCTGGAAAGGGCGACCAAGATATTAAGTGAGAAAAAAGCATAAAAAAGAGGTCAGGAAAAAGCCCACAATCAAGGCATAAACCAGGATCGAGACAGCATCCAGGGATAGCTTGCTCCCCCGCTTTTTCTGCCTCAAATAAACCAGCAGGGTGATCATGGAGACGGCGGTAAAAGCCGACCCGATCATAATCAAACCTTCCATGCTTTAAGCCTCCTGATCTTACGCCCGTTCCAAAACGGCCCCGCTTACTCTTCCAGGCCGAACTGCACCACTTCCCGGCCGGTGAGAACCACCAGCCGGTCGTTCCTCACGTCATAGGCAGTGTCCGGGTCCACGGGGATGACCAGGGATTGTTCCAGGGAACCCCTCTTTTCTCCCCGTTCTCCCTGATATACGGCCCCGGACACCACCAGGAACCTGGTGTCCCGGCCGTGCTTTTTCCGGATCTGCCCCGGCATGTCCTCCCAGCCGGCCATCCGGGCATCCTCTATTTTTATTCTGAATCTTGGCGCCGGGGTGGTTTTGGAAACCGTAACCTCCCTGCCGGCCCACCTTTCCCTCACTTCCCTGGCAAAATCCTCTCCGGAGTGCAAAATCATTTTTTTCCCCTCTGCGGCTGCCTGTATTCCGGATTCCGGGTTATCACCCCGGGGTTCCTGTGAATATTATTGCTTTTTATCCGGATCCTATGCGGCCGGGAAACCGGTGGCGTTGTGCAAAAGCGCCCGGGTCATCATTCTCCCGAACGCCCGATCATCTCCAGGAACGCCTCAATCCGCGTTTTAAGCTGGCCGGAATCCCCCTGGCCGTAGTCGGTCTCAATTTTCAACAGGGGTATGCCTTTCTCCCTTAGCGCCTGTTCAACCCGGTAGGACTCCACGGCGTAAGGATCGCAGAATGTCAGGGAGCAGTGGATAACCCCGTCCGCCCCATACTCGTCCACCAGGCTGATCAGCCTTTCCAGCCGGCCCCGGTTCGGGGTGAAGCAGGCGCAGTTTATGTCCAGGTACCTGTCCGCGATATAATCAATCATCCGGTCCAGGTTTTCTCCCGCCTCGTTGACCGTGTTTTCAAAGTAACGGAGTCCGGTGCACAGTTCCTCGGCCACCACCACGGCACCGCTGCTTTCAATAATGTGGGGAACCTTCCAGTTTGGTACGGCCATGGGCGTCCCGGTAATTACAATCCTGGGACCCTGCTCCCGGATCCCCCTGCCTTCCCTGACCCTGATCTCCAGTTCGTCGCAGAGTTCGTTTACCTTGGCGGTAAACCTCCCTACATCGTCATACATGGCGATCTGGTTTATTAACAGGCTGTCTTTGCCGCTTATGGGAGCGGGGCTGTTTTTTCTAAGGCCGGCCAGGCGCATGAGGGCCTCCCGCTTGGCGTTGACCTCCCTGACGGCCCGGCGAAGGGAGTCCTCCGTGACCCTGTTCCCGGTATATTTCTCCATCCTGGCCATAAACTCCCGCACTTCGCCGGCCCAGAGGGACCTGTCCTTTTCTCTCTTCATCTGGGGAACTTCCATAACATGCACCGGGACATAATCGCTTAAAATCTCGAAGGCCTTCTTTTTCCCGTCGCAGGTGGTTTCCCCCACCACCAGGTCGCAGGACTCGAAGTAGGGGCAGACCCTGGCCAGCTTGAACCCCATGAATGACTTGATCAGGGGGCAGATGCTCCTGGGCAGGACCTTCTCCGCCAGGTCGAAGCCGATCTCGGCCCCCGAGCACAGGCCGATGCATATGCCCCCGGCGGCCCGGACGATCTCCTCCGGGACGAACACGCAGAAAGCGCCGATTACCTTTCCGCCCCCGGCCTTGTGATCCTGCAGTTCCTGAATGCGCAGGCCGTGAATTTCGTTAATGACGAAATCAAAGTACTCCATCCCCTTAGGCCGGTTTTCCTGGTTCAGGTACACCTCCCCGTAAGCGGGCGGTATGGCCTGTAAAAGCCGGTCATGGGCCTCCAGGTCCAGCCCCAGGGACTCCCACATTTTTGTGTAACTGCCGGTCATAATGGCACTTCCCCCTTCATTGTTTGTGGCAGTGCCATTATATATTATATAAAGTTAGTTGATAACACAAATAAACTTTTTTTATAAAACCGCCCCGCGGCATGCAACCGTTTTATGAAGACCGGCTGATCAAAAAAAGAAGGAGCGTAGTCTCCCCGTTTTTTCATTATTCTGCATTAGCCGGCCGCTTAACCGCCCCGCCGGATTTCCAGCACCGCGTCCAGTATCCTGTGTGCCACGGCCGTTTTGTCCATCACCGGCAAGGATTCGACCTTACCCCCGGCAAAGAACAGCTTCACGATGTTGGTGTCGGATCCGAAACCGGCCCCCGGCATGGTCACATCGTTGGCCACCAGCAGGTCGAGGTTTTTCCCGGCCAGCTTTTGCCTGGCATTTTCTTCCAGGTCCCGGGTCTCGGCGGCAAACCCCACCAGGGTCACCCCCGCCCTCTTCCGCCGGCCCAGATCGGCCAGTATGTCGGGGTTCCTGACCAGTTCCAGGGTCAGGCTTTCCCCCTCCTTCTTTATTTTATGGCCGGCCACCCGCTCACACCGGTAATCGGCCACCGCCGCCGCCTTGATCACCACCTGGGCCCCGGGGTAATGGTTCATCACCGCTTCGTGCATATCCCGGGCCGACTCCACCGGCACCAGTTCCACCCCCGGAGGAGGTTCCAGGGACGTGGGCGCCGAGATTAAAATCACCCGGGCCCCCCTGGAGGAAGCCGCCCCGGCCAGGGCGTATCCCATCTTGCCGGAGCTGCGGTTGGATATGTACCTCACCGGATCGATGGGCTCCCTGGTGCCCCCCGCCGTCACCATCACCGTCAGCCCCCGCATATCCTCAGTCTTTCCGATCAGGCCCTCAACGGCGCTGATGATGGTCCCGGTTTCGGCCAGCCTGCCCCGGCCGAAATGGCCGCAGGCCACCCTTCCCTCTTCGGGGTCCACGAAGTGGAAGCCGTACTCCTTCAGCCTGACTATATTGTGCTGTACCGCCCGGTTGGCGTACATGTTCACGTTCATGGCCGGGCACAGAAGCACCGGGCAGGTTGCGGCCAGCACCAGGGTGGTCAGCAGGTCGTCGGCAATGCCGTGGGCCAGCTTGCCCAGCACATTGGCGGTGGCCGGGGCCACCACGATAATGTCGGCCCGGGTGGCCAGTTCTATATGGGGCATCCTGAAGAGCCGGGAAGAATCAAAAAGGCCGGCGTGAACGGGATTCCCCGTCAGCGCCTCGAAGGTCAGCGGCCTGACGAATTCCCCGGCCGACCTGGTCATGATCACGTGCACGGACGCTCCCCGGCCGGTCAGTTTGCTGGCCAGGTCCGCAGCCTTGTACGCGGCTATGCCCCCGGTGACACCCAGGGTTACAAATTTACCTTCAATCATATCGGTCCTCTCACTTGATTCCCTGTTTCGTCCGGCGGTAACTGATCGCGCCCCGGGCGATTTCCTTAAGGGCTTCGGTCACCGGTTTGCGGACGGTAAACCCGCTATTGCCGTTGTCTTTTTTCTCGGTCAATTTCCTGGCCCGCTTGGCCGCCACCACCACCAGGGTGTAACGGCTGTCCACCTTTTGCATAAGCTGGTCAAGGGTTATATTCTGATCCATGGCGCCTCCCGTAAAAAACAGGAATTGGGAATTGGGAATCGGGAATCGGGGGTTAGGCATTGACTCCCGTACCGAATCAAATAGTTACAGGGACTGGGAATCACGGCTCTGGGACAATAAGCGGTAAGGTGGTTGCAATTCCCGCTTCCCAATTCCTAATTCCCGTTTCCCGGGTTTATCCAGCCCCCAGGCAACCTAAAGCGCCTGGCGCGGCTGCGTTCGGCCTCCAGGATGCACCTGACCCTGGACACCGTTTCTTCCAGTCGGTCGTTAACCAGTATATAATCGTACCTGGACATGTAGCCCAGTTCGGTATCAACCCACAGCATCCTTTTTTCAATCTCGTCCGGACTGTCCGTGCCCCTCCCGGAGAGCCTCCGCCTGAGCGCTTCCCTGGACGGCGGAATCAGGAAGATAAGCACGGCGTCGGGAAACAGTTCCTTTACCTGAAGCCCCCCCTGCACGTCTATTTCCAGGATTACGTTCTCACCCCGGCCCAGCGCCTCCCTGACCGGGCCCGCGGGGGTCCCGTAGAGATTTCCGTAAATGGGCGCCCACTCCAGGAATCCGCCCTCCGCGGCCAGTTTTTCAAACTCCCGCCTGGACATGAAAAAGTAGTCCCTGCCGTTCACCTCGCCGGGTCTGGGCGGCCGGGTGGTGGCCGAGACCGAAAGCCTTAAATTGAGGTCCGGGCAGTTCTTGATCAACAGGCCGCAGACCGTGCCCTTTCCGGAACCCGAGGGACCTGAGATCAGCACCAGCAAGCCCTGCCCCGGGGTCCCCGGCTGCCGCTCAGTCATTGGGGTCTTCCGCGGGGGAGGAAACCTCCTTGCCCACCAGGCGGTGCGCCACCGTTTCCGGCTGAACCGCGGAAAGGATGACGTGGTCGCTGTCGGTGATGATGACCGCCCTGGTTCTCCGCCCGTAAGTGGCGTCCACCAGCATCCCCCGGTCCCTGGCTTCGGTTATTATTCTCTTGATGGGCGCGGACTCCGGGCTGACGATGGCAATAATCCGGTTGGCCGAGACTATGTTGCCAAAGCCGATATTGATCAACTTGATGTCCATCTGTGCGCCTCCTTAAAAGATATTGCCCGGGTGAGCTTTATTCTACTCCAGGTTCTGAACCTGCTCCCTTATCTTCTCCAGTTCGCTTTTTGCCTCCACCACCAGGCCGCTGATCAGGACGTCGCCGGACTTTGAAGCTATGGTGTTGATCTCCCGGTACATCTCCTGAATGATAAAATCCAGCTTGCGCCCCACCGGGTCGTTCCCGCCGAAACTCCTGCCGGCCTGGCCGATATGGCTGTACAGCCTGACGATTTCCTCGGTGATGCTGGACTTTTCGGCGAAGATCACCACCTCGGCCATCACCCTGTCCATGTCCAGGGTGGCGTCGGCCAGCCATTCCGAAAGCCGCTGGATCAGTCTTGCCCGGTACTCCTCCGCCACCAGGGGCGCCCTGGCCTCTATTTCGGAGGTCATTTTCTCGATCCTGCCCAGCCTGTCCAGGAGGTCCTCCCTGAGGCGGTTTCCCTCGGCCTCCCGCATGGCCACCAGCCCGTCCAGGGCCGACCGGATCGCCTGTTCCAGGGCCGGCCACCACTGGTCGGCGTCCTCCTGGGGGGACTCCACGCTCACCACCCCGGGCAGCGCCAGAATGTGATCAACCCTGATGGGATCGGCCATTTTCAATTCGGCCAGCAGCTCTCCCATTGCCTTATAATACGATGAGGCCAGTGCTTTGTCAACTTTCACCGTGGGAATTTTTTCTTCCAGCTGCTCAACCGAAACGAACCCGTCCACCCTGCCCCGGGCCACCCTTTCCAGGATCACCCGCTTCGCCTTTTCCTCCAGTGAAAAGAACTGCTTCGGCATCCTCAGGACCACCTCGGCAAAGCGGTGGTTCACCGATTTAAGCTCCACGGTAAATTTCTTTCCATGACCTATAGCCTCTCCCCGGCCGAAACCGGTCATACTTCTGGGCAACCTACCACCACCTGACTATGATCTCATTTCATCTGGGAAAGGAGCCTTTCGATCCTGTCCATTCCCTCGACGATCCTTTCCATGGAGGCGGCATAGGAGAGCCGGAAGCAGCGGTCGTCCCCGAAGGCCACGCCGGGCACCACGGCCACCAGGGCGTCTTCCAGCAGCACCTGGGCCAGGTCGCCGGCTCCCCCTATCCTTTTGCCTTTGAACTCCCGCCCGATAAACGCGCTCATGTCCGGGAAAAGGTAAAACGCGCCGCCCGGCCTGCCGCAGGAAAGCCCCTCAATGGCGTTAACCCTCTCCAGCATATAGTCCCTGCGCCGGTTGAACTCCCTGACCATTTCCGCCAGGGGCTCCTGGGGCCCCTCCAGGGCCGCCACGCTGGCCGCCTGGGCGATGGAGGTGGGGTTGGAGGTGGAGTGGCTCTGCAGGTCGGCCATGGCCTTGGCCACCGGCTGGGGCGCCGCGGCGTACCCGATGCGCCACCCGGTCATGGCGTAAGACTTGGACACCCCGTTGATGACCACGGTCAGTTCCTTCAGTTCCGGGCCCAGGGAGGCGATGCTGACGTGTTCGGTGCCGTCATACACCAGTTTTTCATAGATCTCGTCGGAAATTATGACCACGCCCTGGCGGGCCAGTATTTCACCCAGGGCTTCCAGCTCGGCCCGGGTATACACCGATCCGGTGGGGTTGCTTGGGCTGTTCAGAACAATCAGCCTTGTCCTCCTGGTGAGGACTGACTCCAGTTCCTCCGGGGTCAGCTTGAACCCGTTGGAGGCCCTTGTCTGGACAATCACCGGAATGCCGCCGGCCAGCTTGATCTGCTCCAGGTAGCTCACCCAGTAGGGGGCCGGCAGGATCACCTCGTCGCCTTCCTGGCAGAGGACCTGAAAGGCGTTGTACAGGGAGTGCTTGGCCCCGGCGGAAACAACAATCTGGGAAGGCTGGTATTCCAGGCCGTTGTCTTCCTTGAACTTTTTGACTATGGCCGCCTTCAGCCTGTCCGTCCCGGCCACCGGGGTATACTTGGTCATGCCTTTCTGAAGCGCTTCCACGGCAGCCTGCTTGATGTGATCCGGGGTGTCGAAATCGGGTTCCCCCACCCCGAAGTTTACCACATCCATTCCGTCGGCCACCATTTTCTTGGCCCTGGCGTCTATGGACAGGGTGGGTGACGGGCTGATGCCGGTCGCCCTGCTTGCAAGTCTGGTCAATGCAATCTCCTCCATTCTATAGTCAACCGCAAGGGTACTCCCCTTTAAACACGAATTCTGCCGGCCCGGTCATATACACCCTGTTGCTGTCCTCATCCCACTCAACCAGGAGGTGGCCGGCGGCCAGGCTAACCTTTACCCTTCTTCCCGTCAGGCCGTTCAGCACGCAGGCAACGACGGCGGCGCAGGCCCCGGTGCCGCAGGCCAGGGTTGGGCCCGCGCCCCTCTCCCATACCCGCATCGCCACTTCCCCGCCGTTCAGCACCTGGACAAACTCCACGTTTGTCTTCGCCGGAAAGGCGGGATGGCATTCTATCCCGGGCCCCCACTGGGACAGGGGAACCTCGCCGATGTCCGGAACAAAAATCACGCAGTGCGGGTTGCCCATGGATACCCCGGTCACCTTGAAGGTCCTGTCTTCCCAGTGCAGGGGCTCGCCGACCACCCGGCCGGGGCCGCCCAGCATCGGGATTTGCCGTCTTTCCAGGGCGGGCTCCCCCATGTCCACCCGGACCGCGGTTACCCGGCCGTTTTGAGAAATTATTTCCGGAACCATTATACCGGCCAGGGTCTTGATGCGCAAGCGGCTGCCCCCGGCCTGCCCCTTCTCGTAGATATACCTGGCCGCGCAGCGGATGGCGTTGCCGCACATCTCGGCCTCGCTGCCGTCCGAATTGATTATCTGCATGTATACGTCGGCGTCCCCGGCGTGCCTGATCAGGACAAGCCCGTCCGCGCCGATCCCGAAATTCCTGTGGCAGACCTTCACGGCCAGGCTTCTAAGTTCTTCGGGATCTTCGGGCAGGTCTTTCTCTTCCCTGGCGTCCACCAATACAAAATCATTTCCCAGCCCGTGAACCTTTAAAAATCTCATCCCGGATCCCTCCGAAAACGCCGGGTGCGCCTGTATAAAACAAACATACCCTGCTTATTTTCCATGTTTTTTTAATTTTTCCTTCTTTAATTTTATTTATTTCCCTGCTGTTCAACCCGGCGGTTTATGCCCTGAGATATGCAAATATGCGCCCGGCCTTGACCAGGATGTGCCTTAAAGCCGTTACGGCGGCGGCGGGCAGCGCGGCGGCCGCCGCCACCGCGCACCACTGCACGGCATTCAGTGATACGGTGTGGAATATGGGTTGCAGCAAGGGCAGGGCGGTCACCGCCGCCTGGATCACCGCCGAACTCAAAACGGCCAGGGTCAGCTTCGGGTTTGTAAAGAGGCCCAGTTCCAGCATGCTGTGGCGTTCCGACCGGCAGGCGAAGGCAAGGAACAGAAGGGAAAAAACAAGGGTATCGAAGGCCGCGGTACGGGCCAGGTCAATCTTCCCGGACCCCAGCCAGACCGCCCGGAACACGGCCAGGGTGACCAGGGCCGCGATCAGGCCGCAGCCCGCAGCCCGCCACAGAAGTCCGCGGGCGTCAAGGCCTTCCCCGGGATGCCCGGGCCTGTCCATAATATCCCTGTCCGCTGGTTCGGCTTCCAGGGCGGCATCAGGCAGGACGCCGGTAATCAGGCTGACCCAGAGGATCTGGACGGGCAGGAGGGGCAGGGGGGATCCGCCCGCCGCCGCCAGCAACATCACCAGCAGCCCGCCGGCGCTGCAGGACAGGAGATAGAGGATATGCCTCCTGAAGCGGCTGCATATGCCCCGGCCCTCCTCCACGGCCGCAACGGCGGTGGAGAAACTGTCGTCGGCCAGAATTACCGGTGCGGCCTCCCTGGCCGCGTCGGCGCCTCTGATCCCCATGGCCATGCCGATATCGGCCTCCTTTAAGGCCGGGATGTCTTCCAACCCGCCCCCGGTGACGGCCACCACGTTCCCCGCCTGCTTCAAAGCCCTGACAATACGCAGCTTGTGCCGGGGCGAAATCTCGGCGTAAACCGCCGCCTCGCCCGCCTGCCGGGCCAGTTCCCCGTCCGTCAGGGCGTCCATTTCCCGGCCGGTGATTACCCTGCCTCCCCGGGCCAAAAGCCCCGTTTCGGCGGCCGCGGCCCGGGCGGTTTCATGATGGTCCCCGGTGATCACGGCCACGTGAATCCCCGCCCGCCCGCAAACACGCACGGCCCCTGCGGCGTCTGGACGGGGCGGGTCGGTCATCCCGCACAGCCCGATAAATGTTAAATCTTTTTCCTCGCTGCGGTAATCCTCCCGCTCACCGGCCAGGTCCCTGCAGGCAAAGGCCAGCACCCTCAGCCCCCGGCCCGCCATCCCGGAACATGCGGCCAGGATCTCCAGCCTGTCCTTTTCGGAAAGAGGCGTGATCATGCTTCCCCGGAAGCGGTGGGTGCACAGTTCCAGCAGCACAGCCGGCGCCCCCTTGGTGTATGCCCTGATCTTTCCGGAACGGTCCCGGCAAATCACCGTCATGCACTTACGGTCCGGATCAAAGGGCAGTTCGGCCACCCGGCTTTCATGCCGCTCCAGTCTTTCCCGCCAGATTCCGCCCCGGGCCGCCATCACCAGCAGCGCGCCCTCGGTGGGATCTCCCCGGATGTCCCACTCCCGGACCGTCCTGCCGGAGGCTATCCCCCTGAAAAAACCGCCTATCTTGATTTCGTCCCGAAACAAAGACGAGTTGTTGCAGAGGGCGGCGCACCTCAATAGAAGGTCAAACTGCTGATCTCTGCCGCCCCTGACAAATTTGATCTCTCCCCTGGGATCGTACCCGTCGCCGCTTATTTCCGCCTCCACGCTCCCGGCCAGAACCTTCCTCACCGCCATTTCATTCCGGGTCAGGACGCCGGTCTTGTCGCAACAGATCGCCGTGGCGCGGCCCAGCGCTTCCAGCGCCCGCAGTTCGCGCGGGATGACGTTGCGCCCGGACATCCGCCGGGCGCCGGCGGCCAGGGAAACGGCCGCAATGGCCGGCAGTCCTCTGGGCGCAAAGGCGGCCGCCAGGCTGAGGCCGGCCATGATCATCCGGTGAAGGGGTTCCCCCCGGAAGACCCCCATCACCGCCACCGCGGCGCACGCGGTCAGGCAGACAACCGCCAGCCACCTGCCCTGCCGATCCAGAAGCCGCTTGAGGGGTGTCTCCTCCCGCCCGGCTTCACCGGACATCACCGCCGCATGGAACATCCCGGCGGCCATTCCGGTGGCCACCACCACCCCCCGGCCCCTTCCCCCGGTCACGGTGGCGCCCAGGCAGGCCATATTAGGCATGTCCCAGGGGTTTGCCGCCCCGCCGGCAACCGGTCCGGTTCTTTTATCAGCCGGCGCCGGATCCCCGGTGGGGACCGGATCCGCTATTTTCAGACCAACCGCCTCGGTAATCCGTATATCCGCCGGGACCCGGCCGCCGGCCTCCAGGCTGACAATATCGCCCGGAACCAGACCTAAGGCGTCTATCTTCCTCTCCCGGCCTCCCCTGATCACCACGGCCTGCGGGGGAGCAAGGCTCTTCAGGTTTCCCAGGAACCTTCCGGCCCGGTATTCCCGGAAGCTTTCCAGGAAGGCCTTTATAATCACGATGCCGGCGACGGCCGCAGCCCCGGCGTTTTGTCCCCAAAATCCCCACAGGGCCGCGGCCGCCAGCAGCCCAAGCACCGGAAAATACCTCAACCGGTTGAGAAAAACACGCCAGAGGGACGCCGGTTCCGCACCGGCCGGCCGGTTGGGCCCGAACCTGGCCAGCCTCTCCGCCGCCTCCTTTTCGTCCAGGCCCCTTGCCGCGTCGGTGCGCAGCGCATTTAAAACCTCCTCGACGGTCATCATCTGCCACTGGCTGTTTATTGCCAACACCCCCGGATATTTCCACCTGTTCCCGATGGTAATCTCTATGACGGGGGCGGAAAAAAAATAACCGCCGGGCAGGCAAAAAGGCGCCGGAGGCACATTCTCGGCAGACCCCGGACGCCTTTTTCTGAAACAATGGCCGACAGCCCGGTTGTGGGGCCGGACTTATTCCTTTACTTCTGATCTCCGCAGTAGCCTGGGAAGAAACCGGTGCCGAAGACCAGCAGGATCAGGATCAGGAAGATTATAAACGCGCTGCTGTTGTATCCGCCGCCGAAGCCGTAACCCATAAATCAGCACTCCTTTACGTTTTTTAATTGTTTAAGATTATTTTTTCTCGCCGTAGTAGGCTCCCGGGAAAAACGATCCAAAGACCAGCAGAATCAGGATCAGGAAAAGAATAAAGCTGCCGTCGAAATAAGATCCGCCGTGTCCGCCCATCAGCAACCCTCCTTTCGTCCGCCCTGTTTATAATATGTTTCCAGGCAAAAAATGGCCACAGCTTTTTGCCGCTTCTTAACCCATATTTAGCCTCCCTTGCCATTGTTTTTTAATAAATTATTCACTGAAACGGATATTTGTTACATACTTAAATATAAAGGAAGGAAGCGGCCGTCCGGTGGTTCAAGTCCGCACTTTTTCTATTGCCCCGGGTTTGAACCGGCCCGGTTCCGCACAAAATACCGCCAGGAGGGATTTTCTATATGAAACGGACCGTCGCCGCTTTAATGGCAGCAATTATCCTGCTGTCCGGCGTTTTCCAGGCAGGCTGCTCCGGGACCGCCGGAAAGCCTCCGGAATCGAAGCCTTCAAAGGAAGCGCCAAAAGCCCAGGAACAGCCCCCCGGCCAAAAACCGCCTGAACAACGGCCCCCGGCCGTTAAGCCCGGCCAATACTTTCCCCTTGCCCTGGGCACGGTCTGGGAATACCTTGGAGAGGGCAACGAATACGCCTCCTTCACCAGGGAGGTGATCTTTACCGCCGGCAACCGGGCCCAGGTCCGGGAAGACAACGGAGGCACCGTGATGGCCGTTATATATGAGGTCACGGACGAGGCGGCAACCCGCGTCTTCAGCCAGGGGGAGGTCTACGACCGGGTAAACCTCCTGGACAGGCCGCAGAGCGAAAGGACGGTCATTCTGAAGGCCCCCCTGCAGGTGGGCACCAAATGGAAGGACCCCAACGGGGAGAGGGAGATTGTCGATGTCAACGCCGCCGTAAACACGCCGGCGGGCAAATTTGAAAAATGCATCAAGGTGAAAATAGGCGGCAAGGATTCCACCCTGTACGAGTATTACAGGGAGGGTGTGGGATTGGTGAAAAGGGAATTCATTTCCGGGGAGACAAGGGTCACCTCCACCCTGAAGAAATTTTCGCCGGGGAAGGGTTAATATCCGTGCTCCGCCCGGTGCCGCTTCAGCGGCGGAAATCCGGAAGTCAGACTCCAGAATCCGGAATTTTCGTGTGGGGCGGGCTATTCCTCGCACACCCTGACCCGGGACCAGGGCAGGGTTATCTTCTGCCCCGGCCTGTAAAAGGGCTCGCCGGGATCGACCCGGGTAATCTCGAAGGTTACCGTGCAACGGGCCACTTCCCTGACCACGGCGTACTTGGCGTAAGTGTCCCCCGGCCAGATCCGGACGTGAACGCCGGGTTTGATCCAGCCGTATCTCGACCTGCCTTCCAGACCGGCCAAAGCCCCCGCCTCCCGCTTCTGCTTTTCATTCCCGCCTCAGGGCCTCTATGGGATCAAGCCTGGCCGCCTTGTTGGCCGGCAGTATGCCGAAGATGACTCCGATGGCGGCCGAAAAGGCAAAGGCCACCAGCACCGTCCACCAGGAGACCAGGGGCGGCCACTTGGCCAGCCAGGCGATTAAAAAGGCCCCCCCTATTCCCAGGGACATGCCTATAACGCCCCCCAGCAGGCAAAGGACGACGGCCTCGATCAGAAACTGGACCAGTATGTCCCTGCGCCGCGCTCCCAGGGCCATGCGGATACCTATCTCCCTGGTGCGCTCCGTGACCGAAACCAGCATGATGTTCATTACCCCGATGCCGCCCACCAGCAGGGAGATGCCGGCGATGGCGCTGATGATCAGGGTCATGATGCCGGTGATCCTGTTGGCGGCCTGCATCTGCTGCTCCATGCTTACCCCTTGGTATCTGCCGGGCGCCTGGTGCCTGCGCTCCAGCACCTTGATGGTCTGGCTCAAGGCGGCTTCGACCTGGTCCTTGCCGGCCGCGCTGCCCTCAATGTAGGATATGTATGGACTGAACAGGTACTGCCAGGCCTGGATGGGGATGAATATCCTGGGGTTCTCCCCGATCCCGAAGATTGAATCGCCCTTGGCGACGATTCCCACCACCACGAAGGGGGTGTTTTTGACAACCACACTCTGCCCCAGGGGATCCGCCCGCCCAAACAAGTCCTCCGCCAGTTCCTGGTCCACCACGGCAACCCGGCGTCTTCCCAGCTCGTCCTCGGGGCTGAAATAACGGCCCCTTTTCATGTCAAGCTTCCGGATGTGGGCAAAGTCCGAGCTGGTGCCGTACACCTGGGCAGACCTGTTTTTCCCGGTTCCCCGCACATTCTCCATGGTGCTGCTTACCGGGGAGAGGTGGCTGACCTCGGGCACGCGGATCTTAATTATACTGGCGTCCTCCAGGGAGAACTCCCGGCCGGTGACTGAATCTCCCTTCCGCCAGTCGGCCATGACCGCGAAAATGTTGGTTCCAACCTTCTCCATCTCGGACATCAGCAGCGCCCTCCCGGCCTGCCCCACAGCCACCACGGCAATTACCGCCGCGATGCCGATAACGATGCCCAGGGTGGTCAGGAACGACCGCAGCTTGTTGGCCGCGATCCCCTCCAGGGCCAACCTGACGGACTCCAGTAAGTTCACGGGACCGCCACCTCCCCCCGGCAGTCCGGGTGAGGCCCGGTTCCGGTTCCGCCGGCGGCCTGGACGGGGTTTCCGTTCTTTTCGTCGCCGACCAGCCGGCCGTCTATGAAGTGCAGTATCCTTGAGGCGTGCAGGGCAATATCCCGCTCGTGGGTGACCAGTACCACCGTGGTCCCTTTTCTGTTAAGCTCCTGGAATATGGCCATTACTTCCCGCCCCGACCGGGTGTCCAGGTTCCCGGTGGGCTCGTCGGCCAGCAGTATTACAGGATTGTTCACCATGGCCCGGGCGATGGCCACCCGCTGCACCTGGCCGCCGGAAAGCTGGCTTGGCCGGTGGTGCACCCTGTCGGCCAGGCCCACCATCTCCAGCGCCTTGAGCGCCCTTTCCCTTCTTTCCCGCGGGGGGACCCCGGCATACAGCATGGGCAGTTCCACGTTGCGCACGGCGCTCATGCGGGGCAACAGGTTGAAGGCCTGGAATACAAAGCCTATCTTCCTGTTCCTCACCGCCGCCAGTTCCACGTCCCCAAGCCGGGTCACGTCCACCCCGTCCAGCATGTAAGTCCCGGAAGTGGGTGTGTCCAGGCAGCCCAACAGGTTCATCAGGGTTGACTTGCCGGAACCCGACGGCCCCATCACGGCCACGAACTGGCCGGGCGGTATGTGCAGGGTAACACCGGTAAGGGCGGCCACCGGATGGACGCCCTGGCTGTAGATTTTACCCAGGCCGCAGGTCCTGATCATTTCTCACCCTCCCGGGAGCCCGTCTTGAGGGCCGGGAGTTCCTTTACCTCAATCCCGTCCCTGATCTTTTCCCCGGGGTTGAGAATCACCCTGTCACCTTCGTTCAGGCCTGACAGCACCTCGGTGTAAAGCTCGGTGTTGAGTCCGGTTTTTATCTCTTTCTGCCTGGCCGTTTTGCCTTCCACCACGAACACGTACTTCCTGCCGTCCTCCTTGTCCACCACGGCCTCGTACGGCACCACCAGGGCCGTTTTCCTTTCCGTGGTGATTATGTTCAAATCCGCCGTGTAACCCGGCCTGAGACCCCCAATGTCTCCCCCGACTGCAACCACAACGGGTATCTCCATGCTGGTGCCGCCGCGCTCGTTGGTCTTTGCCACCGTACCCAGGGACACGCTGGACAGAATTCCCATGAACTTGCGATCGGGCATGGCGGCGGCCTTGATCTCAACTTTCTGGCCGGTATTAAGCCTCCCGCTGTCTCCCTCACTAACGGTGGCGTATACTTCCAGCCTGTCCGGGTTCCCAAGGGTGATCAGCCTGGCCTGGGCGGCGACCGCCTCACCCTCGGATACCTCCACCGTGAATACCGTCCCGTCCATCTCGGCTTTAATATGGGTCCGGTTGTACCGCATTTCCTCCTTTTCATACTGTGCCCTGGCCATCTTCACCTGGGCCTCCAGGGACCTGATCTCCTGGCTGGCCACCGGCCCCGGCTCCTTTGCCTCCAGATTGGCCCGGGCAGTTTTGAAATCAGCCTCGCAGCTTTGATATTCAGCAAGGGCGTCCTCGTACTCCCGGGTGCTGACCGCCCCGGCCCGGTAAAGCGCCCTGTATCTCTCTAAATTGGTTTTGGCGCGTTCCAGGGCGGCCCGGGCCTTGTCCTCCCCGGCTTTAAGCCTTTGAATCTCCAGGGGCAGCTCGGCTACGGCCTTGGCATATCTTGCCTCCTGCAGTTCCAGGTTTGCCCGGGCCTCCTCCAGGCTGACCTCCACGTCACTGATGTCCAGAACTATCAGCAGCTGCCCCCTGATCACCCTGTCCCCCGGCCGGACGTGTATGCTCTTCACCTTGGCTGCGCTTCCGGCGAAGATGTCCTGCTTCTCCACCAGCCTCACCCGGCCGGTGGCCGGCACGCTGTCCTGTATCTCCTTCATTTCGGCCCTGGCCGTTTGAACCGGCACCTGGGACCCCTCCCGGCCCCGCACCAGGTTTAAAACCACGGCCAGGACAATGATCAATGCCAGGCCGGCCCCGGCCAGCGCCTTTTTCCGCCGCCCCAGCTTTTCAGCCAAAAGTACAGCCCGCAATGATGCCGCTCCTTTCCCCCGAATAGTTCTCTAAGTATAGACGAATCCGCAGGCGGATTTATTACAGGCACCCGGAAAAAATTACGGTCAAACCGCGCCTTTTCCGAAGATTAAGGATACTCCCGCCACATAAGCCAGCCAGAGGACAATGATGTACGCGAATGTTCTGCGGAAAGGAATCCTCATGGCCGCAGACCCGCCCACGGCGGTCAGGACCAGTAACCAGACGACGAAGGGGTCAAGATGGCTCAACAGGGTGTACATCCTGTCCGGGACCATGTCCGGGGGCGGCAGGAGAAGGGCGGGGCTGATGGTTACCCGGGCAATGTTCCGGGCCGGCGTGGCCAGCACCAGGGCGGTCTTGATAACGGCATCCAGGACCGCCGGCAGGTAGGCATAGACAGTCACCGCGAACAGGGATCTGAAAGAGGCCTTCTCTCCGGTAAAGGCGTTGAACAGCTTGAGCAGGGCGGCCGTCACCAGCCAGAGGACCGGCGGCAGGGCAACGCTGGCGGCCAGGGCGGCAATCAAGGCCGCGTTTACCGCCACATCCATCTGCTGGGCGGTCATTTTGACCTCCGGCGGCAGGTTTTGCATGGTCCAGGCTGTGAACTCCCTTATTTTCGGCATCTGAACCAGGGTAAGGGCCAGGTTGAAGCCCAGAATCAGCGCCACGGCGCCCCAAAAGTCCGGCTTCCGGGCGATGGACTCCAGGGTCCCGGCGGGACTGCCCCAGATCACCCCGTAAATTCTCTTCCACAACGACAGCTTTTCTCCGTTTACATTGTCTTCCATCAGCCAAGTTCCTCCCGTTCGGTTTTTCAGCCCGGCGCAGTGACGTTCTAATCCTTAAAATTATAACAGGAAATAAGATAAAATTTATGGTCAATTTGTTAAAAAAATAAAAAATCCGTTCCCATGGCCCAAATTGACCGGGACTCCGTCCGGTGCTATACTGTTGCCGTGCGGGGGGTGATCGGGATGCCCTTTGACGGGATGGTCCTGGCCGCGGTGAAAAACGAGCTGGCCGCGGCCCTTACCGGCCTCAGAATAGAAAAAATACACCAGCCGGCCAGGGAGGAAGTCCACCTGGTCCTGGGCCGGCCCGGGGTGCGGTACCGCCTTCTGCTTTCGGCCGACCCCGGCATGGCCCGGGTGCACTTAACCGGCCGGCCCGCCCCGAACCCTCCCTCGCCGCCGGTGTTCTGCATGGTGATGCGCAAGCACCTGGAGGGCGGCAGGATCAGCAGCTTTTCACAGCCGGGCTACGACCGGACGCTGACCATTACCGTGGACGCCAGGGACGAACTGGGCAGGCCCTCCACCAGGCAAATAATCTGTGAGATAATGGGCAGGCACAGCAACATCATCCTTTACGACCCCGGCAGCGGTACCGTTCTGGACGGCATCAAGCGGTATTCCCACGCCGTCAGCAGGCACCGGGAGGTCCTTCCCGGGCGGCCGTACGTGCCCGCCCCGGCCCAGGGCAAAATAAACCCCCTGTCTCTGAGCGAGGAGGAATTCTTCCGGCTGATGATGGGAAACAGCCTCAACAACAGGGTGAGCGACCTGGTGCAGAAGCATTTTGACGGATTGAGCCCCCTGCTGGCCCGGGAAATAGTATGGCGGGCCGGGCTGGAACCGGACACCCCCCTGGAGGTGCTGGGAGAGTATGACCTCGCCTCCGTGTACCGGGCTCTCAAAGACCTGTACTCCCGGGCGGAAAAAGGTGAATTCAGGCCCACCCTGGTTTTTGACGGCGGGGTTCCCCGGGATTTCGCCGCCTTCGAACTAAATCACCTGGAGGGTCTCCGTCAGGCTCCTGGCGGGATGAACGAAACCCTGGACGCCTACTTCACCCACCGGGTCCTGGCCGGAAAAATGGAGGGCCTGAGGCAGTCCATATTGAGCCTGGTTAAAAAAGAAACCGCCAGGCTGGAAAAAAAACTCTCGGCCCAGACCGCCGACCTGGAGTCGGCCTCCGGCGCGGAAGAATACAGGCTGTACGGGGAACTGGTGAAGGCCAACATCCACCGGCTGAAAAAGGGAGACACCGAGGTCTGGCTGGAAAATTTTTTCGCGGAGGGCTGCCCGCCCGTTAAAATAAACCTGGACTCCCGGCTTTCCCCGGCTGAAAACGCCCAGGAATTCTTCCGCCGTTACGGCAAGGCCAAAAAAATACTGGAGAACGCCGCCATACACGCCGAAGCCACCAGGAGCGACCTGGAATACCTGGCCGGAGTCGAAAACTCGGCCGAACTGGCCTCGACCCTGGAAGAACTGGACCAGATCCGGGCCGAACTGGCGGACCAGGGTTTCCTGAAGCCTTCCGGACCCGGGCCGGCCGGGCAAAGGAACCAGGACCCGCCCCGCCCGGCAGTCTTCGTGTCCAGCGATGGAATGATCATTCTGGCCGGCAGGAACAACCGGCAAAACGACTACCTGACCATGAAGGTGGCCCGGCCGGACGACATCTGGCTGCACGCCAGGGAAATCCCGGGGTCCCACGTGGTGATCCGGACCGGAGGAAAGAAGGCGGTCCCTCCCTCCACCCTGGAGGAGGCGGCCTCGCTGGCGGCCCTGTTCAGCCGGGCCAGGCATTCCAGCAAGGTCCCGGTGGATTACACCCTGCGCAGGCACGTGATCAAGCCCAGGGGATCGAAGCCCGGCTTCGTCGTCTACACGGATTTCAAAACAATTGTCACCGGCCCCGATCCCTCCCTGCCGGAAAGGCTGTCTCAACGGGAAGGGGCCGGGAATGAAGGTGACTGATCACGGTATCCGGCCGGAGTTATATAGCGGTGTGCGTCCGTCTCCCCGGGTGAACTTCACGGCTGCCCGAGAAGGGATCGGGCAACGATAACCCTCTGGATCTGGTTGGTTCCCTCCAGAATTTGCAGCAGCTTGGCTTCCCAAAGGTTTTTCTCCAGGGGATAGGTCAGCAGGCCGTGTCCGCCCAGAACCTGGATGGCGTCGGTAACCACCTGCATGGCTGCATCGGTGGCAAAGCACTTCGCCAGGGCCGACTCATAGCCCCCGGCGAGGCCGGCGTCGATTCGATCGGCGGCATCCTGCACCAGCAGCCTGGCCGCCCTTATTCTGGCATGCATATCGGCCACCATAAACTGAATGGCCTGGAAATCGGCAATTCGCCTGCCGAACTGCCGGCGGCGCACGGCGTGGTCCACGGCCGACCGGTAGGCGGCCTCGGCCAGCCCGACCCCGATGGCGCCCATGTTGACTTTCGCCACCTCCAACGCTTTTGAGGTTTGAAACCACCCGCTGCCCTCGGGCCCCAGGAGGTTTTCCTTGGTCACCCGGCACCCGGCAAAGCGTACAATGGCATTGGGAAAGGAGGCAAAGGCCACTTTTCTCCCCCGGTAAGGCTTCACCACCACGCCCGGGTACGGCCTTTCAACGACAAAAGCCGCCATGGCTTCTTTTTTGCCGCCTTCCGGCGGGCTGATCCCGGCCATGACCATGTACACCGAAGCTTCAATCCCGTTGGTGACAAAGGTCTTGGTGCCGTCCAGGACATATCCCCCGGGGGACCTTAGGGCTTTCATGGCCATGCTCCTGGCGTCGGAACCGGCCTTGGGCTCGGTCAGGCAAAAGGCCCCGAGCTTTTCGGCCCGGCACAGCCCGGGAAGCCAGCGCTTTTTTTGGGCCCCGGTCCCCCACCGTCCCACCATATAGGTGCACAGAGTATGGGCGGCCAGCGAAATGGCCAGCCCCACCGAGTTCCTGGCCACGGCCTCGAAGACTGCGGCCATCTGCCGGGAAGAAAAAGAACTTCCGTAAGGCCTTGGCCCGGCCATGCCCATTATACCGTGGGCCGCCAATTCCCTGTAAAACTCAGGCCTGTAATCCGGGTCTTTTTCGGCCCGCCGGCAGATTTCAGGCAGTTTCCGGGACAGAAAACCGGCCGGGACCGGGTGATCGGTTTCCTTCCCGGCCATGGCCCCGGACAATTTTTGAGAGGGCGGCTTACCCTTGGAAAAACGGGTTTCCGGAAGACTGGTAGCCATTTGACGACCCCCTTCTTTTGGAAAAGTAAAAATATTCAGTATCATTTTACCAAAAAGTGGAGCACATATTACAGCATTTTTATTTCATTCCGGCTGAATTGCCCCGTTCCCCCGGTGAAAAGCCAAACCGGCTTTTCCGGGATCATCTTCAATCAGCCCCAGACCTCCCCTGCCCTGTACGAGCTGCGCACAAAGGGACCGCATACGGCTTGCCGGAAGCCCATTTCCAGGGCGGCCTGCCGCAGGGCTTCAAAGGTCTCCGGGGTGACGAACTCCCGGACCTCCAGGTGCCGGGGCGAGGGCTGCAGGTACTGTCCGATGGTGATAATGTCGCAGCCCGCCGACCGCAGGTCCGCCATTACCTGTTTAATCTCTCCAAACTCTTCTCCCAGGCCCGCCATCAGCCCGGACTTGGTAAGGACGCCCGGCTGCTTTTTTTTCACCCTCTCCAGCAGCGCCAGGCTGCGCCTGTACCCGGCCCCGGGGCGGACCCGCCGGTAGAGCCGGGGCACCGTCTCCAGGTTGTGGTTGTAGACCTCGGGGCGGGCGGCGGCCACCGCGTCAATGGATTTGAAGCGGCCTCCGAAATCCGGGGTGAGCACCTCCACCGTCGTCCCCGGCTGCCTTTCCCTGATCGCCCGGATGGTCTCCACAAACTGGGAGGCGCCCCCGTCGGGGAGGTCGTCCCGGGTCACCGAGGTCACCACCGCGTGCCGCAGCCCCAGGGCGGCCACCGCCCCGGCCACCCTGGCGGGCTCCGCCGGATCGGGGGGAGACGGCCGCCCCTTCTCCACCGCGCAAAATCGGCAGTTCCTGGTGCACTTATCGCCCAGGATCATGAAGGTGGCGGTCTTCCGGGCAAAGCACTCCCCCAGGTTCGGGCACATGGCGCTGCTGCAGACGGTGTTCAGGCCCAGGCCGCCGATGAGGCCCCTGGTGGCCTGTATATCACCGCCCGGCGGAAGTTTTTTCTTCAACCACTCGGGAAAACGGGAAGGCATCTAATCACTCCCTGGCCTGAAATTTCGACCGGAACCCAGAATTCAGAATTCAGAATCCAGAATATACCGTTCCGGCGGCCTTTAATGGATAGCTTCTTCAAGAGGGGTATACTCCAGCCCCAGCGACTCGGCCACGGCCCTGCAGGTAAGCCTGCCGCCGTGGGTATTCACTCCCCTGGCTACGGCCCTGCTTTCCCTCACCGCCCGCATAAACCCCTTGCCGGCTATTTCAAGGGCGTAGGGCAGGGTGACGTTGGTCAGGGCAAAGGTGGACGTCCGGGCCACCGCCCCGGGCATATTGGCCACCGCGTAGTGAATAACCCCGTGCTTTTCATAGACCGGATCGCTGTGGGTGGTCACCCGGTCGATGGTCTCCACCGACCCTCCCTGGTCAATGGCCACGTCGATAATCACCGATCCGGGCTTCATTTGTTTGACCATCTCCTCGGTGACCAGGCACGGCGCCTTTGCTCCGGGCACCAGGACGGCCCCGACGACCAGGTCGGCGTACCTCACCGATCCTTCAATGTTGTAGCTGTTGGACATCAGGGTCTTGATGCGGCTGCCGAATATGTCGTCTATATAGCGCAGGCGTTCGGCGCTGCGGTCGATGATGGTGACCTGGGCGCCCATGCCCAGGGCCACCTTGGCGGCGTTCAGGCCCACCACCCCGCCCCCGATGATTACCACATCGGCTGCCGGAACCCCGGGCACCCCGCCCATCAGGATCCCCTTGCCCCCCTGGGGCTTTTCCAGGAAGCGGGCGCCGATCTGCACCGCCATCCGGCCCGCCACCTCGCTCATGGGGGTGAGCAGCGGCAGCGCCCCGCTGTCGGTCTGAATGGTTTCATAGGCAATGGCGGTTACTTTTTTGTCCAGCAGCATCCTGGTAAGCTCAGGCTCCCTGGCCAGGTGCAGGTAGGTGAAAAGGATCTGATCCGGGCTGTAAAAGGAATACTCCTCCGGAAGAGGCTCCTTGACTTTCAAAATCAGTTCCGCGTCCCGGTATACCTCCTCCCTGGAAACCATACGCGCTCCGGCGTCCCGGTAGGCGCTGTCGGATATCCCGCTGCCCGTCCCGGCCCCGGCCTCGATGATCACCCTGTGGCCCGCCTCCACCATGTCCTTGGCGCCGGCCGGAGTAATGGCGACCCTGTCCTCGTTGATCTTGATCTCCCGGGGAACCCCGATAATCATTTAAATCCCTCCAGTTAAGATATGAATAGCGGGTTTTGTTATTTGTTCAACGGGCTAACAAAATATTACCCCTTTGATTGAGCCGGCGGAAGAGTCTTGTGCATCTCAGACACCTGTGACGGCTGCTGGCGGCTTGCAGCTGTTCAGGTATTTTTCCCGGACCAGCCTTTCGGCCGTCAGCAACTCCTCTTCCGTCATGCCGCCGGGTTCCAGGTCGATTCCCAGGGCCTCGGCAAAGCCCTCCGCCAGCGCCTGGATTACCCGGCCGGGCGGCACACGGCGGCCCATGACCTCTTCCAGGGAGGCGGACCGTTCGGTAAAGCGCCGCCGCTGTTCTTCCCTCTCGGCCTCCGATGAAAATTTCAGAACGGCAAAAAGGGTCCCGGCGTCATTGACCAGGGGCAGTGCCCCGTGCTGGATCACACAGCCGTGTTTCCGGGCCTGGGCATTGCCGGCCAGTTTTCGTCCGCCCGCCACCAGTTCGTACAGGGCCGGGCTGTCAAAGCAGGCCGGCCCTTTGGGGGCAGGGCCGCCGTCCCCGTTGCAGGACACCTCCACGCCCAGGCGGCCCAGTCCCAGGATCAGCCCCCGGCTCAGGCGGAGGTAGGACTCCGGCACCGTTCCCCGGACGGCGGGATTATCCTCCCTGGCGATGATGCTGTAGGTAACCTCTTTGTCGTGGAGAACGGCCCGGCCCCCGGTGGGGCGCCGCACCACGTCCACGCCCAGCCTCCTGCAGGCCTTGAAGTCCACTGTCTCCTCCGGGTTCTGAAAATACCCCAGGCTTAAGGCAGGGGGCTTCCAGCCGTAAAAGCGCAGGGTGGGGGGGTTCCCGCCCCGGGCGTGGACCATCAGGATGGCCTCGTCGATGGCCATGTTCTCAAACCCGTTCCCGTAGCCGGTGTTCAGCAGCCGCCACTTCATTTATCCCTCCTCCCCCTCCGGCTGCCAGCGCAGCACGGGCCTGCGGGCAGCGGTCACCTCGTCCAGCCTGGCCACCGGTGTCCCGTGGGGGGCATCCTTAAGCAGCTGCGGGTTCTCCCGCCCCTCCCTTGCTATTTCCAGCAGGGCGCCGGCGAAGGCGTCCAGGGTGGCCCTGCTTTCGGTCTCGGTGGGTTCCACCATCAGGGCTTCCTCGACGATCAGGGGGAAATAGACCGTGGGCGGGTGGTAACCGTAATCCATCAGCCTCTTGGCAATGTCCGCGGTGTGCAGCCCGCCCTCCCTGAACCCGGCCGGCGGGACCGCCACGAACTCGTGCATGCAGCGGCGGTCAAAGGGGATCCGGTACGTCCCCCTGACCAGGGAGAGCAGGTAGTTGGCGTTGATCACCGCGTTTTCGGCAACTTCCCGCAGGCCCTCCCCGCCCAGGGCCCTGATGTAGGTATAGGCCCTTGCCACCACGCCGAAATTTCCGTAAAAGGACCGCACCTTGCCGATGGACAGGGGGCGGTTGTAATCCAGGAAGCATGTTCCGCTGTCGGGGTCCAGGCGCACCGCCGGGAAAGGCAGGAAGGGTGCGAGGAAAGACTTCACCCCCACCGGGCCGGCCCCCGGCCCCCCTCCGCCGTGCGGCGTGGAGAAGGTCTTGTGCAGGTTCAGGTGGATGGCGTCGAACCCCATGTCCCCGGGGCGGGAAATGCCCAGCACGGCGTTCATGTTGGCGCCGTCGCAGTACAGCAGCGCCCCGGCCCGGTGCACGGCCCCGGCGATGGCCAGGATGTCCCTCTCAAAAAGGCCCAGGGTGTTTGGATTGGTCAGCATGACGGCGGCGGTGTCGGGACCAAGGGCGGCCCGCAGTGCGTCCAGGTCCACCGTGCCGTCCGGGCCTGACTCGATCTGCCGCACCTCCATGCCGCACAGCGCGGCGGTGGCCGGGTTGGTCCCGTGGGAGGAGTCGGGGACGATCACCCTGCGCCGCCCGGTCTCTCCCCGGTGGTCGTGGTAGGCCTTGATCATCAGAAGCCCGGTGAACTCCCCGTGGGCCCCGGCGGCGGGCTGCAGGGTAAACTCGTCCATGCCGGTAATTTCGGCCAGGTAGCGCTGGGTTTCATACATCAGCCTCAGCGCCCCCTGGACCTGGTCTTCGGCCTGGTACGGGTGCAGCCGGGCGAACCCCGGCAGCCTGGCGGCGTACTCGTTGACCTTCGGGTTGTACTTCATGGTGCAGGAACCCAGGGGGTAAAAGCCCGTGTCAACCCCGTAATTGAGAGAGGACAGGCGGGTAAAGTGCCGGGCCACCTCCTGCTCGCCCGCCTCGGGCAGCCGGGGCGGCTTTTTGCGCAGCAGGTTCCCGGGTATCAATTCCTCCGTTTCACGCACCGGGACGTCGCATTCCGGCATGAAGGAAGAGGTGCGGCCGGGAGCGCCCAGTTCGAAAATAAGGGGTTCGGTCATGACGGCTTCCCTCCAATCCCGGCGGCCAGGCGTTCGATCTCTTCCCTGGTGCGCAGTTCGGTGCAGCACAGCAGCATATGCCCGGAATACCGGGGATAAAACCGCCCCAGGTCCAGCCCGCCGATGATTTTATCCTTTAAAAGCCGGCGGTTCACCCCCGCCGGGTCCTCTTCCAGCCGGACGGCAAATTCCTTGAAGAACGGGGCTTTAAAGGATGAACTCACTCCCTCCAGGGAGGTGATCAGCCCGTGGGCGTAATGGGCCTTCTGCAGGCACAGGTCCGCCACCCTGCGCAGCCCCTCCTTCCCCAGGCAGCTCAGGTATATGGCGGCGGCCAGGGCGCACAGGGCCTCGTTGGAGCAGATGTTGGAGGTCGCCTTTTCCCGCCGGATGTGCTGCTCCCTGGCCTGGATGGTGAGCACGAAACCCCTCCGCCCATGTTTATCCGCCGTCTGCCCCACCAGGCGCCCGGGCATGCGCCGGACCAGCTTCTGCCGGCAGGCCATAAATCCCAGGCAGGGGCCGCCAAAGCTCAGCTGGTTGCCCAGTCCCTGGCCCTCCCCCACCACTATGTCGGCCCCGTATTCCCCCGGGGCCTCCAGTACGCCCAGGGAAACCGGATCGGCGCAGACCACGAAAAGGGCGCCGTGCCGGCGGGCGGCCTCTCCTATCTCCGGCGCCTGTTCCAGGCAGCCGAAAAAATTGGGCTGCTGGATGAGTACGGCGGCGGTGCGGCCGTCCACCATTCCCATAAGCCTCTCCGGATCGGTGACGCCCCCGGTTTCGGGACACTCAGTTACTTCTACGCCCCGGTATCTCAGGTAAGTCCGGACGGTTTCCCGGTATTCCGGGTGAACGGTTTCGGACAGGACCACCCTGTCCCTTTTGGTCTCCCCGCAGGCCATCAGGGCGGCTTCGGCCAGAGCGCTGGCCCCGTCGTACAGCGAGGCGTTGGCCGCCTCCATGCCGGTCAGGGCGCAGATCAGCGACTGGTACTCAAAAACGGCCTGGAGGGTGCCCTGGCTTATTTCAGGCTGGTAAGGGGTATAGGCGGTGTAAAATTCCGACCGCAGCAGCAGCTGGTCCACTATCTGCGGTACGTAGTGGTCGTAAGCCCCGGCCCCAAGGAAACAGGCGTATTCGTCCAGGTTGCGGTTGGCCGCCGACATCTCCCTCAGGTGGCGGGCAAGTTCCGGTTCGGCCATCGGATGGGGCAGGTTCAGGGGCTGTTTCAGCCTGACTTCGGCCGGAATGTCCCTGAAAAGGTCCTCCACGCTCCCGGCCCCGATGCGGGCCAGCATTTCCCGCCGGTCTTCCCCGGTGTTGATCACGTAGCGCATTCTTTTTCACCCCCAATCTCCAGTCCGTTCCAGCTTATGCTACTTGCCTTCCTTTTCAAGCAGCTCACCGTATTTCTCCGGGCTGAGCAGCTTATCCAGTTCCGCCGGGTCCTCCAGTTCAATTTCAGCGATCCAGCCTTTTCCGTAGGGGTCCTCGTTGATCAGTCCCGGAGAGTCCAGGAGTTCCCCGTTCACCGCGGTGATCTTCCCGGAAACAGGGGCGTAGTAATCCGAGGCGGCCTTCACCGACTCCACCACGCCCAGGGGCTCACCGGCCGCCACCCTGGATCCCTCCTCCGGCAGTTCTATGAAAACCACGCTTCCCAATGCCTCCTGCGCGTAATGGGTAATCCCCAGGCGGCCTGATTTTCCGTTCACCTTTATCCACTCGTGATCCTCGCTGTACAACAGCCCGTCCATGATCATAACTTTTCCCTCCTTGATTATTTAAGGGTTTTAGGTTCCGCCTCCCGGCGGGCGGATTTTTTATAAAACGGCAGGGGCACCACCGCGGCCCCGCACTTTTTCCCCCTGATCAGCACCGCCACCCGGTCCCCCGGATTGACGGAGGAGGTCACGTAGGCCATGGCCAGGCAGGCGTTGAGGGTGGGAGCGTACCCGCCCGAGGTGACCGCCCCGGCCGGATCATCCCCAACCAGCACCGGGTAACCGGCCCTGGGCACTCCCCGGTCCAGCATGGACAGGCCCACCAGGCGGCGGGACAGTCCTTCCCGCTGCTGCCTCTGCAGCGCCTCCCGCCCGGTGAAGGGGCCCTTGTCCAGCTTTACAAAACGCCCCAGCCCCGCCTCCAGCGGCGTTGTCTTTTCATTCAGCTCGTGCCCGTAGAGGGGCAGGGAGGCTTCGAGCCTCAGGGTGTCCCTGGCGCCAAGGCCCGCCGGGACCAGGCCGTGATTCCTGCCGGATTCCATCAGGGCCTGCCAAACCCCGGCCCCGTCCCCGGCGTCTAGGTAAATCTCAAAGCCGTCCTCTCCGGTATACCCGGTCCTGGAAACCAGGCACTCCACGCCGGCCACCGGCCCCCGGACAAAGCGGTAAGATCCCAGTGATCCCGGGTCGAACCCGGCCAGGGGCTTCAGCACCTCCGCCGCCCGGGGGCCCTGCAGGGCCAGCAGGGCGGTCCGGCCGGACACGTCCTCCACCTCCACGCCCTCCCCGGCATGGCTCCGGACCCAGGCAAGATCCCGGCCGGTATTGGCGGCATTGACCACCAGCATGTAATGGCCGGCCTCCAGCCGGTACACCAGCAGGTCGTCCAGCACCCCCCCGTCCCCGGCGCACATGGGGCTGTACACCGCCTGCCCGTCCTCCATGCCGGAAATATCGTTGGTCACCAGTTCCTGGACAAGGCTTCCGGCCCGGGGTCCCCGGACCACTATTTCCCCCATGTGGGAAACATCAAACAGGCCCGCCCTCTCCCGGACCGCCCGGTGCTCCTCCAGTATGTCCCCGTACCGGAGCGGCATGGTCCACCCGCCGAAGGGAAACATCTGCGCCCCCAGCGCCGCGTGGAGGTCGTGAAGGGGAGTCTTTTTAAGATCTTCCGCCACCTCGTCACCCCCGTGATAACATTGTTATTATTGCCGGAAAAAGCCGCCGGCCATCAGCAACTGCCCGCGTTGCACATTTAACCGCGTAAAAAAGAAAGACAGAGAAGCTGCACGCCTTCTCTGTCTTTTTTACCTGAGAGATTTACCGGCCAATTCCGGCTGTTCCCCTTGGGCGCCCCTGCCGGGGACTTTCCAGAGTTCCATCCTCCGGCGGTCTGTTTGCCTGAAAGTTTCCCCGCAAGCCACGGCACTGCTGCGGGTTACTCCTTCGGCGCCCGGTTCCGGGACTCTCCCGCCGGCATCATCCGGTACAGTATTGATTTAGTAAATTGTAACATAAGTTGGCCGCAAAGTGATCAACTTCTTTAAATTTTTAAGCCGCTTTTTTTCCTGTTTTTTTCACGGCCGGCCTCTATGCCAGTCCGAACTGGGATCGTATATACGGCGCCAAATCCAGTATCCTGGGCCTCGAGGCGTGGAAAGGGGCGCCGGCCACAAAGAGCGGCACCAGCGAGTCGTCCCTGTGCAGTGACCCGTGGCTGCCGCAGCCCTGGTGGCTGGGTCCGTACTCCCCGGTGAACTCGAACCCCGCCCTGGCGGTAACCACCAGGTCCCCTGCGTTTTCGCAGCTCAGGAGGTTGGCGATCTGGGCCAGGGCGTCGGGATAATCCCCGAAAACTATCCTGTGCCCGTCCAGCCTGGCCCCGGCCGCCCCGGGATCCCCCGCCAGGGCCCAGCCCTGACCGTATTCGTCCCAGTAATCCCTCCCCGGCCGGAAAGAAAGTCTTTTCCCCCCCGCCTGGACCAGGTGATACCAGTCCCGCTCCTTCCAGGCCACCTGGTCAACCCCGGCCACCCCGGGGATTCTTTCGGCCAGGACCGGCAGCAGCCTTTCCCTGTCCCGCAGGATGTAGACATGGCACATCCTTTCGTTGACACAAACGGAAATGTCCCTGGGAGGCCCGTTTTCCCCGCCAATGTCCAGCTGCGAGAACTCCCGCAGCTCCCGTCCCAGGTTCACGGTGCTGCCCGCGCCGGTTCCCACCCTGCTCTGGGAATGGTCCCCCACCAGGATGACGGTATTCCTGCGCAGGGCCTCGTCCCAACTGGGAAAGGCTCCCAGAATCTTACTCACCTGACGGTCCACCCTTCGCAGCGATTCCTCGCTCCGGCCGGGGTCGTGCCGGTGGGCATAGCCGTCGGTATCCGGCAGGTAGATGGTCAGCAGGTCCGGCTGATGCCCCCTGCTGATCAGCCACCTCCCCACGGTGCCGGAATAATCGTCGTTCACACCGAACTTCCTCAGGCAGTGCAGGACCGTGAGGATCTTGCCCTCCGGCGCGTCCGGGGGACAGATCTGCCCAAGGTAGAGTTTCCGCGGCCCCCAGATCTTGCCGCCCAGGCCGAAGGCGGACAGGATCTGGACCAGCAGCGGGATCCTGGCCCGGTGCGGCCGGCCGGCCCTGAAAATGAAGGGGTTCACCGCCCCCGTGGTGTACCCGGCCTCTTCCAGGGATTCGTAGAGGGTTTTGACCTTCCTGCTCAGCTGGATATGGTTGAGGTTGAAAAGCAGGTCCTGGATGACCCGCCTTACCCCCATCTTCCTCACCGCCAGGGGGCTGATACCGTAATTGACGATCCGCCTTTCCCGGCGGCTGAACCAGACGAAACCCGGGACCAGGTGGTCCGAAGGAGGCGCCCCGGTGGCAATGGTGCTGGCGCAGGTAGGGGTCATGGTGGGGAAAACCGAAACACAGCGGTCTGTGAAAAAGCCCCTGCTTTTCAAGAACTCCATGGCCGGCACCATCTTCCGGTCCAGCGCCCTTCTCAGGGCGCCGGGATTGAAGGAGTCCACTATGAACATGATGGTTTTCCTGGGCTGTCCTTTCAAGCTGTCCGCCCTCCGGAGGAAAATTGCCGCCGGACTGGTGCGCGGCATCAGTAAATCCTGTATTTTCCGGGCCCGTTCAGACGCTGCGGCTGCCTGGTTTGACAAAGGGGAGGCCCTGCCGGCAAAGGGGGCACTGATCTGGGCTGTAGGACTCCGCGGGTATCTCCAGCAGGCTTTCGGTGCGCACCCCCAGGCCGGCCCTGCCGCCGCTGCGGTCCACCAGCACAGCGGCGCCGGCCACCTCTCCGCCGGCCTCCCTGACCAGGTCGATAACCTCCTTCACCGACCCGCCGGTGGTGATTACGTCCTCCACCACCAGCACCCGCTCACCCGCCTTTATCTTAAAGCCCCTTCTCAGGGCCATCTTCCCGTTCTCTCTTTCGGCAAACAGGCTCCGGGCCGAAAGGCGGCGGGCCACCTCGTACGACATGACGATTCCTCCCATGGCCGGCCCCACCACGGCCGTAATCCCTTCCCCGGCAAACCTGGAGGCCAGTTCCCGGCACAGAGCCCCGCAGTACCGTGGATGCTGGAGGACCAGGGCGCACTGGAAGTACCTGTCGCTGTGCCTCCCGGAGGTGAGCAGGAAATGTCCGTCCAGCATGGCCCCGGTCTTCTGGAAAATTTTGAGGAACCTGTCCTTTTCAGTCAAACGCTTTCACTCCCAATATAATTTTCCGGCGGTAATCCGTTTATTCGGTGTCTGTTTGATAAATTTTCTATATGTTTCTTTTGTTTCCTGCATCCTGCCGTTATTCCGGCGCATCCAGGTCATTCCTCGCATCATGCGAGTTAAAACCTCACATAATATAAATGCCCCGAAAACTGAATACGCACCAAAAACCGAATATTGACCCATGCCTTCGCCGCAAGGGAGGGATTGGCTGATGGCCCGTAGAGGCGTTATGTCAGACAGGCTTAAATTCGAACTGGCCAGGGAACTGGGTGTTGCCGACATAGTGGCCAGGGACGGGGATTTCGGCAACGTCTCCTCCAGGAACTGCGGTAACCTCGTAAGGCTGGCCATAGAAAGGGCGGAAAGGTCGCTAATTCAGTAGGTGGCGAAGGCAAAAAGGGATGTGTCAGCCGGCACATCCCTTTATTTCTTCAATTATTTTCCCGGCCGCCCCCAGCGGGTCGGCAGAACCGGTAATCGGCCTCCCCACCACGATGTAAGTGGCTCCGGCCGAGATTGCCCCGGACGGGGTGGCGATTCTTTTTTGGTCTCCTGCCCCCGACCAGGCCGGCCGCACGCCCGGGGTAACGATAACAAACTTATCGCCGCAGGCTTTTCTGATCATCGAAGCCTCCGCCGGGGACGCCACCACGCCGTCCAGCCCGCATTCCACCGCCATTTCAGACCATGAAACCACAAAATCCTCTATTTTACCATTTATTCCCATTTCGTGGAAGGTTTTTTGATCGATACTGGTAAGGACCGTCACCGCAATGACCAGGGGCCTGGCGATTTTCTTCCTTTCCGCCTCGTCCCTCACTGCTTCGGCCGCCGACCTCATCATCCCGGGCCCCCCGGCGGCGTGGACGTTGATTATGTCCGGTCCCAGGCCGGTTATCGCCCTGGCCGCCCCGGCCACGGTATTGGGTATGTCGTGCAGCTTGAGGTCCAGGAACACCCGGCAGCCCTTATTCTTCAGCTCCTTTACGATGTCCCCGCCGGCGCTGTAAAAAAGCTCCATCCCCACCTTGAACATCCCGGCGCAGGGTTTTAACCTGTCCGCCAGTTCCAGGGCCTTCTCCCCGGTGCTGACATCCAGGGCCACAATCAGTCTGTCAGCCGCATTCCCCGACAGCCGCCATCCCCCCTGTTAGCTGTTAGCTGTTAGCTTTAAGTTGTAAGTGATTAGTAATAAGCTGAAAGCTGATAAGATAACTTCCAACTCCCAGTTATTCTGAGTTCTGAGTTCTGTGTTCTGAGTTCTGAGTTCTGTGTTCTAGCTCCTTTCATGGGCAATCCCTATAAGCTCTTTTATATCCCCGACATTATTATCCCTCATGTAGGCCTCTATGCCCTCCAGCACCTCCATGGTGGCCCGGGGATTGACGAAGCTGGCCATGCCCACCGCCACCGCGCTGGCCCCGGCCATGATGAACTGCAGGGCGTCTTCGGCGCAGGTTATTCCCCCCATGCCTATGATCGGTATGTTCACCGCCCTGTAGACCTGCCAGACCATTCTCACCGCCACAGGCCTCACCGCCGGCCCGGACAGGCCCCCCATGACACTGGCCAGGGCCGGCCTCCCGGTGTTAACGTCGATGACCATTCCCAGCAGGGTGTTGATCAGGGACACCGCGTCCGCCCCCGCCCCGGCCACGCTTTCAGCCACCGCCGAAATGTCGGTGACGTTGGGTGAAAGCTTGGCGATCAGCGGGAGGCGGGTGGCCGCCCTGACCTCCCGGATGACCCCGGCGGCCGTGTCCGGGTCGCTGCCGAAGGCCAGGCCTCCTTTTTTTACATTGGGGCAGGAGATGTTCACCTCCAGCCCGGCCACGCCCGGCGCTTTATCCAGCCTGGAGGCCAGCTTCACGTAGTCGTCCACCGTATCCCCGGCTATGTTCACGATTACCGGAACGTCGAACCGGGCCAGGTAAGGCAGGTGCTTTTCTATCACCGCCTCCACCCCGGGGTTCTCCAGGCCGATGGAATTCAGCATTCCGGCCGGGGTTTCCGCGATCCTGGGGGTGGGGTTGCCCGGGCGGGGAAGCAGGGTAACCCCCTTGATCACCACCGCCCCCAGCCTGTTCAAGTCCACAAAACCGGCGTACTCCCGGCCGTAGCCGAATGTGCCCGAAGCCGTGGTGACCGGGTTCTTCATCCTGATGCCGCCGATGTTGACCGCAAAATTCATACTTTCACCTTCAAGCTTGATTAACCGCTTACAAAACCAGCTTTCGCAAATCGAACACCGGGCCGTCGGTGCACACCCGGGCGTAACCGAAGCCTTCCCCTTCGCCGGCCCTGACCTTGCAGGCACAGGAAAGGCAGGCCCCGACACCGCAGCCCATGCGCTCCTCGACGGACACCTCCACCGCCGGGTCCGGCCCCACCGCCCCGGCCAGCGCCCTGATCATGGGCGGCGGGCCGCAGGCGTAAACCCGGTCTAAAGCCAGGTTTTTCGCCTCTTTCCTGAACATGTCCACCACCGTGCCCTTAAAGTCCCCGGAACCGTCGTCGGCGGCTATGTCCAGGGGAAAGCCCATTTTCCTGATTTGGGCGGCTCCCGGCACCATGGCCAGGGTGGACGCCCCGAGGAAAACCCGGACCATGTCTTTTTTCTTGCCGTATATCTTTCCAATCTTCTTCAGCAGGAAGAAAAGAGGCGCGGCCCCGATGCCGCCGCCGACCACGGCCACTCTCTCCCCCGGGGCCGGAAGCGTGAAGCCCCGGCCCAGGGGACCCATCACGTCCACAATGTCCCCCCGCGCCATCAGGGCGAGGCGGGAGGTGCCCCTGCCCGCGATCCTGTAGAGGATGTAGACCCGGCCCCGATCGGCAAAGTGAATGGACAGAGGCCTGCGCAAGATGGGGTCCTGCCCGTCCCCGCAGCGCAAGTGCAGAAACTGGCCCGGCGCCGCCCGGGAGGCTATTTCCGGGGCGTTCAGGCACATCAGCCGGTGGCCCGGAATCACCTCTTCGTTTTTGACAATGGTATACTTTTTGTTGAACACAGGCCTGTCACATCCCTGCAAAATCTGGTAATATAAGGGGGAAACTTGTATATTCGTTTGCCCGCTTACGGCTGAACAACGGAGGTGTTTGGCATGCATTGGCACCTGGTCCTGGCCTTTGTCTTTGTGCTGGCCATTACCCTGTTCGCGATTCAGAATTCCCAGCAGGTAACCCTTCAATTCCTGAGCTGGGAGCTGCCCCCGCTGCCCCTGGTGCTGGTCATACTGTTTTCAGCGGCCAGCGGAGTGCTGGTCACCCTTCTCTTCAGCATCGCCAAACAGTTGAGGCTGACCTTGCAGATACGCAACCTGCAGTCCAGGCTGAGCCAGCTGGAGAAGAAGCCTTCCGCCCAGCCCGGGTCCGGAACCGAAGGGCAGGATCAAAACTGTCCGCCCGGAAGTAGGACCTGACGTTAATTCCGGATTCTGGATTCCGGACTCTGGATTCCCATCGTCGAATTGTACTCCTGCAGCGGCACCAGGGTAAACTCCTCTCCCTCCTTGATAAAGGTCATCACCTCAAGGAGCGCCCAGGCGGTGTCCAGGGAGGTGAGGCAGGGCACCCCGTACTCCACCGCCGCCCGCCTGATCTGGAAGCCGTCCCTTTCCGGGGCCTTGCCCCTGGTCAGGGTGTTGATCACCAGGTTGATCTTCCCGGACCGGATCAGGTCGGCTATGTTTGGAGACCCCTCCCTGATCTTGTTCACCCTCTCCACCGGCAGCCCGGCCTCCCGCAGGAAGGCGGCGGTGCCCCCGGTGGCGCAGATCTTGAACCCCAGGCCGGACAGACCCCTCAACACCGGCAGGGCCTCCTTCTTGTCCTTGTCGGAGATGGTGGCCAGCACGGTGCCCTGGCGGGGGATTATATACCCGGCCGCCACCAGGGCCTTGTACAGCGCACCGGGATAGCTGGAGTCCACCCCCATCACTTCCCCGGTGGACTTCATCTCGGGACCCAGGGTCACATCCACCTGGAGCAGCTTGGAAAAGCTGAACACCGGGGCCTTCACCCCCACCATCCGGGCCTCGGGGTAAAGCCCCCCGCCGTACCCCAGGTCCTTCAGCTTCCTGCCCAGAATTATCCTGGTGGCCAGGGACACCATGGGGATGCCGGTGATCTTGCTCATGTACGGGACCGTCCGGCTGGCCCTGGGATTGACCTCCAGCACGTAGACCCGCCCCTGGTGCAGAACATACTGGATGTTGATCATCCCCCTGACGTTGAGGGCCAGCGCCAGTTTGACCGTGTATTCCACGATCTGTTCCCTGACGGAGTCGTCGATCATGTCCGGTGGATACACCGCTATGCTGTCCCCGGAATGCACCCCGGCCCTTTCCACATGCCTCATAATCCCGGGAATGAGGACGGTCTCGCCGTCGGCGATGGCGTCCACCTCCAGCTCCACCCCCTGCAGGTACTTATCCACCAGGACGGGGTGTTCGGGCGTGACCATCACCGCCGTGGACATGTAGTTCAGCAGTTCTTCATTGTTGTAAACGATCTCCATGGCCCGGCCCCCCAGCACGTAAGAGGGGCGCACCAGCACCGGGAAGCCGATCCGGGCGGCGATCTCCACCGCCTCCTCCACCGAAAAGGCCGCTTTTCCGGGAGGTTTGGGAATGCCCAGTTCCACCAGCAGGCTGTCGAACCTCTCCCGGTCCTCCGCCCGGTCGATGTCCTCCACCGGGGTGCCCAGTATTTTTATGCCGGCCCGGTGCAGTTTGCCGGCCAGGTTGATGGGCGTCTGCCCGCCGAACTGGACGATTACCCCCTCGGGTTTCTCCTTCTCCAGGATGTTGATCACGTCTTCGGCCACCAGGGGCTCGAAGTACAGCCGGTCGGCGGTGTCGAAGTCGGTGCTCACGGTTTCGGGGTTGTTGTTTATGATTATCGCCTCCAGCCCTTCCTCCCGGATGGCCTTTACCGAGTGCACCGAGCAGTAATCGAATTCTATCCCCTGGCCGATCCGGATGGGGCCCCCGCCCAGCACCACCACCTTGCGCTTGCCGGTGGGCAGGGCTTCGTCCTCGCCGTCGTAGCATGAATAAAAGTAGGGCGTTGCCGCCTCGAACTCTGCGGCGCAGGTGTCCACCATCTTATAGACCGGCCTGATGTTATTTTCCAGACGGATTTTGCGCACTTCCTCCTCGGCCGCCCCGGCGGCCTGGGCCAGGTAGGCGTCAGCCATGCCCACCCGCTTGGCCTCCCGGACCAGTTCCGGGGTCAGGCCCGCAAGGCCTCCCCGGCGGACCCTATTTTCCATTTCCACCACCGCGTAAATCTTCTCCAGGAAGAAGCGGTCTATCCCGGTCAGCCTTTGGACGTGGTCCATGAGCATTCCCCGGCGGGCGGCCTCGGCCAGCACAAACATCCGCCTGTCGTCGGCCTTGACCAGCAGTTCGTCAATCTCCCGGTCGCTTAAGTTTTCCATGTCCGCAAGCAGCCCGGACACCCCTATTTCCAGGGAGCGGACGGCCTTCATCAGGGCCCCCTCCATGGTCCTGTCGATGGCCATGACCTCCCCGGTGGCCTTCATCTGGGTGCCCAGCCGGCGGTTGGCCAGGGTGAACTTGTCGAAAGGCCAGCGGGGAAACTTCAACACCACGTAATCGATGGAAGGTTCGAAGCAGGCGTAGGTTTTCCCGGTCACCGCGTTCATGATCTCGTCCAGGTTAAGCCCCACGGCAATTTTGCTGGAAACTTTGGCAATGGGGTAGCCGGTGGCCTTGGAGGCCAGGGCCGAGGACCGGGAAACCCTTGGGTTGACCTCGATTACATAATACTGAAAACTCGCCGGGTCCAGGGCGAACTGGACGTTGCATCCACCGGCCACCCCCAGGGCCCGGATTATTTTCAGGGAAGCCGTCCGCAGCATCTGGTACTCCCGGTCGGTAAGGGTCTGGATGGGGGCCACCACTATGCTGTCCCCGGTGTGGATTCCCATGGGGTCTATGTTTTCCATGCCGCAGATGGTGATGCAGTTGTCGTTGTTGTCCCGCATGACCTCGAACTCTATTTCCTTCCAGCCCGCCAGGCAGCGCTCGATGAGGGCCTGGTGGATAATGCTGGCGTTCAGGCCCCTGGTGGTGGTGTCAATCAGTTCATCCATGCTGTAAACCATGCCGCCGCCGGTCCCCCCCAGGGTGTAGGCCGGGCGGACCACCAGGGGGAAACCGATTTCCCGGGCAAAGGCCACCGCCTCCTCCACGGTCTCCACCACCACGCTCTCGGGCACGGGCTCCCCGATGATCTCCATGGTGGACTTAAAGCCCTCCCTGTCCTCGGCCCGCTTGATGGCCTCCAGGGGCGTTCCCAGCAGCCTGACGCCGTACTGGTCAAGCACCCCGGCCTCGGCCAAGTGCTTGGCCAGGTTCAGCCCGACCTGCCCGCCCAGCCCGGGCACTATGCCGTCCGGCCTTTCCTGCCTGATCACCCGGGTCACGAATTCGGGGGTCAGGGGCTCTATATAAACCCGGTCGGCCATATTCCCGTCGGTCATGATGGTGGCCGGGTTGCTGTTGATCAGCACCACCTCCAGGCCCTCTTCCCGCAGGGCCCGGCAGGCCTGGGTGCCGGCGTAGTCGAATTCCGCGGCCTGCCCGATGATGATGGGGCCGGACCCGATTACCATAACCTTTTTCAAGCTTTTATCCAGCGGCATAGTCTACCTCCCCATCATCTCAATGAACTGGTCAAACAGGTAGTCCGACTCGGTGGGGCCCGGCGAGGCCTCCGGGTGGTACTGCACCGAGAACATGGGCAGGCTGACGTGGCGCATGCCCTCCACCGTCAGGTCGTTGAGGTTCCGGTGGGTGATCACCAGCCCCGCCCCGGCCATGGACGCCTCGTCCACCGAAAAACCGTGGTTGTGGGAGGTGATGTAAACCCGCCCGGTGGCCAGGTCCTTCACCGGGTGGTTGGCTCCCCGGTGGCCGAACTTCATCTTGTAGGTCCTGGCTCCCATGGCCAGGGCCATTATCTGGTGCCCAAGGCAGATCCCGAAGATGGGCACCCGCCCGGCCAGTTCCCTGACCGTCGCGGCGGCGTAGGGGACGTCCACGGGGTCCCCCGGCCCGTTGGAAAGCAGGATCCCGTCCGGCTCGAGGGACATTATCTCCGCCGCCCCGGTGCCGGGCGGAACCACGTGGATATCGCATTCCCGCATCTGGAGGTGGCGGATGATGTTCAGCTTGGACCCGAAGTCCACCAGCACCACCCGCTTCCCCCGGCCCTCGATGCGGTATATTTCTTTGGTGGAAACCTCGGGCACCATCTGCTGCCCCGACAGGTGCGGGCAGTTGCGGGCCTTTTCCACCAGCTCCTCCGGGTCCGCGGCATCGGTGCTGATGACGCCCCGCATGGTGCCGAAGTTTCGCAGGTGCCTGGTCAGGGCCCTGGTATCCACCCCGGAAATGCCCGGCACCCCTTCCCTGGCCAGGAAGTCGGATATCTTGTAGCTGGCCCTCCAGTTGCTGGGGTGGCCGCACTCCTCCTTGACCACGAATCCCCTCACGTAAGATTTTTTAGACTCGAAATCCTCCCTGTTGATGCCGTAGTTTCCAATCAAGGGGTAGGTCATGACCACTATCTGCCCGCAGTATGACGGGTCGGTGAGGATCTCCTGGTAGCCGGTCATGCCGGTGTTGAAAACCACCTCGCCCCAGCGTTCGCCCCGGGATCCGAAGGGTTGGCCGGTGAAGAAGGTGCCGTCTTCCAGGGCCAGTATCGCTTTCAAAAATCACACACCTCCGTTTATGCTTATCCTGAATATATTAAAGGTCAGAATTCAGAACTCAGAACCCAGAACCCAGAATAAATTTAAAACCAATAACTTTAACTGGAAGCTGAAAGCTATCAGCTAATAGCTAGCAGCCAACAGAATATAACTTGCAGTTGCCTACCAATAACTTAACTTCCACTTCTTTATCTGCGGTAAACTATCTTCCCGCCCACCATGGTCATCACCGGCAGGCCTTTCAGCAGCCGGCCGGCGAAGGGGGTGTTCCTGCCCTTGCTGTAAAACGTGTCCGGGTCAACCCTCTCCTCCAGTTCCGGGTCGATGACGGTTATGTCGGCCGCCGACCCCGGTGCCAGGAGGCCTGCTTCAAGCCCCAGTACGGAGGCCGGGTTTACCGTCATCATGGCTATGGCCCGGGCCGGGCTGATCACACCCCCGGCCACCAGCTCGGTCCACACCAGGCCCACCGCCGTCTCCAGCCCCACCATGCCGAAGGGCGCCCGGTCGTACTCCACGTCCTTCTCCTCCGGGGTGTGGGGGGCGTGGTCGGTGGCAATCACGTCGATGGTGCCGTCGGCCAGGGCCTCCCTGATGGCGGCCACGTCGGCCTCCCCCCGCAGCGGCGGGTTAACCTTGGTGGATGTGTCGTACCCCTCCACCGCCCGGTCGGTCAGGGTGAAGTGGTGTGGCGTCACCTCGGCGGTCACCGGTATCCCCCGGGCCTTGGCTTCCCGGATCAGCCTCACCGATCCCGCGGTGCTGACATGGGCGATGTGCAGGCGGCACCCGGTCAGCCCGGCCAGGATGATGTCCCTGGCCACCATGACCTCCTCCGCCGCCCCCGGTATCCCTTTCAGCCCCAGCCTGGTGGCGGTGTACCCCTCGTTCATGACGCCCCCGTCGGCCAGGTCCGGGTCCTCGCAGTGGGAAATCACCGGCAGGCCCAGCATGCCGGCATACTGCATGGCCCTGCGCATGACCCCCGGGTTGGCCACGGGCCGGCCGTCATCCGACAGGGCCACCGCCCCCGCCTCCTTCAAGTCCGCCATCTCGCTCAGTTCTTCGCCCCCGCTTCCCCTGGTCAGGGCGCCCACCGGGTACACCCTGGCCAGCCCGGCCTCCCGGGCCCTCTCCAGTATATACCTGATCACCGCCCGGCTGTCGGCCACCGGGCTGGTGTTGGGCATACAGGCCACGGCCGTGAATCCCCCCCGCACCGCCGCCCGGCAGCCGGTCTCCACCGTTTCCTTGGCCTCGTGGCCGGGCTCTCTCAGGTGCACGTGCATGTCAATAAGTCCCGGCGCCACCAGCTTTCCGCCCGCCTCGATCACTTTTGCCCCGGGCGCGGCGATGCCCCGGCCCACCCGGGTAATCACCCCGTTTTCAACCAGCACGTCGGACTCGGCCAGGGACCCCGCCACGGGGTCAACCACCGTGCCGCCCTTAATCAGCAGCCTCAACGGCCCCACCTCCCGCCAGCAGGTACAGCAGGGCCATCCTGACGGCCACCCCGTTGGTCACCTGCTCATTGATCACGGACTGAACTCCGTCCGCCACGTCGTGCGATATCTCAACGCCCCGGTTGACGGGGCCCGGATGCATCACCAGGGCATCCCGGGCCGCCAGGGCCAGTCTCTCCCGGTTCAACCCGTACAGCCTGCCATACTCCCGGATGCCGGGGAAAAGCCCCTGCCGCTGCCTTTCCAGCTGGATCCTGAGCATGATCACCACGTCGGCGCCCTCCAGGGCATCCTCCATCCTGGTGCAACACCTGGCCCCGGTCCTTTCGATTTCCGCCGGGATCAAGGTGGCGGGCCCGCACAGCCGCACCGAGGCCCCCATGGCGGTGAACCCCCAGATATCCGAACGGGCCACCCTGCTGTGCGTGATGTCTCCCACGATGGCCACCTGCAGCCCGCTTATCCTGCCCTTTTTTTCCCTTACCGTGAACAGGTCCAGGAGCGCCTGGGTGGGATGCTCGTGGGCCCCGTCCCCGGCATTGATCACCGCCGGCTTTATCGTACCGGCCAGCAGGTGGGGCGCGCCGGCCATGGGGTGGCGCAGCACCACCACGTCCGCCCCCAGGGCGGCTATGGTGGCCGCGGTGTCCTTCAGGCTCTCGCCCTTGACCGCGCTGCTGGTGGAGGACGAGATGTTCACCGCGTCGGCGCTGAGGTACTTGGCCGCCAGTTCGAAGGATGTCCTGGTGCGGGTGCTGGGCTCGTAAAACATATTGACCACGGTTTTTCCCCTCAGGGTGGGCACCTTCTTGATCTGCCTGCCCATTATTTCCTTCATGGAGGCCGCCATGTCCAGGATCTGGTTTATTTCCCGCTCCCCGGCCCCTTCAAGCCCCAACAGGTCCTTTTTCATCCGCGCCATAAAACTCCCCCCATTCCCCTGACTCCCGATACCCGATTCCCAATCCCCAAAAAAATCGCCTCATCCGGAAAGCCTTCAGGCTGGCCCGGTGAGGCAGGCTGCGGAAGCACCGTTTAAAACCACTCCCTTGCCGGCCTCACGGGACCGTCCTTAAAGGATGGTGCTGGACTCATGTTTTATCCTCTTCGGTTATAATCACTTTTTCATCGCCGTCGGTCTCGTCCAGGAGGACCGCCACGTCCTCCCTCCTCGATGTCGGCACATTCTTGCCCACGTAGTCGGCCCTGATGGGAAGCTCCCTGTGTCCCCGGTCCACCAGGACCGCCAGCTGAATCAGCTTCGGCCGCCCCAGGTCCATAACGGCGTCCAGGGCCGCCCGGATGGTCCTGCCGGTGAACATCACGTCATCCACCAGGACAATGGTCTTCCCCTCCACCCGGAAATCGACCTCGGTCCTTTGCACCTGGGGATGGGGAGAAAGCGTTCCCAGGTCGTCGCGGTAGAGGGTAATGTCCAGCATCCCCACGGGCACTTCCCTGCCCTCTATCTGCAGTATTCGCTGGGCCAGCCGCCTGGCCAGGGGGACCCCCCGGCTGCGGATGCCGATCAGGGCCAGGTTTTCGGTGCCCTTGTTGCGTTCGATTATCTCGTGGGCAATCCTGGTCAGCGCCCGGCGGATCCCTTCCCTGTCCAGGATAACCGCCTTCTGCCTGACGGATCCGGGCATAACCACCACTCCCTTCCCTTCGGGCAACCCGCGCAAAAAGGCCTGCCCATGCCGGTATAAGGGCACGGTCAGGCCGCCGCGTACGATACAAACCTTCCCTATGATTACCTTACCGGCCTCACGGGACCGACTTTAAAGGGCCATTGTCCTTGTCTTAAATAGCTTACCAGAGGGTGGCAGGCGTGTCAACAGTAAAAATCATTAATAGGGCAGTGGGCTACAGTTTATGCACACCATACAAAATAAGGGCGATTCCCGTCAATATCGGGACCAGGCCCTGGAGGGAGGCCTTGCCGGCAAGGCCCAACAGGCCCAGGGAAGTGACGGTGATCATCACCGTGGGCCCGGTTACCGCCAGCAGCGCGTTTATCTTGAAGGCAGTTTCAACGCTGTTGAAGCGCAGCATTAAAAAAGCTCCGGTAAATTCCAGGAAAGAAGAGATGAATCTCAGGGCCGCCATGCCCAGGACTATTTTTTCAAAGACAAAAAACATTCACATCCTCCCTCTTCCACCGGCTCTTAAAATTTCATATGCCGCCACATCCTGGGAAATGCATACCTGATCCCCGTTGCAGGCAAAATATCACCAGGAGAGGATGTGAATGTATGCCGGGAAGATCAGGATCCGCCGTGCTGGCGGCCTTGAGCGGGGTCCCCTTCATCATGGTGCTGGGAAATTCCATGATTATCCCGGTGCTTCCCGACATTAAGGGCGCCCTGGACTTGACCGGGTTTGAGGTAAGCCTGATTATCACCCTGTTTTCGGTGCCCGCCGGCCTGATCATCCCGCTGGCCGGTTTTTTGTCCGACCGCTTCGGGAGAAAGGTTGTCATCGCCCCGTCCCTCGTCCTGTACGGCCTGGGCGGGGTGGCGGCCGGGCTGGCCGGACTGTACATGGGCAAAGGGGCCTACCCGGTCATTCTGGGCGGGCGCATCCTGCAGGGCATCGGCGCCGCCGGGACCGCCCCCATCGCCATGGCTCTTTGCGGCGACCTTTTCACCGGCCAGGAAAGAAGCAAGGCCCTGGGCATCATCGAGGCCGCCAACGGCTTCGGCAAGGTCTTAAGCCCGGTGCTGGGGTCCCTCATCGCCCTGATCGCCTGGTATGCCACCTTCCTTTTTTTCCCCGCCGTGGTTATCCCCATTGTCATCGCCCTCTGGTTCCTGGTGAGGGAACCTGAATCCAACCGGTCGGAACAGGGCGTGGGCCGGTACCTTCAGTCCATCAGGCAGATCTTCGAGAAGAAAATGGCCATGCTGCTTACTTCCTTCTTTGCGGGCATGACCGCCCTGCTGCTGCTGTTCGGCGTCCTGTTCTTCCTTTCGGAATACCTCGAAAGCAGGTACAACCTCAGGGGAGTCACCAAGGGCCTGGCCCTGGCCATACCCGTGCTGTTCATGAGCTCAACCTCCTTTGTCACCGGAACCCTGGTCAAGAAAAAAATAAAGCTCATGAAATGGCTGGTGTTCACCGGCCTGGCGCTTATTTCGGCCTCCCTGGCGCTGCTGGGCGTGTACAACCGCAACACCGTTCTTTTTTTTGCCGCCGTTTCGGCGGCAGGCGTGGGGACGGGCCTGACCCTGCCCTGCCTCAACTATATCATCACCAGTTCGTGCCGGGCCCAGAAAAGGGGGCTGGTAACCTCCCTGTACGGCAGCGTGCGCTTTTTCGGCGTCGCCCTGGGCCCGCCCATCTTCGGCCTGCTGATGGCCGACCGGACCGCGATGTTCTGGTCGGCCGCCGCCCTGGCCGGGACGGCGGCCCTGCTGTCCGCCTTCCTGATCAGGGTCCGGGACATGAAGAAACCCGCCGCCGGGGACCGGGAAGTCCCGGGCGAGGGCGGGGTCACCGTCAGGCCGGTGCCTGTTAAACTGAATTTGCCCGTGTTTGTCTTCAGCCCGGCCAAAAAGCCCTCCGCCGGAACCCGGAAAACCGGGGACCATGAGGGCCCGGACCCCAAAAGCCGGTAAACGCCCCTCCGCCTACAACAGGCCAACCGCGCGAACAATCCAATCTTTGAATTTATACTGAGTATTACAATTGACGAATACTATAGTCTGTAGATTTATAGTCTTCAACAAGGATAACATTTAGGATATAAGCTACTGTTAAACAATAAAAGGAGCAATTGTATGTCCCTTGAAAAAATTTTTGGTCGAGTCCTTTGTGACATACGAAAGGAACGTGGACTTTCACAAGAGGAGCTTGGATTTAAAAGCAGCTACCACCGTACTTACATAAGTCTTCTCGAAAGAGGGCAGAAAAGCCCATCACTCAATACTATTTTTAGACTCGCAACTGCTCTAGATGTATATCCATCAGAGATTATCCAGCGAGTTGAAACTCTTTCTAAAAAAGCCATAGAACAAAAAAACAATGAGGAGATTATGCTAAATGAAGATTATTCATATAGAACGACTGATTGACAAGGGTAATTTTTCAACTAGTGAAGAATGGAAAATTATAGAAAGCCACATAACCCAAGCAATAAAATCTATCCAGTGGCCACCGGGGTCTGGTTCTTTTACACTTTATGACCAACCTGGAAAAGGACGGGGTAAAGGAAACGGCGTCAAACCAATAAAAGATGCATGTATGCTTTATTTAAAATCTAAAGGGTGGAGTCTTGAAACACCTGTTGATATAGCTACCCTCAAGAAACCGGGGCCAATGGATGCTACTTATCCAGTTGGAAACCGCCTTTTTAGTGTGGAGTGGGAAACTGGTAACATCTCTTCAAGCCATCGTGCACTTAACAAGATTTCATTAGGTATCATTAAAAAAGTCTTAATCGGTGGTATTCTTATTTTGCCTACCAGATCCATGTATAAATATCTCACGGACCGTGTTGGTAACTACCCCGAATTAGAGCCATATTTCCCGCTCTGGCGGTCTCTCAATGTAGAGGAAGGATTTCTTGCAGTCCTTGCTATTGAGCACGATGCCACCAACCGATCCGTGCCCCGAATTCCGAAGGGTACAGATGGCCGAGCCCTTCAGTAAGCGCTTTATTTTTTCTGCAGAATAACGATAAATTCTGTTCTCATAGTATTAGCCATCCCTGTAATTTGTCTACTTATTTTCCGGACAAGTTGTAAACCATGGCGCGATCCGAGTCCGGACAAAATCTCGTCGATACCCTGAACATCATCGGGAGAAACACCTAAAATTTTACTTAACTGATTATTATTGGTTCCCACAACAATAGTGCAAAATTTTCCTTGTCGGAGTACCCTCGCGCACTCAGAAAGTACCTTTTCCATATCAGCTACATATAAATCATACTTCTGGCGGAGCGTTCTTCCACGGAGACCAACCATCTCTTCTCTGAGTTTTTCAATATCTACTCCAAGAACCCCTAAATGGAAAGAATCGTTTTCCAGATAATCAATTGCAAAACTGTAAGGTGGCGAGAACAGAATACCATCAATACTTGAATCTTCTAATGGTAATTTGCGGGCATCTCCTACAAGAGTCCTTGCCTCGGCTAGTTCAGACTCCATCCCTTCCAAAACGCTTTGAATTTTTTCTGCTACAAAGAGGTAACGCTCTAGGATTGCTTTAAACTGATCAAATGGAGACTTACGATTGCTTCTTTCGGTATATCCAGCACTATCAAGGTAAGCTAATAGTAGAAAATTGTAAACATCTTTTAATTCGCATTCTTGAGATAGCAACTCACTTATCAGATTATAGTTTGAGCTAGGTTCATTTATTGAAAACAAAACTCCGGGTTCAAATTCACTGCGCATTTTGCTCCCTTGTACAGGTTGTCCAACCAATGCACTAAAATAATCATATACTTGCTTACAATTATTTAATGCAGTCTTCACCGGAGAAAGGGGAACGGTTAATCCATCGATTTTGGTTTGAGCCATAAAACAACAAAACGGGCTAATATCAATTCCGACCGATTTAATACCCATCAGACGGGCTTCTATAAGTACTGTTCCAGATCCCATCATTGGGTCGAGTACAGTATCACCAGGCTTTAATCCCATAATATTAATCAATGCTTTTATCATCTGTGGGTGAAACTTACCCCGGTATGGAAATAACCCGTGAGTAGCATACCCTGTTTTAAATTGATTTGTCTGGAAAAACGACCTTAAACGAGACGAGGAATGTTGAGGTAATCTAACTGTTTCACCGCTACAAATGAGGAAATGCCGTGTAAGTCTATCCCCCACACGGGCAAAATATGCACCGTTCTTAATAATTTCTTCATCGCTAAGCACTCGGCTCTCATAAAACGCCAATTCAAGTTCATAAACCTCGTTCAGTTGCGGAACAAGTTCAAGATGTGATGGGAATATACGGTCGTATATGCTATCGGACAGTACATTGGCAATATTTTTAGCAGAGGGCTGCTTTTTTTTAGTTAAAACCATTTTTTTATTCCTTTCACCCTTTCATATTTTGTGTCATACATCCATTTCCTACGTAGAGGTACTGCAACGGCAAGTAGTCATCAAACAGTCAGGACGGCCCCGTAGGGCCTGTAAATTATTGTGGCATGCTTGTTCCTCTGACATAAGAATAATATCACGTTTCTCCCCTCTCTTAACATTAACCTCCGGGATCCCGCCAAACAAAAATGAAATGGGCTGCCGGTTTCATACTATACCGGCATGTTTCTTGTATTTTCAACACCGGGAAAAGCAATTCCTGCCGCAGGGGAGAAATCGCAAAGGGGCGCGGAAAAATCCACAACGGTTAAACCCGTCAACATCCACCCCAGGGACATCGTGAAAGCAGACATGGAAAGCTTGCAGCAGAACTCACCCACATGCCGCTAAAAGCGGCACCATCAGACGATGAAAATTTGGGGCCGGGGGTGCGGTTAAGAGATCCGGGCTTTCGATCCTCCGGCTGAACCGGCTCTAGGCTCGTTGCTTACGGTTTGCCGACCGCCTGCGTACGTGCGTCCATGCACTACTCGGCTGCGACCGCGTCCTGCAGCCCGCCCGGCATCCCGTACGCTCCGTCGCCAAGACCCGGTAGTCAGCCTCCGGAAAACGCTCCGGCCTGAAAGGTCCTCCCCCCTTCGTGCACTCCGGCAATGAATTTTCTGGGCAGAATGCGCGAAGCTTTCCTGCAAGTAAAAGCTCACCGCGATTCAGAAAACTTTTAACCGCTACCTTCGCTGATCAATAAAAAAAAAGCCGCCCTGCGGGCGGTAAAACGTTGAACCGGCTCCAGGCTCGTCACCTGTGGTTGGCCGTCATCCAGCTTACACCTGATCATGCTTCAGGCCTGTCACCACTTAATTGTACTGGGTAATACCGTTTTCGTCCACATAGCGGCGAAACTCGCCTTCCAAATCCGGGTCAATATAAAAGTAATGACGCAAGCCATTGTCATCCACATAAAAGTGCCATTGACCGTTCCCGTCGTGAACACACGGCATGTGAGCCTACCACCTGGTTATTTTGCGCCTCGGCAGGCCCAGTTCCCCCACCTGCCTGCCTTCGGCCAGGTCGGCGTAAGCCGGGGGCATGCCGGCCAGCGGATCGCACTGGGCGCCCAGGAACGGAACGGGGTACTGCACACCCCTGGCGTACAGCTCCTCAAGGTTGCGCTGAACCTTTTCAACCAGGGCCGGCGGCAGGCCCATGACCATCTCGTCGTCCTGGGCGTGGCCGTACCTTCTCTCCCCGAAGCAGGGAATGGCCAGGGCGGGCTTCCCGGTAAGGTAGCACTGGGCGATGGCGTCGGAGCAGGAACTCTCCCCCACGCAGAAGAACTGCAGCCTCTCGTAGTCCTCGAACTGCAGGGCGTTGATGATCAGGATCATCTGGGCCGGGTTGCCGTAAATCAGAACCAGGTCGGGCTCAAAGGGGCCGTACACCTGGGGCGCCAGCAAAACGGCCCGGAACCTCCCGGCCGGGATGCGGGGAATGGACTCCTCGCACTTCCTGGCATCCTCCCTGGTCCTGCACCAGACCAGGCTTCTGAAGGTCCCGTCCCTGACCTGTTCCGGCGGTTCGGCCAGGCCCACGATGCTGGCGCACATCCCCGGCGGGAAGTCTTTGGCGGTGGCCCCCACCGTCCAGTCAAAGGTGCGCACCTGGGTAATCAGCTGGCAGAGGGTGGTCCTGCCGGCCGGGCGGCGGGCCCAGCGGTTGGCGGCCAGCATGGCCTCGTCCTCCAGGAGCTTGATCCCCACCGGAAACGTTTTCAGCCGCAAAAGGGCCTCTATCTTCCGGATCACGGCTGTCCAGCGGGCGGTTCCTTGACCTTCCATAAAATCACGTCCCCCTGTAAATTAATCCGGCGGGGTAATTCCCCCATACCGCTTTCTTCCCGCACTTTACCCCGGGCAGCTTATACCCGCCCCCGCAGGTTATTTCCGGTATTCTCCCCGGCACTCACCTTTTTTCAGTTTATCAACCAGATCCGCCGTGCTCCTGATCCTGTCGTCGAAAAAGGTTACACAGCGTCCCAGGTCCCCGGCGGAATGGGAGTCACTCCCCCCCACTCCGGCAATGGACAGCGTTTTGCACACTTCCAGGGCCAGGTTGTTTTCATTCCTGGTGGATTTGCCGCTGAATGCCTCCACGGCGTGCAGCAGCTTAAAAACCGGCCTCCGGCAGGCCTCCCGGACAGTCATCCGCAGGTCCGAAAAGCCGAACAGCAAAAACCCCCGGAAGGGATGGGCGTATATCACGGCGCCGCCGGCCCGGTCCACCTTCTCCCGCAGTTCCGCGGCCGTGATCAGGCCCGGCTGGTCTTCCTCCAGGCCGAAGACCAGCATGTGCCCCTCCCTGGTTTCCACCTCGATGCCGCTGAAGACCGGAAAGTCCCACCTGGCCGAAAGCCTTTCCAGTTCGGAGGCCGGCCACACCCGGCCGTGCTCGGTGAAGCAGATCCCGTCCAGTCCCAGGCTTTTGGCCGCCCGGACGGCCTCCTCCGGGTCCAGTTTGCTGCATGGCGAATAGGCGCTGGTGTGAACGTGCAGGTCGATGATCACAGGGTCACTCCCTTTAGGTCTTCCTAACTCCCAAAAAACTTGCAGCTGCCCTTCATAAACGGCAGGTCCCGCAGGCGGCCCTTCAGGTATTCCTCCCGGCCTTCCACGTCCGGCCCGCCGGGCCACTTCTCGTAAAGGGCGCAGCGCACTATGGCGTCGCAGCACTCCAGGATCAAATTGGCCAGGTGGCGGCACCCTTCCCGGCCCACCTTGCGGTTCACCGCGGCCGCCAGGCCGGGTGCGTCCAGGCGCAGGCCGACAGCGTTCTGCAGTACGGGAAGGGCCTTGGGACACTCCGGCGTGGTTATCCTTCTCATCTTTCCCTCTACGGCAATTATCTCGAACTCCGGCGCCTTTACCCGGACATCTATCTCCATGCCGTAAATAAGGTCCTCCAGGATGCCGTGGGCCAGGTACACATCTTCTTCCGGGCGTTCTATACCCACCCACTTGGTCCGGCTGAATCCAAGCATATTCTCAATCCCTTCTAAAATCACATACGTACCGGCATTAAATTCTCCAAATTTTTAAAACTTCAACAATTCTGTGTTCTGTGTTCTTCTCTAAAGTCAAGTCATTCCTCAAGATCTACCCCTTCCCGCAGGGGGCTCCCTTCGGCAAAGGCGATGCAGCTGTTGGCCAGGCGGGGGTTCTGGGCCAGGAAAAGTTTGTAGGCTTCCACCATTTCCTGCCCTTTCTTGTCCAGGATTGATTTCAGCGGATCCACCGTAAAACGCAGGATGACCTGATCACAGCACTCCAGGATCAGGTCGGCCAGGCGCGGGCAACCGCCTGGGCCGCCCACCTCGCCGTTAACCAGCTTGATGATCCCCGGACCCACCCGCAGTCCGGCGGCCTTTTGGGCCAGGGAAACGGCTTCCCGGCAACGGTGCGGAAAGCAGCGGTCGATGGCGGCCTCCACCGAGGATATCTCCAGTCCGGGCACGGTAACCACCAACTCCACCCTGGCCGCAAAGGAGGTTTCCTCCACGGCCGCCCTGGCCAGGACGGTCCCGTCGGGCCTGTCCACGGCTGTGGCGTGTTTGTTCCTGACATAGGATAAAATCATGCTTCTCCCCCCTCACGACCATCCGGTCGAAAACAGCAGATTTGTCAAAAAGATGCTTAAAGTATTCTTCCTTCCGCCTGCCGAATCCTATCTCCCGGCGGAAAAGATTTTTCCAAACCTCCATCTGGCCGAAGCGGTGCCTTCAGGACGGGATGATACCGGGGAAATCTTTCTTCACAGGGGCAGGAGGTAGAACCGCACCGGGCCGTAGCTGTTGGGCGGCAGGGTAAAGCGCAGGGTGTGCCGGTGGTAGCCCTGTTCCTGGTAAACTGCGATCACCCGGCCGTAACCGTGGGGGCGCAGAAGGGAAAAATTGGCATAAAACTGGTCATAATTGGGGTCCCTCAGGAAAATGGTCCTGACCACCCCGTCCAGCCGGTATGTGAGGATCTGGTTGTGCAGGTCGATAAAGGCCTCCTGGGTCGGAGTTTCGTCGCCAAGGGCGCCCTGCAGCACCAGCGCCACCGGCCCTGCAAGGCAGAGGTCGATGGTATAGTCGACGCCGTAGTTGCCGCCGTTAACTCCTCTTATGCCCCCGGCGAAGGGATCGAAACCGTTGCGCAGGCGGTCGTTCAAAAAGACATCGGCCACGTAGCCCGGCTTTTCCGGGTCCTCCCCCTGGTCGCTTTCACCCGCTGCCAGGGCAAAACTTGCGGCTCTCCCGCCGGCAGCCGCGTAGTACACGGTAAACCGCTTGGAGACCGCCTCGCCCGGCGGGTTGTCCGGGTAACTGCCGGGAATAAACAGGCCCCGCATGTGTTTAAGGTCGTTTTTTCTCGGCGGCTGCACCGCTCCCTTCCCTGTCTCCCGGTCCAGGAAGGAATCCAGGTCGGCCCCCAGGTGGGCCAGAAATGTTTTTATGCCGACAGACTCCCCGGCGGCCAGGTCGCCCTTCGCCACCTGGCTGCCCGTGGCGGAATCGACAAACTTCAGGTCATACATCCCGGTTATCCAGCCCCGGGGACCCACGTCCCCGCTGACCACCACCCGCCCGCCTGGGGGCATGCTTCCCAGCAGGACCGGCGGCCTGTTCTCCGAAAGAAACCACTGCTGCACCATGTAGTTTCCCACCGCCGTCCCGAAGTAGAGGGGCTCGGTGTCCCCCGGCCGCACCGGGGCGGCGTCCTCCAGGAAAAGGTGGGTCCCGTCCGGCGCCCGGCTGGCCTCCAGGGCCCCCCTGACGGCATATACGTCCAATTTCCGGCCGGTATGGTTTTCCACGGCAAACCCGGCGGTGGCCGGCACATTGGCCAGCGGCCGCCTCGTCCAGTCGATGAGGAGGTTCATGTGGCTGAACAAAACCCGCACCATTCCCGATGGAGAAAGCACATCGTCCACCCGGCAGAGGATGCCCGGTTCGGTGGGCATCTCCGGAACATTGCTGAAGAAAAGATAGTATGTGTCATCCAGAGCCAGATTTTTTCCGGCGCTCAGGGACACCGCCCCTGCCAGCGTCTCCGGGGGTACCTCCTGGCCCACGGTGAACCTGGGGACACCCGGCACCGGCTTCTCGTCTCCCGGGAGATCAACGGGGGCGACCAAAAAGGCCCCCAGGGAGACGATCATGAATACAGGCAGCGATAGCAATCTCTTTCTAAACCATATGGATAAAAGTTCCCGCTTTCCCATCAGTTTTCCCGGACCCCGCGCAATCGCAATCTGTGGTTTGCCGGCCATAAAACCGGCGACCTCATGTTCTTTTTATACTTTCAACGCACCGGGGAGGCATTCCTCCCGCCGGCGGGGAAAACAGACAAACCGGCCGGCAGCGGAAGCAGGCGAAAAGGTTTACCGTCAATTTTCCCAATGCATCTTCCCCCTTGATCCTTCTGCCGCCCGCAGCCCGAAAAGAAGGAAAACGGCGCAGAATCCGGGACTAAAGTCCCGGATTCTGCGCCGTTTGTCCCGTTGTCCCGCGTCGCGTAATGTGTTAAAATAGTTACGAGCATTGTCAAAACAGGGTCCGTTCCGGGTTGACAGCCTGAAAATTGGATTTTCTGTTTTGGCAATGTTCTTTTACAGCGGCGAGGCGGTGATTGTGACGGTGGCTGCGTAGGTGCCGCTGCTTGCGGCGGCCGGGAAGTTAACGCGGACATCGAAGGTTTTGGCGTCCCCGCCAGCAGTTGCGGTGCCGGGAACGGTCAACATGTTGGTGGGGGTTGCGGAAGCCGATACATAAGTGCCCGCCGAAGTCTCCTTGTACTGCAGCACGCTGGCAGGCTGGCTTCCTCCGGCCGTGGTAAAGGTTGTGCTCGACAATTGCAACTGGTAAGAACCACTGCCGCTGGTCGTGGCCGTCAGTGTCTGAGGAGCCGAGGCAACACCGGCCTGCACGTCGGTAAAGGTCATGGAGGTCGGGTCAAGGACCAGGGTCAATACGGTCTGAACATTGGCGGTAATGTTCAGGGTCGCCGCATTCACCACGCCCGCGCCAACCATCAGAATTCCCAGTGTCAACAGAATGGCGACAGCTTTTTTCACCTTTTACTCACCTCCTTATCTGTGATACTCAACTCAGGGAGAGGGAATACTCACCCAAGCTGGCAAACTTTCTCGCAAAACCTTTCGTCATTTTAAAGCATTATACTCCGGGACTATCCTTCCGCAGCCGTTCCGCCTCCGCCAACCGCTTCTGCAGCTTGCGGATGTAAAGCACGACGGAAAGAACAATTGCGGTCAGGACCATAATTGTGCCCGCCGCTGTCAGCAACGGCACGTTCACGAAAGAGAATTCCCTTTCATAAAAAGTCTTGTCATCGTAGGTCAGACGCATCTTGCCCTTAAAATAGCCGATAAAAGGGGCTTCACTCCAGGCAATTTCGACCCTTTTCTCCTGACCGGGCAGAATGTTAAACAAGGGTACGCTAAGTTCGGCCCTCTGGTTTCTAACCACGTCCAAAACATCAATGCGGCCCCGTACTTCCAGGTGCACGTTGCCCGTGTTCATCGCGGCAACGGTGAAAACCGGCTTGCCGAAGTGCCAGAAACCGGCGCCCGCCTCGTCCACACGCCAGGCCTGGACCAGATTCAAATTCCCCATGGCGTCCGTAACTTTCACGTAAACCAGCGACCGAATCTCCGACGCCACGGTAATCTCCGCACTCTGTTTCCCATTTTGACTTGAAACCGCAGGAATAAATTTTACGTTAAAATAAGTAGCATGCTCACCCATTTCTGCATTTTCGGGTACGTCGAACCTGACCGTTATTTTACCCTTCTCCCCCGGGTCCAGATCTTCCGGTGCGTTGACGACGGCGGCCCAGGTCATGGGCGACCAGCGGGAATCGGGATTCTCCACCTTGTTCCACTGGTTTTTCTCCACCCGGAAATCCTGGATGTATGCTTCCAGCTTGACGGTTTCTTCCGTCCGGTTCTGAATGTTGAATTCCTGTTCAAATCTATCCCCCGGCCTGATCTTTACGTTTACAATCGGAGGACCCAGGCTTACGCCGTTTAATTCAACGGCATGGGCACTCCTGACAAAAAGCAGCCCAACCCCCCAAAAGAACAGCCATACCAGCCCGGCCAGCCTTATATTAACCATTTGTTGCTCCTTGGCGCTTAAATATAAATTAAGACATTAATTTTTTTATTCATTCCATTTTGAGAAAAAATAAAGCCAAACCTTGATAAAAACTTAGGTTTGGCAATGTAACAACCTAAGGCAACCCGGCTGCCATAAGGAAAATCAATAACCTTTTAGGCCCGTGGCTTTGCGCCCTTTCCTTTCGGAAAAGTTTGCCGGATATATTATAATATGACATATCTTTTCACGGCAAGACTTTTTTAATAAACCCAGATGTGCCGACCGCCTCACAATTCACCCTGAATGTATCCGCCGTTCTATACCCAGGCCTCGAATGTTCCCGCCGCCTTCACCTGGCCGTGCTGGTCGGCGGCCGCAACCTCCCCGGAGATCAGTCCCCGGCCGTCAACAATCTTTTTCCCGGTAATCCTCCCGGACACCGTGATGGCGTCCCCCGGCCTGGTCACCTTCATAAACCTGACCTTGAAGCTTTTCAGGCAGCGGTTGGGTATCCAGTCGGTGACGGCCTGTCCCATAAAACCCATGATCAGCATGCCATGGGCGATGACACCGCCCTGGCCGGCGGCTTTCCCCACCGCGTCCACGTAATGAAGGGGATTGAAATCCCCGCTGGCGCCGGCGTATTTCACCAGCTGGATTTGGTTCACCGGCTCTTTTTTGAGGACCGGCATTTCGTCCCCGGTATTGATCCTGTCAAAGTCCGGCAATAGAAGCCCCTCCCTCATTTCAGCTCCAGCACAATATGCCGGGACCTGAGAACTTCTTCATTATTCTGGTTCACATAGGAACATTCCAGGGTCAGGACGTGCATGTTCTTCTTCTCGGCGTATCCGGACACGGTGGTGGTGACCGTGATCACATCCCCGGCCACGATGTCCCCGAGGTACTCATATTCCTGCCCGCCGTGCAGCACCTTGACCCTGTCGATACCGAGGTACTCGCACATCTCCAGAAACCCCATGCCGCCCCAAAGGTTGATCACCGTCCCGAAGGTGGGGGGCACGGTCACATCCCGGTATCCGGCCCGGGCAGCCTTTTCCGGATCAAGGTAGATGTCCTTCATATCCCCGATGGCCGCGGCAAACTCCCTGATCTTCCCCCTTTCCACGGTAAAACTGTACGCGGGAAATCTCTTTCCCACCAGGTGGCTTCCGCTTCCCACAGCCATTCCCCCCGTCATTATTGTCCGGCCGGTGCCGGCCGTCCATTCCGGGTCAAAATACCCGGCCTTGAATTTATGCAAGATATATGCCAACGGTGCAGGTCCGCCGGACGGGCCTTTTCTCACGGCTGAACGGGATGTTTTTGTCCGGCTTTGAAAAATTGGCCCGTTCAGCCGTTCATTTTTGAAATTATTGCCGGGCAAACGCAACCGGCGGGCAGGAACCGGCAGCATGTTGGCGAAAGTAGATTTACCTGATTTTTTACAATTAATCGGAAAGCGAGATCAAAAGATGGTCATCCCGGTCAATTACCTGCCCGCCCTGCTGGATAACATGAACGAACTCCTCTTCCTCTGCGACAACAGGCACAGAATCACCTTCTGCAACAGGAGATCATCCGAGGTCCTGGGGAGGAAGGAGGAAGAATTGATCGGCAGGGACATTTTTAAACTTCTACCCGAACATTGTCAAAAAGAAATGCGAAACAAGACGGAGGCCGGGTCAAGATCCCGCAGGCCGCTGAGCTGCGAACTTCCCATACTGAACAGGGAAGGAAGGACGATTACATTAAAAGTCAGTGTTTCGTACTTGTCCGAGGGCGCAAAGAAAGCTGGATTCATGGTCCTGGCGGAGGACGTCAGCGAAAGGAAGCGGGCGGAGGAGGAACTGCGGGCCCTCACCCTGGTGGACGAACTTACCGGCCTGTACAACCGCAGGGGATTCATAACCCTGGCTCAGCAGCAGCTGAAAATAGCAAAGCGGATGAAAAGGGAGATGCTGCTGCTTTTTGCCGACGTCGACCAGCTGAAACTGGTCAACGACACCCTGGGCCACCAGGAGGGAGACCGGGCGCTGATAGATACCGCCCATATCCTCAAACAAACCTTCCGCGAGCCTGACATCATCGCCCGCATAGGCGGAGACGAATTCGCCGCTCTGATTATCGAGGCGTCCAGGGCCGACTCCGAAGCCATTGCGGGCCGGCTTAAAGAAAATATCCGGGCTTTCAACCGGAAAAGGGCCCGCCCCTACCATCTGTCGCTGAGTGCGGGAATAGCCCACTTCGACCCCGCAAGCCCCTCTTTCGTAAACGAGCTGCTGGAACAGGCCGACAGGCTGATGTACGAGGAAAAACGGCTCAAGCAAGTGTTCCGGGACTGATCCGAAGCTCCCGGGTCAGAACAGGGCGGGGGTACGGGGCCCCACCGGACCCCCGTACCCCCGCCCTTCTATTTCCCGCCGTTACAGTCCCATTTCCCTGGCCACGATCAGCTTCATGACCTCGGTGGACCCGGCGTAAATGGTCTGAACCCTGATGTCCCGGTAATCCCTGCTGATGGGATACTCCTCCATGTAGCCGTACCCGCCGTAAAGCTGCAGGCACTGGTAGGCCACCCGGTTGGCCATTTCAGTGATCCAGTACTTGGCCATGGACACCCTTTTGACTATGTTCCTTCCCTCCATGTGATCCTCAATGAGGCGGTCGATGAACACCCTGCCCAGCTCCACCTCGGTGGCCATCTCAACAATCTTGAAGGTATTGTGCTGGTGCCTGGACACCGGCTTGCCGAAAACCTTGCGGCTGCCGGCGTACTCAATGGCCTCCCGGAGCATTTTCTCGGCCGCGGCCTGGGCCCCGATGGCGCAGACCAGCCTTTCCTGCTGCAGCTTCTGCATCAGGTAAATAAAGCCCATGTTTTCCTGCCCCAGCAGGTTCCCGGCCGGCACCCGGCAGTCCTCAAAGAAGAGTTCGGTGGTGTCCTGGCTCTTCAGGCCCATCTTTTCGAGCCGGCGCCCCTTGATGAACCCGGGGGTGCCCTCCTCCACCACGATCAGGCTGACCCCGGTGTACGGTGGGTCCGCCTGGGGGTTGGTCTTGCAGGCCACGATCACCAGGCCGCAGTTATGGCCCCCGGATATAAAGGTCTTGGTGCCGTTAATAACGTAGAAGTCCCCTTCCCTCCTGGCGGTGGTGGTGATGGAGGCCAGGTCCGACCCGGCGTTGGGTTCGGTCATGGCCACCGCCGCCATTATTTCTCCCGAGACGCAGCCCGGGAGCCACCTCCTTTTTTGTTCCGGGGTGCCGTAACTGTGGATGTAGGGCACCACTATGTCGCTGTGCAGGGGAAACATGACGTTTGTCCCGTACCTGGCCAGCTCCTCGATGATGATTACCGAGTAGCCGAAGTCCGCCCCCGCGCCGCCGTACTCCTCCTCCACCCACGGGCAGAGAAATCCCATTTCCCCGCAGCGGCGCCAGACCTCCCTGGGCACCAGTCCCTCTTTCTCCCAGCGGTCGTAGTTGGGCTTCAGCTCCGCCTCGATGAACTTGCGGAAAGAATCCCTGAAAACCTTGTAATCGCCCGAATTCAAGTCCAAAGCCATACCTTGCCCCCCTTCAACATTCTCCCGCTATTAAATTCCTCCCGTAACCCTGATCACCTGGCCGGTTATGTAGTCCGCCAGCGGGGAAGCCACCATCAGGATGCTGGCCGCCGCTTCCTCCGGCGTGGCCGGCCGGCCCAGGGGACACATCAGGGTGAACATCTGGCGGATCTTCTCCGGCACTCCGATGGCCACCTGCTCGCCGTCCCGGACGATGGCCCCGCCCTTTTCCTTGGCCTGGGTCAGCCTGGTCTCTATGAAGCCGAAGGCTATGCAGTTTACGCACACATTGTAGGGCCCCCACTCCTTGGCCATGGTCCTGGTCAGGCCCGTCACCGCCGCCTTGGCGCTGGAGTAGTTGGCCTGACCGAAGTTGCCGTCCAGCCCGGCAATGGAAGAGATGTTGATGATTTTGCGGCACTTGGGCCGGCCCTGCTGCTCCCTTTCCCTGGCGGCGTTGTCCCTCATGTAGGGCGCCGCGGCCCTGATAATCCTGAAGGGAGCGGTGACGTGAATATCCAGCATGGCCTGCCACTGCTTGTCGGTCATTTTGTGAACCACGGCGTCCCAGGTGTAGCCGGCGTTGTTCACTATTATGTCGATGTCCGGCCCGTAGGCGTCCACGGTTTCCTTGATCAGCCTTTCCGGAAATCCCTCCGCCGTGATGTCCCCCACCACCGCAATGGCCTGGCCGCCCGTTTTTTTAATTTCTTCCACCACCCCGGCGGCCGGAGCCTCGTCAATGTCGGTGATTACCAGCCTGGCGCCCTCCGCGGCGAACATCAGGGCCGCCGCCCGGCCGATGCCCCTGCCGGAACCGGTGATGATACAGACCTTGTCTTTCAGCATCTTCTCCATTGCTTTGACCTCCCGCTAACAACTCGATTATTAAGCTTTCTTAAATTCCTTCCGGATTCTGAATTCTGAATTCCGACATCAGGCATAGGCTTCAAAGACGCCCACGGCCTTTACCTGGCCGTTCTGGTCGGCGGCCGTGACCTCGCCGGAGATCACTCCCCGGCCGTCCACCACCTTTTTGCCGGTGACTTTCCCCGTCACGGTGATCACGTCCCCCGGCCTGGTGACATTGACGAACCTGACTCCGAACCTTTTCAGGTTCCGGTTCGGCACCCAGCCGGTGACGGCCTGCCCCATGAACCCCATCACCAGCATGCCGTGGGCGATGACGCCGCCCTGACCGGCGGCCTTCCCCACCGCGTCCACGTAATGAAGGGGGTTGAAATCCCCGCTGGCCCCGGCGTACCTGACCAGCTGAATCTCGTTCACCGGGTCTTTGGTCAGGGCCGGCAGCTGGTCCCCGACGTTGATTTTTTCGAAATCAATCACTCCGGCCACCTCCTACTTAAGCTCCACAACCACCGTGCGGCACCTGAGGACCTCTTCGTTCCTCTGGTTCACATAGACCCGCCGCAGGGTAATCAGTCGCATGTTCCTCTTTTCAGCGTGATCCGTGACCGAGGTGCGCACAGTCAGCACGTCCCCCGCCACGATATCACCCAGGTATTCGTATTCCTGCTCCCCGTGCAGCACCTTGACCGGGTCGGCCTTTAGAATTTCGCACAGCCGGGCAAAATCCGGGCCTCCCCACAGGTCCACGGCTATGCCGAAGGTGGGCGGCGCGGCCACGTCGGCGTACCCCGCCTGCGCGGCCTTTTCCGGATCAAGGCAGATCTCCCGGGGGTCCCCTATGGCCAGGGCGAATTCCCGGATTTTCCCCCTCTCCACGGCAAAGCTGTACTCCGGAAACCTTGTCTCCAGAATGGCGTTTCTGTCTTCCACCGTCATTCGCTCCTTGGGTTTTGTTTTAAAAGATAATATTCCCGCTGCAGGTCGCAGGTCCGGACCCCGCATCCCCCGCTTTCACGGCAGTGCCAGTGCAAAGGATTCACTTCCACCTGGCAGGTCCCGGTGCCTTCAACCTGGTAAAACTCGGAAATCTCCACCGCCCTGCCCAGGAATTGGCAGATCACCGTTCTCTTTACTTCCCGGAACAAGTGACAACCCCCCCGAAACCGGCGTGAAAACCGGGGATTAGGATTGGGGGCCGGCGCATATCAGCCCGGATCCTTCCCCACGATGCACACCGAGGTCACGCACTCCCACGGGAATCCTCCCATGTTGTGGGTCAGTCCCAGCCTGGGGTCCTTGATTTGCCTGGGTCCGGCCTCTCCCCTGAACTGCAGCCAGCACTCGTAAAGCATGCGCAGCCCGCTGGCCCCGATGGGGTGCCCGAAGGATTTCAGGCCGCCGTCTGGATTGACCGGCAGTTCCCCGTCCAGGTCGAACACGCCGTTCATCACGTCCTCCCAGCCCTTCCCCCGCTGGCTGAAACCCAGGTCCTCGTACAGCACCAGCTCGGTGGGCGTGAAGCAGTCGTGCACCTCGGCCAGGCTGATTTGCTTCCGGGGATCGGTGACCCCGGCCTGCCTGTATGCGTCCCGGGCGGCCTGGACCGTCTCCCGCACGCTGGTGAAGTCGTAGTCCTGGTGCATGGCCCCGTGTCCCGGTCCGCAGGCGATGGCCAGCCCCTTCACGTACATCGGGTTCTTGTTGTACCTGTGGGCGTCCTCGGCCCTTACTATAACCGCCGCCGCGGCACCGTCGGCCACCCCGGAGCAGTCCATGATGCCCAGGGGAGCCGCCACGACGGGAGACTTCAGGATCTTGTCCATGGGCACCTCCTGGCGGAACTGGGCCTTGGGGTTCAGGGCGCCGTTCTTGTGGTTCTTCCAGGC
>JAILZP010000044.1 GCA_023512435.1 Peptococcaceae bacterium | reverse complement strand
AGCGCGGCCAAAAGGATTATCAGCGGGCAGTTGAATGTGAGACAGGCCGAAAGCCTGGTAAAGAAAATGGCCGCCACAAGGGCAAGGGAAAGAATGCGGAGGGGAAGGGTCAAGGAATACCGGGTGCTGGAGAAGGACCTGAGCAACATCCTGGAAGCCGAGGTAAAAATAAAAGAAATGAAGGACGGCTGCTGCAGGGTGGTTATGGAGTTTAAAAACAAGACGGAAATGATAAGTTTTTTGAATGCGCTGAAAGAGGAAAAGGGACTCCTTATTCCGGGGGAAGTTTCACGTGAAACAAACAGGAAAAATATAGTTGCAACAGGGGGATGAATGATTTTTGACCGGAACTTTTGCAAACACGGCCGCCATAGTGGCCGGCGGCCTGCTGGGAGTGTTTTTAAGGAGGGGCATCCCGGAGGCTGTCAAGGAGACAGTGATGCAGGGGCTGGGCCTCTCCGTTTTGCTGATTGGCATTCAGATGTCCCTTAAAACCGAAAATGTCCTGCTGGTGGTGATCAGCCTGGTGGCGGGGGGCGCCGCCGGGCAGGCCATTGACATTGAGAAGCGCCTGGCGGCGCTGGGCGCCCGCCTGGAGACCAGGATCGGGGGAGGGGAAGGAAGGATGTCCAGGGCCTTTGTCACCGCCAGCCTGATTTATTGCGTGGGGGCCATGGCCATCGTGGGGTCCATCGAGGACGGGCTCAACGGAAACCCGTCCATACTTTTGGCCAAGGCCACCCTGGACGGGGTTTCGGCCGTTGTTTTCAGCTCCACCCTGGGCCCCGGGGTGATCTTTTCCGCCCTGCCTGTTTTTCTATACCAGGGAAGCATAACCCTTCTGGCCGACAATTTTAAAACACTGTTAACCGACGGGGTGGTCAAGGAATTGACCGCCACCGGGGGTCTGATGATCGTGGGCATCGCCGTTAACATTCTTGGCATCAGGGAAATCAGGGTGGGCAACCTCCTTCCCGCCCTGCCGGCGGTGGTCCTGCTGGCGCTGGCAGCGCAGAGACTGGGGTTGGCCTTTTGAAGGAGGACGGCTTTCCGCCTTCCTTTTCACAAGAAATCTATTTTTTAAAGTTTAATGCCTCAAAAAGGGCGGCTTCGTACACCTCCCTCAGGGGAACGCCCTTTTCCAGGGCAATTTTCCTGCAGTCTTCGTATTCCGGCGCGGCTTTAAGGATCCGGCCCCCGCTTTCCAGAGCCATTTTCATCCTTACCCTGCCGTAAGGAGAATCCACTTCTTCCACGCGGCGTTCCAGGACCGCCCGTCTTTCCTCCCCGAACCTGACGCCCAGGGTTGTTGTTTCGTTAAAGAGAATTTGCAGCAGTGCATCCCTGTTCCCCGGCCGGCATAAGGCGGTCAACAGGAAACCGGGGCGGTTTTTTTTCATGTAGACCGGGGAAATAAACACCTCCAGGGCGCCGGCGGCAAAGAGCCTCTCCATGACATGGCCGGCAAACTGGGGGTTCATATCGTCTATATTGGCTTCCATGACAAGGACGGTTTCACTTTCAAAGGCTGTTTTTTTACCGGCCGCTTCGCCAATGAAAACCCTAAGGAAGTTGGGCAGGCCGAAATCCTTGCTGCCGAAGCCGTAGCCCACCGCCTCCACCGTCATCTCCGGGAGGGGTCCGTACGATTCGGCCAAAGCGGCTACCACGGCGGCCCCGGTGGGGGTGGTCAGCTCTCCGGTCACATCCAGCTTCCTGAGGGGAACGCCCTTGAGCAGTTCCGCGGTGGCCGGGGCCGGCACCGGGAGAAGGCCGTGCCGGCACTCGACGAAGCCGCTGCCGGCGGGAACAGGCGAGCAGGCCACCTCTTCCACTTTCAGAAAGTGCAGGGCCAGGGAAATTCCCACTATGTCCACAATGGAATCCACCGCGCCAACCTCGTGAAAATGAACCTCACCAGCAGGGACTCCGTGCACCTTTCCCTCGGCTTCGGCCAGCCGCTGAAATATCGCCGTTGAAATGTCCCGGACCCTCTCCGGCAAAGGGCTGCCCAGGATTAAGTCCCTTATTTCACTGAAACGCCTGTGGGGCTGGTGCTGTTCTTTAACTTCTATTTTTACCCTTGTCCCGGTTATGCCCCGGCGGGTCTCCCTCTCCGCCCGCATGTCCCAGTCCGACAGCGGCAGCCTGCGCAGTTCCATCTCCAGCATGGCGGGGTCGGCGCCCGCGTCGATCAGGGCTCCCAGGCACATGTCTCCGCTAATTCCGGAAAAACAGTCCAGGTAAAGTGTTTTCATAAGGCAGCCTTCCTTACAAAAGAATAACCTCTTGATTTTTGACACATAAAAATTTTATCTCACCGCTTCTATACTGTCAAATTATGTGTATACTAAAAGGCAGGAGCTGGGAAACAACTGCCGCTTTCCCCGGTTTCCGTCTTTTCAGGGAGGGTTTCCATTGTTCAGAGACAGGGCTGACGCCGGCCGGAAGCTGGCCGCCGAGCTGAAGAAACTGGATCCAGCGGACGCGGTGGTTCTGTGCATTCCAAGGGGCGGCGTGGTGGTGGGAGCCGAGGTGGCCGGGGAGATCGGGGCTTCCCTGGACCTCATCATACCCAGGAAAATAGGATCCCCCTATAATCCGGAAGTGGCCATAGGAGCTGTGGCCCAGGACGGAAGCACATTTTTAAACCGGGATCAGATCTCCCTGATCGGCATCAGGAAGAAAGACCTGGACGGCTTGATTGAGAGAGAGGTCAGGGAAATAAAAAGAAGAATGGCAGGCTACCGGGGCAGTGCGGAGTACCCGGATTTCCGGAATAAAACCCTGATCCTGGTTGATGACGGGGCGGCCACGGGTTATACCATGCTGGCCGCCGCCGGGTTCGCCAAAAAGTCTTTGCAGCCCGGAAGGCTGATCATCGCGGTGCCGGTGGCCCCGCCGGACACACTGGAACTGTTCGGCCGGGTGGCGGACGAGGTGGTTTGCCTTTGCGCGCCGGACAATTTTTATGCGGTGGGGCAATTTTATCATAACTTCGCCCAGACCACGGACAAAGAGGTCTTATCCATCCTGGACGGGTTTAAAAAAACAAGGGCTTAAGCAAGCCTGAAACGGAACGCATAAAAATGCCGCGCCCGCAAAAGAATAAATCCGTGAGTTATTACAAGACACCCAGTCATATTGTCCGGAGGTGTTTCACTGTTGAAAAAAGTGGCTGTGGGCGATGGGCTTCCTTCCGGCCTGAAAGAAATGCTTAATAACGAGGGGTTCGAGGTGGTGGGCTCCTACCGGGGACAGGACGTGGATGCGGTAATTACCGCCGGGCTGGACAATAATGTCATGAACATGCAGGACATCAAAGATGACGTGCCGGTTATCGACGCCGGCGGGAAAACCCCGGAGGACATAATAAAGAGGCTCAGAGAGATAAAATTAAGGTGACGTAGAAGCGGCTCCCGAAAACAGAAACCCCGGCCCGGCCGGGGTTTTCCACTTCCCGGCCCAGCGCCGGGGCTTTTTCGTTAACATTCGGTAACCGCCGCTTCCCGGGCGGTTTCCTCAATCATCCTCAACAGGCCCTCCACGATCAAGTCCGCCATTTTCATAACGATGTTCAGGCGGGTATTCTGGAGCACCAGAAACTCCAGGAAACCGCCCACGTTCACTGTTCCGGTGATGTGCACATCTCCCACCGCGGGAAGGTTTTTATTCACCCCCGCGCCAGGCTGCAGCGCCCCGTCCCCGACGCTTATGTGCCCCACGTTTTCGAGGCAGCCGAGGCAGGCATCCACGGCGATTATATACGGGTCCTTGAACCGGGAATAAATTTCGCTCAGCTTTTCCTGCAAATTGCTGGCGTGCACCGGGTGGTCCAGGGTTCCGTATACGTGCAGGCAGTCCTGGACCACGGCCTGAATTTTCGAACCCACCAGCGGTCCGAGACAGTCACCGGTTGAACGGTCGGTACCCACGCAAAGCAGGATCTTGTCCTGATCCGCCCGGACACCGGCCTTTTTCAGCCGGGCGGACAAATCCCAACTGAGCTTGGCCGCCGCCAGAGGGTCCTCGTAGTGTATCTTGGTTTTGGCCGGAACCCCGGCCTCTTTTACAGCGTTAACGGCAGTCATAGAACCCCTCCAAAAATACAATACAAGTATATTTATTTCCAAACCCAGGTATGTTTAAACAGAATAATTTTGCTGCGCGCACGGAGGACATGAAAAACAGCAGGCAGGGGAAGCCTTTGGGGTTTAAAACAGGTATGTTTCACCTCCACGGGCATAGAGTGTAAAAGGGGGTGGTAGTTTTTGCTTGCGTCCTCGTCCCGGTTTGTCGTTTTCAAGGTGGCTGTTCTTTACGTGGGGGCGGTTATAGGGGCCGGCTTCGCCTCGGGGCAGGAAATACTGCAGTTTTTTATTGTTTTTGGACATGACGGCTTGCGGGGAGTGTTGCTGGCGGCGTCTCTTTTTTGCTGCCTGGGCGGCCTGGTAATGTTCCTGTCGGTGTCCACGGGGACCACGAATTACATGGACTTTTACAGGACCGTTCTGGGCCGTGCGCCGGCAAGAATAATGGACCTCCTGAGCCTGGTCATGCTGCCCGGCGGTGTTGTGGTCATGCTGGCGGGGGGAGGCGCGGTTTTTTCGGAACAGCTGGGACTGTCCCGGCTTCTCGGCACCCTGCTTACCGCGCTGATCACCGTAGCAGTGATTTCCAAGGGCCTGCAGGGAGTAATTTCGGCAAACGCCGTGCTGGTTCCGGTCAAGGTTGCGGCCATCCTGCTTATCTGCCTGCTGGCAATGATGTTTGCCCATCCGTCACCGGAAAAACACGGGCCCTTTTCCGTCTCTTCGCACGGATTCAGGATCAACTGGGCCTGGTCCGCCCTTCTGTACGTCTCCTATAACATGGTGGTTCCGGCGGCCGTGCTTTCATCCCTGGGGAGGTCGGTTCCCCTGCGGCCCGGAGTTATGGGCGGGATGCTGGGAGGAGCCGTCATCGGTACGGTGGCCTTTTTGATGGTGGCGGCCGGCCTTTGCTTCCACCCGCGCATAACCGGGTACGAAGTGCCGCTGCTCTTTATGGCGGGAAGCCTGGGCGCGCCTTTGAAAACGGCCCTGGGCGCGCTGATCTGGGTGGCCATTTTAACCACCGCCATTGCCGACACCCACGGCTTCGCCTCCCGTTTCGCGGGAAGCGGCAGCGCCAGGTACAAGCTGATAGGCGCCGGAGCAGTGCTGTTTTCCCTGCCGCTGGCAACCCTTAAATTCTCCCTGCTGGTGAAGGTGCTCTATCCCCTCTTCGGCTACGCGGGGCTGGCGCTGCTGGGGGCGCTTTTATTCATTTCCCCGGCGGTGATTTTTAGCCGGAGAAAAGTTGTTTAGCCCCCGGATCTATTTTCCGGCCGGAAACAGGAGACCGGAGAAGGGAGACAGAATAAAAAACCAGTGATAAAATATGTCTGTATTCTGGACCGAAAAGGTTGATATAAGACAATTTGGGGAGTGATGGGTACGAATTGGCTGGACATCCTGATTTCAGCAATTATTTTGGGATATGCCTGGATGGGATTCAGAACGGGGCTTGTCGGCGGGCTGGCCAGGCTTCTGGGAACGTTGCTGGGACTTGCCGCTGCTTTGAATTTTTACCGGCCACTGGCGGACACGCTCAATCTAAAGTGGAACCTGGTTTCAGCCATAAAGGGCCTGATGCCGGTACCGGCCATCGGATCCAGGGTTAAGCCGCCGGGGACCGACATTTTCGGCCCTGCAGGCTCCGGAAGTCAGGGTATAGCGCCCAAGGGGACCATTTATCCGCTGCAGGGGTTGGGCGATTCTGTTGCCGGTGCGATGGCCTCGGGGGTCCTGGATATTATTTGCTTTATTGCCATCTTGCTGGCCGTGTCCTGGGCCGTCAAAATTCTGGGTTTCCTGGCTGGAAAAATAGCCGGGTTGCTCTTTTTGGGACCGTTGGACAGGCTTGGCGGAACACTGCTGGGGGCGGCCAAGGGGGCGGTCCTGGCAGCCGTCCTGGTAGCCCTGGCCAATTCTTTGCAGGCTCCGGCGGCCTTCCTGACGGACGGCCGGCATTCCGACTGGGTCGGCATGGCCCTGCAAAAATCGGTCCTGGCGCCGTATTTTATAAAGGGGCTGGTGATCCTGAACGTAAAGTTTCCCGGGTGGGGTATATAGAAAATGCCGGGGCAGAAAAATAACGGATGGATTTCAGAATACGGGCGCCGGCCGCTTTCCGGGGGGGTACGCAATGGCTTTTCTCAAGCTTGACCAGGAAAATGAAAAATCTCCAGTGACGGTGTGGGACAGGCTCTCCGGCACCGAAAGGGAACAGGTGTTTGCTTTTTGCGAGGAATACAAGGAGTTTTTGGATAGGGGCAAGACTGAGCGGGAAGTGGTCATCGCGGCCTGCAAGATCGCCCTGGAAAGGGGTTTCATCGATATTGCCGGGAAGGGTGAACTGGTGCCGGGAGACAGGGTTTTCATGGTTAACCGGCACAAGGGGATGGCCCTGGCGGTCATCGGGCATGATCCCCCGGAGAGAGGGATAAGGCTGGTGGGAGCGCACATAGATTCTCCCCGCCTGGACCTGAAACCGGAGCCTCTCTACGAGGACGGCTACCTGGGGCTGTTTAAAACCCATTATTACGGCGGAATAAAAAAATACCACTGGGTGGGAGTGCCCCTGGCCCTGCACGGAGTGGCGGTCAGGCAGGACGGATCAAAGGTTCAAATCAACGTCGGCGAGTCTCCCGGAGACCCGGTGTTCACCGTAACGGACCTGCTGCCGCACCTGTCCAGGGACCAGATGGAAAAAAAGATGTCCGAGGGGATTGCGGGTGAAGCTCTGAACCTGCTGGTGGGCGGCATCCCCGTGGAAGGCGGTGGTGCCGGGCGGAGAATCAGGCAGGCCGTCCTGAACCACCTCCGGGACCGGTTCGGAATAGGGGAAGAGGACTTTATCAGCGCAGAAATTGAGGCCGTTCCGGCCTGGGCGGCCAGGGACGTGGGATTTGACCGGGGGCTGCTGGCGGCGTACGGTCAGGACGACCGGGTATGCGCCTATACAGCCCTGAGGGCTCTGGTGGGCCTGGACATCCCGGACAGAACCGCAGTGGTGCTTCTGGCCGACAAGGAAGAAATCGGCAGCGCCGGGAACACCGGGATGCAGTCGGCCTTCCTGGAAAATTTCGTGGCCGAGCTGATTGCCCGCCGGGGCGGAAACCACATCGACCTGCGGCTGAGAAGGTGCCTGTCCGCGTCCAGCGCCCTGTCGGCGGACGTCAATGCCGCCCTGGATCCCAATTACGAGGAAGTTATGGACAAACTGAACGCCGCCAGGATTGGGAGGGGCGTGGTGCTCACCAGATATACCGGGACCGGGGGGAAAAAGGGTTCCAGTGAGGCCGGCGCCGAATTTGTCGCCAGGGTCAGGGAGATTTTCAACCGGGAAGGGGTTTTCTGGCAGACCGGGGAACTGGGAAAGGTGGACCAGGGGGGCGGGGGAACAATAGCCTACCTGCTGGCCGCGTACAACATGGACGTGGTGGACTGCGGCGTAGCTCTCCTGGGCATGCATTCAACCTTCGAGGTGGCCAGCAAGGCCGACATTTACATGGCCTACATGGCCTACGGCGCGTTCCTGCGGAATGCCTGAAAACAGGCCGCCGGACGAAGGGCGCCGGTCGCCGGGATAGCGGATGGCGGCCGTTAAATAAAGGGCGGGGGGCCTTTTATGTCTCAACTTGTTAAATATAAAGCCGGTGACGTGGTGAAGATGAAAAAAACTCACCCCTGCGGGGGCGACATCTGGGAAATAATGAGGATCGGCATAGACTTCCGGATCAAGTGCCAGAAATGCGGGAGGGTGATCATGATTCCCCGTCCGAAGTTTGAAAAAAGCGTCAGGAGCATTGTCTCAACCGCCGCTCCCGGCAAGCCGGAGAGTTGAACAGCCCCGGTGGCAGGCGCGGGGAAGCGGGACTGAAGGTAAAGGAAAATCTGTCACAGCAGGCGACGGGGGGTTTTACTTTTTTGTTTTCAGAGGAACATTAATACAAAGTAAAACCTGAAAGGTGATTTAAAGATGATTAACAAAGTAAGCTCCAAGGGACAGATAGTTATTCCCGCCCACCTGAGGGCGAAGTACGGCATCAAGGCCAACTCGGTGGTAAAGGTGACCGAAATGGACGGGCACATTGCGGTGGTTCCCATACCGGAAGACCCCATTAAGGCGGCCAGGGGCATGCTCCGGGGAGGACGGCCGGCGGCCCGGCACATGACGGAAATACGGCAGGAAGAAAGGGAAATACTTTCAAAAAAGAAGGGTAAGAAGTAGAGAATGGGCCTTTTCGTTTTAGACAGTTACGCCGTGCTTGCATACCTTAACGATGAGGCCGGCGCCCAGGACGTGGAGGATGTTTTAAGGGACGCTCAGAAAGGCCGGTCGTCGGTTTACCTGAACTGGGTCAGCCTTGGTGAAATATACTGCCGCCTGCAGAAGGCTTACAATAGGGAAACGGCCAGGAAAACCCTGGAAATCATCAAGGTCTGGCCGGTAGATCTGCTGCAGGCGGAGGAACAGCTGGCAATTTTGGCCGGGGACATAAAAGCAAAATATGACCTGTCGTTTGCAGGCGCTTTTGCGGCGGCATCAGCTGCCAGTACCGGCGGGACTCTTTTAACCGGTGATGCCGAATTCAAACCGCTGGAGAATGAAGCTATTAAGATTAAATGGATGAGCCCGGATAATAAATGAATCAGGCTGCTTACGCAGGGGGAGGATTTTCAATCCGGGCGGAAATACCGGAGGCTGTTATCCGGCTCCTTGGCGAAGGAGCATACGGGATCCGGGCGGTCCGCAGGACGCGGCCGCAGCCGGGTAGTGCATGGACGCACGTACGCAGGCGGCCGAAAACCGGACCCCGGCCCCAATAAAAAATACAGGGAGTATTACCTGCTAATTCTTGACTCAGACCTGCCGGTACATTTTACTTGCCTGCTTGTTCATTTGTATGCTATAATTCTATAGCCAAAATTAGACTTTTTGGCCTTTGTAATTCCCCCCGCTCTGCCCTGGTGGCAGGGCCATGGTCCGTGGGGAGGAGGTGAAGAGGGGTGCGCAAGTACGAGACCGTCTTTATCCTGCGCCCGGAATTGGACGAGGAAAAGACCAACGAGGCGGTGGAGAAGTTCAAGTCGCTGGTCGAGGGAAACGGTGGGGAGATCACCAGCCTCGACAAGTGGGGCAAGAGAAGGCTGGCCTATGAAATCGGCCACGTAAGGGAAGGCTTCTACGTGGTATGCAAGTTCAGGGCCGAGCCGGCGGTGGCCAGCGAACTGGACCGGGTCTTCAAGATATCGGATGACGTCATGCGCCACATCATCGTCCGGGAGGACGGATAGCGGGCGGCCGGCCGGGTAACGCGCAAAGAAATTTCGCCAGGGCGGTGCTTGTATGTATAATAAGATAATCCTGATCGGCCGGCTGACGGCGGACCCGGAACTGAGGTTCACTCCCTCGGGGGTTCCCGTGTCCAGGTTCACACTGGCGGTAAACCGCACTTTCAGCAACAAGCAGGGTGAGCGGGAGACCGACTTTATAGACGTGGTTTTGTGGCGGGGACTGGCCGAAACCTGTGCCAACAACCTTAAAAAGGGGTACATGGTGGCGGTGGACGGCCGCCTCCAGATCAGGTCCTACGATGACAGTCAGGGCATACGCCGCAAGGCTGCCGAGGTGGTGGCGGAAAATGTGCGTTTCCTGGACCGCGGCAGGGATTCCCAGTACGGCCCGGCGCCGGGGCAGCAGAAATCAGGCGATGACGAATTCAGCGAGGTTCCCTTCACCGAGGATGACCTGCCGTTCTAAGAGGAATCAGGCAAGGAGGAAAAGAATATGAAGCGCGAACGGGGCCGCAGGGGCAAAAAGAGAGTCTGCGTGTTCTGCGTCGATAAGTTGGAGGGCATTGATTACAAGGATGTCCCCCGGCTGAAAAAATTCATAACCGAGAGAGGAAAAATCCTGCCCCGCAGGATTTCGGGAAACTGTGCAAGGCATCAGCGGCTGCTGACCACCGCCGTGAAAAGGGCGAGAATAATAGCCCTGCTTCCTTTCACCGCGGATTAGGAAAGGGGAACCTCGGTTCCCCTTAATCTTTTCCGGGGCGCCCCCGCCGCTTTCAATGAACAATAAATGACAGGTTCCGGGGGAGGAAAAAAGAGACTTACTGAAGAATAGGTTTATGGTTTGCAAGGAATGCGGGGGGAAATTTATGTTTCCTGGAGGCAATGAACCCGAAATTGCCAAAAATATCCGGGTGGTGGAGTGGCTGAAGGCCGACCTGATCACTTCGATTTCAGCCCTGTACAAGAGCATGCTGCGGGGGAGCGAAGAGAAACTCCTGGACGCCCTTTCGGGAATTATTATCACCTGCTATGTGCTGGGAAGGCGGATGGGCTTTACTTTTTCCAGGATTGACGTGGCCGTGGAGTCAAAGTTGAGGCAGGGCATCCAGGAGACGCACGAGGTTGAAAAGTGGTTCGGCGACCTGACCATGTTTTTAACTTACCTGGTGGACAGGAAGAGGTGATTCCTTGTCTGCCGGTTTAAAAAAAAGAGAGGCGGTTGATTTTGCCGTTTTCAGCGCGGCTGCGCTGATCCCGGCCCTGGCCTGGATATATGTTCCCTTCATGTCCGTATTCGCCATGATGGTCATTCCTGTTCCACTGGCCCTGCTTGTGCGCAGGCGGGACCTGCGGCACGGCCTGGCCGCGCTTTTGATCATGGCGGCCGTGCTGTCCGCCGCCACCGCCAGCCTTAAACTGGCGCTGCTTCTGGTGGTGCAGACGGGGCCGCTGGGACTTTTACTGGGGCTTCTCTTCAAGAATCATGTCGCGTACGGAAAGTCCTTACTGGCAGCCGCTTTCTTTTCCCTGGCCGTTGCCCTGGGGATATTCCTGGCCGGCTACATTTTTACCGGCGCCAGTCCCCTTGTGCTGAACGAAAGGCAGCAGTACGTGTTTGAACAGGAGCGCCGGGTGCTGAACGAGATGTTCGGCCCGGGCGGCAAGGCGGGAGAACTTGACCCGGCCGCCCTGAAGGAGATGGAGACGGTCATCGGCCGGGTGGAGGCAGCGTGGCCGGTGTTGGCCACGTCCTCGGCGCTGATCTGGTTCATGGTGTCGGCCTCCGTCTCCTACTGGCTGGCCAGGCGGGCGATGGTCAGGATCGGATACGGAGTTCCCGCCTCAATTCCCTTCAGCCGCTGGCGGCTGCCCTGGTACGTCATCTGGGGGGTGATCGCCGGGCTGGCCCTTTTGCTGGGCGGCGACCAGGCCGGCGCCCGGGGTCTGGCGGCGGCGGGCAAGGTTGTATTGTGGGTGACGGGTTTTGTCCTTTCAGTCATCGGGGCGTCGGTTCATGCCTTTTACCTCCGGCGCTGGAAGGTAGCCCGGCCCTTTAAGCTGCTGGGGCTGGCAATTCTGGTGATATACCTTCCCGTTGCGGCGGGGGTGCTGGCCGCCACCGGAGTAATCGATTCCATCTGGAATATTCGCCGGCTTGCCCCGGATGGCCGGACGCCGGAGGAGGAAGAAAAAAAGTGAAGGTTGTTCTTTTGCAGGATGTAAAGGGACAGGGGAAAAAAGGCGACATCATCACCGTGGCCGAAGGGTACGCCCGGAATTTCCTGATCCCCAGGAACCTGGCCGTGGAGGCCTCTGAAGCCGCACTGAAAGAAATTTCCCGGCAAAAGGCCGCCCAGGACATGAAGAAGAAGAAGGAAGAGGAGGAGGCCAGGGCCGCCGCCGCCAGGCTGGACGGAACCAAGGTGCGCATCAAGACCAGGGTGGGAGAGGGCGGAAAACTTTTCGGGGCTGTGAGCAGCAAAGACATCGCGGAAGGCCTGGCCCGGCAGCACGGTATCGACCTGGATAAAAAGAAAATTGTGCTCAAAGAACCCTTAAAAACCCTGGGAGAACACTTGGTAACGGTAAAGCTCCACCCTTCGGTCCAGGCGACCATCACCGTTCTCGTGGAAGGGATTTAAGGCCAGGCTGAAAATATCTTCCTGTCCCTGGGTATTTGTTATCCTGTTTCCTTTTTTCCAGGCTATTGACAGAAAGGAGTTTTCGACCGTGAAGGTGTTCCTGGAAAAAGTAAAGGGCGGCGCCAAAAAGGGCCCCGGAAAAAAGCAGCCTGCCGAAAGCCAGCTGGTCAGGCAGGTTAATGCGCTGTACGGGATGGTTTCCAATCTTTACGGATCGGACAGGCTGGTTTTGCGGGCCGGCAAGTTGAATGCCCTGCAGCTGATGAGGTCGGACAGGCTTGAAGAAAAAGTTTTGGCCCTGCAAAAGCTGGTTTTTGAAGACCCCACCCTGGACGTTCTTCCCACCCCGGAAGAAATTCCCGAAATTCTCATGGAACTGGAGGATGAAATTGCCGATATCATCGCCAGGCGCACGGTGGAGGACGATATCGAGAGAAAAGTCAGCGAAAAGCTTCAGCTTCGCCACGAGGACTACGTGCGGGAAATCAGGATGCAGGTGGTGAAGGAAAACGCCGGCACCGAGAACGCCCAAACACTGAAAAAGCTGGCCATGCTTGAAAAGCTGGAACAGAGAAAACTGTCCCGGTCGGCCATGGAAATGCTCCGCCCGGCCAGCTTTGAGGAAATAATCGGCCAGGATGGGGCGATCAGGGCGCTGCTGGCCAAGCTGACCTCCCCGTATCCACAGCATATCCTGCTGTACGGCCCGCCGGGTGTGGGCAAGACGACGGCGGCCAGACTGGCCCTTGAAGCGGCCAGGGCCCGGAAGGGCACCCCCTTCGGCGGTGAGGCGCCCTTTGTGGAAGTCAACGGCACCACCCTGCGCTGGGACCCCAGGGAGGCCACCAATCCCCTGCTGGGTTCGGTCCATGACCCAATTTACCAGGGGGCCCGCAGGGACCTGGCGGACGGGGGCATTCCCGAGCCGAAGCCCGGTCTGGTGACCGACGCGCACGGGGGAGTGCTGTTTATAGACGAGATCGGGGAAATGGACCCCATTTTGCAGAGCAAGCTCCTCAAGGTGCTGGAGGACAAAAGGGTGTATTTCGACTCGGCTTACTACGACCCGCACGACCCCAACGTGCCCCGGTACGTCAAAAAGCTGTTCGAAGAGGGAGCCCCGGCCGATTTCGTCCTGATCGGCGCCACCACCAGGGACCCTTCGGAAATCAACCCGGCCATCCGGTCCCGGTGCGCCGAGGTGTATTTTGATCCCCTGACCCCCGCCGACATAAAGGCCATCATCCTGCAGGCCAGGGGCAAACTGGGGGCGGAGATTGACGAGGCGGTGGCCGAAATTATCAGCCAGTACACCATAGAAGGACGCAAGGCGGTAAACATTCTGTCCGACGCCTTCGGGCTGGCCTGCCACAAGTCCCGGAACCCGGCCGGAGTAAGGATTACCGCCGGGGACGTGTACGAAGTGATCCAGTGGAGCCGCCTGACCCCGTACGCGGTGGGAAAGGCCTCGGAAAAGGCCGAGGTGGGCAAGGTTTTCGGGCTGGGGGTGTATGGTTTTCTCGGTTCGGTGCTGGAAATAGAGGCCATTGCCTTCCCTGCCCGGGAAAAGGGCAAGGGCACCATCCGTTTCAACGACACAGCCGGAAGCATGGCCCGGGATTCGGTCTTCAATGCCGCCTCGGTAATCAGGAAAACCACCGGCGAGGACCTGTACAACTACGACGTTCACGTCAATGTGGTGGGAGGCGGGAAGATTGACGGGCCGTCGGCCGGAGTGGCCATTTTTCTGGCGCTGTACAGCGCCGTTCAAGACAGGCCCATACCCCAGGACCTGGCCGTGACCGGGGAACTGTCCATTCAGGGCAAGGTCAGGGCCGTGGGGGGCATTCCGGAAAAGATATACGGGGCAAGGCAGGCGGGGATTAAAAGGGTGCTGGTTCCGGAAGACAACGCCAATGACATTCCGGTAAGCCTCAGGGGAATAACCGTCACTCCGGTCTCCTCGGTGGAGGAGATTTTACACCTGGTTTTCAACTCACCTTCGGTGATTAATTGATTCAAAAGGACGGCGGGTGTGACAGCCTTGACGGATAAGGTGCCACCTCAAAACATTGATGCCGAACAGGCGGTGCTGGGCGCCCTGTTCTTGGACCGGGAGGCCCTGTACAGGGTGTCCCGTTTTTTGCGGCCCGAGGACTTTTATATGGAGGGCCACCGGCTGATTTACAAAGCCTTTCTGGATCTGGACGAGGCCGGCGTGCCTCCGGACCTGGTCACCGTCACTGATAAGCTGAGGCAGCAGGACAACCTGGAAAAAGTGGGCGGGGCCACCTACGTGGCCTCCCTTGCGGGCATGGCGCCCACGGCGGCCAACGCCGAGCATCACGCCAGGATCGTGGAGGAAAAGTCCCTCCTGCGCGGCATTATATCCATCGCCAACCGCATCGCCGGGATGGGTTACGAAGGCGGAGACGACGCTGAAAGGCTCATTGACGAGGCCGAAAGAATGCTCCTGGAACTGGGGGTCAGGCGGTCATCCTCGGTTTTCAGCCCCATGGACCGGGTGCTGGTTGAAATATTCCGGCTGGTGGAGGAGCGGTTCCGGAACAAGGGGAAAATAAGCGGGGTGCTCACCGGCTTTGTGGACCTGGACAGGCTGTGCTGCGGGCTGCAGCCCGGGGACCTGATCATTGTGGCCGGCAGGCCGGCTATGGGCAAGACCAGCTTCGGGATGACCGTGGCCCACCAGGCGGCCCTGAACAGCAAGGTGCCGACGGCCGTTTTCAGCCTGGAGATGTCCAAGGCCCAACTGGTGCAGCGGGTGTTATGCGCCGAGGCCATGGTGGACATGCAGAAAGTGCGCAGCGGAAACTTAAGCGAGCTGGACTGGAACAAGCTTTCCGAGGCTGCCGCCAGGCTGGCCGGGATACCGCTTTACATCGATGACTCCCCGGGTCTGTCGGTGCGGCAGGTGAGGGCCAAGGCCAGGCGGCTGAAGGCCGAAAAGGGCCTGGGCCTGGTTGTCATCGACTACCTGCAGCTGATGCAGGGGTCCTCCCGGGCCGAGAACCGCCAGCAGGAAATCGCCGACATTTCCAGGTCGCTGAAAGCCCTGGCCAAGGATCTGGACGTGCCCGTGATTGCCCTGGCCCAGCTCAGCCGGTCGGTGGAGCAGCGGGACAAAAAAAGACCCATCATGTCGGACCTCAGGGAAAGCGGAAGCCTGGAGCAGGACGCCGATGTGGTTATGTTCATCTACCGGGAGGAGTATTACAAGGCGGACACAGAAAAGAGGGGCATTGCCGAAATCATCGTGGCCAAGCAGAGGAACGGCCCCACGGGGACGGTGGAACTGGCCTTTCTCAAGGAATACACCAGGTTTATGAACCTGGCCCGGGAATCCGGGGACATTCCGGCGGAGTGACGCCGCCGCGGCGGGCCGGCGGGAATGCGCGCAAAACATGACCCTTCCCCGGCAAAAATGGCCGTGTTGACACGGTATGAGGGCTGTGCTATACTTTATTATGCCGCAAATTGAGTCGTCAGTAGGAAGACGTCAGACGTTGGGATAGAAGGTATAGACCGAAAGTCAAGCAACGGGAACACAGAAGACCGACGACTGACGACCGACGACCGAATTTGGAGGGGTGTCCGAGCGGTTGAAGGAGGCGGTCTTGAAAACCGTTGAACCCTTGCGGGTTCCGTGGGTTCGAATCCCACTCCCTCCGCCAGAAAAACAACACGGAGAGCTGGCCGAGTAGGTCGAAGGCGCTCGCCTGCTAAGCGAGTAGACGGTGCTAAAGCTGTCTCGAGGGTTCGAATCCCTCGCTCTCCGCCAACCTGTAAAAGGCTGTTTGACCGGGATAGATCAAACAGCCTTTTGGTTTTTATAGACTGGCATGTTTTTCTAGGTGGTGTATAATATGGTTAAAATTGCCTGGGTACATGCCCGGGGCTAAAGTTAACGCACTGGCAGGGGGTGGTTTTTTGAAAGCCGATGCGGTTTTTGAGGGCGGCGGGGTGAAGGGGATAGGCCTGGTGGGGGCCGTGTACTACGCCGAGAAGGAAAAGAAGGTGCGGTGGCAGAATGTCGCCGGCACTTCCGCCGGGGCCATCGTGGCCGCATTGATAGCCGGCAACTATTCGGCCGACGAGATAAAAAAGATAATGTTTGACCTGGACTTTAACCTGATCAAGGACGAGGGCTTTCTTGACAAACTGTTGCTGCCGGGCAAAACACTGAGTCTCCTGTTTGAGAAAGGCATCTACGAAGGACAGTTCATAGAAAGGTTCATGGAGGAACTGTTGAGCAAAAAGGGAGTCGCCAGCTTCGGCGACCTCAGGATAGAGGGAGAAACAAACCCGAGGTACGCGTACCGGTTAAATGTCATCGCCAGCGACATCTCCCGGGGTAAAATGCTGGTTTTGCCCCAGGACATCCGGGAGTACGGGGTTGACCCCGACCGGTTCAGCGTGGCCCGGGCGGTGCGCATGTCCATGAGCATACCCTTTTTTTTCGAACCGGTGGCCTTTGACTACCGGGACGGCGGGGAGATAAAGAGGAGTTACATAGTGGACGGCGGGATTTTGAGCAACTTTCCGGTCTGGATCTTTGACTCGGTGGAAGATCCCCAGTGGCCCACCATTGGTTTTAAACTGGCGGAGCCCAGCGGGGGAAAGCTCAGGGAGATAAACAACATTCTCGATTTTCTGGCGGCCATAGTGGGTACAATGATAGAAGCCCACGATGAAAGACATATCCAGGACTATAACTTTAAGCGGACCATAGCCATTCCCACCATGGGGGTTTGCACAACGGAGTTTGATATCACGCCGGAAAGGAAGGAATTGATCTTCATGTCCGGATACAACGCGGCCAGGGAATTCTTCGCCGGCTACACCGAGGAAGAGTACAAAAAGCTGCACCCGAACTTCCAGAGAAAGTTCATTCCGGTATAAAAAACGGAATTGGGAATTAGGGAGATATGGCAATTTTGCCGGCGCTGCAGTTTCTAAAAAGGAATGTCAAATCGCTGCACAAACCACTCGTCGTCATGTTTTCGCCGGGACAGGTAGTCGGCGCGCTGGGACCACACATCGCTCAGGAAAACCGAGGCCAGCTGCCGCTCTATACGGGAGTCTCTTCTTAACAGTGAGAAGGCGTAAGCCAGTCTTTTTTCACCGAAGTGGGAGCACGCCATGCGCAGATAGTTGTAGTTCACGTGATCCATGCTCACGGGGTACGGGTGGGACGGCCTGAAATTATGGAGTATCTTTATCTCGGGGTCTACAAAAAGGCTGTAGCCGAAGAGCCACATCTTGAGGGAAATTTCCTCGTCTTCGCGCCCCCACACCCGAAACCCCCGGTCATATCCGCCCACCTCCATAAAAGCCTCCCTGCGGAAAGCCTGACAGCCCCCGGGGAGGAGGGGCGAGGCGGTCAGGCCCGCGGGCCTGGGCAGCCACTTGGCCTCCAGGCGGGCATTCCAGGTCTGCCCGTAGCCAACGGCTTTTGGGTCGGCCATGGAGGCGATGCCCGGCGACAGGCCGGCCACCGGGCTTAGAGAAAAGTCTTTTTCCATCTTGCGGAGCCAGTTGGAAGGTACGGTAATGTGGGCGTCGCAAAAGACCAATATTTCCCCCCTGGCCATATCCGCTCCGGCATTCCGGGCATTGGCCGCGCCCAGGCCGCCGGTGGTGACCACCTTCAGGTTGGGCAGCCTGTATTGGCGGTCCTGCAGGAACGAGCAGCAGCCGTCGGAGGACGCGTCGTCCACCACTATAATCTCGTACGGGGGGCCGCCCTCCGTGCGGAGTATAGAGTCTACGGTCGTCTTTACATGGGAGCCCTCGTTCTTGGCGGGAATAATGATGGAAAACAGGCCGTCCGGCATTTTACCCGCGCCTCCTTCCGGAAATCAGTAATGATGTCCGCTCCCACCGGGCGGCGGAAAGGATGGAAGCCCTGCCAATATATATATATATACTCCGGCAGTCAAATCCAGCAGTCAAATAGTTGACAGCCAAAGCCCGTTTAGTGTATTATTACTAGCGTGACTTTAAAATTATACTTTGAGCCATTAGCTCAGCCGGTAGAGCACCTGACTTTTAATCAGGGTGTCCCGCGTTCGAGTCGCGGATGGCTCACCATTTGTGGCCCCGTGGTCAAGTGGTTAAGACATCGCCCTTTCACGGCGGTAACGTGGGTTCGAATCCCGCCGGGGTCACCAAAAATAATGAAAACAAAATTTTCGGCATAGATCGATACCTATGCCGATATTATTTAAAGATAGCACATCTTAGCCTGTTGAGAAGCATCGGATATGAATCCTCAAGTGGAGCGAAAGCCGCATGCCGAAGTAGAGGGCGTTTATAAGGGTGTTTGTTTTTAACCTTGACTAATTCATTTATTTTGCTATAATTAAAATAGTTAAACAAAATAATTAAATTAATTTGCGGAAGTAGCTCAGTGGTAGAGCATCGGCTTCCCAAGCCGAGGGTCGCGGGTTCGAATCCCGTTTTCCGCTCCAATGAGATCAATGATTTCCGGTATCTTAGATGATGCCGGATTTTGATTTTCAGGGGGTTTTGTGCCTGCTTTATGCCCGGCGGAAAAAGCATCGCTTAATTTGTTTTAAAGGCATTTCGGGAGATTTGCAAAAATGCCTTTGGCCCTCAAAATTAGGTTAATATAGACTTTTCCACAAACTGGTGTTATTATAAAGACAAGGTAATCGGCGGGCAGGTGTGGTTGCCACTACCCTTGCAAAGGGGATGAACCGTGAAAGGAGAAATAAACAATGCGTAACTGGATAATCCGTGGGGGCGTATTAGTTGGGCTTATTGCCGCACTGATTATATTTGTAAAGCTCGGGGCAATCAAAACAACAGGCCTTTCTTTACAAAATCCTGAAGTCAACCTTACCGTTCTTGCAACCGCTGATTTACACGGAGGAATTCCGGCCAAACTTGTCCAATATATACAGGAGGAGAGAATTAAGGACAGAAACCTGATTCTGGCAGATGCCGGGGATTTTTACGACGCGGACAATGGAGACATCAGCAGTATACCGATGCGTCAATGGTTCAACATATGTGGCCCTAACAGAAGCCATCAGCGAAGGATGCCGCCCATTGTACGCGCAATGGCTAAACAGGGATATGATGCTGTAGTGCTGGGCAATCACGAGTTTATATCCAATAATAAGGATTATTTGGATGAATTGATTTTGGATTTTGCCGATTGCAATATACCGGTTCTGTCAGCCAATTTATATACAACATTTAACGGTTGCAAAATCAATTATGTCATTCCTTATATTATTAAAGAAGTAGAGACGGATTATGGCCCTTTAAAGGTCGGCATCCTCGGCCTTACCATAAAGCAGGTCGGGGAAACTGAAAACGCGAGAGAATTAAAGGACCTGCCGCAATATAACGGCACCCTGGAATTAACCGACTTTGTTGAAGAAGTAAACAGCAAAAAGTGGCCCGAATGCATGAGATACGCCGGGGCGGATATCGTCATTGCTGTGGTTCACGCTGGCGAAGAATCAACAAAATTTAAAAATCCCGGCAACAGGATTAAAGAACTGGCACAAACTACCGACGGCATCGATGCTATTGTAGCAGCACATACCCATGTTAATATTCCGGAGCATAGGTACAAAAATAAATCCGGAGAAACCGTTATTGTTACGCAGCCCGGCAGATATGGGCAATACTGCTCAAAAATAAGTTTTACATTAATAAAAAGAGATGGTAAATGGGATGTGATAAAAAAGAATAGCCTTACTCATAAAACCAGTTGAATTTATTCATAGGAAGCCTGATGACAGAAAATAAGAAAATGCGCTGCTTTGGACAACGTTGTTGTTTTCATATTCGGACAGCGTGAATGCCAAAAAGCGCGGGGGGAAACCGCATCCCGCGCTTTTTCATCACGAACCGGGGATTGAACTTATCGACGGCACGTGTTCGCTGTGCCTGAAGGTGTTTGCCTCGACGAACATGCTTGAGGATATGGG
>JAILZP010000011.1 GCA_023512435.1 Peptococcaceae bacterium | reverse complement strand
GAAACCTTTGAACTATTTTTGCCAACTTAGGCAGGTATTCCTGCTATCTAAGTTGAGTTTATCAGATAAGGGGGTGAAACAATGCTGAAGGAAGCGCGAGAAGCTGCGGGATTGAGCCAGGAAGCTGCCGCTGATTTCCTCTACATAGGCAGGCGCACGCTATATAGCTACGAGGCGGGGAAAACGCATGTACAGCCAGACGTGCTAATCAAGATGGCCGAATTATACCGCAGGCCAGACTTGCTTGATTGGTACTGTTGCGAGCAATGCTCAATAGGGCAGCGGGTAGCCCACCGGTACGGCCAGCGGCGGCAGCTTGCCACGGCGGTGCTGGGACTGCTCAAAGAGCTATCAGACCTGGAGGCCCTGAAGAATAGGCTGATAGCAATAGCCTCCGATGGCGACATTTGCCCGGCAGAGCAAGCAGAATTCCTGGCTATCCTGCGGGAAGCGGTGGAAGTCGAAAAGGAAATCGGCGAGCTGAAACGCCTTGCGGCTGCGGCTGGGCTGGGGTTGGAGGCTGTGGAAATAAGGCACGGCGAAAAGGCGGCATGAAAGAAAGGAGGCAAAAAGGTGCGGTTCTTGGCCAGCTTCGTCGGCAAAAACCGGGACTTCCGGGCCTGGCTAAAGGCCGGGATGCCCGTTAACGTAATCAGCCTGGCGGAGTACCGAATGAAAAGAAAGATAAAAAAGAGAGTAAGGTTGATATAAACAAAAAACCGCTATAAAAGCGGACAAATTAAATCACCTATCCCTCATTATACCCGATGGGGGCGCAGAAAACAAGAAAGGAAGGACTTAAATTATGAAACAGGGCAAAAGCCTTCAGGAGTTGGCAAGAGAGATTGAGCGCCAGGCCAATGCGAAAAGGGATTATATAGCAAACACGAAGCTTCTTGAGATGGTAAATGACGGTCGAGGAATGGCAGTAAGCGGGGTGGGAAACTTCGGGATAAACGAACTGACTCACCGGCAAATCGCCGACCGGGTAGGGATACCGGCCAAGTATTATGACCGTATGCGCCAGGAGGCACCGATTCTGCTGACCGACAACGTCAACTATTGGTTCCAGAACAAACCGGAGGATAGGATGATTCGCACGCTTGACGGAAATGTGCGAGCGTTTCTGTCAAGCAGGTATAAGCGTCTGGACAACTACGAACTGATGGAAGCAGTTTTGCCGGTTCTGGCCGACATCCCTCAGCTCGAAATTAAAAGCTGCGAGATAACCGAGACAAGGTTATACCTGAAGGCGGTTACTCGGCGCATTGAAGCCGAGATAAGGCTGGGCGATGTGGTAAACGCTGGAATAGTGATTACCAACAGTGAAGTCGGGCTGGGTGCGTTCAAAGTTGAGCCATTGGTCTACCGGCTTGTATGTGAAAACGGCATGATTGCTGCTGACCACTCGCTGCAAAAATACCATGTCGGCAGGAGAATATCAGCCGAGGAATCGGCAGCGATGGAGCTTTACAGCGATGAAACACTGATGGCAGACGACCGGGCTTTTTGGTTGAAGGCTAGGGACATAGTAAAAGGAGCTTTGACCGAAACGACGTTCCGGAACATAGTGGATGGAATGCGGGAAGCAGCCGGGCATAAAATCACAGGCGACCCACATAAAGCAGTGCTTGAACTGTCGAACCGGTACGGACTCACCAAAGACGATTCAGGCGGTATATTGCGCCACCTGATAGAAGGAGGCGACTTGTCAAAGCTGGGTCTGATAAACGCAGTGACCAGGCACAGCCAAGACGAACAGAATTATGACCGCGCTACTGAGCTTGAACGGCTTGGTGGGAAGGTATTGATGCTAAATGGACGTGACTGGAAAGCCATTGCGGAAGCTGCATAAAAGAAACCGCTTTAAAAAAGCGGTAAAGTTAAAACCTCAAGGGGAGTGTAGCACAAATGAAAAGTGATGATAATGGCAAAATGGATTTGAATTCCTTCGTTGACTGGGTAAATGAAAAACCGCAGACAAGGTCAGTCTCGATTGAGATTAAGAGACAAACGCTGTATCCTGCGACCAATGCAGCAACGCGGGCTGGCTCAGAGGTAACGGTGTGGGTCTACGATCATGTTCTTGAAACGGGTCAGTTTGTCAAGTCAGTTGATGAAATTGACCTGGAAAGGCGCAAGGAAGAAAAAGAAAGGCTCCTGCTGCAGCAGCTCAAAAAGAAATATGAAGGCGGTGACGCGGCATGACGCACATCCGCATATCGCAGGCGGGGGCCTGTCCCCGCCGCCTCCAAAATGGAGGCGAGATATAATGCGCTGGTATCAAATTAACGGGCAGTTTTATCCGAGCGTAACAACTGTCCTAGGGATTATTCGCCACCCTTATTTGGAGCGTTGGCGCGGCAGGCTGGGGAACGAAGAAGCAGACCGTGTGCTGGCCGAAGCTGGCGATATTGGTAGCCGCGTCCATGACGCCTGCGAGGCGATTAATACGGGGCGTGAATGGTATGCACAGGATGCTCAGACAGAAGCAATGGTACTGGCATATCAAAACTGGTTTAAAGCAACCGTGAAAAGGATTGTGTTGGCCGAAACCCCGGTGGTATGCCGTACTTATCGGTACGCAGGACGGCTCGACCTGTTAGTTGTCCTAAAGGGCGACAAGTTACCCACGCTGATTGACATTAAGACGAGCAACAACATCTACCAGGACGTGCCGCTTCAACTGGCCGCTTACAAATACGCTCTAGAACAAGCAGGCTTTCGTATCAAACGGCGGTTGGTGGTGCATATCGACAAACAGGAACCGGGACGGTTGACCACTATTGAGTATCAGGAGCATGACCGAGATTTTAACTTATTCTTGTACGCTCTGGCTTTGTGGCGGCACTTTCAAGGAAATTGGCGGCCCAGGCCAGAGGAAATAACCAAACTGGAGGGGGTTCAATATGTCGCTGGCATTAGTGCCTGAAGAAACGGTACGGGAAATTACCACTCAAGCGGAACAAATGGAACAGATAGCCCAAGCGGTAGTAATTACAGACGAAGCTAGTTTAAAGAAGGCAACGGATATAGTGTCTTGGGTTGCCAAGGCAAAGAAGGCCTTCGAGGAGAAACGGAAGTTTTTTGTTCAGCCTCTGAATGATCAGGTGAAGCGAATCAATGAGATGTTCAAAGAATACACGCAGCCGCTTGAACGGGCTGACACTCTTTTACGCGGGAAAATCTTAGCCTACCGCCAGGAACAAGAGCGTAAGCGGCGGGAAGAAGAAGAGCGGCTACGCAAACTGGCAGAGAAAGAGCAAAAGCGGCTGGAGAAACAGGCCGCGAAGAATGGTATGCCTGCGCCGCCGCCGGTGGTAGTGCCTAGCCAGCCACCTGCGGCAAAGACCATACAAAGCGATATGGGCGCGGCTCAGGTGCGTATGGTTTGGGATTTTGAGATTGTAGACGAGACCCAAATCCCGCGCGAATTCCTCATGCCTAACGTGCCCGCAATCAGGGCTGCTGTCAAAGCGGGGGTACGGAATATCCCTGGCGTGAAGATATTCCAGCGTGAAGAACTGGCCGTCAGAGCGAGATGAGGAGGCGGTGTAAATGTCAATGCCAGCCCAAGAGTTGCAAAAAGCGCAAACCAGCCTGAGTATCATCGACAACGTAAATCTCCAGCAAGTATCGGCCACAATGCAGAAGATAGCCCAATTCCAGGCGGTAGTACAGAAAACACTCAAGAAAGATCACGACTACGGCGTTATCCCCGGAACTGGAAGCAAGCCGACATTGCTAAAGCCTGGGGCAGAAAAAATCCTCATGCTCATGGGTTTGACCAGTGAATATGACGTGATTGAAAAGGTGCAGGACTACGAAGGTGGATTCTTCGCTTTCACCGTGAAGTGCACTCTCTCCAGAGGAGACGTGAAGGTTACTGAGGGCGTAGGCCATGCAAACACCAGGGAACGCCGTTATACCAGCGGCAGACAGCAAGACCCGTACACCTTGGCAAACACGGTGCTGAAGATGGCGAAGAAGCGGGCGCAGGTGGACGCTGTGCTGACGGTGGCAAGTTTGTCTGAGATATTTACTCAAGACTTGGAGGATTATGTTGAAATTCCACAGCAACCACCAAAACCCGCACAGACGAGGCCGCAAACACAGCAGAAAAACAGCAACACAAACGGGTTTGCAACAGAAAACCAGTTGAAAAAACTATTCGTCATATCGAAAGAACTGGGCCTGGAGAAGGAAACCATGACGGCTATCATGCAGGAAAGGTACAGCAAGGGCGCTAGTAAGGAACTGACCAAGCAAGAGGCGAGCGACCTCATTGAGTACCTGACGAAACTGGAGAGCGGTGAGGAAAGCCGGATTCCTGGCGATACCTGGGAGCCGGGACAAGAAGCTGATAACGAAGGGGCCTCGGCTTAGGCCGGGGCCTCTGGAAAGGAGTCAGTCGTGCGGAGAGAGCGAGCACTGCTTATCAAAGTCAATGGTAAAGAGCGGGTTGTTGGAAAGCTTCTCACCATTAACGGAGATTGGTGCTTTTACCGGGAAGTATTGAAGACAGCTCATGCCTTCCGTACCTTCAACGCTTGGAGTATCCAGGCAAGCATTATTTCAGTACTGGAGGCGGATGGGGTGAAGTGGATTTACCAGTATGACCGTCAGGCCGGACAGATGAACCGGATTAGCCTGGCCGACTTCAAGGAAAAGGCAGTGGAGCGGAACTTTGGCGAAGGCAAACAACTGTATGTCAGCACGAAATACTTTGAGTTGGTGCCTAACATGGGGCCGGTGAAGAAATGGATAAACAGTGTGGAACTGGTGGCATGAGGAGGATGGTCATGCAGGACAAGATAACATTTTATGCCAGCTTGCCGCCGATACAGTCAGCGGTGACAATAGGCGGAGACCAGGCAACGAGAATAAAGCTCGATATACCGGCAAGCGAATTAGTGCAGGTGTTGAAGCTAATCTCGTTCTACTCAGGTAAATCCTTCCGGGTTACGGTGGAGCCGGATGCTTAAAGGAAAAGTAGTCACGCAAGTCATAGAGCGCGACAACTACAGGTGCCGGGGGTGTGGCACTACCCGGCACCTGGAAATTCACCACATCATTTTCAGGAGTCAAGGCGGGACTGATGAAATAAGCAACCTGGTGACGCTATGCCGGAGATGCCACCAGAGAGCGCATAGACATAATGTTTGGCGGCGGTTTTGGGAAACTTGGGCTACTGAGGCGAGGTAACAAGATGAATTACATCCGGGAGCTTAACGCATTCTATGATTGGCTCGAAACGAACGGACTGTCACTATCTGCGTTCGCCTTATGGCACGTGTTGATGCACATAGCGAACAAGGCAGCATGGACGGATGAGTTCGCTGTGGCCGTATCGGTGTTATGCGCTAAGACAGGTTTATCTCCCCGGGCAGTCTACGAGGCAAGGAATGAGCTGAAGACAAAAGGCCGCTTAGAGTGGCGGTCACGAAAGGGCAACCAATCAGCAGTGTACCGGTTAATACCTTTGTCTGCATCTTATGCAGACAATTATGCAGACAAAGATTTGTCTGCAATAAATGCAGGCAATCATGCAGACAACCGTGCAGACAACCGTGCAGACAAATGTGCAGACAATGGTGCACCATTAAATAAACTAAACAAAACAAAACAAGGTATTAATATAATTACCCCCCTATCCCCCCAATTGGAACACTCGCCCGACGACCAATGCTCTTCACTCGAAAACGCTGGCCTTACAGGCTTGACGGAACCGACCAATGAAGAGCACTCAATACGGAGCGACCAATGTTCCAAAAAGAGGAAACAACCCAAAAAGCCCGATAAACCTGAAAAAATCAAGTATGCTGAATTCGTCCACATGGCCGCAGATGAATACAATACCCTATTGGCCAAACTGGGTAGCGAGGATCGGGTTAGGCGCTGCATCGAGATTTTAGACAACTACAAAGGGGCATCCGGCAAAAAATACAAGTCGGACTTCCGGGCTATCTTGACCTGGGTGATAGACCGCCTCGAAGAGGAGGAGCAGAAAAAGCAAAAGGTGGTGAACATCAACAATGCAAGCAGTAGCGCAAATACTGGAAAACCAAAGAGCAAGTATGTCATCCCGGACGGATTTTACTGGAGTTAGTACAATCTCAGACGACCTGGTTGTGCTTTTCAATGGGCGCATATACCCGCGCGATAAGCTGGAACTGGCCGCAAACGATATAGACGCGGCCCTGAAAACCAGAAAAATGTGTGAATACTGCGGCGGTCTGGAAAAATGCCAGATAAATCCGCGCGGCTGGCAGGCGTACTATGACGAAGCCGGAAGCACCATGTACGACAGGCCGACATTTGCATATAGACCGTGCCGGTACTTGCGCGAGGCGCAGCAGCAGAACACAACAATAATGCCGCGTTTCCAGCAGCGCAGTTTTGAAAACTTCGAGGTTGCCGCTGATAACCGCGAGGCTTACGAAGCGTGCAAAAAGTATGCTGAGGATTTCCACCGGATGACCACCAAAGGAGTCCTGCTTATGGGGCCGCCGGGCACAGGGAAGACACATTTGGCGGTGTCAATCCACCGGGCAGTGCTGGCGAAGGGTATTGCCAGCGTGTTCGTGAATATGCCCAATCTGGTTAATGAGATGCTACAGTCGTTTAGGGCTGGTGAGGAGTCTGCAACATATCAGGCCGCGATGGAAAAACGCCTGGTGGTCATTGACGACCTGGGCGCGGAACGCCTTCGTGACTGGGTGCAGGAAGCAATCTACAGGTTAATTAACGAGCGGTATGAAAAGAAACTGCCGCTGGTTGTGACGACAAACTACAGTCTGGAAGAGCTGGAAAAGCGTCTTGGTGGGCCGGAGGATAGCAGCAGTCCTGCTGTGGACAGGCTGGCCGAGATGTGCGAGATTGTGCCGGTTGAGGGCAAAAGCTGGAGGAGGAAAAAAGCCATAGACCCCACACTAAAGAAAAATATAAGCACGGAGGTTGTTTTATGAGGTATTCTGTTAATTTACCGACTGGAACAAGCCCTGGCTGCCTTGGGGTATAGTTACTGCGGGGCGGAGATACCGCCGGAGGAGGACGTGGGATGATTATTAATCCTGTTCACTTACTTGAGGCTATCGGCGTGGATGATTACAGAATTGATTATAAAAACTGCACTGTGGCTATGCCGCCTCGGGAGTACATGAAAGTGGTTGAGTATTTTTCAAAGAGCCGGATGTCGTGTGAAATGGAAATTGGGGGCAGGCGGTGGTGCAAAGATGATAAAGATAGTTATTCCCGGCAGGCCGGTGCCGAAGGGACGGCACCAAGTACGGCTGTACGGGCGGAAGGTGATAACGTATACGCCAGCCAAAACCAGGGAGTATGAGAAAGCGGTTAAGGTGTATGCGGCAAAGCAGAAGGTCAAGAAGCTGGACGGTGACGTTGGGATTATAGCGGTTTTTTACACCAGCGGCCCTGGAGATACGGACAATCTCATAAAGAGTTTGCTCGATGGCCTTAATGGTGTAGCTTGGGAGGACGACCGGCAGGTTAAGTTGGTGATGGCGTTAAAGCAGGGGTGCCGGAAAGGGCAGGAAAGGACGGAAGTTGTGATAATGCAGGCGGAAAAAGCTGAAATGATAATGCAGACGCTGCTCAGTTTGGCTGAAGCGGGGTGATAGAATGGGGCGAACATGAAATGCCCAGCCTGTGGGCGGGAGATGTTCCAGACATATTTCGGCCATGAAGTATACACGTGGCGGTGTATGGACTGTGAAAGGCTGTACCAGTTTTATGAGTGCTGCTATCCTGACGGCGAACTGACCAGGGTGGCAATCTGGAGGCGGGAACGTGATTACTATACTCGAATACGTCGAATGGAAGCAGCCGCATGTGGCGGTGAAGCTAAAGCGGTGGATTGAAAAGAAGGTGCTGGCGCTGTCCTTCCGGCACTGGAAAAGCATCATGGAGGAAAGGCCGAAGCCTGGGCTGGGCGGGCTACTGGAAAAGGAGAAGGCGGTGTTATGAAAGCTGAATTTGTTTTCGAGAGCGGTTATTGGTGGCATGTGCCGTGTGCGGTTCTCGATCAATTTCCGCGCTATGGAAAGATGGTGCCTGTAACAATATTGACTGACGATAAGCGGGTTTATGCATGTGATAAATGCGGGAAGGTGGCAAGAGAGATAAGGAAACCAAAAAGAAGAAAAAGATAAAAAATTACCCCCAGCGGGGTGAGGAAAGCGTTCTGCAAACATATTATCTCATACTTCGGTGGGGGGTGACAACATGAAGCTGAAGCGGGCTGCATACCGGCACATTGAGGCTGAGATATACGCCTATTACGATACTGTCCAGGCCATTCAAGAACTGCGGGCGGACATAATCCTGGCCGGGAGGCAAGAGGAAATAGGCCTGGCCGCAGGCGGCGGATACGCGACAAGCAAGGTGGAACGCCGGGTGACGAAGCTGGCGGACAGCATATTGCTGCGCGAGATGGAACGCGTAACAAAGGCTATCAGAGATACTTACGAACGAGCGAAAGAGGAATGTCGCAGAGTTGTATGGGTCAAGTACGGCCTGACAATAGGCTGGCAGCCGCCAGCGGAGATACGGGCGCAGATGGCGGGACGGAATAGGTTCGATATGTCGCCGGATGAGATGGCGGAAATACTGAACGTAGACAGGGCGACGTTTCATAGGTACAGGAGTGGGTTTGTCTACGGTATAGCGGAGCGGCTGGGATGGTACTGAACATTATGGTAATAATGTGTAGTAAGAATATGCGTAGGGGCGGCGATGCAGATAGGCATAGCGATATCGGAGCTGGAACAGCCCGGCAAGTGCTCATGGCCAACGCCGGGCACGGAACCCCCTCCCTTGACGCACAATATATAAATAAACTGCGACTTTTTTGCGACCCTTGAACCTGTCAAGTATGGTAATATGCTATCAAGGAGCCGTCCGGGGGGGGCGGCTTTTTAAATGTACCCACCAAGAGGAGAAATGCCCTTTTTTGCCGAATTATGGTTGGCGAAAGGGGGGATTAAATTGTCAAGGTCTCAATGCCCCAAGTGTGCTAATCATAATTTTGAAATGATTGAAGCTGAACCTAGAAATTCTTTGTATAAGGTTATGTTTATTTAATGTACAGCTTGCGGCGCAGTTATTGGAGCAATGGATTACTATGATACTTGTTCGTATTTAGAAGGAAAGATAGAAGAAAATATTAAACCTATTCAACATCAATTGGAGACGCTGGAATATTTGCTAAGGCAATTACTTAATAAGCAAAGATGAGAGCCTTGGGGTCTTTTTTATATTTTAGGAGAAATACACAGGAAATAACCTCCTTTTACAGAGGTAGAAGGTGGAAGGAGAATAAATTAAATGGAATTTGTCAAATGGGTAAAAGATTATGAGGGAATTATAGCCGTTTTTATTGCAGTTTTGGGATGGTTAATTACTTATAGGTTAAATGTTAAGGCTCAAAGAAAGGCGTTTCTAAATCAAATCCAAAATAGTGCAAGACTTGATATTACAAAAGCCTTGAGGGATTACCAAGGTTGGCTAACCGAAATGATAGGTAAGTCTAACAATCTCTACGACGTGCTTTATACAGTTCATTTGAATGATGCTTTTGTAGCCCAACAGTTGAGCGAAACACGTAAGAGTTTCAATGATGCGCTTTGCGCTCCTACGTCTACTGGCTGGGTTATTATACTAGAAGAGTATGAAACTCTATTTCCTGAAACCCGTAAGGCTAGAGTCCAATTGCTAGAGAAACATAGAGAGATAAAAGATGAATTAGTGAATTATAGTCGAGATAATAAAAAAAAGATAGATATCAATCTAATGCTTGACCAAGTAGCTCTGATAGAAGATCTAAGGATATATATACAAAACAACACTTTGGGGGAAATTACTGGGAACACAATACCTGAAAGAGAACCGAAAGATCCAAGGTTGCCAAAACTCGTTTATTATAAAGGACAACTTGAGATAATAGAAGAACATAAAAACTGATGTCCGAGTTATATGGTTTTTTCTTTTGGCCGACTTTTTAGGGCGGCTTTTTTATTTGGCGGTCGCAGTAACCCGCCTAAATAAAAAACAAGGGGGTCGTATTGTGCGGTACAAGTTGTTTCCTTTTGTGATGGTTGCTTTCGTGGTGGTGCTTCTTCTTAGTAACACGGTGGCGGTGAAAGTCACTCAGTTAGGGCCGTTCTACTTTGACGGGGCTACAGTTCTTTTTCCGCTCTCGTACATCTTTGGGGACATCTTGACGGAGGTTTACGGCTACAAGAGAAGCCGGGTAGTAGTATGGTCTGGCTTTGTGGCCTGCATATTTATGGCGTTTATCTACTGGCTGGTGGGGGTGCTCCCTGCCGCGCCGGACTGGAGCAATCAGGAGGCATACAACGCTATCCTGGGGCAGACGCCCCGGATAGTGCTGGCTTCTCTGATTGCCTATTTCTGCGGGGAGTTTGTGAATAGTTTTGTCCTGGCGAAGATGAAAATCTTCACCCGTGGGCGGTGGCTCTGGACGCGCACAATTGGTTCAACGGTAGTGGGTCAGGCAGTGGATACTTCGCTATTTGTGACCATCGCTTTTGCAGGGATGATCCCGCCCGCTGCTCTGTTGCACATGGTGATAAGCAATTACGTTTTCAAGACGACTTACGAAGCTGTCGCGACACCTTTCACTTACGCGGCTTGCGGTGCTCTGAAGAAAGCAGAGAATGAAGATTATTACGACTATACAACCAAATTCAATCCTTTTGCGGTGTCTTTGGCTGACTTGAAGGAGGAAGTGTAAGTGGAGTTCGAGATACTTGGCAAAACGGTGCGGCAGCCTTGCAGAAAACTTGAAGTGTTTCCGAGGCCGGAAGGCGTGCGGAAGGTGGTTATGGAAAGTGATGAAGTGACCAGCCTTTGCCCGGTGACCGGTCAACCTGACTGGGAAACAGTGACGATAGAATATGAGCCGGACAAACACTGCATAGAAAGCAAAAGCCTCAAGCTGTATCTGTGGAGCTTCCGGGAGGAAGGCCATTTCTGCGAAGCTCTTGACTCACGGATAGCTCAGGACGTGCAGGAGGCTTGCCGCCCGAAGTGGTGCCGTGTGACGGTCAGACAGAAACCCCGTGGTGGGGTGAAAATCGAAGCTACGGCGGTAGCAGGAAACCCGCCTGACCAAAACTGTGAGGTGATGGGTGGAGATAATCAGGTTGCCGATAGGCGAAATTAAGCCAGCGGAGTACAACCCGCGCAAGAAGCTCAAGCCGGGAGACCCGGAATATGCAAAGCTCAAGCGTTCAATCGAGGAATTTGACTTGGTGGAGCCGTTGGTTTGGAATAGACGCACCGGGAACCTGGTAGGGGGACACCAACGCTTAAGCGTATTGAAAGAGCTTGGAGCAAGCGAAGTTGAAGTGTCGGTGGTAGACCTGCCGCCGGAGAAGGAAAAGGCCCTGAACATAGCTTTGAACAAAATCCAGGGCGATTGGGACGAGGCCCTTTTGGTGGAACTGCTGCAGGAGTTGGAAGCAGAAGGTCAGCTTAATCTTACCGGCTTTTCCAAGGCTGACCTGCACAAGCTCCAGGCCGAACTAGAGCAGGAGGCTATACGGAAGAAGAAAGAGCCGAAGCCCAAAGGCAGCAGGGAATACGAGATAGACCTGATTTACACTTTTGCCAACGATGGCTCTTGCTGTATAGCTGCAAGGGCCGGTTTCTTTTATGGTATCCAGTCGGGAGCGCAGGTTTGCCCGGCGGCTCACCGGGTGGGGTATGTGGAAAATATCCTTCGGGACGAGGCTTGGGAAAGGCACGCCGTTCATTTTATTGACAACGAGTATCGCAAGTATGACCATAAGAAGCACTTGGATGTGGTGGCGCAGTTTTGCCCGAAATACGCAACCGTCCGGGACATTATGACTAAAGAACAGTGCGAAGTGGCCGGGATAGAGTATTATCCTCTTAACCAGATTCTTAAATGGGCGGAGGAACTGGAGCAGTACGCTGAAAATGTGATATTAATACCGAAATATGACTGTATAGACGAGCTACCGCAGAAGTACGTCCTGGGCTACAGCGTGCCGACAAGCTACGGGGGGACGCCGCTGCCTATTGAACGGTTTAAAGGTCGGAGAATACATCTGCTTGGTGGTTCGCCGATGCTTCAGTACCAGTATTTCCGGGCGGCCTATGGAGACGTGGTGTCGCTGGATACGAATTATATCCACAAGATTTCCACTGTCGGCTCCATATGGGGCGTTGAGGGGCCGCTGGACGTGAAAAGGCTGGGCATAGGGGAAATAGTCAATCCCCTTTACGTGGCCTTCGCAATTAACATCGGCAAGTTGGGGGCGTTGTACCGGCGCAAGTCAGGCGGTGAGAATAATGGCTGAAGTGTGGGAACGGCAGCCAGGCGAGAGCAGTAAGGCGTATGCTGCTTTTTGTGTTTACAGGGACTTGGGGCCGGAGCGGTCATTAGAGAAAGCCCTGCAAAACCTAAGTAAAAAGCGGGCTAAGTGGCAGCTATGGCAATGGTCTAGCAAGTATAATTGGGTGGCCCGGTGCCAGGCTTATGATGACTACATTGAACGCCGGAAGCGTGAAGAGAAGGAAAGGGCAATCCTCGAAATGGCCGAACGCCACGCAAGGCTGGCGGTAGCATTCCAACAGAAAGTAGTCGAGCGGTTGCGGGAGTTAAACCCAGCCGAACTAGAACCGCGAGACCTCTCTAAGTGGCTTGACATAGCGGTGAAGGTGGAACGGTTGGCAAGAGGTGAACCTACCGAAATTGGCAAGCAGGAGGTAACTTTACCTGCAATTGTCGAAGTGGTGACCGATGAAAAAGATACAGATACGGTTGCACCAGGGACAGAGTAGAGTCTGGAAGAGTGATGCCCGTTTTGCGGCGATGATAGCCGGGACGGGTGGAGGAAAAAGCTGGTTCGGCCCTATCTGGTTGTACCGGGAAATACAGAAGTACCCGAAGGACGGATTCCTGGTTGTTTCTCCTACCTACCCGATGTTTCAGCGGATTGTGCTGCCACGCACTAAGGAGTTCTTGGATGCGGTCACAGACGGGGAGTATCGGGCCGGAGAACGGATATACTACCTGCCAACCGGCGGGAAGGTGTTTTTTGGTAGCGCAGATAACCCGTTTTCTCTGGAGGGTGTTCATGTCCGGGCGGCATGGCTGGACGAGGCCGGGCAGATGAAGCGGGAAGCATGGGACGTAGCACTGCGGCGTGTGGGCTTCCACAAAGGGCGGGTCTTACTTACCACTACACCCTACAATTTAGGCTGGCTCAAGACCGAGGTATTCGATCGGTGGAAAGCAGGAGATAAAAACTACGAGGTAGTGCAGTTTGCAAGTATCCTTAACCCGGCTTATCCGAAAGAAGAATTTGAGCGAGCCAAGGAAACCATGCCTGATTGGAAATTTAAAATGTTTTACTTGGGCCAGTTTGCCAGGCCGGAAGGTTTGGTTTATCAAGACTTCGACTCTGGTAGGCATGTAGTGGAGCCGTTTGAGATACCGGCAGACTGGCGCAGGGTTATCGGCGTTGATTTCGGCTATAACAATCCGACAGCGGCGGTTTGGCTGGCAGTTTCGCCTGATGGCGTGGTCTATGCCTACCGTGAGTATTACCAGCGTAACAAGTTACCAGAGGAAAGCGGGAAAGAGATAAAACATCTGAGCAAAAACGAGCGCATAGAATTAGCAGCTTGTGACCCGTCCGAACCGGCGGGAATTGAACAATACCGCAGGCTGGGGATACCGGCACGAGCAGGAGATAACGCGGTTAAGGAAGGCATTGAAGCGGTGATAACCCTGATAAAGAGCAACCGCTTCTTTGTTTTTCGGGGGCTGGTGAATTTGCTGGACGAAATAGAGAACTACCGATGGGCAGAAAAACACGAGCAACTAAAAGACGAACCGGTTAAGGAATATGACCATGCGGTAGACGCATTGAGGTATGCGGTCATGGCTGTTCGGCCTAAAGCAAGAAAGCCGGTGCCGAAACCCCCTGGCTGGTAAAGGTGGTGATAATGTTTGCTTACTTCCCTGGACTTTATCAATGCAGGTAGACCCTGGCCGCCGCCAGGAGAGATGGAACGGCTTGCGAGATATAATCAGAACAGGCTGCTGTTTGAGAGCAAGCACGAACAGGTATTCAACCAGTGGGTAAAACTTCTCCGGGACGACCAGCGGGCCACGCTGGAAATAATCTTGAACTGGCATAAGCGGCTTAGTACATTGTGGGCCGACCTACTCCTGGGCGAACCTCCCCGCATATCGGCGGGCGACAGAAATAGCCCGGAGCAGCAGGCTTTGGAGCGGATTATTAAAGCAAACAACATCATCAACGTAGCCTACGAGGTGGCTTTGGATGTTTCCCGATATGGCACGGGCATCTTCAAGGTGCGCTACGATGGCCGGGGGATAATCGAGGCCCAGCAACCGGCAGTGTGGTTTCCGGTGGTTAGGCCGGACAACGTGAAGGAGATAGTGGCTCATGTATTGGCCTGGACATGGAATGAAGAGCAGGCGGGGCTGTTTGGCAGTAAGAAGATTACTCGTCTAAAGGCAGAGATACATGAACGGGGCAGGATTGCTGCTGCGGAATATATCGTCAAGGATGGGAAAATAGCCAGCGAGGTGAGCCGGGAGGAGCAGGAGACCGGCGTTGACGACTTTCTGCTGGTGCCGGTAAATAATATTCTGACCAGTGACCGAGTTATCGGCTTGGACGATTACTCCGACCTGGACAGTATTATCCAGGAGCTTGAAATCCGTATTGCCCAGATAAGCCGCATCCTGGATAAGCATGCTGACCCGAATATGTACGGGCCAGACAGCGCATTGGAGCAAGACCCCAAGACGGGAGAGTGGACGTTCCGGGGTGGGGGCAAATACTTCCCGGTAGGCCCGGATGATAAGCCGCCAGGTTACGTCACCTGGGACGGCCAATTAGAAGCCGCTTTCAAGCAGATTGACTTATTGATGGAGCAGCTCTACGTGCTGAGCGAGACATCTGCGGCAGCCTTCGGACAGCTAAAATCCGGCCTGGCAGAGAGTGGCACGGCTTTGCGGCGTCTAATGATGGCCCCGCTTGCCAAGGTCAACCGCATCAGGATGCGCTTTGACCCGGCACTGAAGAAGGCTCTGCAGTTAGCCTCTGCCTTGGAAGTGGCCCAGGGGATGCCGGGGGCGGTGAAGCTGGAGAATATCGAAATCGCCTGGAACGATGGCCTGCCGCAGGACGAGAAGGAGCAAGCGGAAATCTACGCCCTGCTGGTGCAGAACGGCCTGGTGAGCCGGGAGACGGCTTTGCGACACTTGTTCCAGTTTGAGGCCGATACCTTGCGGGAGGAGTTGATGAAGATTACTGCTGAGACGAATGCTGAGGTGCCGCTGATTTTCCGGCCTAGCCTCCAGCAGCAGGGCGGTGAAGCTCAGGGCGGCGGTGGTAGCTGATGCCTTTCGACGAGGAAAAGCAGATACAGCAGCTTGTTTCATTATACCGCCGGGGCTTTGAGGAAATCTTACGGATTATCGTGGAGAAAGAGGCAAAAGGGCAATGGACGCAGTATTGGCGTGATTTACTACTGGAGGTAAGAGCGATACTCCAGCAGCTTGACCAGTACGCAGACCAGTGGATAGAGCAAACCATAGGGCAGGTTTACAGCCAGGCCGCCGCACAAACGGCGGTTTTTCTTTCGCAGCTGGGCATAGAGAAGCTGGCCCGGCCAGAGTTTGCCCAAATCCACCAGCGAGCTATTGATGTGGTGGCGCAAAATATGGCCGACAACCTGCGGGACGCCACGCAGTTCATTGGCCGCAGGATAAACGATGTTTTCCGGCGGGTGGGTCTGGAGCAGATAGGGCGGAAGCTAGCTGCTGGGCAGACTTGGCAGGATATGAAGCAGAAAGTCGTCCAGCAACTCCTTGACAGGGGCCAGACGGCCTTTGTGGATAGGCTGGGGCGCAAGTGGAGGCTTGACGCCTATGCGTCAATGGTAACCCGGACTACTACCAGGGAAGCGGCCAGCGTTGCCACACTGAACACTTGTCAGGAGTTCGGCCTTGACCTGGTGCGGATAACTACCCATTACCCGACCTGCGAGAAATGCGCTTCGCTCCAGGGAAAAGTCTACAGTATAAGCGGCAGGGACAGCCGCTATCCGAAGTTGACTGATGAGCGCAGGCCGCCAATCCACCCAAATTGTAGGCACGTTCTGGTGCCTTATGTACGGGAACTGGACGACAATGCCGAAGAGACTGAACGACTGAGTAACCAGCCGCTTGACAGAGACCCGCGCAGTGAGGCTGAGAAACAGACTTATGCCGAAATGCGGGATGCGGTGACGATAGCGACAAATCGGAAAAGGGCAAGGGAGGTGCTTTACAACGAAGCCGCGCCGCTGGAAGATAAATTGAAAGCGGCCCGGAAGTTGCAGCGGTCATACGAAAAAACAGGGCAGAAGCCCAAAGGCCGGGATGCTGCTATTTTAAAGCAGTATCGGGACTGGCTAGATGAGCAGAATCTAGTAAAACGAGTAGGCCACATCGAGCCAAAGATGTTTGAAGTAATCGCCGGGAATATAACTACCAACGAAGTGGTGTTAACGAAGGAGCGGTTGAAGCATATTATGGAAAAACATCCTGGCGAATGGGAGGCTTTAGAACCATATCTTGCCCAAGCCTTAAAAGATCCAGATTACATTTTGAGGGATAAAAAGCGGCGCAATACTGGCATTGTGATTAAGAAACTGGAACAAGAAAATATGTTTTTAGCCCTTCGATTGCAAACAGCAGACGAAATGCCGGGGAGAAAAAACTCCATCATAACTTTATTTAGGATTAGCGAAAAGCGGTTAAAAGGGTATCTTCTGAGAGGCGATGCTGTTTACATTAAGATAAAACCTGATAAAATATAATTGAGTCATGAGGTGGACAACAGCTTCCACGCACCCTTTGGGTTAAAAGAGATGCGAGAACAGCTGGCCTCGCCATGACTCATTTTAATTTGTTGTTAACCGCCAATACAAGCAAGGGCGGTTTTCTTATGCCCATTTATGGAAGGTGAAAAGTCATGCCGATAAGCGACAAGCCTTGGGGGAGTATTAGCGAGAGCGATTACAAGGATGCGGAAGCCTTTTGCAAAGCCTGCCTCATCGACATGAACGAGCCGGGCAAGCCGAAGGTGAAAGGGCGGTGCAAGCTACCCGTGCGGGAGCCGGGCGGGGCCTTAAACCGGAATGCCGTCCACACAGCAGCGGCAGCCTTGGCGGGAGCGCGGGGTGGGGTGGATGCGCCTTTGGCTGAGAAGCGGAAGGCCGCCAGGAAGCTGCTTGCGCTGTATCAGGAACTTAAAGAAGAACCGCCGGAGAGCATCAAGAGGCTGGCAGGTGCGAAATAGGGACTGCTATTAGACTTTTGCTCTTTATGTGAATAATTACGGTAACGTGCGCCGGTTAAGCACGGAAGGAGGATGACTGAAATATGGCAGATGATAACAAAAACCAAAACCTGACCAATCCCGGTCAAGACCAGAACCTTGGCGACGGCGGCCAGGGCAAACAAGACAACCCGCCGGAAAAGACTTTCACGCAGGCCGAGCTGGAGGCGATTATCGCCGACCGGTTAAAGCGGGAAAGGGATAAATACAAGGATTACGCCGATTTGAAGAAGGCGGCGGAGGAATACCAGAAGCTAAAGGAAGCTCAGATGTCCGAAGCCGAAAAGCTAAAGGCGAAGCTGGCCGAATACGAACGGCAACTGTTGGAGAAGGAACGGGAAGCTGCCGAGGCCCGGCTGGAGGCGCTGAAGCTGAGGGTGCTGGACGAGATGGGGCTTCCCAAGGCGTGGGCAAACCGGATTTTCGGAACAACCGAAGAAGAGATTAAGCAGGACGCCGAAGAGCTGAAGAGGCTTCTGGGGACGCCGGGCAGGCCGGTGGGGAGTGGAACCAATCCGGCAATTGCCGGCAACCAGGCTCAGATATTTACTCGGGAGCAAATCAAGAAGATGAGTCCGGAGGAAATCAATGCAAACTGGGAGGCCATTATGAAGCAAATGGCCGCAGGTGGAATTAAATAAGGAGGATGATGTTAAATGGCTCTTGATAACTTCATTCCTGAAATATGGAGTGCAAGGCTCCTGGTATCTTTAAAAAAATTTCTGGTATACGGCCAGGATGGTGTGGTCAATAGGGACTATGAAGGCGAAATCAGGCAGATGGGCGACACGGTGCGGATTAACAGCATCGGGCCGGTCACTGTCGGCACCTATACCAAGAATACCAACATCGGCGACCCCGAAGCTCTGACTGACGCGCAGACTACTTTAACCATCGACCAGGCGAAGTATTTCAACTTCCTGGTGGATGATGTTGACCGGGCGCAGCAGAATCCGAAGGTGATGGATCAGGCCATGCAGGAGGCCGCCTACGCTTTGCGGGATGCCGCCGACCAGTACATTGCTGGTCTATACACCGGGGTGGCCGCAGGCAATACCATTGGCAATGATACGACCCCGATTGTGCCGACCAAGACTGACGCATATGAGCATCTGGTAGACCTGAGTGTAATTTTGACCGATGCCAAGGTGCCGCAGGATGGCCGCTGGGTAGTGGTACCGCCTTGGTTCTACGGGTTGTTGCTCAAGGATGACCGTTTCGTGGATGCAAGCAAGGCCGGAACCGATGCCGCACTTCGGAACGGCGAAGTAGGCAAGGCTGCCGGGTTTACTGTGTTGCAATCTCACAACGTACCAAATACCAGCGGCGCTAAGTATAAAATCATCGCCGGTCACCCGATAGCCATTTCCTATGCCGAGCAGATTAACAAGGTGGAAGCCTTCCGGCCTGAGAAGCGGTTCGCCGATGCGGTGAAGGGATTGCACTTGTACGGCGCTAAGCTGGTACGGCCTGAAGCTATTGCCGTGATGACCGCTAACAAGGCCTAACTTGGAGGTGTTTCCTATGTGGGTGAAGAATAAGGCAACTGGGTTAGTCTGGGAGGTTACGGGAGAGCTGGCCGACCGGCTTTCCCAGTCTCCTGAATATGAGGTGGTCATATGGCCCTCATCGTCGGTCAAAATACCTATGTCACAATCACAGAAGCAGGAGAATACTTCGACGGGAAGCTCTACGCAGACGAATGGTACAATGCAACCGACATCACCAAGGAAAATGCTCTTAAAGAAGCCTGCCGGAGAATAAACCGGTTGGCGTTTAAGGGCGAGAAAGCGGACGAGACACAGCTTCTTGCCTTCCCGCGCAAGATGCCTACGTTCAATCGCATAGGCGTGATTGGCTTTACCACAGATACCGGAATACCGGAAGCAGTGAAGCAGGCGCAATGTGAGGAAGCGTTAAGCTTGCTCAAATACGGTAATTCGGCCCGCACCAAGGTTCAGGAGCAGAACGTGGTGAGGGTTAGCTTCGGGGAAGTGAGCGAGGAATACCGGGCAAGTCTGAAGCTGCTGAGCAAGGAAGCCTTGGAGCTGCTGAAGCCGTACCTGGCAGGGGTGGTCTCGATAAAATGATAACTGACTACCTGAACCAAACCGCCGCCTGGAAACGAGTTACGGGTTTAAATGAATATGGGGAACCAATCACCGAAAGCCAGACAATCAAGGTGCTCTGGGAAGGCAAGCGAAGGCTGGTGAGGGACAAACAGGGCCAGGAGGTAGTCTCTGAGGCCCGATTCTTTTGCCTGGAAGATGTGCAGCCAGGGGACATGGTAGAGTATGGCGGCAGGGAGTGGCCTGTTATCGCTGTAACCGAAGTCCCCGACTTGAACGGGCAGGTAATCTACCGGGAGGCGGCCTGCTGATGGCCGAATTTAAGTGGTACGGTGACAAGGCGGTATCAAGGGCGATGCAGGCAGCGATTCAGACTATCCAGACCTGCGCTGCCGACCTTCAAGGGAAATCGGCCATGCAGGCCCCGATTGACACGGGGGATTTGAGGGCGAACTGCTCGGTAAGCCCATTGCAGCGAGAAGACAAGCAGGTGTGGGTGAAGGTGGGTTATGACCTACCTTACGCCATAGTCCAACATGAGCATCTCGAATACCAGCATCCAAAGGGCGGAAAGGCAAAATACCTCGAAGACCCTTACAAAGAGAACGCCGCAAAGTACGAGCGATTTATCAAGGATGCCGTCAAGCGGGCTTTAGCAAAGGAGTGATGCCCATGTGTTAATCAGGGACATAGCGCAAATCTTGCAGACCAACGGCATCGGCGCTCTCGGTGTCGATATTTTTTTAGGCCAGCTTCCGGCCAGCCCTGACAACGCGGTGGTGCTCTATCCCACAGGCGGCTTTGCCCAAGACCTGCCCCTGCCTGATGTTAAGATGACGGCTCAGGTGTTGGTGCGGGATAAGAGCTACCAGGCCGGATACGAGCGGATATGGCGGATATTCAACTTGCTGGACGGCGGCGAGAGCAGGTTTATAGAAGCCCCGTCAGGCAGGAAGATGGTGGCGCAGGCAATGCAGCCGCCTTTCTTTTTGGAGCGGGACGAGAATGGCCGCTCTGTTTTCGTGTTCAACGTTTCAATTATCACTAGGAGGGATTAACACATGCCTTTACCGACAATTGTTAAACTTATGGAGTTGGCCGATGCCAAAATCGCCAAGATGACGGCTGATAGCGCTCCTGAACCGACTTATGATACTCCCGTTGACTTGCCTGGCGTGGTTAAAATTGGGGTAGCCCCGAAAGCGGAAACCAAAAAACTCTACGGCGACAGCAAGCTGCTGGATATTTACCAGAAAACGACTGAAGTTGAACTAGATGTGGAATGCGCTGAGTTATCCTTGGAGGCATTAAAAGTCCTCATGGGCGGAACTGTGACCCAGGGCGGAACGACACCCAACCAGACCGTTACCTACAGCTTAACAGCCGCCGACAGCACACCGCCTTACTTTAAGCTGGAAGGCCAGTGGCTTTATGCTGATGAGGCTTTGGGCGATGTGCATATAGTGCTATACAAGTGCAAAGTGACCGACCCACCGAGCACGGAAATAAACGATGCATCCGGCAACTTCGGCACGATGAAGTTCAAGGCGATTGCTATTCCTGCGGCCAGCAACGACAAGTGGTTTGAGATTGTGGGCAACGAAACCAAGACTGACATTGCGTAATGGGGTACGGGCGGCCTGAGCGCCGCCCCACAATTTACAGACAAAGGAGAGAGAATATGAAGTGCAGTTTAGTTTGGCTTGATGCAATAATTTTCCTGTTTTTCAGCATAGGATTATTGGCCGGCTTTGCGGTTGGAATACGATATTTTTTCTAGAAGAAACGCCTGGATAACCATGCGATTCCTAAGCCTGATAAGAAGCCTAAGACATATCCGATAAGCATTTGAAAGAAATTCCATTTTCTTTCTGTCCATTTTTCCTGTTTTTCTTGTTTCTGCCTTTCAAAATAAGCTAATCCGGAAGGTGTTAATAGGATGCTGGTGGGCATGTTGTCCGCAGTTATGAAGTTTACCAAACCTTCTTCTTTTAAGATATAGAGGGTAGCTTCCATGATGTGCCGGGGTATATCAGGAATGGATTGGCATATATCGGATAAGTCCTTGTAAAAGTGCCTGCCATTTTGGATGTAATAGTCTAGAAGAAAACGCAGAACGGATTCTTTTCTCTTTTTATCCATAACTGTCACCTCAAGTAAATATTACCATAACTTTGGGAGGGATACTATGAGTAACGTATCGGACATTAGACCTAAGCCGGTTAAGATAATGCTGGACAAGGAAAGGCACCTACTTTATGACCTCAACGCCTTCGCTTGCTTAGAGGAGGAATACGGCAACATTGACGGAGCTTTGGACGCTCTGGCTAAGGGCAAAGTCAACGCTCTCCGGGCAATCCTTTGGGCTGGGCTGGTGCACGAGGATGAGAGCTTGACGCCGAAGGACGTGGGCAAACTGCTCACTCTGGCCGACCTCCAGCGGGTGGCCGAAGCCGTGAACGAGGCTTTATCCCATGCCATGCCTCAGCCCGAAAAAAACGCAGAAAGCCCGCCGCAGTAAAGGATAGCGGCGGGTGGGACTGGCCCTGGCTGTACTACCTGGGCACTGTCATCTTGGGTATGAGCGAAGCGGAATTCTGGCGAAGTACGCCGCGGAAACTTTTTGCCCTGGCCGATGTGCATATCAAGGTGCATTCAGGTGAGGAGGAAAAAGAAAAGCCGCAGGAGCGACTTTCGTTGCAGGAGTTGATGAGCTGGCGCTAGTTTTTAGCAGGCCACCAAAAGAACCTCCAGGAACCATCCGGGGCTTTTGCGAGGTGAAAATTTCCTCTAAAGGTTGTGCCGCCGCTAAAAGTAATCATATATGGAACTTCGGCAACATTGTAGTAGGTATTTCTTGTGCCTTCACTGTCTGTCCATTCTTTGATTATCGTAGCTTCGTCAATGCTGTATTCTTTAATAAAAGCAAAAATGGAGCCGTTTTTCTCTCTTTCTGTAATAAATTGGTCTCTTGTAAATAATTTCTGTAAATCCGGATGAAGATAATCGTAAAGAAGATTCCATTGGCGATAGGAGGACAATTTAATAATTTTTGTTGCTACGTCTTCCGGTTTGGTGCTGATAAACTGAGGAGTTTCAATGTTTACTGTAAAATTATCTTCATCCCAATTAACTTTTGCTCCAAGGGATTCACTGACAAACCTGAGTGGGACATAAGTACGGCCATTTATTATTACCGGGGGGCTTGTTAAATTTTGTTCTTGTCCGTTTAATAACAACTTAGCAATAGGAAAACCAGCATAAGTGCCCCATATTGAACACCAGGCAATACCGATGCCGAAAACCAACGACACAACTACCAGGACAGCAATGGCAGAAGCCTTTTTCATAAGTAGATCCTCCTTTCATTTTTAAGGGATTATATTCGGGAATTACCATAAGATTCCTTCTGGATGGTGGTAGATAAATGCAGGTTGGCGAACTTTTTGTAAAACTTGGCGTGGATTTACGCGAGTATACCAAGGGCCTCCAGGAGGCCCAGGAAAAGGTTAAGCAAACCGGCTCTATGCTCCGGCAAGTCTTTGCCTCTGCTGCTGGAGTTATGGCAGGCATAGCAGGTTGGCAAGGGTTAACTGCTGCTATTCGTGGCACTATTGGTGCAGGCATCTCGTTTAATGCTCAATTGGAGCAGACACAAATAGCTTTTCGTACCTTAACTGGTTCTGCTGCGGAAGCCCAAAAAATGATAGAGGATTTACGCGAGTTCACAAAAAGTACTCCATTTGAATTCCCGCAACTCCAGCAGGCAGCTACAAGGCTTATGGCGTTAGGGTTTGCCTCAAAAGATGTACTGCCCATGCTTAAAGCGATAGGTGATGCGGCTTCTGGACTAGGTATTGGAGCCGAAGGTATTAACCGTATTACATTAGCTTTAGGACAAATGGCCGCAAAAGGTAAAGTTACCGGCGAAGAAATCATGCAGCTTCAGGAAGCAGGAATAAAAGCCGATGAAATTCTAGCCAAGGCCTGGGGGAAATCAACAGCAGAAATTGTGAAAATGCGAGAAGATGGGCTTATCCCCGCTGGGCAAGCCATAGAAGCCCTCATTAAAGGCATGGAAGAAAATTTCCCGAATATGATGGTTGAGCAAAATAAGAGCTTTACTGGTATGATGTCTAATATTAAAGATGCTTTCAATGATTTATTTGGGAGGATTTTGGAACCCTCCTTTAACTGGCTTAAAAATGATATACTGCCCAAAATAATGAACACATTGGAGCAAATGGCTGATGTAGCCAAGAAATCCGGAATTAAAGAGGCATTAAAAATTGTTATTCCACCTGAAGTTGTAAACAGCATTTGGGCAGTTGGCAGTGTTGTTAAAGATGTCTTTAATTTCATTCGCCAGCACGGGGAAGCAGTCAAGGCCGTTGTTATGGGCATAGCTTCAGCATTTATTGCCTGGAAGGCCGCCATTATCGGCACAATGATTGTTGAAAAACTTTCCGGCGCGGTCAGGATAGCCCGTGAAGCTATTACTATGTATCAGCAGGGCGTTATGCTTGCTACTATTGCCCAGTGGGGCATGCAAGGAGCTTTAGCCGGAACCAGGGTTGCCTTAATCGCGGCCACTGGGGGCATTGCGTTGCTGGTGCCTGCCGCATATGAGCTTTATAAACATTGGGGCGTCGTTTGGCCTGCGGTGAAGGATATAGCGGCCAAAGTAGCCCAGGCCGTTGTTGGGATATTTAATGCAATGGTTACTAAAATAGCTATCGCCTGGAATGAACTAAAAAACAAGCTGTGGAACCTACTGGCAGGTATTCTAAATGCGTTATCTCCTGTTGCTGGTATTATTGGCAGGATTGCCCCGGGCTTTGAGGCGGGCTTCGAGAACCTGCGTGCGGCGGTAGCGAATAAAATTGAAGATGTGCAGGTTAACCTTCAGGAATTAAATGAGCGATTCGATGTAGCAGTAGGCAATATAAAAGCTGCTGGCGCAGGAATAGGAGACAGCTTTAAGGGGCTGCTCCAGGGGCTTAGAACTACAAAAAACGAAGCTGAAGCAGTGCAGGATACGAAGTTGGACGTAGATCTCAAAAACTGGTCTCTGGCCGGGGCAGATGCCGGTAACGCCTTAGAGGAAGCGGGGAAAAAAGGCAAGGAAGCCGCCGAAGACACCCGCGCCGCCTGGGAGCGCGCCGCCGACATTTTGAGCACCCGCTTGCAGATAATCCAGGCACAGCAGGAGATAGCCGCTATCGCCGCCGAGCGGCACGGTAACCAGGCCCAAGCCCTGGCCGATAAGATAACATGGCTCAACCGTCAGCTTGACGTGCAAAAGCAAATCATCGCCGCCGTAACACAGGGCTATGAGGAAAGCGTCCAGGCAAAAGGCGCAGACGCCGAAGAAACCCTCAAATTAGCCCTGCGGCTGGAGCAGGAGAAAAAAGCCCAGGCGGACATTGAAAAACAGACATACGACACCACGCAGGCCATTAAAGACCAAGCGAAGGAACTGCGCGACCTGGCTGGCGAAGTAGCCAACCTGGCGGAAGAGTATGAGGCCATAGAGAAGAAAATGCGGAACGACCTGGCCGCCGCCGCCGAAGAGTATCAGCGCAAGGTTGCTGAGGTAAACGATAAGCTCATTGAGGATGAACGCCGGGTAACGGAGGAATACGAAAAGGCAGTTGCTGATAGGGCAAAGGCCCTCCGTGATTTTGTCGGCCTGTTCGACAAGGTGACGACGAAAGACGTATCCGGCAAGGAGCTGCTTGAGAACCTCCGCGGCCAGGTTAAAACCTTTGAGGAATGGAGCGCCAACATCCAAGCCTTGGCCGCCCGTGGCGTGGACGAAGGCTTAATCCAGGAGCTACGGGAAATGGGGCCGAAGGCCGCGCCAGAGATTGCGGCGCTTAATACGCTCACCGACGCCGAACTGGCCGAATACGTCCGGCTCTGGCGGGAAAAGAACGCCATGGCCCGGGCCGAGGCCGTCAATCAGCTTGTCCAACAGCGCATTGAGATGCAGCAGAAGTTGATCGAAATACGCATGGCCGCCCAGGAGCAGCTTGAACAGTACCGGGTGGAGTGGGAGAAAAAGAATGCCGAAATCCGCAAGAATGCTGAAGAAGAAATGGCCCGCATAGAGAAGCGGTTCAAGGAGATCGCCGAGGCCGGAAGCAAGTACGGTGCTAGCCTGGTGGTTAACTTTGCCGAGGCCGCCCGGAGCCGGTTTGACGACCTGCGCCGGATGCTGGAGGAAATGGCGGCCATGATAGACAGCTACATGCCGCATAGCCCAGCGAAACGGGGGCCTCTTGCCAGGATTATGGAATGGGGGCCCTCGCTGGTGCGGGAGTTGACCGAAGGCATCCGCCGGAGCCTGCCGAGTTTGGAAGACATGACGGCGAGGATGGCGGCTCTGTCTCCCGGTGCTCTTGCTCCGGCGATAGCTACCAGCTACAGCACCACCAACGCCTACTACGGTGGCAATACTATCTATATTCAGGTGAGCGGGGGTAATAATGCTTCCGACCTGGCCGACCAGCTTCTCAGGGAGTGGCGGAAGCGAGGGGTGAGGCTGTAAAGTGGCGAGACATCTCAATATTGCAGGAGCAGACCGCTGGAACGACCTAATCAAGGACAGCCTTCAAATCGAGGCTGTCCTCACTTATCAGATAGATTCGGCTAGGTTTCAGGTGCGGGGAATCCAGCCATCGGAAGGCGATGAAGTTATTATTGAGGATGATGTCTTGGGCCGTCTCTTTGCTGGGATAATCGTCAAAGTGGAGCTTGCCGACACCAGCCCCGACCGCACAGAAAAGGTTTGGCAGGTGGACGTTGACGATTACACGGCCATGCTTGACCGCCGCCTTGTTGTAGAGACTTACCAGAACATGGCCGCCGACGCTATTTTCCGGGACATAGTGGTTAAATACTGCCCTGGCTTCACCACAAACGGGGTGCGAACCGGCGCTCCTGTGGTTGAAGAACTGATTTTTGACTACAAGCCACCGAGCGAATGCTTCAAGGAGCTTTGTGATTACGTTGGCTGGCAGTGGCAGGTAACTTACTTCAAGGACTTGCAGTTTTTTAACGCTGAAGAATTAGCCCAACCCGCCCCTATGGTTCTTGAACCTGGCGGCTATTTCAGGAATTTGAAACACAGCATCGACCAACAGGGCCTCCGCAACCGGGTTTACGTTCGTGGGGGTACAATGCTAAGCGACCCTTGGACGTATGAAGTGAAAGCAGACGGCAGTGCAAGAGCCTGGGTACTGCCACATAAGCCGCATGATATTCAAGTGCGGGTAGGGGGGCAACTGAAGACGTGCGGTATTGAGAATGTCCACGAGGAGAGCCAGTATGACTTCCTTATGAACTTCCAGGAGAAGTACGTTCGCTGCTCCGCCCAGACCCAGACTCCGGCGCAGGGCACCACGCTGAGCATTACCTACCGCTACGATATAGACGTGATCACCATGGTGGAGGACATCGCCTCTCAGCAGGCCATAGCTGCTGTCCAGGGCGGGGATGGGGTATATGAGCATGTCATCGTAGACGATAGCTTCACCACTATTGACGCCGCCGAAGCCGCAGGGCTGGCAGATTTGCGAGAACATGCCAATCCACGGGTGAAGGGGAGTTTCGAAACGGAAGTGCCGGGCTGGGCACCGGGCCAACTGGTCACCATCAACCTGCCCGACAGGGGCATTCAGGGCACCTTCCTGGTGCAGAAGGTGACCATTACGCCCTGCACGCCGGAGAAGTGGACGTACCGGGTAGAGTACGGCGGCAGGCTTTTGGGTATCGCCGATTGGCTACAAGCACTCTGGAAAGCGCAGCAGAAGAAAAAGTTAAACGAGACGGCTTTGCTCCACAAGTTTTTCTACGGGGCGGAGACGGCAAAGGTAACCGATGAGGTGCAGGGCACGCTGAGAACTCCGCCGTGGAAGGTAGGTGACCTTGATGCGGTTTGCGGATTCGTCATGTGTGCGAGTTAGCGGCGACTGGCTGTTCTACCTGGACGGCCAGCTTATCCGGCAAGAGAAAAACCTCATCACGCAGGCGGGGTTGAACTACCTCGCCTCGCTGCTTATTAACGAGACCACGAACAACATCCCCTTCCACCTCGCCTTGGGCACCGGTACTACGGCCCCAACAGCCACCGACACCAAGCTGGTAGCCGAAGGGCTGAGGAAGGAAGTAAGCGCAAAGACGAGGCAAGGCAGCATGGTGCGGCTGAGGACTTTCTTCCTGGCGAACGAGGCGAACGGGACGTGGAGGGAATTTGGGATATTTCTTGCGGGAACGAACGCAGCTAATTCCGGCACACTTCTTAACCGGATAGTGCCGACAGGGGGAATCAGTAAAGCTGCGAATCAGGTTCTGACGATAGAAGTGAGGATAACTTTCTCGGCAGGGTAAGGAGATGACCTAAATTGCCTTTATACGCATTCAAAAACGGGCAAACCGTCCTGGACGAAACAACAATGAATTCGCTTCTTTCGCTCCAGGACTTTTATCTGATTTACGAAGGCACCCAGCGCGACGCCAAAACCGGAAGCGGTACGGCGGAATTTGATTGTGCGTCCTATGACCACGCCATCCGCTTCACCGCCACCGGCACAACCGAGGTGGCACGGGTGGAGTTTGAGCTGGTCAAGCACGGAGCCGGGGCGGACTTGGTGGTGGAATTGAGAAGCGGGTTTAATCCATCCGGCACAGACGGAACATTGCTAAAAAGCATGACTTTGCCCAAAGAATTCATCCCGACCGGACGCAGCTACTGGAGCATACCGATTGCACTGGAGGGGCTTACGTCAGGAAGCCAATACTGGCTGATTGTACGGGGAAATGGAGATGCAAACAATCATTTTCACCTTCACGGCGAAACTTCTCAAGACGCGAACTACCCCTGCTACTACCGGGCCAGGGGCGGCTCCGGTGCTTGGACGGCGGAGAACGCGATACATTTCAAGGTGTTCAGCGGTGTTGGCGTAACGTCAATTCCATACCATGAAATTGCCGGTGGAAATGCTTGTCTCACCTACGAGTATACAATTGACACTAATACTTGGCTAAGGTATTTATCTGCAATATATTTGTATATCCCAGCCGCTGATGGTTCATCTGGTATTCGGCAAAAATTGTCGCTTACCAGAAGCGGCAATGTTGTGCTGAAGGGGGTCGCTTCATAATGTTTGTTCACGGTACTATTTTAGGGCAACTAATCTTGCTGAGAGACGAGTTAGTGGGGCAGTCATCTATTATGGCTCCCTGGCTCCCTTTTGCTGGCGATGGGGCTGACGGTGACTTTTCTCCCAGTACCAACCAAACCTTAGATAAATATTTGTATCGCTTTGATAACCTAACTATCCCGGCGGGGGTCACCGTTACATCCTTGAAAAGTGGGCTGATTATTCTTGCCAGAAACATTACCATAAGCGGGTTGTTGTCGATGTCCGGGAAAGGTGCCCCTGGGGGCGCAGCGGTTACAGCAAGTACTGGCGGCGTGAGTGGAAATGCAGGAAGTAATGGGAGTTTTTGTGCTGGTGGTGCTGGTGGAGGTGGTGGTGGCTCTGGCGATGGCGCTTATGGTGGTAAGGGTGGAGACACCGATGTATCTGGGGGCTCCCGTGGGACTCCGGGTGTTTATGTTACCACGTATGCAGGAAATGGTGGTGTGGGAGCGAGTAACAACACAGCGACGCTATGGCAACTTGTCAGAACAGATTTAGTAAATATTATCGGTGCTGGTGGAGGTTCTGGCGCTGCATGTGCGAGAAATGGAATAGGTATTTCTGGTGCTGGTGGTGCTGGTGGCGGAGCACTGGTTATTGAATGCATTAACTTAACAATAAACTCCGGCGGGGCTATTCGTTCAGATGGAATAGCTGGGCAAAATGTACAGCAAGGTGATGCTTCCGGTGGAGGCGGGGGCGGAGGCGGCGGAATTATAATTGTTTACCGTTCATTGGCGAACAATGGAACTATATCCTCTACGGGAGGAGCAGGAGGTTATGCATCACCTTATTATGGTCGTGCAAGTGGCGGTGCGGGGGGAAATGGAGCAATTATTCTTTGCAAGAAAGGGGTATAACGGGAATGGCCGAGTTGTGGTTGGAGGGACTTGATATTATTTGTGTGGAGCCGGAGGGAAGCTGGGTCTACGAAACCCTGCAAGCCATAGTTTCAACTGATAAATATTTAATTGCCTCGGATGGTGTTGATGTTGCAATAGTAACTGCTAATGTTGAACCGACATTAACAGAAATCACTTTCCACCACACCGACACAGGTGAACCAATTGCCACAATGCCAGTAGACCCTAAAAACCGCACCGCAACTCTCCAAATAACAGCAACAACGCCAGGCACTATCCGCATCAGGGCAGGAGAACCGACGATAACTCGACTAAACGAGGTGACCATTTATGCGGTTGAAGCAGGTTAACGGTAACAAAGTAGTCTTTGCCGACCCCAAGATAGAGAAACGAAAACAGTTCCAGGCCAAACTCGCCGCCCTCGCCGAGAAGAAGGCGAAGGGCCAGCTAAAGCTGGAAGACATGGACGCCAAGCTGGACGTGGTAATCGAGATACTAGACCTCATGCCGCCGAAGTAGGCGGCTTTAGTTTTGCTGGGGGGTGGTATCATTGCCTTGGGCAGAGGTTGCACAATATGGGGTAGGCTTTTTCGCTGTAGCGGGCCTGATATTTGTGGTGGCCCGCTATTTTGATGGGCGAAGAAATGATGAACTGGCAGAGGTGATCCAGAATAACACAAAAGCCTTGGAGCAAGTGACGGCTGTGGTGCAGGCTATTCAGATAAGCCTTACCCGCCAGGAGGCAAAGATTGACGAGCTACTGGAGCGGGCAAGGCGGTGATAGGATGAAGAATTTTTTCAGCCGACCATATGAGTTTAGCTTCAAAGACCTGCTTGCCGTCGGCTTTAGCGGCACTTTTTTATTTTTCTGCTGGAAGGCATTGAGCAGCAAGGACGCCCTGGCCGTGGTGCAAACATTGGTACCGCTTTTGGGCATTATCCTGGGCGGGTACTTCGTCCAGGAAAGCGCAACGATATGGTTTAACCGGAGCCAGCGGGTGCAAACAATTCAACAGCAAACGGAAATCGCTCCTGAGCCATTAGAAAGTGAGGTGCTTAAACGTGTTTAAGGTAGTTATCGACCTCGGTCACGGTGGGCGTGACCCTGGGGCGATTGGGCAGTCTGGCGTGCAGGAAAAAGATGTTACCCTGGCTGTGGCACTGAAGGTAAAAAGCATTCTCAAACCCGTAGCGGGAGTTATCCTGACGCGGGAGGGGGACGACGACATAGACCTTGCCCCCCGCGCAGACGTGGCGAATAAGGCGGGGGCCGATTGCTTCGTCTCAATCCACTGCAACAGCGCCGCCAACCCGAAAGCCCAGGGGACGGAAACTTACTTTTACCCCGGCAGCGAAGAGGGGAAAAAGCTGGCCGCTCTCCTACAAAAAAACTTGGTGGCCGCCCTGCGGCTGGCCGACCGGGGCGTAAAACAAGCCAATTTCGCCGTTTTGCGCCTGACCGAATGCCCGGCGGCATTGGCTGAAATTGCATTCATTAGCAACATGCAGGAAGAATCTCTTTTGGCTTCAGAAGATTTTCAACAACATGCGGCCCAGGCTATTGCTGCCGGAATTGCGGAATATTTAGGGATTGCTCTGCCAGAAGGAGGAAATCAAACCATGCCGGAACAATGGAAGTTTGATATTATCGAAAAGGCTAAACAAGCCGGTTTAATCACACAAGACCACGACCCGGACGAAACAGCGCCGAAGTGGTTCGTGCTGGCAGTTGCGCTAAATCTGCTTAAGGTGGTGAAAGGACAATGAGACCATTGCTTGAGCGCCTGAAGTCAAGGAAGTTTCTCATGGCCCTGGCTGCGGCAATCGTCGCCGGTCTGAAAGCCTATTACCCTGACATACCTGATGAAGCGGTGAATACCGTGCTCATGGCCTGTATGGGATATGTGGCCGCTGAAGCGGCGGTAGATGCGGCGGCGCAACTGGCGAAGTGGGTGGCAGAGAAGAAAAATGCTAGCGGTAATACGCCAGTACAAAATTAGGTTTTTATCTTTCTAGCTCTATGCGTTTTTGGCAGGAGCCGGTTCAGTGGGCTGGCCTGGGAATGTGTTTCTCTCAGGTCGGCCTTGGTGAATTCGAGGTAGTGCTTTGTCATTTCCATGTCAGAATGTCCCATCATCCGCTGGAGATGGAAAGCATCCCCACCTCCGCGCAGGTATAGAAGTGCAAAGGCATGGCGCAGGTCATACGGGCTTATGTCCTGACCCAGCCTTTTTTTATACTTGTCCAGCCGTTGCCGCCAGCCGTTTTCCTTTAGAGGCTTACCTTTGTCAGAGCAGAAAACAGGGGCATTCCCCCATTCTTCGGGCCGGACGGAGAACAGTTTTCGGATGGCCGCCGCCGTTTCCTGGCTGATTGGCAAGGTGCGGCTTGTCCGGGTTTTCGCTATATCGGCCCGGACACGAACTTCCAGGCTGGGCAGATTTATGTCTCCCGGTAGCAGCCCTAGAGCCTCGCCGGGGCGTATGCCGGTATCCAGGGACAGGAGCAGCAGGGCATAATCTCTTAGTCCGGCATAAGTGGAGCGGTTAGGCAGTTCCAGGAGCTTTTGCAGGACATCCTCCGGGACATGCCGGATGCGGCCCTCCGTCTTACGGGCCTTCAACCCATCGATGGGGTTGGCCGGGATAATCCCTTCCGATACGGCCCAGGCGAAGAAACCTTTCAGGTATTTGCGCCGGAGGTTGTATGTTGTGGGAGAAAGTTTTGCGCTTATGGCAAAGTATTCAAGCACTGCTTGCCGAAGCGCGTTATAATTAGCCCATGCTTCAGGGTGATGTTTAAAGAATAGGTTGACGTGATAACGATAGTCGGCCAAGGTGCGCGGGGCTTGGCCACCCGCTTCTTTCACCAAAAGGAATTCCTTCAAGCAATCATCCCAAGGACGGTCTGTTTTAGGAGTGACTTTCATGAGCCTGCGGCCCATTTCCAACACCACATTTCCGGGGAGTCCGACGCTTCAAAAAGGGGGTTGAAGCCGGGAAAGTGCGAAAAACCTAGGCCCGTAGCTCAGGGGATAGAGCGCCGGCCTCCGGAGCCGGGAGCGCAGGTTCGATTCCTGCCGGGCGCACCAGTAAAATGCCCGCGAAGCCGCTGAAATCAAGGGTTTGCGGGCATTAATATTTTGCGGAAGCCAGGCCGATGGTTCCGCAAGTACCCCTTGATTTACGCGGGTTTCCGGGACTAGTCGGACAAGGTGTCGGACAAAAGTCGGACAGGAGTTGGACAAAAAAGTCTTGATGAATCAAACTTGATACTGCCTGGCACCGCCCGGTTGGCTACAGCATCAAATTAGGTAACGGATACATCAAGCGTCTCTATATCAAACCCGGCGACAAGGCGTACAACCGTTTGCATCAACGTATTCGTGATATCATCTTCCGGGAGAGGCTGTACCATGGCATTGACGGCATATTAGCTGAGATTAACCCGGTACTCAGAGGCTGGAAGCAGTATTTCATTTTATCTAACGTGCCCGTACTTTTTGAAAGATGGACTTTTATATCATTGCCCGCTTCTACCGTGTCATCTTTTATCGGCAGAATTTCGATGTCACAGCATCCCCGACTTCTCTTTTGCTTTTCCTTGGCGTCAACTTCAACTATATCCATGTTGCAGCAACCTTTTTTGGGCTTACCGAACAAACCCAGAAAGCCCTTGCGGCCATCTTTTTTCTTATCGTTCATGATCTTACATTCCCTCCTTACAGTACTAAATCAAAGAAATAACCGGCCAGAATAGCCACCGCCAGTACGGCAAGGATAAAGGATATCACCAGTTCACGACGGAAAATGGAGGCCAGGATAATTGTTTCCGGGATACTGGCGCCCGCTCCGCCAATTACCAGGGCCATTACGGCGCCCATGCTCATTCCTTTATCCAGGAGTACTGCGCTGATGGGGATTATGGTTTCCGCACGGATATACATGGGCACACCGATCAGGGCAGCCACCGGAATAGCGAAGGGATTACCCGTCCCTGCGATTTTAACCACCAGTTCTTCCGGTACGAAGCGGACTTGACTGGAGGATGTATCATAAATATGGAATAATAGGCCATAAAAACGGGAGATGATATGATGGGCAATTGTTCGGATTGCGGACTTGCCGTGCCGGATGCAATTGGAACAAGGTGTTTTCTGACCGGCAGAACAGTGCCAAAGAATGAAGTTGAACAGTGGGATTGCCACTTCTTCAGTAAAACTATTGTTGAAGACGGGATGCCCTTGTCCCCTGAACAGCACTACCTGATCAGAAGGTCTGAACTGGACGGGCAGAAATGACGCCTCCCTTTCAAATAACGCCCGTTGGGCGGAACGCAATATTTTTTTGAACTATTTTAATCAGGTCTTGACAATAAATCGGAAAGTGAATAGAATATGAGCACAGACTAATATGAGCGAAGGCTAATATTAAGATAGGTTAACATCAGTTATAAGAGGTGCTCTGTTTTTGGATGATGTTTTCGATGGTAGAACAGCTAGCTAAATTATTCAAAATTCTGGGAGATGCCAATCGCCTTAGGATTTTACTTGCTATTGGCAAAGGTGAACGTTCTGTATCTGAGATTATCGAAACCACAAGCCTTTCCCAAACCCTTGTTTCCTTTCATTTAAGAGCTTTAAGAGATGCGGGTATTGTAAAGGCCGAACGACAAGGGGCGTTTATTTACTACCAGTTAGACAAGGCAGATTTGTTGGATTTATTTGGTGAATTTAAAAGGTACACAATTAAAGAAAACCGGGATAATGGAATTAAACGAGGAAATTAAAAGAATACGAAAAGATTTAAGAAATAAACCAAGGAGGGCATAACAATGAAAGAACAAATGGGTATGATGGGCGGCATGATGGGTGGGATGAACCCCATGGAAATGTGCAAATATATGACTGAATCAGTAGCTAAGGCGGCAGAAATGGGAAGCTACGCGACGCCGGAAGTGCGGGCCTTATTTGAAGATTGGGTGGAAGAGGTCGAAAAAGAAATTTTAACTTTAATTAAAAGTAAGGGTGAAGTCCAGACCAGTGATATTGCCGAAAAGTTAAAAATTAACGAGGGTAGCGTGATTTTCTTTATTAGCCGTTTAGCCCAAAAGGGAAAGATAAAAATTAAGGCATTGTTATAGCGATATCCGTCATAGACATCTAAGAAACGCAATATTTTCCATGGTGGCCAGGCAGACATTGACCATAACCCGATTTGATGGACACGAGGAATGGCTGGTACAATAAAGCCAGGGGGTGTTCATCATTAAGAGATTTGACAAGCATTTTAAAGAAGAAGCGATCCGTATTGTGCTTGAACAAAAGCGTCCGGCGTCAGCAGTGGCAAAAGAACTTGGCATTCACGTTCATACCCTGTAACTATATTAAAAAAGGGGCGGCCATCATCGCAAAACACCAGAAATAGCCTTCAAGATTATTTATCAACACCGCTTCATTTTACCTTGCTTAAGTCTTTTCCCGCTTCCAACAATCTTTTCAACCAGGTAACCAATAATGATTACTGCCGGTACTGTAAGGATAAGACGGGTAAGGGCAAAGGACGGGCCCATGAATTTTATCTCCATCATCAGCATGGGAATCTTTATAGTTGCCCACGTTCCAAGAAAGATAACGGCGTTGGCCAGGCGGCAGCCCTTTTTAAGCAGGGCATCAGCTACCGGGAACCCTGCGTAAAGCGGTCCAGCCGCGGCGGTGGCCACCAGAATTGATATGACCACTCCCTTGGCGCCTGAATCAGGGCCGACGTGCTTTTCCACAATTTTTCTCGGTACCCAGACGTCCAAAAGCCCCACCAGGACAAAGACAGGGGGGATAAATAGGAGCATTTCCACAAGGTAGTCAATAGAGCTGCTGACGGCGGTGCTCCCCGCAGTGGGCACCCGCCAGCGGAGTATCAAGTCAATAACTACAATTAACATAAAAAGAGAGTACTTTTTCAAATGCTCTTTCACTGCAGCGCCACCCCCATAATAACAGCTATCCCGAGGGCCGCCGCCAGGCTGAAGACATTCCGCAGGATGGTAAACTTTTTACCGAAGTATTGAATCTCCATAGGAGCAGTAAGTACCCCGACCATCAGCAGGGTGGTAATGAAGATCGAAACCGCCATTATACTTGCCCCTGCCTGAAGTAGTGAAGCCGCCAGGGGAAAAGCGATAAAGGCGGGTATAAGCGTCACCGAGCCCACAGCAGAAATGATCAATATACCGGCCGGACTGTTGTTACCAAATAACCCCTCAATAGTCTCCTTGGGTACCAAAGCCAGCATTAACCCGATTAGACCGATGATGCCAAGCATACTGGGAAGTATATTGCGGAAGGAGTTATAGGCAATTTTTAGTGCTTGCCGTGTCTTCTGCCGGTCTTTTATGAATGAATAGATAAGTGCGGCTAAAGTCAGTGTAAATAAGATTACATTGAACAAACTTGCTCAACTCCCGGTAAAAGAATTAGAAAAAACAGTTAAGTCATTATCTGGGGAAATTATGATTGTATTTTTCCATAAATTTTGACAAGCGCCTGATATTGTGGCTTATGTGCCCCGCCCACTGGTGCAGTACTTTTTCACCTTCCGGAGTTAACTGGTATATACGCCTGGCGGGACCTGCCTTACCGGTGTCCCAATGGGAAGTGACAGTTCCTTCCTCCTCCATCCTGCGCAGATTACGGTAAACCGTGCCGGGATCCGCATCATTCTCGTTAAAACCGAACTCTTGCAGGTGCTGAATCAACTCGTATCCGTGGGCGGCGGTGCGCTCGTGAAGAAGCAAGAGCAGGCACGGCTGCATAAATCGTTCCATCGGTCCCACCTGACACCGGCAGCCCCCGCTTCCATTACCTGGTGCCAAATTTCTACACAAATTTACCACCTCTATAGGTATAACACATATATATATTAAAAATCTATATAGGTTAAAATACCATATTCAGGTGTCTTTGAAAAGAAGTTAAAAAAAATTCCTGATGGACAGGAAAATCAAATGACTCTGCCGGCTGATTTTTATTGTTCACCTCTAATGATGGCCTGTTTGTAATTTTCGGGCAGGTGATCAATCATGGGCCTGATGCATGACAGGGGATTACCGGCAGTGCCTTCTGCGACAGCAGCATCCATGCCGCCTTCGGTTACCGGGGCGGCGTCCGTGGCAAATGTTCTCCGGCGGCGGTATAGAAAATGGGCAGTGATTCCGCCTATGGCATACTCAGCCCCTGGCCGGAAAGGCAAAGAAAACAGTTATTGTCATTTTGAAGTTATTGTGATAACATGAAATAATAAGCATATAATGATATAACCATGCTTCAATGATTAATTTAATGAGGGATTGCTTTGGAGGTATATCTCGACAACGCGGCCACGTCATGGCCAAAGCCGGAAAAGGTTTACCGGGCGGTATATGATTTTATGCGGAAAGTCGGGGTCAGCTCGGGACGCGGCGCGTACCGCCGGGCACTGGAGGCTGACAGGATAATTTTTGACGTCCGTAAATACCTCGCGAAGTTGTTTAACGTCGCTGACGCCGGGAGAATAATCTTTACAGCCAATGTGACCGAGTCTATAAATCTGGCCGTGAAAGGGCTGATCGGCCCGGGGGACCACGTGGTTACCACCTCCATGGAGCACAATGCGGTCTGGCGCTGCCTGAAGGTGATGGAAAGCCGGGAACGCATCCGGATAACGGCCGTTTCCTGTTCTCCGGAGGGCCGCCTTGACCCCGGCAGAGTGGTCGAATCCTTGCGTCCCGATACGAAAATGATTGTCATGACTCACGCCTCCAACGTGACGGGCGCTTTGATGCCGGTTGAGATAATAGGAGCGGAAGCCCGCAGGAGGAAAATATGTTTTCTGGTTGACGCCGCGCAAACGGCCGGAGTTTACCCCATTGATGTTCAGTCAATGAACGTGGATTTGCTGGCTTTTACCGGCCACAAGGGCCTGCTGGGCCCGCAGGGCACAGGAGGGCTTTACATAAGAGAGGGATTTTCCCCGAGACCTTTAAAAGAAGGGGGTACCGGCGGACATTCAATTCTGGAAAGGATGCCCGACGATCTGCCCGACCGCTACGAACCGGGTACTCCAAACGTGGCCGGGCTGGCCGGGCTGGGGGAGGCGGTGAGATTTATTTTGAACGAGGGTATTGACAGGATCAGGCGGCACGAAATGGAACTGAAGCGGTACACCGTCGAAAGACTGGAAAGAATACCGGGGATGACACTGTACGGCCCACTTGAACCCGATCGGACAGTGGGAGTGCTTTCTTTCAACCTGGGGCGGTACAGGCCCGAGGACCTGGCTCACAGGCTGGACATGGAATACGGGATAATGGTCAGGGCCGGGCTGCACTGCGCCCCCTGCGCCCACCGCACCATAGGCACTATTGACCGCGGTACCGTAAGGGTGGGTTTGGGTTACTTCAACACCGCCGGGGAGATAGACTATCTGGCCAAAGCCCTGGAAGAACTGGCGGGCAAATAGGTAAAGGCGGTGATTGATTTGCTTCTGGAGAGGATTGATATAGTTTTTATCGAACCATGCATTGTGGTTGCCAACAAAGTCAGGGTCAAGGCGGAATTGTCAAACGACATCAGCGGGGTTATGCCGTACCTGAATACGGTAATCAAAAACGCCACCTACAACAGGCACGCGCAAAACCTTACGTTCACCAAAGACGTTCGCCTGATAACGCTATACCCGGACCGCGTAACAATGGCCAAGGCGGTGAACGCCACAGACGCCTACCAGGTGCTGGACTGGTTAAAGGACCTGATCAACGACACCTGGGACCGCAGGGAAAAGATTGTTCCCAGTTATGAGCTTAAATCACGCCCCAAACCCCTGGAGATTTACGGCTGGCTTCCAAAGACCAATTGCAGGGACTGCGGTGAGATGACCTGCCTGGCCTTCGCCACCAAACTCCTGCTGGGAGAACAGCAGATTAAGAACTGCCTGCCGCTGTTCAGGGACGAATACCGGGACCTGAAGGATCCCATGCTGGAGATAGTGGCCGCCCTCGGATATGAAATATCTTAAACATATACTAATTTGCTAAACTGGAGGAGTGATGAGGTGTGGAAATCAAGGTGCTCGGACCCGGATGCAAGAAATGTCACGAGCTGGAGAGGGAGGTAAGAAAAACACTGGAGGAAATCGGAGTTGATGCCGACGTGGAAAAAGTGGAGGACATGGAAAAAATAATGCAGTACAGCATCCTGATGACCCCGGGACTGGTGATTAACGGCAAGGTCAAGGTTTTCGGGCGGGTTCCCTCCCGCAAGGACATAGCCAGATGGATCAAAGAAGAAATGAAATAAAATAGATAATCAATTAACGGAAAGGAGAAGTTAAATGTCTAATACATGCACCTGCGAAGCCACTGAAATTTTGATTTTTCCCTGCTCCGGAGGATCCAACGTCGGGCAGATAGCGAACCAGGCCGGGGTGGATCTGACCAGGGCCGGGGTGGGCAAGCTGTACTGCCTGGCCGGAATCGGCGGGCATCTGGACAGCTTTATTGAGTCGGCCAAAGCGGCCAGGCGCATTGTGGCCATAGACGGCTGCCAGGCCTGCTGCGCCAAAAAGACGCTGGAACACGCCGGTTTCAACGTGACCGACCATGTGGTTGCCACAGATCTGGGAATTAAGAAAAATCACGACTTCAACCTGCTGCCGGAAGATATAAATATGGTATGTTCCGATATCCGCAGGCAGCTGGGAAGGTAGACTTGTGGGAGTATAATTATCTTCTGCCGCCGGATTAAAAAATCCGGTGGCAATTTTTTGGCTTCAAAAAATGAGGGTTGATATTTATATATAACGGTATTATTATATAATAAATATCTAATATATTATCGGAGGTTGGAAACAATGATCATTACAAACATCTTGATGAGCGGTGTGAATGAACTTCTGGAGTATTTGTCGGCCCACGTGCTGACGTGCCTGGTGCCCGCCTTTTTCATCGCCGGCGGGATAGCGGCGGTGGTTTCCACCGGGGCCGTGATCAAATATTTCGGCCCCAGGGCCAAAAAAACCACGGCCTATGGCGTTGCTTCGGTTTCAGGGGCCATCCTGGCGGTGTGTTCATGTACTATATTGCCCCTGTTTGCCGGTATTCATAAAAAAGGCGCCGGCCTTGGTCCGGCGGTCACTTTCCTGTTTTCCGGCCCGGCCATCAACATACTGGCCATAGTGCTCACCGCCCGCAAAATGGGCTGGGAGCTTGGCCTGGCCCGGGCCGTGGGGGCCATTAGCTTTTCCATAATAATAGGCCTGTTGATGGCGCTTATCTTCAGGAAAGAGGAAAAATTCAAGGAAGAAGACGAGAGCATGTTCGCCGGCGGGGAAGGCAAGCCGGTGATCCAGTTGCTGGCCTTCTTCGGAGTGCTGGTGGCCATACTCCTCTTCGGGACCGCCGGTATTCCCCTGTGGTCCAAGATTGCCATCCTGATTACTCTGTTAAATTCAATGGTTCTGGTTCTGGCTTTCTGGTACAGCAAGGATGAGGTCGTGGACTGGCTGAGGGAGACCTGGAAGTTTGTAAAAATGATTTTCCCGGTGTTATTGATCGGTGTATTTGTGGCCGGGATGCTTAAGGCGGTCATCCCGCAGCAATGGGTGGAAGCCGCGGTGGGCGGAAACAGCCTTGCGTCCAACGCCGTGGCATCGGTTTTTGGCGCCCTGATGTACTTCTCCACCCTGACTGAAGTGCCCATTGTGAAGGCATTACTGGACATGGGCATGGGCAAGGGACCGGCATTGGCGCTGCTGTTGGCCGGACCCTCCTTAAGCCTGCCCAATATGATTGTCATCGGCCGGGTGATGGGGGTGAAGAAGACATCGGTCTATGTCCTGCTGGTGGTTGCCCTGTCCACCATCACCGGCATGTTCTTCGGATATATTGCAGGTTAAGCCGGGTTGTTAAGGATAATCAGCCGGTAAAGTTGTTATCTTAATGAAAAACCGCGCAGGAGGTTGAGGGAGTGAATCTGCAGGGGATAGCCAAGTTTTTTGATAAAAACATGATCTACCTGATTGCGCTGTCAATTTTGTCCGGAGCCGCCGTGGGGTGGTTTGCCCCGGAATTTTCAAAGGGGTTGAAGGAGTATATAAACTTTACCCTTTTTTTGATGATCTTCCCCATGATGGTGGGCATCAGGGTGGAGGAGACGGTCAAGGCGGCCAAAAACCTGCGGCCCATCTCCCTGTCGTTGTTGCTCAATTTTGTCATCTCGCCGCTGATGGGCTTCCTGGTGGCGCTGGCTGCCTTCCGGGGACACCCGGACTTCGCTGCTGCTTTACTTCTTTTGAGCGTCACCCCCTGCGCCGGCATGGTGGCGGGGTGGACCGGGTTTGCCAAGGGGAATGTGGCCTTGGCCCTGGTTATCGTAGCCCTGTCGCTTACCCTGAGCATCCTGACCATTCCGGTGAGCATGCTGATCTTGGCCCACTCCCTCATTTCAATTGACGCCCTGGCCATGTTCAAGGGGACTATCCTGGTAATCCTCATTCCCATGATTGCCGGTGACATAACCAGGAGGCTGATCATCAAAGCCAAGGGCGAACAGGGCTTCATGAACGTCAGGCCGGTATTGCCCCCTTTGTCCATGCTGGGCATGTTCGGGATTGTCTTTATCTCGATGGCCCTGGGCGCCCCGAGGATTGTCTCCATCTGGCACAGCATATTCATAATCGTCCCGGCGATCCTGGTTTTTTACATCTTGCAGTTCGCCGTTTCCGTCTGGCTGGCCCGCAGGGCAAAATTACCGGCGAAGGATGAAATAGCGCTGATATACAGCGTTACCGGAAAAAACATTTCGCTGGCCATCGGCCTGGCCTCCCAATTCTTTTCACCCCTGACGGTGGTTATGCTGGCCGTCAATCCGCTCATCCAGATGCCGGTAATGGCCTGGATACTTCGCTGGTCACCAAGTGTTTTCCGGAGAGAAAAAGCTATGCAATAACCGGAAAAGCATTTGACACGTGCATATGGATAATATTATTATATAAGCAGTTATTTATGGGGGTGCGGTATGGAACTGTTTGTCAAGATATTTAAGGCCCTGGGTGAGCCGACCCGCCTCAGAATACTGAGGCTGCTGGCCGTAAGGCCGATGTACGTCTGTGAACTGGAGTCGGTGCTGGGAATAAGCCAGCCCAGGATCTCGCAGCATCTCAAAGTATTAAAGGAGGCCACCATCCTCAGGGAAGCCAAGGAAGCTCAAAAAACTTTCTATATGTTAAACGGGGACATTACGGAGAGAACGTTAAACGATTTCCTGGAGTTTCTCAGGGTGGACATCGGGCAGCTGCCGGAATTCAAAGAGGAGAGTGCGAGATTGGAAAAGCTGGAAAACGACAGTTGCATAATAAATTGTAAAACAGGTCAAAAATCAGATTCGCAACCTGCATAGAATATTTACGGGTTCTTGCTGTTGTTCCTGTACTCTATTGGCAGGAGCATTCCCCTGCTCCTGGCGGGGACTTTCACCGGGCTTTTAAAGAACATTCAGGTCATAGGAAACTGGAGCGAGGTTTTGCAAAAGATTGGCGGGATGGTGCTTATCGTCCTGGGGCTGTGGTTTTTGTGGACGAATACCTGATTCGGTAAATCAGTTGGAAAGGGGCGTGAGGATCATGGGCGGCTGCTGCGAGCCGCGTTCACCGAGACCGAAAATGTTCAGTGTCGGGGGCAATAACATAGGGGTCTTCGGGCTTGACGAAGTAATCCGTGAGGTTGCGGATCTGGAGCCCCTGACTGAAGACCGGCGCATCTCCGAACTGTTGTCGAGGTTCAGAAGGCGGAATTATTTCCCTGATTCCGCCAGGGATAAATACGGCGAGGCCCTGTTGGCGGAATATAAAAAGCACATTTCGGAAATAAAAAAAGAAAGTGTTGGGGGGTCGGAAAGAAGAATGGAGATCAAGGTTTTGGGACCGGGATGCAAAAACTGCAAGACCCTGGAGAGCGCAGTGCTTAGGGTCCTGGAAGAAATGGGAGTGGAGGCTTCGGTGGAAAAGGTGGAAAACCCGCGCAAAATCGTGGAACTGGGTGTGATGATGACCCCGGGGCTGATTATAAACGGTAAGATTAAATCCACAGGTAAAGTACCCAAACCGGAAGAGATTTCAAAGTGGATAAGGGAGGAAATGGGAAAATAAAAAAATGGGATACGCAACATCCCATTTTTTATAGAACAACGCATAAACAAAAGTTTATGCGTTATAGAGGGAGGGATGTTTTTGCCATGACCGGCGGTTCGTAATATTAATTCCGACGTGCGGAAAGACTTTGTTCAGGGTCCTTTCAATCAGATATAAATGTATAGGGAGGTTATAATTTATGGCTCAAACAGTGACACGCAGACTTTCATTCCTGGACCGGTATTTAACCCTGTGGATCTTCCTGGCCATGGCCGTGGGAGTGGGGGCAGGTTATGTATACCCGCAGATCGCCGGTTTCTGGGGTAAATTTCAGGTGGGCACCACAAATATACCCATCGCCATCGGCCTTATTTTAATGATGTACCCCCCCCTGGCCAAGGTGCGTTACGAGGAACTTCCCACCGTTTTCATGGATAAAAAGCTTTTAACCCTGTCGCTCGTTCAAAACTGGATTGTGGGACCCGTCGTCATGTTCGTCCTGGCCGTTTTGCTTTTGCAGGACAAGCCGGATTTAATGGCCGGGGTCATCCTGGTGGGCCTGGCCCGCTGCATCGCCATGGTGCTGGTGTGGAACGACCTGGCCGGCGGAAACCCGGAATACGTCACCGGGCTGGTGGCCTTCAACGCCATCTTCCAGGTGCTCACATATTCCATTTACGCCTACGTGTTTCTTGCGGTCATTCCGGCCTGGCTGGGCCTGAAAAGCGTTTTGGTCAACGTGTCCATGGCCGAAATCGCCAAGAGCGTGTTCATTTACCTGGGTATTCCCTTCATTGCCGGCTACATTACCAGGGCGGTGCTGGTCAAATCCAGGGGCCGGGAATGGTACGAGAAGAATTTCATTCCCAGGATCAGCAAGATAACGCTTATTGCCCTGCTGTTTACAATCCTGGTAATGTTCTCGCTTAAAGGCGACCTGATTGTCACCCTGCCCCTCGAAGTAATCAGGGTTGTCATTCCCCTGACCATATACTTTGTTTTCATGTGGCTGGTGACCTTTTACCTTGGAAAGTGGATCGGGGCAGACTACGGAAAAACCACCACCATTGCCTTCACCGCCGCCAGCAACGACTTCGAGCTGGCCATCGCCGTGGCTGTGGCTGTCTTCGGCATCCACTCCGCCCAGGCCTTCGCCACTGTAATCGGCCCGCTGGTGGAGGTTCCGGTGCTGATCAGCCTTGTCAACGTGGCCCTTTATTTCAGACGCAAATACTTCAGCCACGAATTGCGGGATGCGGGATGAACGGCGGCAGCCTGATCGGGAAGCGGGACGTGCGGGAATTGTGCGGTTACTTCAGCGCGCTGTCGGACGTTACCAGGATGAGAATAATCAGCTTGCTGACGGATCATGAAATGTGCGTCTGCGAACTGGTGGACCGGCTGGGCATGTCCCAGCCGGCGGTTTCGCACCATCTCGGTATTTTAAGAAAAGCCGGGCTGATATCCAACAGGAAAAAAGGCAAGTGGATGTACTACTCCATTATCGGCCATAAAATGGTGGAGAACCATAACAGATATAAAGAACTGGTCTTAAGCATCGTGGAAGAGAGGGTAAACAAGGGTGTTCCGGCATCACCGGCGCAGAATGACGAAATGTCATACTGCAAATTGAGGGGGAAATTACTCCCTGCGGGGGCTCAAAAAAACCTGAACGCATTACATGATAACGAATAACGCAAATGGAGGATGTGAAGATGGAAATGCAAAAAATTGCGGTCAAAGTATTTGGTGTGAACGAACCGGTTCAGTCCGGCGGGTGAGGCTGCGGGTCGGGTGCCGCTGGATGCGGCCCAGCAAAGACTATGAAGGATGAAACTGAGGAACTGGGACTTGTGTTTAAAGAAAAATTTGGTGATAAAGTTGAAGTGAAATTTGTTGACGTCACTTCGGATGAGTTTAATAAAGCGGTTTTTGGAGGCAACTTACGATAAGTTCATATTAAGTTCATATTCCTGCCCAGTGTCAACTGCCTTTACCACGCCGGGGAATGCTGGGTCAGGGATGACAAGATCCATTAATAATAAAGTATAAGCATAAAGTAATCCCTAGATTTATGGAAACATCCGCAATAGAATTGGTAGGCCCCACTTTGCGGCATATTGCATATAATATTGTTCATTGCTTAAGGAATAATCAACTCAAATTAACTGCAGACAAATTAAAATTTGTTGTGTATAAACTTGTTAGAAATGACAAAAGCATCTTATATTACCAGAATGATTATGTGCATGTGGGCGGGCGAGAAGACGATTTCTTTGAAACAAAAACAGGAAGTGTCTACTCAAATAGCAATAAATTACAGCTGGAATTATTTATTAAGCAAGGTATAAGTAAATATGATTATGATAACGAAACTTCCATGCTTATTTTTTATTTGAGCTATTTGGATCAATATTGCAATGAAAAATAGATAATCCAGGTTTGCAGTATATCGTTTGGTTGACTTTTTATTCCATCCGGGTGATAATGTTTTCAATTGTAATTTTTTCATCAGTAGATTGGAACCGCAGGGCCGCATGGTTGCGGAAGCAATCAGAAACGGGTTGCCCTTGATAAAATCTGGGACTTGGCCGGGCTGGCCTGCCGGTTGATGGCGGTATATACCATTATCAACGCCGTAAAGGCCCTGAACTATGTGATTGTCCTGCCCGGTTCATCACCGGGGGAAATCTAAAATTCCTGACGGAACGAATTTTGGATGACGAAAAGTAAGTTGTTGAAAGGACGGCTTAAAGGGTATTAAGGGGGAAGGAATGTGCTGGTGCAGGACATTATGAGTGAAGCCGAACTGGTTTTGTCTCCCGGCGAAACCGTCGGCGGCGCCTTGGAGGAGTGCACAGTCCGGGACCTTTTTATCGTGCCGGTGGTGGACGGAGGAAAGTACTGCGGTGTGTTTAAAATTACGTCTGCCCTGGGCTCGGGGGAGACGGAGCTGCGAAAGCCGGTGGGAGACGTGCTGGACACCGGTTTCCCCGTTGTTTTGAAGGACACCCTGGTCATCGACATCCCCAAGGATTTTAAGCTGATCCTGCCCGTAGTCGACAGCGATAGGATATTCCTGGGTGTAATCAGGTCGGCGGACATTTTAAACTCCTATGAAAAGGGAGTGCACTACAGCCTGTCCAGCCTGCGGTCCCTTATTGACTCCACCAACAACGGCATTGTGGCGGTGAACAAGAACGGGGTGATCAACATATTCAACGCCTCGGCCAGGCGCATACTGGGCATGGAGGGCGTCAACGCGGTGGGGATGAACATCGTTGATGTGCTGCCCAAGTCCAGGCTTCCGTGGATACTGAAAACCTGCCGGCCCGAGTTCAATGTAAAGACCGAGATTGCTCCTGACAAGACGATTTTTGCCAATTATTCCCTCATCATGAACAATGGTGAAATAATCGGGGCGGTGGCGGTATTCCAGGATTTCAGCGAATTGGAAAGCATCTCGGAGGAGTTGAACAGGGTAAAGAGCCTGAACAGGCAACTTGACGCCATTATCAATTCCTCATACGACGGTATCTGGATCACCGATCACAACGGCACCACCTTGCGGGTGAACGACGCCATTGAAAGGATCACTGGGTTGCCCAGGGAAAAGTGCATCGGCAGGAACATGAGGGACATGGAACTGGACGGCACCGTGGACGAGTCCGTTACCCTGAGGGTGCTGAGGGAGAAGAGGTCGGTGACCCTGGTGCAGAACGTAAGCACCGGCAGGCAGACCATAGTGACCGGGAACCCGGTCTTTGACGACAAGGGCAACATTATCTACGTGGTTACCAACGTCAGGGACGTTTCCGAGCTGAGCATGCTCAAGGAAAGCCTGATCCGGCAAAAGGACCTGGCCAACCGCTACAAGAACGAGGTCAACGAGCTGAGGCTGAAGCTGATCCTCCAGGAGGACGTGGTGGCCCGCAGCAAGCTGATGAAAAATGTTTTGGACATGGTTTCCAGAGTGGCCTCGGTGGACTCCACAGTTCTAATCGCGGGGGAATCCGGTGTGGGCAAGGAGGTTGTGGCCAGGATGCTGCACCGGCTCAGCCCCAGGAACGACCGGGGAAGGTTTGTTACCATCAACTGCGGCGCAATACCGGTCAACCTCCTGGAGTCCGAGTTGTTCGGCTATGAGAAGGGGGCCTTTACCGGGGCCAAGAGGGAGGGCAAGCCCGGCCTGTTTGAAATTGCGGACAAGGGGACCCTTTTCCTGGATGAGGTGACCGAGTTGCCCCTGGAAATGCAGGTCAAACTTCTCAGAGTGCTGCAGGAGCAGGAAATAATGAGGATCGGGGGACTTGACACCCTAAGGGTGGACGTGAGGGTGATTGCCGCCACCAACAGGGACATTTCTCAACTCACCCGGGAGGGCAGGTTCCGGGAGGACTTGTACTACCGGCTGAATGTGGTCCCTATTGAAATACCGCCACTGAGGGAAAGGCCGGAGGACATTTCAGCCTTGATCAGCCATTACCTTTGTATTTTCAACGACAAGTTCAAAACCAAAAAGGTGATAGACTCTGAAACGGTGGACCACCTGATGAATTATTCCTGGCCCGGGAATGTGCGGGAGCTGATCAATATAATTGAAAGGTTGGTTATCACCACCCCCGGAGATTTAATCACCTTTACAGACTTGCCGGCCAATATTAAAACGGCGGTGCAGGCCGGCGGCGGGCAGAGGAAGGCCAGGGAATTCATACCGTTGAAAAAGGCCCTGGAACATTACGAAAGGGATATTATAATGGCGGCCATGGAGCTGTACGGAAGCACCAGAAAGGTGGCCAGGGTTCTGGAGATAAGTCAGTCCACGGTCTCCCGGAGGATAAGGAAAATAAGTTCAAAGTAGAATTTGTGATTCAGTTTAGGCTCACTGAGTTATTAATGACTCAGTGAGCCGCTTGTTTTTTAAGGGAAACCTCCCCGGACTGACCCAATTATGACTCATTTAAAATTCTGTTAAGGAAAATATTTCGCATTAACCGCAAATTTTTCATATGGCATATCATTTGCAAAATAACATTTTTTCAGAATAGTCAATTTAGTGGGAGGTGCCGGTTAGCGGGAGGTACCGGCGGATTGGGCCGGAAGAGGCCTTCAGGTCGACAGTATAATTTCCAACGGAGGATTGTGGAATGCTTGTCAAGGAGATTTTCGTGCGGGGAGGAACGGGTAAGCCCGGCGGGATTGCCCTCATCGAGGGAAGCCGGACTGTCAGTTACGCCGATCTTTTTGGACTGGCCAGCAGGTTGAGCAACGGGCTGAAGGGCCTGGGCATCGCTTCCGGGAGCAAGGTGTCCCTGTACCTGCCCAACGTCAGTGAATTTGTAATCGGCTACTACGCCGTCCAGCAACTGGGCGCAGTGGTGGTGCCCATTAATGTGCTGCTGCGGGCTGAGGAAATCAACTATATTTTGCGGCACTCCGACTCCCGGATCATTATCACCGACAGAGATCATTACCCGGAGGTGCAAAAGGGGATCAGCGGGGTTGGCGGCCTGGAACGCGTCATTGTTTCCGGCATGGAGGGCCAGGGGATCATAAACTTTGAAAGGCTGGTTTCATCTTCGGACGATTGCCCGGTGGAGGTAAAAATCAGCGAGGACGACCCGGCGGTGATCATATACACCTCCGGGACAACGGGCCGGCCCAAGGGCGCCATGCTGTCCCAGGGCAACATCAGCTCCAATGTGCTGACCTACAACGGTATCATCAGGGGCAACCCCGGGGACAGGATGATTGCTGTGCTGCCCCTGGCCCACAGCTTCGGGCAGACCTGCGTGATGAACACCTGTATCTACAACGGCGGCACCCTCATCCTGCACCAGAGGTTTGATCCGGTGGAAATACTAAAGTCCATCCAGGACAACGGGGCCACTATATTCACAGGTGTTCCCACCATGTTCACTTACCTGATCAACCACCCGGACGCCCTAAAATTCAACACCGCCAGCTTGCGCCTGTGCGTTTCCGGCGGGGCACCCATCCCGGTGGAGGTGTTGTCCAAATTCGAAAGTATGTTCAACTGCATTGTCATCGAGGGCTACGGACTGTCCGAAACCTCTCCGGTGTGCGCCTTCAACACCATCGAAGGTCCCCGCAAGCCTGCCTCTACGGGCATACCCATTGACGGGGTGGAGATCAAGATATTTGACGATAAGGACAACGAACTGCCGGTGAACAAGGTGGGCGAGATAGTGGTCAGGGGCCCCAACGTGATGAAGGGTTATTACAAGGACCCGGAGGCCACGGCCCTGGCCATGCGGGGGGGCTGGTTCCACACCGGCGACATGGCCTACAAGGATGAGGACGGCTACATATTCATCGTGGACAGGAAGAAGGACATGATCCTGAAGAGCGGTTACAACGTCTACCCCAGGGAGGTTGAAGAAGTTCTCTACTCCTGCTCCAAGGTGGCCGAGGCCGCCGTGGTGGGAGTGCCCGACGAGCTGAAGGGAGAAGAGGTCAAGGCCTTCGTGGTGCTAAAGGAGGGTGAAACAGCCACAGAAGAGGAGATCAGGGAGTACTGCAAGTCGAAGATAGCCCCCTACAAGATCCCCCGCTATGTGAAGTTCCTGGACGCCCTGCCTAAGGGTTCCACCGGGAAGATACTAAAGCGCGCGATCAGGGAGCGGGAGTTTACGAAAAAACAAAGGTAAGGTGGCAGGAAAATGAAGCTTAAGGACAAGGTGGCGCTGGTAACGGGAGGCAGCAGGGGCATCGGCAGGGCCATCTGCCTGGCCTTTGCCTCCGAGGGGGCGGCCGTGGCGGTGAACGCCACCACCTTTGAGGGTGCCAACAAAACGGCGGAGGAGATCCGCCGGAGGGGCGGCCGGTCCATAGCCGTGAAAGCCAACGTGGCCGACCCCGTTGATGTCAGCGCCATGGTGGAAAGGGTGGTATCGGAATTCGACCGGCTGGACATACTGGTGAACAATGCCGGGATTTCCATGGCCAAGCCCTCCGCCGGGATTCCCCTGGAGGACTGGAGGCGGGCCATAGACATAGACTTGAACGGAGTCTTCTACTGCAGCCAGACGGCCGGCAGGCAGATGTTAAAGCAGAAATCCGGCAACATCATTAATATGTCCTCCATGTACGGGCTGGTGGCGGCCCCGGCCCGGGCTGCCTATTCCACCAGCAAGGGCGGCATCAACGCCCTGACCAAGGTGCTGGCGGTGGAGTGGGCAAAGGACAACATCCGGGTAAACGCCATCTGCCCCGGCTATATAATGACCGAACTGGTCACCGACCTCATCGGCAGGGGGATGCTGGACGAGGCCAAACTGGCCAAGCGCTGCCCTATGGGGCGTCTGGGGAACGTGGAGGAAGTGGCCAGGGTGGCGGTGTTCCTGGCCTCTGACGATTCCAGCTACATAAACGGTCAGGCCATCGTGGTGGACGGAGGCTGGTCGGTGTACGGCTACATTACCGAATAAGACAGGAGGAGTATCAGTGGAAGTGAAAACCATCACCGTAATCGGGCCCGGCTTCAAGGGGGCGGGGATTGCCCAGGTGGCGGCCCAGGCGGGGTTTTTTTGAACATGAGTCCCGTTCATGATCGTTCCTTGTTTGATAGTCAATCAACATAATAAGGAGTGAAATTATGCAAGCTGGTGCGCAAAAAGAACAGCAGGGCGGAATAGTTCGTTTTTCGCGGTTCATGGAGGGAGTGGTGCCGGACGCCATTACCGCCTCCATCTTTTTCCTGGTCATCCTGTTTGTCATCGCCTTGGTCATAGGCAACCCTCTGTCCAAAACCATGGACGCCTATTACAAGGGACTGTGGATGCTGTTGCCCTTCACCATGCAGATGACTTTGATCATCACGTTAAGCTCGGTGTTCGGGTCCACTCCGATTTTCAGGCGTATTGTCATTGCGCTGTCGGGAATACCCAGAACAGCCTTTCAGGTGCACGTGGTGGGAATCTTGCTGGTTTCGATCCTGGCCTACTTCTATTGGGGACTGGCCGTGGCCCTGGCCCCCATCATCGCTGTTTATTTCTGCAACGAGGCTGAGAGAAAGGGGATAAAAGTCGACTTTCTTTTTACGCTGGCTGTTTTTTATGCGGCCCACTCGGTCTGGCAGTATGGTTTGTCCGCCAGCGGCCCCCTGCTGATGGCTACCCCCGGCCACTTCCTGGAGAAAACCACGGGGATCATGTCATTAAATACAACTATCTGGTCCCCGGCGGCGGTGGCCATGGTAATCATTTTTACTTTGGTCCTGATTATAGCTGCCCGTTTATTCGCGCCCAAAAATGCCACCCCCATCTCCGCCTACCCGGAATCGCAAAAACTGGCGGAGGTTAACATTACCAGCGACTTTGTGACCACCGGCGACGCTAAGCGAGAACAGCTGACCTATTCAGAACGGCTGGAAAGATACACCTTTATCACCCTTATCCTGTGCGCCGCCCTGCTGGGCTGGCTGTATTACCATTTTGCGGTTAAGAAGCTGAGCCTGGACCTGAACTCGCTGAACGCCATCTTCCTGCTTCTGTGCTTCCTGCTTCACAAGAACGTTTACAACTTTACCAGGGCCCTGCAGGAGGCCGTAAAGTCTTCCTGGTCGGTAATCATCATCTACCACCTGTACGCCGCCCTGGCCGGTATAATCCAGTACACCACCGTGGGCGAATCCTTTGCAACCGCCATGGCTTCCGTTTCTACCAGGCTGACCTTCCCCCTGCTGGCGGCCATCGCCGGAACGATAATCGCCATTTTCGTCCCGTCCAGCGGCGGGCAGTGGGTCATCCAGGGCTTTGTAACCAGTAAGGCAGCGGCGGCGATCGGCGTAACTTACCAGCGGGGAATGCTGGCCCTGGGCATCGGCGACCAGATGGGCAACCTGATGTCTCCCTTCTGGTATGTGGTGGCGGCCGGCATTGCCCGGGTGGACTTCAGAAAGTTCTATGGCTACGGTTTGGTATTCTCTGCTCTCTGGTTCGTCATCGGTGTCCTGGTTTTCACCTTATTGCCCTGCTGACCGGATTTGCGGCGGCCGGTGCGGGAAAAACCCATTCCAGCGCTTTATCAATTGTCATGAGGAGAGTTTGCCATGACTGTCGGGTTGATTGAAGAACAATTGATGCTTAGTACCCGGTGGAGCGATTTATGAGGGACGCCAAAATTACCCGGATCTACGAAGGCACCAACCAGATCCGAAGGATCGTGATAGCCGGCAATATTTTGAAATAGGCGGTGAACAAATCGTGCGGGAAGCTGTAATCGTCAGTGCGGTACGAACCCCGGTGGGCCGCTACGGCGGCGGTTTAAGAAACATTCCGGCCGCGGACCTGGCCGCCTTGGCCATCAAGGAGGCGGTGAAGAGGGCGGGGATAGAGCCCGGCTTGGTGGAAGAGGTGATCATGGGTCATGTCCTGGTGAACGGGGAGGCCCCCAACGTGGCCAGGCTGGGTGCGCTGAAGGCCGGCCTGCCCATCGAGACTCCGGCCTACACCCTTGACCGGCAGTGCGGATCCGGGCTGCAGGCCATCGTGAACGCGGCCGCCCTGATCAAGCTGGGCGAGTGCGACGTTGTCCTGGCCGGCGGCGTGGAAAGCATGAGCAACAGCGAGTTTTACGTTACCGGGGCACGCTGGGGGATAAGGCTGGGCACCCAGCAGTTCCACGACCGGTTCCAGAGGACCACCGAGATGGTGTCCTGTCCGGACGTGTTCGGCCCCATCAAGGGGATGATTGAGACGGCCGAGAACGTAGCCGAAAAATGCGGCATCTCCAGAGAGGAACAGGACGCCTTTGCCCTGCGCAGCCATCGGAACGCCAGCCGGGCCATGGCCGAGGGCAAATTCAAGGAAGAAATAGTACCGGTGGAGGTAAAGGAGAAGAGAAAGTCCCTTATCGTGGACACCGACGAGCACGTCAGACCGGACACCACCATTGAATCCCTGGCGGCCCTCAAGCCGGTTCTGGGCAAAACGGTAACCGCCGGCAATTCTTCGGGGATGAACGACGGGGCGGCGGCCTGCCTGCTGATGTCAGAGGAGAAGGCCCGGTCCTTGGGGATGAAACCCATGGGCTACATCAGGGCCTTTGCCGCCGGGGGGGTGCACCCGGCCTACATGGGCCTTGGCCCTGTGCCGGCGGTGCGGAAGCTGATGGCCAAAACCGGGCTTTCCATAGCGGACATGGACCTCGTCGAGCTGAACGAGGCCTTCGCTGCTCAGGCCCTGGGCGTGATCAGGGAACTGGGCATCAGGAGTATCGACAACATCAACGTCAACGGGTCCGGGATTTCCCTGGGGCACCCCTTGGGGGCTACCGGCGCCCGAATCATGGCCACTCTGCTGTACGAGATGAGAAGGCGCAACGCCAAGTTCGGCTTGGAGACCATGTGCATCGGCGGCGGCCTGGGCTTGGCGGTCATAGTGGAGAGAAAATGAGCTATAAATAACATTGTAAGAATAGCGGAGTCCCCCGGATTTGCCGGCGGGGCGCTTTTTTTTGGCCCGGATGCGGGGTTCAGGCGTACGGGCAAACAAGGGGACGGTTCACATGTTTGATGATCAAATGGACCGTCCCCATTTTTTGCCCATGTTTTGCCCAACGGCCGGGTGGGGAAAAATGAAGCGGATGCGTCCCCCCAGGCCTTTCCCCTTGGACAATATTGTCGCCAAAATGACCCTGGAGGAGAAAGTAGGCCAGATGATCATGGCTTCCTTCAGGAAGTGGAAAGACAGGGACGTAACCGGAATCAACAGCGAAATCGCGCGGGTTGTCAGGGATCGCCATTTGGGCGGAGTGATCCTGTTCCGGGAAAATATCGTGGACCCGTCGCAGACGGTTAAGTTGACGGACCAGATCCAGCGAGCCGCCGGCGACATCCCGCTTTTCATAGCTACGGACCAGGAAGGCGGAAGAGTCGTCCGGCTGCAGACGGGCACCGTCATGCCGGGCAACATGGCGCTGGGCGCCGCCCGATCCCCGGGACTGGCCTATGAGGTGGCCAGGGCCATGGGCGAGGAATTGGACTCCCTGGGCATCAATGTGGACCCTGGATGTCAACGTCAACCCGGACAACCCGGTCATCGGCAACCGGTCCTTCGGCGAAGCCCCTCAATTGGCGGCTGATTTGGGCGAAGCCTATATATTGCGCCTTGACATGGTGTAATGTATAATATGATGTATAGCACCACCCGCGCGAAAAGGATGTGATTCTTTTGAGCGAATTGGTCCGGAAACAGTTTTACATCAGTAAGAGCCATGATGCCATGTTGAAGGAACGGGCAAAAGTATTGGGTACAACAGAGGCCGAGCTTGTACGGGAGGCCATTGAGGCCCAGCTGGGGAGGATCAGGTTTTCGAGGAAACATTTGCAACAGTGGCAGGAAGAAAAAAAATTTATCCGCGAGTTGATCGGGAAAGGACCTGCAAAAGGCGGACGTACCTGGAAACGCGATGATTTATATGACGTCTAGGGCATTTTTGGATACAAATGTGCTGGTATACGCCTACGACCGCTCGGAACCGCTAAAGCAAAGGGCGGCCTTTGACCTGCTGGATGAGCTGGCCGGTTCCGGAACCGGCGTAATCAGCGCACAGGTGCTTTCGGAGTTTTTTGTAACGGTGACAACAAAGATTGCCGAGCCTCTCACTTTGGAACAGGCCGCAACGAGGGTTAAGAACTTTTGCCAGTTGTGGACGGTGCTGGAAGTAAATGAAATGATAATATTAGAAGCTATCCGGGGTGTGAAGGAACACCGGTTTTCGTTTTGGGACGCCCAGATATGGGCTGCGGCCCGGCTTAATCAGGTAAGCCTGGTTTTAAGCGAGGATTTTTCCGACGGCAGTTTTGTGGAAGGAGTGCGTTTTATTAACCCTTTTTTGCCGGATTTCAGTTTGCATAAACTCTGAAGGAGTTGAGCGGCATGCGCGATTTAACGGCCGATACTGAAAAAACGTGTACTTAGAAGGGCAATGGTACGGGTACCTGATGTTAAGTTATTTTCACAGGCAAAAGAAAAACCGCCTTACAATTCAGGCGGTTTTTTTGGTGTATGGGATACTGTGCCTGCATGGTTACTGGCGGATAAGTTTTCTATACATGAGGGTGTGTAATTTCAAAAAGCCCGGGAGGACAAAAACTTCAAAAAGGCATTGATGGAGAATCCCAAAGAAATACTTGGCCGGTTTGGCGTCCAGGTGCCCGCGGAAGTGGAGGTAAAAGTGGTTGAAGAATTACCCGGGGTGGTGTACCTGGTACTGCCGGTCAATCCCGCCGAGATGACCGACAAACAGCTTGACGGCGTCGGAGGGGGCCTGGATCTGCCTGGGGGCTGGTGCCTGTGCCGCGGCCATTGGGATACAAATTGCTGGGTGCTTGGCAGTGGGGGCAATTAAAACTGGGGTGAAACTTGAAACCGGCCTCTATACTGTAAAAACTGCCGAAACCGGGGCGGAACTGGAACAGGCGCTGCGGCTCCGCCACGAGGTGTTCAGGCGGGAGATGCCGGGTGCGCCGCTGCCGTCGGGCCTTGACACCGACCGGTTTGATCCCCTGTGCGACCACATGATCGTGCAAACGCGGGATACGGGCCGGGTGGTGGCCACGTACCGGCTCAACCCATCGGCGACAGGCGATTACTACGCCCGGCGGGAATCGCTATCGGCCTGTGGGGCGCTTCCAAGGGAGCGGAACTGGCCCTGCTGGCAGCTGAATAGTGGGCGGCAACGGCCACGGTTGTCCGGGTAATGAAAACCGGCCGCAGGACTTAAGTCCCTGCCTCATGATTACTTGAGGCGCATTAAATTAAGCCTTCCAGCCTAAAGATTAAATTTTTTAAAAATGATATCATCTTGCTAAAATCTATCGGCAGGTGGTTAAATGTGAGCAATTTGTTTTTCCGGATCGGGGGCGAGGAAAGCGGGCAGGGAATGGCCGAGTATGCACTAATTCTCTGTTTTGTAGCCCTGGCTGCAGTATTCGGCTTTAGTTATCTCGGTGAACAAATCAGGGGAAGGGTCAATAGCTTCGCCAACTCTTTTGAGTAAATGATTAATCCTTTCGGCCGGGCGTTTTTAAGGCGGATATTTCCTCTGCCCGGTAATCCACCCGGGGGTCCCAGAGCAGCCAGGTGTTTATACTGTTGTCTTCAGCGGCCTTTATCTGGGCCCGGATCTCGTTTCTCCCGTATGGCGGGGGCCCCCAGGTGAAGGCCTGAAGCCACGGGCGCAGCCGGCACCCGGTTGATTCCACCAGGGGCTGGAACTCTTTCAGCGACCTGTTTACAACCTCGTAGGGGTGCGCGTTGGGATTGGCGAAGCCGTAGTTCCCGGGACCATAATGGGAGGGGTAAACCATGGGGGACAGGTAGTCCGTGAAGGGCGCCATGCGCTCGGCCCGCTGGCCGATTCCCTGGTCGTCCGCGGCGGATGACATGAAGCCGAATAGCGTGGCCGAAATTGTCCTTTCCCATCCCGCCTTCGACCGGGCATAGTTAAGAAAGCCGGCTATCACATCCACCCGGTGGCGGCTGTCATTGCCTTTGCTGCCGTATATGGCCGACCGGGCCTCGCTTCCTTCCGGAAAGCGGATGTAGTCGAACTGGACTTCGTCAAATCCCAGTTCGAAGGCTTCCAGAGCAAGGTCCACGTTGTAGTCCCAGATTTCCCTGGAGTAGGGGTCCACCCAGACGCCTCCGGCCAGCGGGGTCCCGTCTGCCTTCCTGACCATGTGTTCCGGCTTCATTGCGGCCATGACCGGATCCCGGAAAACCACGATGCGGGCAATGGAGTATATACCTCTTTTCTTCAAGCCGGCAAGCATGTCCCTGATGGGCAGCATTTCGAGGTCCGATCCGATTTCCCCGGCCGTTTTAACCCCCGAATCGTAACCGATGCGTCCCGATTCGTCTTTGACATCCAGTTGGACAGTGTTTAACCCTGCGCGTTCCACCATTTCCAGCAGCCTGTTCCACCTGTCCGGCGACGAGGCGTACATGAAGGATACGTGTACACCCCTGGCTTCGGAGGATGCTTTCTCCTTGCCAGGGGTGAACAGGGGTCCGTCTTTCGGGTAAACCACCAGTTTTTTATCCCCGGTATCTTTCACTTTTTCCCGCCAGTTCTCCGGAACGGAGACGGCGCCTTTCAGGCCGTCGCTGACGTACCTGGCGGGGCTGATCCTTTCCAGCCAGTTGACCAGGGAACTCCGGCCGTTGTCCTGGAATACCTGGATACGCTGAACGCGGGTGCGGTCAAAATCTTTGTGGTAAGGGGAGGGCGCCGCGCTCCAGGCCCACCAGAGAATGCCTTCGTGCCGGTATTTTACTCCCCCGCTTTCACCGCTTAGGGCAACGTCCAGGGGTTCCGGCAGGCCGTCCTGCACAATGGCGAAGGCCTTCGGCACGTAACCGGGCAATGCCTGCTGGATGTGTTCCTGCAGCCTGGCGATTTGGTCAGCCGCCTGTTCCGGCGGCAATCCCTTCAAATACTTGTGACCGTACGTGTGGTTGCCGATTTCAAAACCCCATTCCCGAAGCATTTGCAGTTTTTTCTGCCAGTATGGCGGCTGGCCGAAGGGCTCGGCGTTGATGAAAAAGGTGGCCGCGTGTCCGAAGCCGGGGTGCTTTTCAGCGAAATCCCTCAGGATCGCCACCGCACAGTCCGGATCAACAGCGGTCTCCCCGTTTTCTTTTTCCAGCAGGCGGAATTGCCCGGCGGTGCCGTCGTCGAAGGTGATCACGGCGGGGGACTTGCCGGCGGGGATGTCAATGTTCCCGGCCAGGTAGTCGTTCAGGGGGATCAGGACGTAGTTGCGGTCGTAGAGTTCCTGCAGGTCTTTCCTTAAATTATCGGGGGTCCGGGTCCAGCGGCCCTCTTCCTCGCCAATCAGGTGATAAACGAAAATGGGCACCTGACCCAGTTCATTGGCGCCCACCGCCCTGGCGGCCTGCCGGATCTCCTCCGGACTTGCCTCCCGGGCCTCGGCGGTGTTGCCGGCCTGCTTTTCCCCGCTGCCGGCCACAGGTGCCTGCAGCAGGGGTTTCCAGGCGAACAGCCCGCCGATAACGGCGATAATAAGGGAAACAGCGATCAGTAATCTCCTGTTTTGCTTTAACATCAGGCCTGAACTGTTCCCCCTTCGGTAACCGTTGTCCCGTTAGAATAATATTAATCTATTAACAGACAAAAATCCACTAGTTTTTCATATAATCGACAAAAAAGTAAAAGTCCAGAAAAAAATAACCAGGCGGGGACTGAAATCCCCGCCTTTTGCCTGTCCTGACCGCACATATTCATTGACATATTTGAGGACCACCAGTAATAATATCTATGTAAGAATAATTCTTATCTAGTTGAATGACTGGAGGTTAATCCGTTTGCTGGAAAAATTAAAAAGCGGCGGTTACAGGATCACTCCCCAGAGGCAGGAGATTTTAAAGTGTTTCAGGCCGGGAGGAAAGCACTACAGCGCCGAGGAGGTCCACCGGAAGGTGAGGCGCAGGTTTCCGAATATCAGCCTTGATACCGTGTACAGGAATCTGAACACGCTAAAGGAACTGGGCATTATCCAGGCGCTTAATTTTGAGGATGGAAAGAGCCGCTACGAGCTGGCCTGGGAGGATGCCCACCACCACCATCTCATCTGCCTTAAGTGCGGTGAGTCCCAGGAGCTTGACTTCTGCCCCCTGAAGTTCATTGACTCGGACCTGTTGCGGGACCGGGATTTCAAGGTGGAAAGGCATAGTTTCGAGATTTACGGCTACTGCTCCGGCTGCGCCGGGAAGCGGTAACCCGCGGCCGGGGGGACTTTGCAGATGAGTTGGAAAAGAATGCTGCGGCTGGCGGCGGTGGCCCTGGCGGCCGTGATTTTGACCGCCGGGTGCGGCGGTGGCCGGGGGGAAAGGGTCAACGCCGGGCCGGCCGGCGGAAAGGTTGAAATATACACCACCATTTTTCCCCTTTATGATTTCGCCAGGAATATCGGCGGGGACAGGGTGGAGGTGGCCTGCCTTCTGCCGCCGGGGGCCGACCCGCACCACTGGGAGCCCACCCCGGGCGAGCTGGTCAAAATCCAGAATTCCGATGTTTTCGTGTACTGCGGGGCCGGGTTGGAGCGCTGGGCGGAGAATGCCTTGAAGAGCGTGGGCCCGGGCCGTCGTCGGGTGGTGGTGGACTGCAGCAGGGGGATAGAACTTTTGGAAGGTTCCGGTCACGGTGACGAGCATGAATCCGGCGCGGACCCCCATATCTGGCTGGACCCGGTGAACGCCGGCATAATGGTGGACAACATCCTGGCCGGGCTGATTGCGGCCGACCCCGCCAATAAGGAATATTACGCCGCCAACGCGGCCAACTACAAGGAACGGCTGGCGGACCTGGACCGCCGTTACCGGGAAGCCCTGGCTGAGACCAAGGTGAAAAAGTTTGTGGTTTCCCACGCCGCCTTCGGGTACCTGGCCAGAAGGTACGGGCTGGAACAGGCTTCCGTCCGGGGGCTTGCGGCTGACACCGAGCCCAGTCCGTCCAGAATGGCCGAGATAGTGGACCTGGTGCGGAAGCACGGGATAAAATATATCTTCCTTGAGCCGCTGACCAGCCCCAGGGTGTCAGAGGCAATCGCCAGGGAGACCGGGGCCGGGATCCTGGTGCTGAACCCCATCGCCGTTCTGACCGGCGAAGAGTTAAAAAGTGGAAAAAACTACCTGTCCCTGATGGAGGAAAACCTGGAAAACCTCAAAATGGCGCTTGAAGCAAAGTGAGGGCCGATATGGAAAACTGTCCGGTTATTGAGATCAACAACCTGTCCTTTACCTACGGATGTCACCCGGTGCTCAGGGACATCAGCCTGGCCATCACGGCCGGTGAGGTGGTGGGCATCACCGGCCCCAACGGATCAGGCAAAACCACCCTGATCCGGCTCATGATGGGACAGATCCAGCCCCAGTCGGGAGATATCAGGATATTCGGCCACCCGGCGTCCAGCGGCGGGTGGCGGCGGCGGGTGAGCTACATTCCCCAGAGGGCCGCGCACTTCAACCAGGGGTTTCCGGCCACGGTGATGGAGGTTGTGTTGTCCGGCCGCACCGGCCGGAAAGGGCTGTTCAGGGGTTTCGGGCCGGAGGATTACAGGGCCGCCGAGAACGCCCTCCGGATCATGGAGATGGACAACCTGAAGGACGTCCCGGCCTCATCCCTGTCCGGCGGCCAGCAGCAGAGGGCTTTTATCGCCCGGGCACTGGCGGCCGATCCCGACCTGCTGGTTATGGACGAGCCCACGGTGGGCGTGGATCCGGCCGCCAGCCGGAAGCTGTACGCCATTCTCAAGAAAATAAACAGCGAGAAAAACATGACCCTGGTGATTGTTTCCCACGACCAGGAAGGCATATCCGGGCTGATCACCCGGCAGGTCTGCCTGAACCTGCACCTGTGCACCTGCAACAACTGGGAGAGTGCAGTGAGCGGTGTCACCGGCGGAAACTGCGCCGGACTTTTTTCTGTACCGCTCAATGGACGGATATAGAATGCGGAGGAAAACCTGTTTATGGACATATTTGATTACGGCTTTATGCGCGCTGCCTTTCTGGCCGGCCTGGTCACCGGCGTGGTCTGCCCGGTGGTGGGGCTTTTCGTGACCCTGCGGAGGCTTTCCATGATTGCCGACGCCCTTTCCCACGTCAGCCTGTCGGGGGTTGTGGCCGGCCTGATCATGGGGGCGCACCCGGTGGTCACAGCCACTGTCTTTTCCCTGTCCGGCGCCTTGCTGATTGAGGCGCTGCGGGTGAAATACAAGACCTATTCAGAACTGGCCATCGCCATCCTGCTGTCCGCCGGGCTGGCCGGGGGGGCGATACTGCTCAGCCTGGGCAGCGGGCTGAGCGCCAATTTTATGGGCTACCTTTTCGGAAGCATAGTCACGGTGGGCTTTTCCGACCTGTATATTATCCTGGGTGCGGGAGTGTTCATTCTGGCCCTGATCCGTCTTTTCTACAAGGAGCTGTTCCTTGTCTCCTTCGACGAGGAGGGGGCCCGGGTGGCCGGTCTGCCGGTGATGGCCATATCTGTCGGCTTCACTGCCGTTACCGCCCTGGCCATTGCCATTTCCATAAGGACAGTGGGCCTCCTGCTTGTTTCTTCGCTGATGATCCTGCCGGTGGCCGCCGCCCTGAAGATTGCCGCCAGCTTTAAGAGCGCCCTCGTACTGTCCGTGGTTATGGGGGAAGCGGCGGTTGTGGCGGGGCTCTTTGCCTCATTTTATTTCAACCTCATCCCGGGCGGGGCTATTATCATGGCCTCGGTGATTATGCTGGTGGCGGCCATCGCCTACAGATCGCTCAAGTCGCCCGGCAGTTAATTCTTCCGGGGCTGAACACCGGACCACTGAGCTTTCGGGGCCGTCATCCACCGGCTGCCGGAATATGTCAACGGCAAGGGCGGGAGTGATACTCCCGCCTGTCATATTTCGTCAACGGATGAAAAATGGGGGTTTCAGGTCGTTATGGGGCATTAAAATACAGTCTATCTGTCGCCCGGGCGACAGACCGCGGGAGGCGGGCTGTGCAAATATTGTTTTAGAAATTTCTTAGGGCTTTTTTAACGTCTCAGTTTGTTAATTTACCGCTTGGTGGGGTAAATTGTCCGGACAGGATAAACTATAAGCTGTGCTTATACATAACATAACAAATGAGAATTTAACTTTTTCTTTGCAGAGTGCTAGAATAAAATCAACCAAAAAAGTAAATCAAAATATTTTTCCCAAGATACATGTGACAAAAAATAATTGGGGGGGATAGGCATGGCTAAGGGGGCTAACAAGCAAGCAAGCTTGGAAAGCGAAGTGTATGTGGTGGCTAACCGTATTACGGCCATTATCGAAAAATATACTGATCAGATTGAACTTCTTGATATCATCGACATAGTTGATAACTTGAGGGTACTGGTCGAAATGGCCGAGAGCGCCCAGTCCCAGGGCAGAAGTGCAAACGTGGCGTAACAAAGGATAACCCGGTCCGATAATGTTTCGGGCTGAAACCAGGCCCTGGAACGCAGGACGGCGTTTACCAGGGGTTTTTTTTGCCCATTTTTAACGGGAGGGGTCGTGGCTTATGGATTATACTCTGCCGGTTTTTTTAGCGGAACTGGCCGCTGCCCTGGCTGTTTTCGGTTATGCCCTGAGGCGGCGCCTCAGGCATCTCCTGCTGGGGAGGCCGGAAAACAGGCTGGACAGTATCGGCCGGAGAATTTGGGGGTTTATCGGACTGGTTCTGGGCCAGAGGAAAGTGCTGAAAGAAAAATTCGGGATCGTACACCTGGTAATTTTCTGGGGGTTTATCGTCATCTCCCTGGGCACCCTGCAGTTTGTGGGCGAGGGCCTGAAAGAAGGATTCACCCTTCCCTTCCTGGGAAGCAACCCGTATTTCTACCTGGTCAAGGACATTTTCAGCATCATGGTGCTGGGCGCGGTGGCCGCAGCCGCCTTCAGGCGTTACGTGATCAGGCCTGAAAGGCTGGAAGCCAACCTTGATGCGGCGATCATCCTGGCCATGATCACCGGCCTTATCGTCACCGAGCTGGTTTCCAGCGGACTGGCCCAGCTTCTGCATGCGGCCCCGGGCAGGGAGATGGCCCCGGTATACAACCTGGTGGCCGGGCTGGCGGCGGCTTCGGGGGCGGGTAAAGAGGTCCTCCTGGTACAGCAGAAGGTGTGGTGGTGGATGCACGTCACGCTGCTGCTGGGCTTCCTGGCCTATATCCCCTATTCCAAGCACATGCACCTGCTGGCGGCGCCTTTTAACGTGTTCTTAAGGAACCTGAAGCCCCGGGGAGGCCAGATTAACCCGGTCAACCTGGAGGACGAGGAGGCCGAGGAATTCGGAGTCAGCAGGGTGGAGTCCTTCACCCGCAAGCAGCTCCTGGACCTGTACGCCTGCGCCGAATGCGGCCGCTGCCAGGACAACTGCCCGGCCTATCTAAGCGGCAAGTCCCTGTCACCCAAGCAGCTGATCCATAAGCTCAAGGACCACCTGTCCGAGAAAGGGGACGCCCTGGCCCGAGCCGGAAAAGACGGGATAAAAGATTTTGCGGGCAAAGAACTCATTGGCGAAGTGGTTTCCGAGGATGAAATCTGGGCCTGCACAACCTGTTATTCCTGCCAGGAGCAGTGCCCGGTGACCAACGAGCACATCAACAAGATTATCGACATGCGCCGCAGCCTGGTCATGGACCGCGGGGAATTCCCCCAGGAAGCCGTGCTGGCCTGCAGGAACATGGAGAAAAATTTCAATCCCTGGGGTATCGGCTGGTACTCCAGGGGCGAATGGTCCAAGGACCTCGGGGTCAAGGTGGCCGGCGTGGACCAGCCGGGAGCCGAGTACCTGTACTGGGTCGGCTGCGCGGGGTCCTTCGACGACCGCAGCCGCAAAATCGCGCGCTCCATGGTGAAGATCATGCGGGAAGCCGGGATTACTTTCTCAGTCCTGGGATCTGAAGAAAAATGCTGCGGCGACTCCGCGCGCCGGATGGGAAATGAATACCTGTTCCAGACCCTGGCCGCCGAAAACGTATCACTGTTGAATGAACTGGGAGTGACCAGGATTGTTACCCACTGTCCCCACTGCCTGAATACGCTGAAAAACGAGTACCCGGCCTTCGGGGGCAACTTCGAGGTCATTCATCACACCCAGTTGATAGCCGGCCTGATCAGCCAGGGCAGGCTGCAGTTCCGGGAGGACCTGGAGGGCCTGCGGGTGGCCTACCATGACTCCTGCTACCTGGGAAGGTACAACGGGGAGTACGAGGCGCCCAGAAAAATACTCCGGGCCATACCCGGGGTGATCCTGCTGGAGGCCCGGCGCAACCGTGGCAGGAGCTTTTGCTGCGGGGCCGGCGGCGGCAGGATGTGGATGGAGGAGCACGGAGGAATGAGGATAAACGGGATGAGGGTCGACCAACTGCTGGAGAAAGGACCGGAAGCCGTCGGCGTCAACTGCCCCTTCTGCCTGACCATGATCGATGACGGCCTGAAGGCCAGGGAAGCGGAAGAAAAGGTATCTGCCATGGATGTATCCGAAATAGTGGCCAGGTACCTGGAATACAGAGCGGCCGCAGATGAGGAGGAAGACACCGCCGTGGAGAAGGCTTCCTGAACAGGTCAACAAGGCAAATCCCTATAGATTGGAACCCGTAAACATGGGTTCCCCTTTTTTTGCCCGCAGAAACTGCCGGTTTGCAGCCGGCAGTTTTATTGGCAGCATATCCAGTTTTTCCGCACCAGGTTGCGGGATACGGCTTCCTGCAGCATACCCGCCACCATGTCTGTTTCCGCGTAACCGGCCAGCTTGGCCAGCAGGGCCTTGTTCCTCTTTTCCAGCCGGGCGATGAAGAACTCGGAGGGAAAGGGGCCGGATTTGGAGAAATGGCAGTCTTTGTGGGTGTAAACCAGGTTCCATATATCATCGGAACAAAGGTAGGACCAGGGAATCACATGGCTTATGACCAGGTCTTGATCTTCCACCGGCTGCCCGCATAAGAAGCACTGCCGCCCCGGGTTTTCCAGGTCGAGGTACTTGGCGAAGTATGACAGGGGACGGTCCCTCAGTTCAGGGGTGTCGATGATTCTGACCTTCCTGTTCAGCCTGGGGGAGGAGTTGTATTTTTCAAGGATCTGCGCCCAACGGTAATAAATGGCCTCGGTGATCAGCGCACTGTTCTCCCTGATGGCGGCCGCTGCGTTCTGGGGCAGCAGCAGGCTGTCCTCCCCCCGGGTATGATTTATGAATTCACCGTGCAGCCGGCCCTTGCCCAGAAAACTGTGCACCACATCGTTTTTAAGTATTTCACCGGCGGCGTCGAAATGTTCTTCCAGCTTTTTTCTGAGCGGGGGGTTGAAATTTGCGTTTTCAAAGCGGACCGGCTCCCGGGAACGGCGGCTCTCGAAATATTCGCAAATCAGTTCCCGCACCCGGCGGATCAGGTCCGGCTGCCTGCAGGGATTGGCTCCCTGGGCCAGATTGAAGAAAATCGTCTGGTTCCAGTAGTATTTAATCATCCTGGCGGCGACGGATCTCAGGTCAACCTCCAAATCACTTCCCCCGGGCCCGGTTTCCGTTTCCATTACCACTTCCACCAGGGCCCGGGTCCAGGCAGGGTCGTAGGTGTGGCGGGTGGCGCAGTTTCTTACGGCGGTCAGCAGCCGGCCGACAAAATCCTGCTTGTAGATCAGCACGGCGGAGGATTTTTTAATTATCTCAAGCCACCTGTTCAGGAACTCCTGCTTATGCACCCGTGTGTCCCCCTTCACCGGATTTCTCCTCGGATGGTTATAGCGGGAATCACCCATCAAACCAAAAATTCTATTCCGCTGAAAATTTACCTTTTTCGGTATGGGGACAAAGGAAAAAACTTTGTTATGAAACCATGGGCGACGAGCGAAAAAGTATGTTTTTTCTTCAGCTAAAAAGGTAAAATTTTATTAAATTATTTTTGGAGATGCAGGAGGTGTTTGATGTGGCTGTGCCTTTTGAAGAGTTGAAAGTGGGGGACAGGGCTTCCTTCAGCAAAACCGTGGGCGAGTCGGACATATACCTCTATGCCGGCATCACCGGGGATTTGAACCCGGCCCACGTGGACAGCCAGTATGCGGCCAGGTCCATCTTCGGTGAAAGGGTGGCCCACGGCATGCTGTCCGCCGGGTTCATATCGGCGGTTCTGGGCACCCGCCTGCCCGGGGAAGGGTCCATATACATGTCCCAGACCCTGAGGTTCATCGCCCCGGTAAAGATTGGGGACACCATCACGGCCACGGTGGAGGTGCTGGAAAAGATTGAGGCCAAGCGCCGGGTCCGCCTGTCCACGGTGTGCGAAAACCAGAGGGGGCAGAGGGTGATCGAGGGGGAGGCCCTGGTCATGTGCCCGTGAATAGCTACTAGCCACTAGCTGCTAGCTACTAGCTATGTATTGAAACGCAAAAAGGCCTAGGAAAAATAAATTATTGGGTATACTTGTGAAGGGGGTGTATATATAAACATCCCCTTATTATATTCGGCGTCGTAAAAACTAGAAACTAGAAACTAGAAGCTAGAAGCCAGCAGCTGACCAAAAAGCTATTCTGTTCTATTAAAGGCCAGGGTGCCGGCGGTGATGAAAAACAGTGACATGGCGGTTACCACCATCAGGTCTGTGCCCAGGGGAAACTGGACCAGAAAGTCCCTGGCCGGGGACGCGGCGTACATGATGTGGCGCAGCGCGTCCACCCCGTAAGTGAGGGGGTCGGCCCTCATCAGGGTCTCCATCCAGGGAGGCACGTTGCGCAGGGGGAACATGGCCCCGCTCAGGAAGAAAAGGGGCATCACCAGGAAGTTCATGATCATCTGGAACCCCTCCATGGTTTCCATCTTGGAAGCCACGGTTATTCCCAGGGAGGTCAGGGAAAATGCGATTAAAAAGAGCATGCCCAGAAGTTGCAGGATCATCACGGGTCCCAGCTTCACCCCGATAAAAGGGGCGACCAGGATCAGGATGGAGGCCTGCAGCATGGCGATGGTGCTTCCCCCCAGGGCCTTGCCTATGGCCATCGTCCAGCGGGGCACCGGGGCCACCAGGACCTCACGGAGGAAGCCGAATTCCCTGTCCCACACTATGGATATGGCCGAAAAAACCGAGGTGAAGAGCACTGACATGCCGATTATGCCGGGGTACATGAATTCCAGGTAGCTGACCTCCCCTGGTCCCCAGGACATGCGGAAGGAGGACGACAGGCCGGTGCCCATGATCAGCAGGTACAGCAGGGGCTGGCCCAGCATTCCCACAATGCGGGTTTTCTCGCGGTAGAAGCGGATGACGTCCCGCAGCCAGATGGTGTATACGGCCTTCAATAACCTCGTCACAGACTATCGCCTCCATCTCATGTGGCTTCTCAGTGCACCGCGGCCGTTGGCGGACTCTTCCCGGATGTCCCTGCCGGTCAGCTTGAGGAACACGTCGTCCAGGGTGGGCCTGTGCAGGGAAATGGAGTGGATCCGGCCGCCCAGTTCACCGGCCAGGACCGGAATGAAGGACTCCCCTCCGGCGACCTCCATCAGCAGGTAATCTCCGGGTTCCTGAACGGCAAGGTTGAACTTTTCCTCCACAAAACGTTTTACTTCCTTGCGGAACGGAGTGCGGAGGGTGATCAGGTCCCCTCCCACCATTTTTTTCAGGTTGGCCGGGGTGTCCAGGGCCACTATCCGGCCGTGGTCGATAATGGCTATGCGGTCGCAGTGCTCGGCCTCGTCCATGTAGTGGGTGGTCATGAAAATGGTCAGTTTTTCCCTGTCCCTGAGTTCGCGGATGTATGTCCAGATCCGGTTCCTGGTTTGCGGGTCCAGGCCCACCGTGGGCTCGTCCAGAAAGAGCACCCTGGGGTAGTGGATCAGGCCCCTGGCTATTTCCAGCCTCCTTTTCATGCCGCCGGAATAGGTCTTAACCCTGGCGTCCTTGCGGTCGGAAAGTTCCACCATTTCCAGGACCTCGGCCATGCGCCGGGCAAGGGTGCGCTTTTCAACGTTGTAGAGCATGCCGTGGAAAGAAAGATTCTCAGCCGCGGTGAGCCTCTCGTCCAGGGTGGTTTCCTGAAATACCAGGCCTATTGCCTGCCTTACCCGGTTGGGCTGGCTGACTATGTCGTGTCCGTCGATGATCGCCGTCCCCGACGTGGGCCTGACCAGGGTGGCCAGCATTTTAATGGTGGTGGATTTTCCCGCTCCGTTGGGCCCCAGAAACCCGAAGATCTCCCTTTCCCCGACCTCAAATGTGACGTCCTCCACCGCCGTCAGGTTTTTATAGGTCTTGTGCAGCTGTCTGACCTCGATTATATTCATTCCGGCCATTCCTCCAATGATGTAAACATAGTATCTTTTTTGTGCTTAGTCAAGTCCGCTGTATATTAGAATGGCCGGCCTGTTTTCCGGCCATGCTAAAAAAAGGGGCTGATCGGAAAATTGCCTGAGAAACATATGCGGTTCATGAGGGAGGGGTGGTTATGCGGCTGGACCCGGGGGAAAGATCGGTGCTGGCCTATTTCCCGTCAGCTGAGAGCGCCGGGAAGGCGGCGGAGGAATTAAAAAGCATGGGATACAATACCGTGCAGGTGGACCGGATATCCCGCTACGGAGAAAACATTGACGCCGAAGTCAACAATCCCGTTGCAGGCGGGGCGCTGTCCAATGCCGGGTTGACCCTTTATTCCGCCGAAGCCGGCGACCTGGATGCAAATGAAAGAATACTGCGCGCCAGCGACCCGTCGGTCAGCGGCTATGGTGACGCCGGCTACGGGATGGCCGGGGGCAGGGCGTTCCTGGTCACCGTGGTCACCGACGGGGGGAGCGCCGAACAGGTCGAGGGAATACTGGAAAAGTACGGCGGCAGGATTTGACCGGGGGCCGGGACGCAGTCCCGGCCCGAAGTCTTTCCGGGGACCACGGTCCGGCGCCGGCGTTTACAGAAGCCTTCTGCTTCTTCAGCGGGGCCCTCCTCCGGAAGGGTTTTCAGCCCTTAAGCTTGTCTTTTTAGCTTATTTTGGTTAAAATGGTTAGAGGCTGCGCCCATTGAGGAGGTTACCCCTGTTGAAAAAGGTTGTCAGCGTAAGCCTGGGATCGTCCAGGAGGGATCACCGGGTGAATACGGTTCTCCTGGGCACGGAGTTTGAAATAAGCCGCCGGGGCACCGACGGGGATTTTGAGAGGGCCCTCGCCATTTTAAGGGAGCTGGACGGAAACGTCGATGCCATAGGCCTGGGCGGCATCGACCTGTATTTATACGCGGGCAGGACAAGGTACACCGTCAACGACGGGTTGAAGCTTCTGGAAGCGGTAAAAAAGACCCCGGTGGTGGACGGCAGCGGGCTTAAGAACACGCTGGAAAGGGAAACCGCATACTACCTGAGAAAACACACCGGCCTCCTGCCTCCCGGCAGCAAGGTGCTGATGGTCAGCGCGGTTGACAGGTTCGGGATGGCCGAGGCCCTTGCCGAACTGGGCTGCGATATGACTTTCGGGGACCTGATTTTTGCGGCCGGGATTCCCTACCCGATCAAAACGGTGGAGGAACTGGAAGAGATCGCCCATAAAACCCTGCCGGAAATGGTCAAGCTGCCCTTCCACATGCTTTATCCCACCGGGAAGAAGCAGGACACCCAGGACGAAAAAAAGGTGGAAAAATTCGGGCACTATTATCACCAGGCCGACGTCATCGCGGGAGACTACCACCTGGTGCGCAGGTACATGCCCGGCGGCCTGAAAGGCCAGCTGGTGATAACCAATACCACCACCAGGGAAGATGTTGAATTCCTAAGGGAAAAAGGAGTGGGCTGGCTGGTGACCACCACGCCGGAATACGACGGCAGGTCCTTCGGCACCAACGTCATCGAAGCGGTGATGGTGGTTTTGCTGGGCAAGAGCTGGGAGGACATAACGCCGGAGGATTACCTGGAAATGATGGACCGCCTGGAGATGAAGCCCAGGGTGCAGGAGCTGGGGCGCCGGCCGTAAGACGTCAGCAGTAGGGCCCGGCCGGGAATTGAAGAACGACAGATTTGCCGGAGGAGAAAATGGCCACCCACCAGGAAATTACCGAAAGTTTGAAGGCTTTTACGGAAGGATATTCCAAAAATCAAAGGTTGAAGGCAATGAACCGGGATTGGGACAGAAACGTGCTGGTCCTGGCGGATGACATAGAGTCGGCCCACACCCTGGTGCTGAAAGACGGGGAACTGTCTTTCAGCGAGGGGAAGACCGTTGATCCGGACCTGACGGTCATTTCCAACAGCGACACGCTGGCCGACATGTTTTTCGGCGATATCACGCCGACTGAGCCGTACATGAACGGCACCCTCAGGATCATCGGGTCGGAGGACGACATCCTGAGGCTGGATTTTATCTCTCTATTGATCTGGGGTGAATGAGGTGGGTTTTAAAAGGGTGCTTACCCTGCGAACCGTTGTAGCCACCAGCGCTGGCCTTACACTGGCCAGTTCGTCTTTTGTGGCGGCGATCCAGGTGGCGGGGTTCCTGGCCGGTGACAGCGCCTGGCTGGCCGTGCTTGTCGGCGGCCTGCTCTGCCTTGCGGCGGGGGCCTGCTTTTCCGAACTCAACGGCATACTGCCCTCGGCCGCCGGGATCAGGCTTTATTTCGGGCGTGCCTTCGGCGAGAAAACAGCCCTGACGGTTTCCATGCTATACATGCTGATCATCATGGGAGTGGTGGGGGCCGAGAGTTTTGTCCTGGCCAAAGTGCTCAACCAGGCCATACCCCGGGTGGAGCCCCTGGTTTGGATTGTAATCCTGCAGGTGGCCGCCACCCTGATGAACATCAGGGGGATCAAGATCGCCGGTGTCTTTCAGGACGCAATCACGTACGGCCTGATGATTTCAATTATCCTGATATCATATTTGGGCCTGAAAAAGATTGACTTTGAACTGGCCGCCCCCTTTGTCACCGGGGGGGCGGGAAGCCTGTTCTCCGCCGTGGCCGTGGGGATTTTTCTGTTCGTGGGCTTTGAGTGGGTGACTCCTTTGGCCGAGGAGGTCACCGACTCCCGCCTGATCTCCAGGGGCATGTTTTTGGCGGTGGGGCTGTTAAGCGTGGTGTATTCCCTCTTTACCGTGGTTGCGGCTGCCAGCGTGCCAAGGGAGGAACTGGTCAGCTCTCCCGTTCCCCAGTTGCTGTTTGCCAAAACTGTTTTAGGCGACGCCGGGGTAATCTGGGCGGTGGTGATCAGTCTGGCCGCTTCCGTTACCACTTTCAACGCCGGCATGATCAGCATATCAAGGTTTTTTTACGCCACCGCCAGGGAAAATGCCCTGCCCCCGGTGTTCAGCAGGATAAGCATGCGCTACCTCACGCCCTGGGTTTCCATCCTGGCCGTCTTCGCGGTGGGCCTGACCCTGTCCGTAATCATCCTGTTCACCGGGAAATACCTGGTTCTGGTCAACATGGCCGCCGCCGCGGAATGCGCGGTCTATGCCCTGGCGGGGGTGTCGGTGCTGGTGCTGAGGAAAAAAATCAGGGACCGGCGGGATACCTTCACCATCCCGTGGGGTCCGGTCATCCCCGTGGTTACCACGGCGGTTTTCGCCCTCCTGGCGGCGGGAGTATTCGTTACCGACCCCTATGCGGCGGTTTGGACGGCGGCCGGCCTGGGCCTCATCTGGTGGTATGTGCACCGGATTGTCCCGGTATTGAAAGAGAAGGCCAGGGCCAGCCGGGCGCCCCGCAGGAGGTCCCGGGCCGCCTCCGGGCCTGCGCAGGGGGTTGTTCCGGCCGGGCCGGCATCCGACGTCGATCCGGATAAAGTTTAAATTTTCACGGCGCCTGAATAAAACAGGCGGACAGGCAACCGGTGATCCCCCGTTCTGTACAATCTGTTGAAAAAAATACCCGGCCCGGGCATGCCCGGGCCGTTGGCTTTCCTGCCGGGGCGGCCGTAATGAAGAAGGCCCGCAGGAACGGTTGATAAAAAAATGTCACTGCAAGAAGAAAATTGAAAATAAACTGGAACATTTATGGAACTTAATCAGTCAAATAATTTAGGTGATTTACAAAAGGGGAATTTTTATTGATGTTATTGCTGGCAGATAATGGCAATAAAGGTAAAAAGACGGTATTTTGTGGTTCCCTGGCTTTATTTTTCCTCGTCTGCTTCACGCTGCTTATTAATCCCCCGGCGGCGCTGGCGGACCAGGCGGTGGTGAAGGAAGACCTGGTGAACCTGCGGGCGTCTCCCGGGACCGGCAGCGGGATAGTGGGCAAGGCCGTAAAGGGCGAGACCCTGGAGGTGCTGGGCAGGGAGGGGGACTGGCTAAAAGTAAGCAGGAACGGTTTGGCCTGCTGGGTGGCGGGCTGGCTGGTGGAAGTGAGACAGTCCTCCGCTGCGGCAGCGGGCCCGGTTGCCGGTCAGGCGGTGGTGAAGGAAGACCTGGTGAACCTGCGGGCGGCCCCCGGAACCGGCAGCGGGATAGTGGGCAAGGCCGCAAAGGGCGAGACCCTGGAGGTGCTGGGCAGGGAGGGGGACTGGCTGAAAGTAAGCAGGAACGGTTTGGCCTGCTGGGTGGCGGGCTGGCTGGTGGAATACAAACAAGGGAGTACATCCGGGAACCCGGTTCAGGCATCGCCCCCCGCAGGCGGCAGTGCCTCCTTCACGGCGGAAATAACCGGGGACGGAGTCAACGTCCGGGGCGGCCCGGGGACCTCCTACAATATTGTGGGACAAGCCTCCAAGGGCGACAAATACAGCCTTTTGGACAAGTCCGGAGACTGGTACAAAATTTCTTTGGGCGGCGGATCCGGCTGGGTTTACGGTCAGTATGTCAAGGTTTTGGGCGAAAGCTCCTCCCCGCCGACGGCAGTCGTTTCCGGCTGGGCCGTCATCAACGGCACCGGCGTAAACATCCGGAAAGGCCCCGGGACCAACTACCAGGTGGTTACGAGGGCGGACCTGGGAGACAGGTTCCTGCTGGCCGACAGGTCCGCGGACTGGTACAAAATTATTCTTGATAACGGCAATCCGGGATGGGTGGCCTCCTGGCTGGTGAAGGTGGAAAACAGCCCGGCCGGCGGCGATTCGCGGCCTGCTGAAGAGAACCCGGTCAGCCGCGCCTACAACAGGGTGGTTCCGCCGCCTTCACCCCCGGCCAAGGGTGATGACAATGTTCAGCCGGACGTCTTGAAATCCGTGTCCGCCCGGGTGGAGGGCGGAAACACCGTTGTGACCGTGGAGGCGGGGAAAGGACCTGTAAGCAGCGAAATTATTCCCCTAACCGGCCCGGAGCGCCTGGTTATAGACCTGAAAGGGGTTCAACCGGGGCAGGCGCTTAAAGATATACAGGTTTCTTCCCCCCTGGCCGGCGGGATCAGGGTGGGGTGGCTCAGCAAGGACCCGTGCGTAACCAGGATCGTGGTTGACCTGAAGGACCGCGTAAATTATGAAAAGTCCCTGTCCTCGGACGGCAGGCGGCTGCAGGTAGTGATCAAGCCCCGGGTCGCACGTTCCCTGAAGGGAGCGAGAATTATTCTTGACCCGGGCCACGGGGGAAGCGATCCCGGCGCCTCCGGACCCACGGGCCTCAAGGAAAAGGACGTGAACCTGGACATTGCCCTGAAGGCTGCCGGTTATCTCAGGAAGGAGGGCGCCACAGTAATCCTGACCAGAACCGGGGACAGCTATGTGGATCTGGCCGGGAGACCAAACGCGGCCGGCAATAAAGGGGCGGACCTGTTTGTAAGTATTCATTCCAATGCCAATCCCAGCAGCGGCGTCAGCGGGACAAGCACTTACTACCTGCGGAATGCCGACCAGGAAACGGAACAGGTCAGGTTCGAGGGCATGTACCTGGCCAAATACCTGCAGTCGTCCCTGGTAAGCGCCTTGAAAAGAACGGACAAAGGGGTCCTGCAGGCCGACTTTGTGGTGCTGGTGAAATCAAAAGTGCCGGCGGCCCTGGTGGAGGTGGCCTACATCTCCAACCCGGAGGAGGAGAGAATGCTCAGGGACGAGGCTTTCCGGGACAGGGCGGCGCAGGCCCTGGTCCGTGGAATTTCTGACTACCTGGCCGGCAAGTGAAGGATTTTGATAACAGCGGCCGGAAACCGGCAGCCAGCCGGTGGTAATGCAGGCGGATGCGGATCGCAGCCCGCCTTTTTGTTTCAGGCCGGGGGGAAGCCTTTCGATGTTCCGGGGGAAAGATAATGATGGGAATTGGAATTGAATATGGAAATGGTTATAATCAATAAGGGAAAGTTAGGTTTTATGCACATCCGGACGGGACGCAGCCGGAAGATGGGGAGGACCGATGAATCGCAAGATAGGCATCACCACCACGGTGCCCTCGGAAATAATTTACGCCGCCGGGTTGATTCCGGTGGATCTGAATAACGTATTTATCAAGGACCCGGACCCGGGCGGCCTGGTGGACGGGGCCGAGCTGGCCGGTTATCCCAGGAATGTCTGCGCGTGGATCAAGGGCATCTACAGCACCGCCCTGAAGCACGGTATTACCACCGTTATTGCGGTGACCCAGGGAGACTGCAGCAATACCCACGCCCTGATGGAAACCCTGGAGCTTTCCGGGATTGAGATCATACCCTTTGCCTTTCCCTTTGACCGGGACCGGGACCTGCTGAAACTTCAACTCGAAAAGCTGATGGACCGCCTGGGTGTGGGCTGGCCCGAAGTCAACCGGACAAAGGCCCGGCTTGATCAGGTCAGGTCCAGGGTGCACCTGATAGACGACCTGACCTGGCGGGAAAACCGGGTAAGCGGTTGGGAAAATCACTTGTTTCAAGTCTCCTGCAGCGATTGCGAGGGAGACCCGGAGGGTTTCCGGGAGAAGGTGGACCGGTTCATCAGCGGACTGGAGGCCAGGGCTCCCCGGGCACCGCAGCTCCGCCTGGGCTACATCGGGGTCCCCCCCATTATGGACGACCTTTACGACTACCTGGAGGAGCGGGGGGCCAGGGTGGTTTACAACGAGGTGCAGAGACAGTTTTCCATGCCCTTTGCGGTTTCCGACCTGACCGACCAGTACCGGCTTTATTCGTACCCTTACGGAATATTCTACCGGCTGGAGGATATCAGCCGGGAGATTTCCAGGCGGAGACTGGACGGAATAATTCATTACGCCCAGAGTTTTTGCTTCAGGCAGATCGAGGATCTGATCATCAGGAAGAAAATCAAACTGCCGGTGCTCACCCTGGAGGGCGACCGGCCCAACAGGCTGGATGCCAGGACAAAAATAAGGATAGATTCGTTTATCGAGATGCTTCACTAGCTTTCTGGAAGCTGTGGGCTGTATGCGATAAGCGGTAAGCTATGGGCTATAAGCTGTAAGCTGTAAGCTGACCGCCACAAGCTAAAAACTAACAGCTGACAGCTTAAAGCTAACAGCCGACTATGGAGGTATGTTTATGAGAATCACCGTGCTTGGCTGCTGGGCACCCTACCCGAGGGCGGGCGGGGCCTGTTCCGGGTACGTGGTGCAGGACGGCAACGCCAATGTGGTCATCGACCTGGGCAACGGTGCTTTCAGCCAGTTGTGCCGGCTGTTCGACTTCCGGTCGATCAGGGCGGCGGCGCTGACTCACCTGCACCCGGACCATTTTGCCGACATCGACTGCCTGAGGCACGCCATCGAGGGGTCCCTGCGGGACGGGAGCCGCAGGCAGGGGCCGGTTACCCTGCTGCTGCCGGGCAGCCCCCGGGAGGTTGCCTCCCGCCTGGCCGGCTGCCGGGATGCTTTCAACAGCCTGTTCATCGAGGACCTGCCCCTGGAAAAGGTGCCTCCGGGGGTTGAGGCCAGGGTTTTTAACCTGGGCAATGTCCGGTTTTACTTTCTTCCCACCGAACACTCCCTGCCGTCATATGCGGTGGGGGTTGAAGGGTCCGGCTATTTCGTTTACTCGGGGGATTCGGCCCCCACGGAAAAACTGGCCCTCTTCGCCGAACGGGCGGACATTTTCCTCTGCGAGGCCAGCGGACTGGACAAAGACGCGGATTACCTGCGGGGGACCCACATGACCGCCCGGCAGGCCGGAGAACTGGCCCGGCGGGCGAAAGTAAAGGAACTGATAATTACCCACTTCTGGCCCGAGTACAGCCTTGAGGACCTGAGGGCCCAGGCCCGGGAAGGGTACGGGGGCAAGGTTGAAGTGGCCACAGAGGGAGATACATATTTCGTCTATTGACAGGCCGCACCAAAAAGTCCGCCTGGCGGCTTGAACAGGTTTAAGCGTTTTAATTCAGGGTAAAAGTATACTATTGTCGCGTTTAAAGCGGGGTAAAATTTTGCGGGAGGAGTAAAAAGATGACCAGGGTTGATGGAAGGAAGCCGGGGCAGATCAGGCCGGTGAAGATTACCAGGAAATACAATAAATATGCGGAAGGATCCGTGCTGATAGAGGTCGGGGACACCAGGGTGATATGCACCGCCACCGTTGAGGACAGGCTGCCCCAGTTTCGCAAGCTTGAGGCCCTGGGCGGCTGGATTACCGCGGAATACGGGATGCTGCCCAGGTCCACGGGAGTGCGGTCGCCCAGGGAGGCGGCCAAGGGAAGGATCGGCGGCCGGACTTACGAGATACAGAGGCTTATCGGGCGGTGCATGAGGGCGGTGGTTGACCTGGAGGCCCTCGGGGAAAGGACGGTAATACTGGACTGTGATGTCATCCAGGCCGACGGCGGGACCAGGACCGCGTCCATTACCGGAGCCTTTGTAGCCATGGCCGAGGCCCTTAACAACCTGGTGGAACAGGGCCTGATCCGGGCCCTCCCGATCAGGGACTTCGTGGCTGCCACCAGTGTGGGCATCGTGAACGGGGAAGTGGTGGCGGACCTCTGTTTTGCCGAGGACTCGGCGGCCGAGGTGGACATGAACGTGGTTATGACCGGATCCGGCAGGTTCGTGGAAATCCAGGGCACCGGGGAGGAGGCCACTTTTTCCAGGGATCAGATGGACCGGATGATCAGCCTGGCCGCCGGGGGTATAAACCTGCTGGTCGATTACCAGCGGGAAGTCCTGGGGGACATTGCCGGGAAAATCAAGGCGGGTGATTAGTTTGCGCATAGTGGTGGCCACCCGGAACAGGGGAAAGCTGGAGGAACTGGCCAGCCTGATCGGTTCCCTGGGGGTGGAAGTGAAATCCCTGGACGATTATCCGCATATCCCCGAGGTGGTGGAAGACGGCGAAACCTTCGCCGAGAACGCCGTCAAAAAGGCCAGGGCGGTTGCCGGGGCTACGGGGGAAATAGCCCTGGCCGACGACTCCGGGCTGGAAGTGGATTACCTTGGCGGGGCCCCCGGGGTCTATTCCGCCCGTTTTGCCGGGGAAGGCAGGGACGACCGGGCCAACAACGAGAAGCTTCTCGGGTTGCTGCGGGGGGTGCCCCGGGAAAAAAGGGGGGCCGGGTTCAGGTGCGTGGTGGCCCTGGCCCTGCCCGGCGGCAAGGTTTTTACCGCAGAGGGTGTCTGCCGCGGAATAATAGGGGATCAGCCCCTGGGGGAGGGTGGATTCGGCTACGACCCTCTTTTTATCGTTCCGGAACTGGGTAAAACCTTCGCCCAGCTGGATATGGGCACCAAAAACGCCATCAGCCACCGGGGGAAGGCTTTTGCCCTGGCCAGGGAGATTATAGCCGGGCTGCTTGCCGAAGAGAACAGGGCCGCGGGGGACGGGGAGAAAAAACATTCCCGGATGAAGGACATTGGGGGTTCCTTTTAGAATATGGTAAAAGACATGGGTTCTTCGGCCTGTTGACTGGCGGGTGAGATTGATGCGCATAGGCTTGTTGAGTGATACCCATGAATTGCTGGATACCGCCTATAGGGCCATCGAGGCCATGGGTCCCATTGACCTGCTGATTCACGCCGGGGATTATTACCGGGACGCAGCGAAAATAGCCGCCGCCGTTAATGTTCCCGTTCACGCGGTGGTCGGCAACTGCGACTCGCGGAACGAGGGACCGGAGGAAAAAATCCTTGAGGTGGAGGGGGCGGTGCTGTTCATTACCCACGGTCACCGCTACAATGTGAAAATATCCATCTACAGCCTGTTCAGCAGGGCGGTGGAATTAAAGGCCGACGTGGTCATATACGGCCACACCCACATTCCGGGATACGGGCATACCAGGGTTGCCGGGTACTCCAAAGAGGAGGGGCTGCTGATCATAAATCCGGGAAGCATTTCCAGGCCCAGGGAAGAAGGCAGGCACAGTTACGGCATCCTGGAGATCAACGGCGGCGTAATCAAGCCCGCCATATTCTACCTGTAGTGCCGGGCCGGAAGGCATGCCGTTTCCGGCCTGAAAATACCATGCAAAATCCTTTGACTAACGTGCAGATTTTATGTAAAATAGAAATGCTGTCAAAAAAATTTTTCACCAAGCGGGTGTAGCTCAATGGTAGAGCACCGGCCTTCCAAGCCGGGTACGTGGGTTCGATTCCCATCACCCGCTCCATTCTTTGATCGGCCTTGACAAAATTTATCAGTAATAGTATCATATGGATAGTTCCCGGCGACATATAGTATCCCGCACAGGCAGAAGAGCAACCGGCCCGGTTGCTCTTCTGCTGTTCTCGATTAATTATAAGAAAAGCGCCTTGGTTAGAGGCGGCCAAACCTACGCATAAAGGCCATTTAGGCTGATTTATGCTTTATTTTTTTATTTATTCAACAATGCGCCACAGAAACGGGAAAATAACCGGGACGCCCAACCGCAACCGGAGAGTGGTTCGAGACCTGTCGACAGACAACCAGAGAAATGGAAAGATGATGGGGGCAATCGGGGAACCGGTGACCACGTTGTCTTGATGCTTAGTTGGAAATGTCATTGCGAAATTCTCCCCTCGGTATTTTTTACCATATTATGCAGATATAGCGAGGAAAGTATGGTGAATACGGAGTTTGCAAAAACCGGCGAGTCACCGGTATGCGCGGCTGGACCAAACCACCTGTGTCAACCCCAAACTGGTTGTGAACAGGCCCATTGAGGATATGTCGCCCCACCTTGACAGGGAGGAACTGAAAAATATTATGATCATCGATGTTGTGAAGGAAGCCGCAAATATTTCGCCGCCTCCGGCAAAACAGGCATGCGGGCAACCCTCCACCGGCTGACAATACAAGAACCCAAGCCCGGGAGCTTGGGTTCTTGCGGCTTGCGACGGCCGTTTGTTTTTTATTTCTTGTCGTAATAACCGCCGCCGTAGCCCCAGAATGAACCGAACACCAGCAGGATCAGGATCAAAAAGAGAATGAAACTGCCGTCAAAATAAGGATACCCGCCGCCGTAACTGCCCCCCATGTTGATCCTCCTTTAAGATAATTTTACATTACATACTATGCTGTACGGCAGAAACGGTTACTCTTTATGCCGGGATAACAATCCGCCCAAATCACACATAAAGAATTGTAGAAAGAGAGATTTGGGGTTATTATGGTTAAAGGGTGTTCAAAGTGGTGAACCCGGCAGAGTCGGCCGGTGACAAAATAAGCCGAATGGTTTTATATGGAGGTTGGTTTATGGCCAGGATACCTTTGCTTCCCCTTGAGGAGATGCCGGAGAAGACCCGCAACATGATTACCGGGGGCAAGTCAGACCTCAGCGGCCTGAACATCAACAGAATGATGGCCCATGCCGAGAACAGCGTCCGGCACTTTATGAGGCTGGGCAATTCCCTGCTTACCCAGGCCAAGCTTGACGAACGGCTGCGGGAACTGTCCATTCTCAGGGTGGCCGCCCTGTGCCGGTCTAATTATGAATGGCACCAGCATGAAATACTGGCCAGAAAGGTGGGGGTGACCGGGGAGCAGATAGCCGCGGTCAGGCAGGGACCGGAAAGCCCTGTTTTTAACAGCCTGGAGAGGGCTGTCCTGAAATACACGGACGAGGTTACCCTCAACGTTAAGTCCACCGACCAAACATTTGAGGAATTGGCGAAGGTTCTCAGCCACCGGGAACTGGTGGAACTGACCCTGACCATAGGCTTTTACAACCTGGTGGCCCGGTTCCTGGAGAATACAGGGGTGGAGATCGAAGGCGGCGGGTTCTGAAAAGAATAGTGGTGGCTTTATGGGCAAGATCGGAAAGGTTGAAAAAAGGCCCGACGTTTTTTATTTAGTGCTGGTGCTGTCGGGCCTGCTGATATTAAATTCCGTTTTCCATGTTTTTTCGGGACTGGTTTTCCTTCTGATCATCTTTGCCTCATCAGTGTCCCTTTACCTGCACCTGCTCCAGGCCAGATACCGCAAAAAAGGGTTGGGCCTTTTTTTTGCCTGCCTGTCGGCGGTATACAACCCGGTTGTCCTGACCGCCCTGATTGTAATATCCGATTACCGTTCGGTGACATGGCTGCTGCTGTTTCTGGTCAACATGCTGAGAAACCCGTACCTGGGCTTTCTGCCCTCGGTCCTGAACGGAACGGTGTCGGTTCTGTGCTTTGATTTCCTGGCCGTGAAAATCTATAACCTGAATCTCTTCGAAATAGTGTTCGGCTCACTTGTTTTCTTCATTGCGGCAGTGCTGGCCTGGGTCCTCACTCTCAAGCTCTGGCTGTTCGAACAGCAGTCCATGCAGGACTGGCTCACCGGGCTTGGCAACAGGAGGTCCTTAAATGCCACCCTAAGGCAGGAGATTAAAAGGTGTCTCCAGAATGGCCTGCCGATCAGCCTGTTGATGGTGGACGTGGACAACTTTAAGATGTACAACGATACCCTGGGCCATATCAGGGGGGACGAGATATTGAAAAAAATTGCCGGGATAATGAACGGCAGCATAAGGGACAGCGACCTTATCTTCCGGTACGGGGGAGAGGAGTTTTGCGTGCTGCTGCCGGGGGTGCCCCTGAACAGGGCCCAAAAGGTGGCTGAGAGGATAAGGGAGCAGGTGGAGTGGGCCTTCAGGGGCCAGAAAGTGCCCATAACGGTGTCCATCGGAGTTTCTTCTTCAGAGGGCGATGCCCGCAATGCGAGGTTCCTCCTTGAGCTTGCCGACGAAGCCATGTATCAGGCGAAGGCGATTAAAAACAAGGTGGTGACAATGTGACACCCCGGCCGCCGGGGTCCATTGACACTTTGTTTTTTTTTTGGTATCATGTACTTTGCACTTGCGTCCCGGCGTTCAATTCGTTATGGCGGCGGACTTCCAGTCCGCCGGCCGGACAGGTGTTCCGTAAATGTCCCAGTAGCTCAGCCGGATAGAGCAACGGACTTCTAATCCGTAGGCCGGGGGTTCGAATCCCTCCTGGGACGCCAGATTTTGCAAGGCTTTCGGTTTTTGCCGGAGGCTTTTCTTTTTTCCTGACAATCTCCTGACAATCTGGTTAAAGGTCAGGAGGGCGATTTGCCTTCCCTAAGGAAGGATACCGATCCATACGGGAAGCACTTGACAATCCTGTCTTTAATGATTAACGGGCTTGTAGCGGTGAGTTTTCCGTACTGCCAAACCGTTAAAAGGAGTAAAACCATGAGGGGAACAGTCAGCTGTATCCTTAAGTAATGTATGTATATCAGGCTCAACCAGGAAACCACGTAAAGTACGGTTAACAAGGCATATACGAAATCTGTCTGCCGGCCGTCCATTTTGCCGGATTTATGCCAGTTGTAAATGAGAATGCCGGGTATGATTAAGAGGGTGAGGTCATAATCAAACAAATGGGGGCTGGAAAGGATTGTCCCGGTGATGACAAGGGAAAAAATGGCATCAAGGCCGTATTCCCTGCGAATACCGGTATATATCAAGGCAAGGACCGATGCCGACGTTATAATTGCGATTGGAAAGATCAGTGAGTTATCACCCGTCAACATCCTGAAGAAGGATGGAACTGAGTGCATATTAATGAAGTTGCCGGCAAAGCTTCTGTATTCTTCCGAAAGTAAAAACTTTACATAACCGGCTATAACCTTGCCGCCCATAAACACATACGACACCAAAAACACGGAAGCGCAGCCTGATAGCCACCCCGCCACTGCCCGCCACCTTTTCAACATAACCAGAACCAAGGGCAGCAAAAAGAAAAGTTGAGGCTTGAACAGCCCGATGCCGAGTGCCAGCCCCGCTGTAAAATCCCTTTTGTTTTTCAGAAGTATATAGATTGCCGCGTAAATTCCCAGGGAGAAGAGGGAATTTTGGGCCGAAACCAGTCCAATAAAAACCGGAAAGCTCGTCAGGCCGATAATTGACAGTGGCAGCCATTTGTTGCCCGTTAACTTCAATTCGCCGGCCAGGGCCCTGATACTTATAATAAAAACAGCAATGCCCAGTGTTCTCCAGATCCAGAGGGCAGCGTTATACGGCAGGTTGGTCAGGGGGCTCATAAACAGGGCATAAAAGGGCGGATTAACAAAGATTAAAAAAACACTCTCAAAGGGAATGCCGTTTTGCGACCTGATTGCGTCGTTGACCTCTTTTTGCCGGTCAAGGTTGTACAGGTTTTCAATGTCCCCCCCGGATACCATGGTCCCTCCTATGTAAAAGCATAAAAAATCCGACCCGTAGGCATAGAAGAGGATGCCGCAGACGCACCCCACCAGGTAAAAAAATATTAAATATAAAATCAGGCTGTATAATACAACCCTCGACTCGGGATGTTTTTTCCCCCGCACTGAAAACAAAAAAGATGTCCCCTTTAAAGTGATTTTAATATATATATGAATTTGTTTCGGGTGTAATTGGCAAGAGGCTGAGGACCTTTTACGCAGAGGACCGCGGACCTATTTCTGACCAGGCTGTTTAAGGACCTTTTTCTTTATGTAACGTGGTAAAATAGAGACAACCGGGTGTATTAAGACCGATAGTTAAAGGTGAGAGCGGGTAATAAATGTTCAGGTCTTATTTTCCGCTGGTGCTTTCGTTATTCTTGGCCGTCTACGGGCTGATCAATTTCTGGATCGGCCTGCGGGGATGGCAGTGCATAGGAAGGCATGTGCCGTTCTTGAACGCCAAAATATACTGGCCGGCCTTCTGGCTGATTGCCGTCTCCTACTTGGCCGGAAGGTTCGGCAGGGAGGTCCTGCCCGAAGCGGCGGGCCGGCTGCTTACCCTGGCGGGGTCGTACTGGCTGGGGTTTATGGTTTACTTTGTCCTGGCCCTGGCGGTGGTTGATGTTTTCCGGCTGCTTAACAGGCTGTTCGGCTTCCTGCCTCCGGATCCGGCCCGGAATCCCGGCCTGTCTCCGGCCGCCGGCTTAACGGTATTGTTGCTGGTGGCCGGTATTATGGCTTATGGCTGGTGGAACGCCAGGAATCCCCGGGTGATCCACTACAGCATCACCATCCCCAAAAAGGCGGGCGAAATTAAAGAATTACGCGTGGTGGCGGTGTCGGACCTGCACCTGGGCACCATCGTTCACAACGGGCGGCTGCTGAAGCTGGTGGATATGGTCAATGACCTGGAGCCGGACCTGGTCCTGCTTCCCGGCGATGTGGTGGACGAAGATCCGGGACCTTTTGTGGAACAGGACATGGTGGCGACCTTCAGGCAGCTTGCGCCCAGATACGGCATTTACGCGGTTCCCGGCAACCATGAATACCTCGGCCGGAAATCCGAGGAGATTATCCGGCACCTGCAGGGAGCCGGGATAACCGTTTTGAGGGACCGGGCGGTTAAAATCGCGGACAGTTTTTACCTGGTGGGCCGGGACGACATGTTTCGCGGGCGTTTTGACGGCGGGGGAAACCGGCTGGACCTTTATGATTTGATGAAGGGGCTGGATCGTTCCCTGCCGGTGATTTTAATGGACCACCAGCCTTCCCTTGCGGGACAGGCCGTGGAAGAGGGGGTGGACCTGAAATTGTCCGGCCACACCCACCGGGGCCAGCTTTTCCCTTTCAACCTGGTCACCCGGCGGATGTACGGGGTGGACTGGGGATACCAGCGCCGGGGAGACCTGCAGGAAATTGTTTCTTCCGGTTTCGGCACCTGGGGACCGCCAGTCCGGGTGGGCAGCACGCCGGAAATAGTGAAGATAGACATACGCTTCGGGCGGGATTGAGGCTGTGTTTTTCACGGGATTGCAGCAGCCGGTGTTGTTGTGCTTTTGGAGACGTTAATATAAAATAGTACCAGTTGATTAGAATGCATTGAAATGAAGTGGAACCACCCGGTTGAATGGGTGGCAACCGAAGGTCATCACAAAACAGCGGGGGTAAAGATAGTGAAGGTACTGGTCATGGACGGGGTGTCCGAAGAGGGGCTGGCGCCGCTGAGGAAAAACCCCGAAATAGAAGTGGTC
>JAILZP010000043.1 GCA_023512435.1 Peptococcaceae bacterium | reverse complement strand
ACTTGGGCTGGACCCGGGCCTCCTGAAAATCCTCAAGGAGCCCAAGCGGGTCCTCACGGTATCCATCCCGGTGCGCATGGACGACGGGTCCGTGGAGGTGTTCAGGGGCTTCCGGGTGCAGCACAGCCTGGCCCGGGGCCCGGCCAAGGGAGGCATCCGCTACCACCCCGAGGTGGACATGGACGAAGTCATCGCCCTGGCCATGCTGATGACCTGGAAGTGCGCGGTGGTGGACATCCCTTACGGGGGCGCCAAGGGAGGGGTAATCTGCGACCCCAAGAAACTCTCCCCGGGCGAGCTGGAACGCCTGACCCGGCGCTTCACCAGCGAGATCAGCATCATCATCGGGCCGGAAAAGGACATCCCGGCCCCGGACGTGTACACCAACCCCCAGGTGATGGCCTGGATCATGGACACCTTCAGCATGCAGCACGGCTTCTCGGTGCCGGCGGTGGTCACCGGCAAGCCCATCGAGGTGGGCGGGTCCCAGGGCCGGAACGAGGCCACCGGCCGGGGCGTGGTCTTCACCATCGAGGAGGCCGCCTCCCGGCTGGAGATCAACCTGGCCGAATCCACGGCGGTGATCCAGGGCTACGGGAACGTGGGATCCGTGGCCGCGGCGGACCTCAACGCCCTGGGCTGCCGCATCCTGGCGGTGAGCGACTCGAAGGGCGGCATATACAACGAAAACGGCCTGGACCTGGCCGAGGTGGACGCCTTCAAGGCCCGCACCGGCAGCGTGGCGGGGTATCCCGACGCGCAGCCCGTGTCCAACCAGGAACTGCTTGCCCTGGAGTGCGACATACTGGTGCCGGCGGCCCTGGAAAACGTGATCACCGAAGAAAACGCCCCCCGGATCAGGGCCCGGCTGGTGGCCGAGGGGGCCAACGGGCCCACCACCTACGAGGCCGACCGGATCCTTTTCGACCGGGGAATCACCGTCATTCCTGACATCCTGGCCAACGCCGGCGGGGTGGTGGTGTCGTACTTCGAGTGGGTGCAGGGGCTGCAAAACTTCTACTGGACCAAGGACGAGGTGAACCGCCAGCTGCGCCGGAGGATGGTGAGCAGCTTCCGGGAGGTCTACCACCTGAAGGAACAGCACAGTGTGAGCATGCGCCAGGCGGCCTACATGCTGGCCCTGGACCGGGTGGCCCGGGCCATGACGCTGAGGGGGCTTTATCCGTAAAAAACGGATCTGGCCTTTAGCCCGCAAGCAGCCATGGCTTCCGCCCATTGATTGGAAAAAAACCGCCTCCTTGATGGAAGCGGTTTTAATCTTTTATGTTTCTGATTTCCGACCTGACGAGCTCCGGCACCAGGTCCAGCTTCACCGGATCGGTCCCCTCGAAAAAAATGCTCAGAAGGCTTTTGATTAGATTAATAATTGCCATGCCGGCCACCTCCCGCTAATATTATAGAACCGGGGCCAAAATGAATCATCAATCAGTTTTTGGTTGTTGTTTTTTAAAACTGGTGACAAAGGATTTTCATGTATGCCGGACGAATAAAAACTACAACGGGCTGATTTTGCCATCAAAATCCGGGAGGGAAGACCATGTATGACGGGCGGTGGATGAAAGAACTGCCGGTGGCCATTACCGTGTGCGACGCGGAAGGGACAATTGTCGAAATGAATGAAAGGGCCTGCAAAATGTTTGAAAAGGACGGGGGCCGTAATTTAATCGGCGGCAATGTGCTCCACTGCCACCCGGAAAGGGCCCGGAACAAGATCAGGGAGATGTTTGCCGCCCGGTCGGTGAACTGCTATACCATCGAAAAAAACGGGGTCAAGAAAATGGTTTACCAGGTCCCGTGGTACAAAGACGGTGAATACGCCGGCTTTGTGGAACTGGTCATGGAAGTGCCCTTTGAATTGCCCCATTATAAGAGGTAAAGAAAAAAGGCGCCAGAACAGGGGGTGCACCCGTGCCGGACAAGTCCGCCATTATCCAAAGAGCCCTCGATCTGGGTTTTGACGACATCGGGTTTACCACTGCCGATCCCTTTGATTCCCAGCGGGAGGTGCTGCGCCAAAGGGAGGAGTCATACGCCTGGATCGCAGAAAAGGGGCTGGACCTGGTGGGGGGCACCGACCCCGGAAAGCTTTACCCCGGGGCCAGGTCCATCATCGTGCTGTTGGAAAATTATTTTCGCCGGGCCTTTCCCCCGTCCCTGGAAGGCAAATTCGGCCGCTGCTACCTGGACGACGACCGGGTGACCAAGGAAGACCTGGCTCTGAGGATCAGGGCCTTCATAGATTTTCTGCGCCGGAGCGGCATTGATCCGAAGGTGTCCTCCAGCCTGCCTCACCGGATCGCCGCAGCCCGGGCCGGCCTGGGCACATTCGGCAAGAACTGCCTGTTGTATTCCCGCAGGGTGGCCCGGCAGAGTTCGTGGGTACTGCCCATAGCCATCCTTGTGGACCGGGAGTTTCCCCCCGACGAACCCCGGATTGAGGTGGGCTGCCCCGATTGGTGCCGGAATGCCTGCATTACGGCATGTCCCACCGGGGCGCTCAAGGGCCCCCGCCATTTGGAACCACGTCTCTGCATATCCTACCTGAGCTACTACGGTCAGGGCATAACCCCCTTGGAACTGAGGGAGCCCATGGGTATATGGGTTTACGGCTGTGACCGCTGCCAGGAGGTCTGTCCCCGGAACCGGCCCTGGATGTCCCAGGATCTCCCGGTAAACAGCCGGGCGGCCGCCCTGGTGGAGGACTTGCAACTGGCCCGCCTGCTGCACATGAACGGGGAATACTTCAAGGCCCGGGTTTGGCCGCGCATGTTCTACATGCCCCCCGGTGAAATATGGAGGTGGCAGATGAATGCCGCCAGGGCCATTGGAAACAGCCTGGACCCGGCGTATGTTCCGGATCTCGCCAGGTCCTTGCGGGAAAATCCGGACCCCAGGGTGAGGGGAATGGCCGCCTGGGCCCTGGGCCGCATCGGCGGGCCTGAGGCCGGAAAGGTACTGGAGAGCGCCCTGGGCATGGACCAGGGCCAGGCCGGAGAAGAGATCCTGAGAGCCCTGGAACGGGTGAAATAACCCCCGCTTCCCGCCGGCGCCGGACAAAAAGGGGCTGTCCCAAAGCAGTTTTTGGAGACAGCCCCCATCTGTTAATCATTTTTTATGTTTTTCAATCTACCGCTTCATAAAAAAACGGGGCATGACTTTTGAGTCATCCCCTTCCTCCGCAAATTTTCCGTTACAAATCCAGGTACTTTAATTTTGACGCCTTGGCCCTTTCCATCTGCATTCTTTCCTCAAGCATGGTTATTAGCACTTTAAGGTCGGCGTCATTTAACAAGTCCGGTTTTTTGTGCTGCAGCACTTCGCTTAAGGTGTATTCGACTTCCAGGGGGTGATAGCCGAAAGAAATAAGTCTCGACCTCAAAAGGTTGATAGTCACCCCATACGACACCCCCGGTATAAAAATCCATTTTTTCTTATTTTTTCGAAAAAAAGTCCCCTGGTAAATAGAATAATTTTCTCATTTTTTGTAGGACTTTTTTCCCTATTGTAAAACAAGGAGGATATCGGTATCACTATTGGCTTACCCGCAATTCACCGGCATGTTGCCGGTGCCCTGACCCCCCTTACTTTTAGAAGGCGTTGACGATATGTTCAATTTTCCGGACATGGCCGTCCGGGTTCATGGTAACCGCCACCACGTCGAAGCGCACAGGCATCTCGACCGCCTTCCTGGACTGGATGTAATACGCGGCCACCTGCCTGACCTTGCGCATCTTTTTCACGTCCACGCTTTCCTGGGCTGTTCCAAAGGCGGTGCCCGCCACCGTCCTGACCTCGACAAAAACCAGGCATGGTCCCTCCCGGGCCACTACATCCAGTTCCCCCAGTTTGCAGCGGAAGTTCCTCTCCAGCACCCGCAGGCCTTTTTTCCTCAGGTACCGTACAGCGGCGTCTTCCCCGGACCGCCCCAGCGAGATTTTTTCCCTGGTCAAAAACAAAACCCCTTAAAAGCGGGAATTGGGAATCAGGAATTGGGAATTGGTGATGAGCGGATTCTTTGGAATAAATCCTTCCCAATTGTTAATTCATGATCCCCGGACTATTGGTGTATGGTATTCTGGATGATAAATTAACGTTCTTTACCATAATGGTCAGATCCTTCTTTGACAAAATATAATAATATAATAAAGATCTCCCAACAAAATCCCAATCCCCAATCCCCATTCCCCATTCCTCATTGCTTCTCCGCTTTACCTTTTATATAATCTTGATTAACGTAATCATTTGCGGGGGAAAAATGAGGAAACGGAGAGTATGGCGGATCAGGCCCGCCGATCCGGCTTTACTGTATATTTTGCAGCATGAGCTGGGGGTTTCCCCGGTGCTGGCCAGGCTTTTGGCCAACAGGGGGGTATCCACCGTGGAGGAAGCCAGGCTTTTCCTGGAGGGGGGCCTGGAGGAAATGCACGACCCATACCTAATGGCAGATATGGACAAGGCCGTCCGGAGGATCCGGAAGGCCCTGGAAAACGGGGAAAAGATACTGGTATACGGGGACTACGACGCCGACGGGACCACCGCCACCGCCCTGCTGGTGAAGGTTTTAAAAGGGCTGGGGGGCAGGGTGGGGTATTACGTGCCCAACCGCATGGAGGAGGGCTACGGGCTTCACCCGGAGGCTCTGGCCAGGGCCGGGCGGGAGGGCTACGGGCTGGTGGTGACGGTGGACTGCGGCGTCAACGCCCTGGAGGAGGTCGCCCGGAACCGGGCAGAAAATGGCCCGGATATAGTGATTACCGACCACCACGAGCCTCCGGGGGAATTGCCCCGGTCCGTGGCGGTGGTCAACCCCAAGCGGGCCGACTGTCCCTACCCGTTTAAGGAACTGGCCGGGGTGGGCGTGGCCCTGAAGCTGGCCCATGCGCTTTTGATCCGCCATGGCCGGGAAGCCGGGGCATGGACCCGGTACCTGGACCTGGCCTGCCTCGGCACGGTGGCCGATATAGTTCCGCTCACCGGTGAAAACAGGATTATTGTCAAGCACGGGCTTCCAGCCCTGGTAAACACCGGCAACCCAGGCATAAAGTCGCTGATGGAGGTGTCCGGGATAAGGCCGGACCGCCTGGAAACCAGGGAGGTGGCATTTGCCCTGGCGCCCAGGTTGAACGCCGCCGGGAGGATTGGGGACCCCGGCCGGGCGGTGGACCTGCTGCTTACCGGGGATTCCGGGGAGGCGGCAGAACTGGCCGCCGCCCTGCACAGGGGCAACCAGGAAAGGCAGAGGATTGAAAGCCTCGTTCTCGCTGAAGCCATGGGCATGCTGGACGCGGACCCGGAGCTTTTGGCCGGCCGGGTTCTGGTACTGGCTTCCCCCCGGTGGCACCCCGGGGTGGTGGGCATCGTGGCCTCCCGGCTGGTGGAGAGGTATTACCGGCCTGCGCTGCTGATCGCCCTTGACGGCGATGAGGGAAAGGGTTCGGGCAGAAGCATTCCGGGCTTTCACCTGTACGAGGCGGTCAGCCGCTGCGGGGAATTGCTGTCCAGATTCGGGGGACATGCCCAGGCCGTTGGTTTTTCCATATCCGCGGACAGGGTGGACGTATTCCGCAGGGCCATAAACGAATACGCGGACCGGCACATTGACGGGGAAACCTTTGTCCCCGGCATGGATCTGGATGCGGCGGTATCCCTGCGGGAAATAACCGAAGGGCTGGTGGAGGAAATAAACATGCTGGCCCCCTTCGGGCACTGCAATCCGGAGCCGGTGCTGGCCTGCCGGGAGGTGGCCCTGATCTCCTGCCGGGAGATTGGCAGGAACGGGGGGCACCTGAAAATGGTGTTAAAGGAAAATAGCGCCGTTATTGACGGAATTGCCTTTAAGCTGGCCTCCAGCATCGGGGAAATAGCGGCGGCCTCGGAGGTGGACCTGGCCTTTTCGCCTTCCGTCAACCAGTGGAGGGGGCGGCGGTCGCTTCAACTGGAAGTCAAGGATATCCGTCCCGCGGGCGGGGAGTGGCAGACGGGCCCGCCGGATGACGGAGGCCTTGATTATTTGAAGGAAATTCCGGGTTCCGGGGAATCCGAGGAATCCCTGAAAAGACTGGGACCCCTGGCTTTTTTGCCCGAGTTTGTTTCAGCGGCCCTGCACAGGTACAGGGAAAGTTCGCCGCATTTTATGTTTCCGGGCCGGTACCTTGAGTTTTTTACCGGCCGGAAACCCTCCTGGAAAAGTCAAACCGCCGGCCCGTTGCGTATGCTAAAGGAACGGAGGATACCCTGCCGGTGGTCCGGTCTCAGGTTCCTGGCCGGCAGGGACCCCGGCAGTCTGGTGCTGGTCAATTCACCGGGGCGGGCGGTGGAAGCGGCTATTTTCCTGAGCCGCTCCGGTGTCCCGGCCGGTTTTTTGCACCCCGGGGTTGTTCCTGAGAGGATTCCCGGGCTGCTGGAGGGTTTTCACACTGGCGGCATTGCGCTGGTGTGCACGTACATGTCCCTTCGCGGCTTGGAAGTAAAACCGCGCCGGATAATTTTATTCGATCCCCCGTACAGCCCGGGGGAATTGGGCCCGGCCATGGCAGCCGGGGCGGAGTGCCGGCCGCTGTTCGGGGAAGATGATTTAAGGGCCGGCCTGGAATATCTGGAATCCCTGGCGCCCGGCCGCCGCCGCCTGGCCGACCTGTACAAACTGATCAGGGCCAGCCGGGCCGGAAACATCGACCCGGACCGGACAGTGGAATCAATGCGCCGGCTTGGTCTGGCCAGGGCCGGCCTGCATACCCTGGCCTTCGGGCTTTCGGTTTTCGCCGACCTGGACCTGATCGAATACAGGCTGGAAGGAAACGGGTACCGCGTGAAACATACCGCCGGGCATGAGAAAAGGGACCTCATGGATTCGGCCGTATTCCGCGCCGGGCAGGAGATGGCCGCCCTCACCGAGAAATGGTGGAGGGGCTTTGATGTATAAAGAATACAGGAGTCAGGAGACAGGAGACAACTGGATACTGAATTCTGACTGCTGAAAGCTGGAAAAGCAGGGAAGACGGTTATGACTCTGGACGACCTGGTGCAAAAACTGATTCATTACAACCCGGAAGCCAATCTTCCCCTGCTCCGCCGCGCCTATGACTATGCAGCGGAGGCGCATAAGGGGCAAAAGCGGATTTCAGGAGATGAGTATATCACCCATCCGCTTTCGGTGGCCATGATCCTGGCCGACCTGGAAATGGACCTGGCAACCCTTCTGGCGGGGCTGCTCCACGACGTGGTGGAGGACACCGCCGTGACCCTGGACCAGGTCAGGAAGGAGTTCGGAGACGAGGTGGCCCTGCTGGTGGACGGCGTCACCAAGCTGGGGCGGCTGGAGTTCAAGACCAAGGAGGAGCAGCAGGCTGAAAACCTGCGTAAAATGTTCCTGGCCATGGCCAGGGACATCAGGGTGATCCTGATCAAACTGGCGGACCGCCTTCACAACCTGCGCACCCTTAAGTACCACCCGGCGGAAAAGCAAAGGGAAATATCCCAGGAAACCCTGGAGATATACGCCCCCCTGGCCCACCGGCTGGGCATCTATCACCTGAAGTGGGAGCTGGAGGACCTGTCCTTCCGCTTCCTGAATCCCGGAAGTTATTTCGACCTGGCCGACCGCATAGCCCGGTCCCGGCTGAAGAGGGAGGAGTATATTAAAAACGTAATCCAGATACTGAGGCAAAAGCTCTCCTCGGTCGGTATCGGGGCCGACATCCAGGGGCGGCCGAAGCACCTTTACAGCATCTATGAAAAAATGAAGGAGCAGCAGAAAGACCTCAGTGAGATATACGACGTCATGGCGCTCAGGATCATCGTGAACTCGGTGAAGGACTGCTACGCCGCCCTGGGTACCGTGCATACCCTTTGGAAGCCGATTCCCGGGCGGTTCAAGGATTATATTGCCATGCCCAAAACCAACATGTACCAGTCTTTGCACACCTCGGTGGTGGGTCCCCAGGGCGAGCCCCTGGAAATCCAGATCCGCACCCGTGAAATGCACCGGACGGCCGAGTACGGCATCGCCGCCCATTGGAGGTACAAAGAGGGGGGCCGCGGAGACAGGGATTTCGACAAGAAGCTGGCGTGGCTGCGGCAGTTGCTGGAGTGGCAGCACGACCTGAGAGACGCCCGGGAGTTTATGGAGACCCTGAAGGTGGACCTGTTCGCCGACGCGGTCTTTGTTTTCACCCCCAAGGGCGACGTGTTCGAGTTGCCGGCGGGGTCGGTGCCCATCGACTTCGCCTACCGGGTGCACACCCAGGTGGGCCACAGCTGCGTGGGGGCCAAGGTAAACGGGCGCATAGTGCCCCTGGATTACAAGCTGAAAAACGGCGACATAGTGGAGATTATCACCTCCAAGCACCCGGCCGGGCCGAGCCGCGACTGGCTCAACCTGGTGAAAACCTCCCAGGCCAAGAACCGCATCCGCCAGTGGTTTAAAAAAGAGAAACGGGAGGAGAATATCGCCAAGGGGCGGGATCTGCTGGAGCGGGAGTCAAAAAAAATCGGGCTTGATCCGGACGCCCTGAAGGGCGACCGCCTCCTGGACGCCGGCCGGCGGTACACCCTGCTGACCGTGGAAGACATATATGCCGCCATAGGCGAGGGGGCCGTCAGCGCCACCCTGATTTTAAACCGGATAAGAGAAAGCATGCCCGAGAAAAAACCGGCCCTGCCGGAAAAATATCAGGCCGTGGTGGGGGAACCCCGGGCCAAGCCCGACTGGGGCAAGCCCACCCAGGGGATCAGGGTGCGCGGCGTCGACAACCTGTTGATTAGACTGTCCCACTGCTGCAACCCCATTCCCGGGGATCCCATCGTGGGCTACATCACCAGGGGCAGGGGGGTGTCCATCCACCGGGCCGACTGCCGCAACCTTAACTTTTTCAAGCGGGGCGAGGACCACAGGCTGGTGGAGGTGGCCTGGGACGGGGAATTCCAGGCGCCGTTCCAGGTTAAGCTGGAGATATCGGCGGTGGACAGGGCGGGGCTGCTCAGCGACGTTCTGGCCGTGCTGGTGGAGATGAAGATAAACGCCAACTGGGTTAATGCCCGGGGGAGGAAGGACGCGGCCATGATCGAAATGGTGCTGGAGATGAAGAGCAAGGAACAGCTTGAATACATCATGGCCAGGATAAACAGGGTGAAGGATGTGTACGAAGTCAAGCGTACAAGTTAGCAGCCAGCAACCAGCGTCTAGCGACTAGCAGCTAGAAGCTGGCAGCTGGAAGCTGGCAGCTAGAAGCGGAGGGATGTTGTTGAGGGCTGTGGTACAGCGGGTGGCCAGGGGATCGGTGTCGGTTGAGGGAAGCACCGTGGCCGTGATTGGGCCGGGAATAGTGGTGCTTCTGGGGGTCGGGCGGGATGACGGCCCGGAGGACGCCGCGTACTTAAGCGGGAAGATTGCCAACCTGCGCATCTTTGAGGACGACGGGGGAAAGCTCAACCGGTCGCTGCTGGACGTGAAGGGCAGCGCCCTGGTGGTGTCCCAGTTTACTCTTTACGGCGACTGCAGGCAGGGGCGCCGGCCAGGATTCTCCGACGCCGCCCCGGCCGGCCCGGGAAAGGAACTGTACGAGCTGTTTGTCTCCGGGCTGGCCGGTCTGGGCGTCAATGTGGCCACCGGCGTTTTCCAGGCCCGCATGCTGGTGGAGATCGTCAATGACGGTCCGGTAACGCTGTTATTGGACAGCAAGAAGCGGTTTTGAGCAGGGAGACAGGAGTAATTATTCTGGATTCAGGCTTCTGAATTCTGGATACTTAGAATAAAAGCAGGGGAGGTATGATTGTGATTTTCACTGGAATTTCAGTGGGGCCGATGGATAATAACTGCTACATCATTGGCTGCGAGGAAACCAGGGAGGCGGCGGTGGTGGACCCGGGGGCCGAGGGCGGCAGGATCCTGCGCAAGCTGGAGGAATTGAAACTTAACTGCCGCTGCATCATCCTGACCCACGGCCACGCCGATCACCTGGGCGCCCTGGGCACCGTCAGGGAAGCCACCAAGGCCCAGGTAATGATTCATGCCGGTGACGCCGAGATGCTCACCAGCCCGGGCAGAAACCTTTCACTTTTTACCGGGGCATCCCTTAAGTTCAACGCGGCCGACAGGCTGCTGCAGGACGGGGACACCGTACAGGTGGGAAAGGTGCAGTTAAAAATAATTCACACCCCGGGGCATACCCCGGGAGGCATATCCATCCTGGCGGGAGACAAGCTAATAACCGGAGACACCCTGTTTGCAGGATCCGTGGGCCGTTCCGACTTTCCGGGCGGAAACCACGATCAGATGATCAGGTCGATCAAGGAAAAGCTCCTGGTCTTTCCGCCGGAAACGCCGGTTTACCCGGGACACGGCCCGGCCTCAACGGTTGGGGAGGAGGCCAGGTACAACCCCTTTCTTAACGGGACGTGGTAAGGCGGCCGACTCTCCCTTAATGAGGCTGCTTTCCCGTCTGCACAGGCTTATCTGGCGCTGATTTATGCGGTCTTATCCATCCGCCGTCAAATCAGTGCCCCTTGCAGTCCGGGCAGGAACACTCCTTCCGGTGCTGCGGTTTGGGCTTCAAGCCCATGCTGTTCAGGGCGTCCGTCACCTGATCCCGTATGCCCTGCAAATAAAGCTGGCGTAGCCTGGCCTGCTCTTCCTTTTCTTCGTCGGTCAGGCCCGTGGACCGCTGTTTGCGGGCCAGCTGGTTTATCTGGTCCACCAGTTCCCTGGTAATCATAAGTCTCACCCTGTACTATTATAACACGGGGCGGCCAGAATACTCCGCTGTTGACAATAATTGCGCCATTGCATAAAATTTTGTGGGGAAGCAAAAAAAGCTTCAGTCAAAGCGATGACCGGGCCGAGTAAGTGATAATTTGCCGGACAGGGAGGAGGGGCCGGAGACTGCAAGCCCCTCCGCGGCAAACCGCTGAAAAACTCCCGGGAGCGGCCTCCGAAAGGTTATTCAGCCCGCCGTAGGAAGGCCCGGACACCCCGTTACAGGTGATGAAGAGTGGGACTTAGGTCCAATTCAGGGTGGCACCGCGGGCAACTCCCGTCCCTGGCCTGTTTATTGGTTCATGGGTATGGGAGTGTTCAATTTTTGTGGGTCAATACTTTGGGGACAGCTATAAGCAATAGCTATAGGCTGTATGCCATATGAGATAAGTTGCAATGACTCTTAAAGCTTAAAGCATACAGCCTGCAGCCGACAGCTAATCGGGAGGTATTGCGGCCATGATCACTGCCAGGCCCCGGGGGACGGCCGACGTGCTGCCGGACGACGCAGGCAGGTGGAGACACGTCGAGGAGACGTTCAGGCAGATCTGCCGGGAATACAATTACCAGGAGATACGCACCCCCGTCTTTGAACACACCGAGCTTTTCGAGCGGGGGGTGGGGGATACCACCGATATCGTGGAAAAGGAAATGTACACCTTCCGGGACAGGGGTGACCGCAGCGTCACCCTTAGGCCGGAGGGAACAGCTCCGGTGGCCAGGGCCTACCTTGAGAACAGGCTCAATGCCGGGCCCCAGCCGGTGAAACTGTACTACACCGGCCCAATGTTCAGGTACGACCGCCCCCAGGCCGGCAGGTACAGGCAGTTTCACCAGCTGGGGGCCGAAGTCCTGGGGTCGGACGATCCTGCGGTGGATGCCGAGCTGATCGCCATGGCCATGGATTTTTACGGAAGGCTTGGACTCAGGGACCTGGATCTGCACATCAACAGCGTGGGCTGCCCCCGGTGCAGGTCGGAACTAAGGTTGAGGCTGCGGGAATTTTTCCGGCCGGTGCATGACAAGCTCTGCGTCAACTGCCGTGGGAGGCTGGACAAGAATCCCCTGCGGGTCCTGGACTGCAAGGTGGAAAGGTGCGATGAACTGGCGGGAAATGCTCCCACCACCATAGACTGCCTGTGCCCGGACTGTGAAAAGCATTTCGGCAGGGTCAAGGCGTGCCTTGAGGGGCTGGGCATACCCTTCACCGTGAACGGCCGGCTGGTGCGGGGGCTGGATTATTACACCCACACCGCCTTCGAGGTCATGGTCCCGGACATCGGCGCCCAAAGTTCCATAGGCGGGGGCGGGAGGTACAACGGCCTGGTGGAGGCCCTCGGCGGGCCGCCCACGCCCGGGGTTGGTTACGCCCTGGGGGTGGAAAGGATCATCCTGACCATGGAGAGGCAGGGCGCGCCATTCCCCGCCCGGAACCGCCCCGACGTGTTTGTGGCCGCGGCGGACCCTTCCGGCGAGGAGAAGGCCTTCGGCGTCCTCTTCGCCTTGAGGGCGGAGGGCCTGAGCGCGGACAAGGATTACCTGGGGCGCAGCCTGAAGGCCCAGATGAAATTGGCCGGCAGGATTGGCTGCCGCTTTGTGGTCATACTGGGGGGCGATGAGTTGAAAAGGGGAGCGGCGGCCGTCAGGGATATGGCGGGCGGCAGCCAGGTTGAACTGCGCCTGGAGGGCCTGTCCCGGGAGATTAAAAAATGGGGATTGGGGATTAGGGATTAGGGGTTAGGGATTAGGGAAAAGCAATGGAGGCTGTATTTCGGGAGGTAAAAGTGGAGATGGTTGAGAGTATGGGCGCCCTGAAAAGGACCCACATGTGCGGGACGCTGCGGGCGGATCACATCGGCCGGGATGTGGTGCTGATGGGCTGGGTGCAGCGGCGGCGCGACCACGGAGGGCTTATATTTATCGACCTGAGAGACCGCAGCGGCCTGGTCCAGCTGGTCTTCAGCCAGAACGTCAACCTGGAGGCCTTTAGGAAGGCCGAGGTTGTCAGGGGAGAGTATGTCCTGGCGGTGGCCGGCAGGGTGGTGCCCAGGCCGGAAGGCACCGAAAACCCCTCGCTGCCCACCGGCATGGTGGACGTGGAAGTGAACGAGGTCCGCATTTTGAACCGGGCCAAGACCCCGCCTTTTTACATAGAGGACGGCATCGAAGTGGACGAAAATCTTCGCCTCCGGTACCGCTACCTGGACCTGAGGCGCCCCGAGATGTTCAGGTCCGTCGAGCTGCGCCACCGGGCGGCCAAGGCGGTGCGGGACTTTCTGGACCGGAACGGGTTCCTGGAGATCGAAACCCCCATGCTTACCAGGAGCACACCCGAAGGGGCCCGGGACTACCTGGTTCCCAGCAGGATCAATCCGGGGAAATTTTACGCTTTGCCCCAGTCCCCCCAGCTTTTCAAGCAGATCCTGATGGTGGCCGGAATGGACAGGTATTTCCAGATTGTCCGCTGCTTCCGGGATGAAGACCTGCGGGCCGACAGACAGCCCGAATTCACCCAGATCGACCTGGAGATGTCCTTTGTGGACGTGGACGACATCATATCCCTGATGGAGGAAATGATCCTTCACATCTGCAGCGAGACCATTGGCCTAAAGCCCGGGATACCCTTTCCCCGCATAACCTACCGGGAGGCCATGGACCGGTACGGTTCCGACAAGCCCGACACCAGGTTCGGCATGGAAATCAGGGATATTTCGGATATTGCCGCCGGTTGCGGGTTCAAGGTGTTTTCCTCGGCGGTGGAGTCCGGCGGCCGGGTAAAGGGGATCAACGCCAGGGGCTGCGGCAGCTTCAGCCGCAAGGAAATAGACGACCTGGCGGCCTTCGCGGGCATGTACGGGGCCAAGGGGCTGGCCTACTTCATCGTTGGGCCCGGCGGGGTGAAATCGCCCATCGCCAAGTTCTTCAGCCCGGAAGAAACGGCCGGGATACTGGAACGCCTGGAGGCCGGGGAAGGAGACCTGCTGCTTTTCGTGGCCGACCGGCCGGAGGTGGTGGCGGCTGCCCTGGGCAACCTGCGTCTGCACCTGGCCAACCGCACCGGCGCCGTCCCGGAGGGCAGGTTCAATTTTCTTTGGGTGCTGGATTTTCCCCTCCTGGAGTATGACCGCGAGGAAAAGCGCTACACGGCCATGCACCACCCCTTCACATCGCCCCGGGAGGAGGACCTGCCTCTCCTGGAATCGGAACCGGAGGCTGTAAGGGCCCGGGCCTACGACCTGGTCCTCAACGGGGTGGAGATAGGAGGGGGCAGCATCCGCATTCACCGCCGCGACATCCAGGAGAAAATGTTTAAGGCCATTGGCCTGAAGCCCGGGGAGGCCGAGGAAAAATTCGGCTTTCTTTTGGAAGCCTTTGAATACGGAACCCCGCCCCACGGGGGCATTGCCTTCGGCCTTGACCGCCTGGTGATGATGCTGGCGGGCAAGAAGTCCATCCGGGACGTGATCCCTTTCCCCAAGACCGCCAGCGCCACCTGCCTCCTTACGGGGGCCCCCGGCCCCGTGGATCCGGTCCAGCTGCGGGAACTCCACGTGAAAACCGACGTCAGGGTAAAGCCGGCAGCGCCCCAAAACTTTTTTAAGCCGGAGGACAAGGACAATGTATAATAAGCCATTTTATGTACAAAAATACTATAAGGATCAGCCGGCAGAAAACTTGTACGGTACTTGCACGTTGGCCGGATATATGCTAACATAATATTGCAAGAGTAAAGTTACCCTACTGTGTGCGTGAACACCTTGAAGTTCTAAACCAACACATGAACGTAGGGAGTCCGGGCTCTGGTTATGGCTTGTAGGCCTTGGAGTCACAAGGTAACAATAAGTAATCAGGAGGACACCCACCTATTTGGGGATAGGTTCAAGAAACTTTGGGGTTCACGGCATATGTGGGGTTATTTTGCTTGGTTTTACGGAGAAACATTCGATCTTGATTTAAGATCGAAGTTTTTTCTTTATATATGAATTTTCAACAAGAAAAGGTGACTGGTTTGGAGGACCGGTTCAGCCGGACAGAGCTGATCATCGGCAAAGAAGGATTGGAAATACTGGATCGCAGCACGGTGGCGGTGTTCGGCCTGGGCGGGGTGGGCTCCTTTGCCGCGGAGGCCCTGGCCAGGGCCGGGATCGGCGGATTCATCCTGGTGGATTTTGACGTTGTCTCGGTGAGCAACATCAACCGCCAGCTGCACGCCCTGGAAGACACCGTCGGCATGGCCAAGGTGGACCTGATGAGCGGCCGGATCAAGCAAATCAACCCTTCGGCCCGGGTGGCCGGGTATAAAAAGAGGTATTCCGGCAGGGACGGGGATGATTTTTTCGCCGTCCGCCCCGATTACGTGGTGGATGCCATTGACGACCTGGAGGGCAAGGTCGGCCTGATCACCCACTGCCTGCGGGCGGGTATTCCGGTGGTTTCCAGCATGGGGGCCGGAAACAAGCTGGACCCGACCCTGTTCAGAGTGGACGACATCTCCAGGACCTCGGTCTGCCCCCTGGCCCGGGCGGTCAGGCGCCGCCTCAGGCAGGAGGGCATTTCCGGCGGGCTGAAGGTGGTGTATTCAACCGAGCAGCCCCGCCGGCCCGCCTGCGGCCCGGATGACCGGGGACGGAAAAAGGTTCCGGGCAGCATTTCCTTTGTGCCTCCGGTGGCCGGGATGATCCTGGCCGGGGTGGTGGTGCGGGATCTTTTGGGGGAAAACCAATAAGCCTAAATGCATTGACAATGTCTTTCAGGAAATAATATAATATCAACGGCCAGTCCATTATTTTCATGTGGTTATTACAGTATATGTAAATGCTGCCAAAAAGATAGAAAAGAAGGGGGAGAATACTATTGGCCGGCGATCTGATTAAAAACTTAGGGGATTCTAATTTCAGGGATTTTATTTCTTCAGCCCAGACCCCCGTACTGGTTGACTTTTGGGCCGAGTGGTGCGGTCCGTGCAAGATGATTGCGCCCGTGGTGGAGGAGATAGCCGGTGAATACCAGGGGAAGATCCAGGTGGCCAAAGTAAACGTGGATCAAAACCGTGCCATTCCGTCCGAGTTTAAAATCAGCAGCATACCCACCCTGGTTATGTTCAAAGGCGGAAACGAGGTGGAACGGTTCGTGGGTTTCAGGACCAAGAAGGAACTGAAATCGATACTGGATAAACACGTTTAACGCGCGCCATATAAAAAGTAATTTTTGATTGTCAAGGGGCCGCCCGGTATCAGTACCGGGCGGCTTATTTTTTTTCGGGATAAATTCTTCCCGGGCGTATTATTTAATTGAGAAAGTGACCATACTATTAGCAAGGTCTTTCAGAGCGCGGGGCGGCTTGATATGGCCGTATTCCAGCGTGAATTTAAAAGAATATCCGCCGGGGGAGGTGAAAACATGGTAGGCACTCCATTGGCCGACTATTTTCTCAAGGTCAACGACCGCCTGCCCGAGGAGGCCGAAAGGGTCCTGCTGGCGCTGGTGGACCAGGGCAGCATGAACAAGGAGGAACTTTCCCTCACGGCCAAGGTGAAAAGGGCGGTGCTGGACCACGTGGTGATGCAGCTCTACGCCCTGGGCCTGGTGGAGGTATCCACCGAGGGCAAAAGCAAGATTTGCAGTCTGACAAGATTGGGAGACGAATTTCTTCATCTAATCAGAAAGGCCGGCTGAAATTCAAAGCCGGCTTCTTTTTATCCCAAAAGCAGTGTCAGACGCGGAAAGCTTTCCTAATTCCCAATTCCCAACTCCCGGTTCCGGCGTGCATATTCTCGGGTCAAAGCTTTTCCAAATAAAAATGTACGGATATAATGTTTGTAGGTTTTATTGCATTGTACCGTATTTTCTGGGGGTGATGGCGGTGGGAAATCTTTTTGAACAGGGCGGCCGCAGCAAAAAGGCACCTCTGGCCGACCGGATGCGCCCCCGGGACCTATCGGCCTTCGAGGAGCAGGAGGGCATACTGGGTCCCGGCAAGCCCCTGAGGAGGGCCATTGAAAGCGACAGCCTGGGGTCCATCATCCTGCACGGGCCCCCGGGAACGGGAAAGACAACCCTGGCCAGGATCATCGCCGGGATGACCAAATCCCGCTTTGAGACCATAAACGCGGTCATGGCCGGGGTGGCGGACATCCGCCGGGTGGTCCAGGAAGCCAGGGAAAGGCGTTCCCTCTATGGCGAGGGGACTATTCTTTTTATCGACGAAATACACCGCTTCAACAAGGCGCAGCAGGACGCGCTGCTGCCCTTCGTGGAAAACGGCCTGATTACGCTGATCGGGTCCACCACCGAAAACCCTCACTTCACGGTCAACCGGCCCCTGCTGAGCAGGTCGCGGATCTTCAGGCTGGAACCCCTGTCCACGGAGGCTGTGCTGAGGATACTGAAAAGGGCCCTGGCCGACGGGGAAAACGGCCTGGGCCGGTATAAAACCCGGTTTGAGGACGGCGCCCTGGATCACATCGCTTCCACCGCCAACGGGGATGCCCGGGCCGCCCTTAACTGCCTGGAGCTGGCGGTGATGACCACTCCCCCCGGGGAGGACGGCGTGCGCCGCGTATCGCTGGCCGCCGCCAGGGAAGCCTGCGGGGGAAGGGTACTGCAGTTTGACCGCCGGGACGAACACTATGACGTGATATCGGCATTCATCAAAAGCATGCGGGGGTCCGATCCCCAGGCCACCCTCTACTGGCTGGCCCGGCTGATTTACGCCGGGGAGGACCCGGAATTCATCTGCCGCCGGATTATGATCCACGCCGCCGAGGACGTGGGCCTGGCCGACCCCAGGGCGCTGGTGGTGGCCGCGGCGGCGGCCCAGGCGGTGGAAAGGGTGGGGCTTCCCGAGGCCAGGATTATATTGGCCGAGGCGGCCCTGTACGTGGCCCTTGCCCCCAAGAGCAATTCGGTGGTGACGGCCATCGACGCCGCCATGAAGGCCGTCGAGGATCAGGCTGCCGGGGCGGTGCCGGCCCACCTGAGGGACTCAAGCCATGCCAGGCTGGAAAGTCTCTCCGGCGGGAAAAAGCCGGCCCAGTACAGGTACCCCCACGACTACCCGGGGCATTACGTGAAGCAGCAGTACCTCCCGGACAACCTTCTGGGTATGGAATTTTACAAGCCTTCGGAAAGCGGCGGGGAGAAAGCCGTCAGGGAACTGCTGGAGAGGCTGAAAAAGCTGTGATGAGTTTTTTTCATAGTAAAATGGTCGGATTTTTATTGACTGGGCAACGGGGCCGTGCTATTATTATTTTTAATCAAATCCGAGTAAAACAGTATGAATTATCGGAGGTGAGGGATTGCGGCTTTCAACCAGAGGGCACTACGGCCTGAAGGCCATGTATGACTTGGCCAGGCATTACGGGGCCGGTCCCATTCCTCTGAAAAACGTGGCGGAAAGGCAAAACATATCCGGGCACTACCTGGAGCAGCTGATTGCCGTTTTGCGCAAGGGCGGCCTGGTCAAGAGCGTGCGGGGATCCCAGGGGGGATACGTCCTGGCCAGGCCCCCGGAAGAAATCCGGGTGGGCGAAATCATCCGGGTACTGGAGGGTCCCATTGCTCCGGTGGAGTGTGTCAGTGAAATTAAATCGCCCGGGTGTGACCAGGCGGACCACTGCATTACCAGAACGGTCTGGGAAAAGGTCAGGGACAGCATCGCCATGGTGATGGATTCCATCAGCCTGGCGGATATGTGCCGGGAAGAGGAAAGGAACCGCCAGAACAGGGAATAATACAACCGGATATCCGGGTGAACGCGAGGAGGAAGAAAGAGTGCGGAGGATTTACTTCGACCACAGCGCCACCACGCCCGTCAGGCCGGAGGTGGCCGAGGCCATGTGCGAATACCTGAAGGGTGACAGCTACGGCAACCCCACCAGCCTGCACTGGTTTGGCCGGCAGGTGAGGAAGGCCGTTGAGGAGGCCAGGGAGAAAGTGGCCCGGGCCATAGGGGCCTCCCCCAATGAGATCGTTTTTACCAGCGGGGGCACCGAGGCGGACAACATGGCCATTCACGGGGTGGCCTACACCAACAAAAACAGGGGCAATCACATCATCACTTCGGCCGTGGAGCACCACGCGGTGCTGAACACCGTCAAGGCCCTGGGGAAGGAAGGCTTTACCACCACCATCCTGCCGGTGGACAAATACGGGATGGTCAGCGTTGATGACGTGGCCGCGGCCGTCACCGACAAGACCATACTGATCACCATCATGCACGCCAACAACGAGGTGGGCACCATTATGCCCATCAAGGAAATAGGCGAACTGGCCCGGTCCAGAGGGATTATTTTCCACACCGACGCGGTGCAGAGCTTCGGGAAGATCCCCGTGGATGTGAACGAACTGGGGGTGGACCTGCTCACCTTGTCCGGCCACAAGATATACGGTCCCAAGGGGATCGGAGCACTGTACATCCGCAAGGGCGCCCGCTGGCGCCAGACCCTGTTCCACGGGGGCGCCCAGGAGCGCCTGCGCCGGGCCGGCACCGAAAACGTTCCGGGCATCATCGCCATGGGCGTGGCGGCGGAACTGGCGGCGGCCAACCTGGAGCGGGAAAGCGCCTACCTGAAGGGATTGCGGGACAAGTTGATCAAGGAGGTCACGGAAAGGATAAGCCACGTAAAGCTTACCGGGCACCCCGTCCGCCGGCTGCCCAACCACGCCAGCTTCACCTTCGAGTTCATCGAGGGGGAATCAATGCTGTTAAGCCTCGACATGAAGGGTATCGCGGCTTCCAGCGGTTCGGCCTGCACCTCGGGTTCCCTGGAGCCTTCCCACGTGCTGCTGGCCATGGGCATACCCCACGAGGTGGCCCACGGGTCCATCCGGCTTACCCTGGGGATTGACAACACCCCGGAGGACATTGATTACTTCATGGAAGTAATGCCTCCGATTGTGGAAAGGCTGCGGGCCATGTCGCCCCTGGACCAGGAAACCGAGTTCGCCGTCAATTCCGACTGCGCCGCCTGCAAGGTGAGCGGGACGTGCAGCAGGGTGTAGCGCCGTCAAACGGGGACCAATGATTTACATTATTGTATAAAGGGGAGGCCGGTAGCATGTACAGTGAAAAGGTGATGGACCATTTTGAGAACCCCAGAAATGTCGGGGAGATTCCGGACGCCGACGGGGTCGGCCAGGTGGGCAACCCCACCTGCGGGGATATAATGAAAATCTATCTCAAAATTAAGGATAACGTGATCGAGGACGCCCGGTTCAAAACTTTCGGCTGCGGCGCGGCCATCGCCACCAGCAGCATGGTTACCGAGATGGTGAAGGGGAAAACCATCGAGGAGGCCCTGAGGATAAGCAACAAGCAGGTGGCCGAAGCCCTGGACGGACTCCCCCCGAAAAAGATGCACTGCTCAAACCTGGCGGCCGACGCGCTCCATGCGGCCATAGAAGATTATAAATCCAGGCGGAAGAAGGAGTAAGCGGGGCGGTAATCAAACAATCTTACGGCTGCCGTCGGCGGCTATTTACGGGTGAATGCATTTGGGGACGGGCAAAAAGGTTGTCGTGGCCATGAGCGGCGGGGTGGACAGTTCGGTTACCGCCGCCCTTTTGCTAGAACAGGGTTATGAAGTGATCGGGGTGACCATGCAGATCTGGGACCC
>JAILZP010000042.1 GCA_023512435.1 Peptococcaceae bacterium | reverse complement strand
CACTCTTTTGCTGTAAGTTGCTTGCTTTCTGGAGCGTCAACATCTGCCGTAAGAAGAATGCTCCGACACAGAGATTTAAACACTATAGAGCAATACATACTGGTTGCCCCAAAGTGTCCAGGAACAATTTACCAAATTTAACCCGCTTGATAAAATGTACAATATCAATACTGAAGAAAACCCAAGAATTGATTAAGAGTGCCGGAAGCACTCTATTTTTTTGCACGAATAAGGACACCCCCAGGTGTTTTATATCATTTAAAGCCCTTTTATCTTCATCAAACGAGGCAGAAAATTTACTTTGGAATTACTCCGCAACAATATAAGAACCATCCCTAACAAATCTAAAATTATCTATACTATCATCAACCAATATTGCTATTAATTCTTCGCCTTGTTCAGCAATATCTATAGAACCCTTATGATTCCTTAATGTAATGATTTTTGCATTTCTTTTGCCGTACCTACTTATAATTGTAATCTGATCAGTTAATTTAATTACTCCCCTATGAATTATTCCACCAAACATGGCATTGCCTTGAATATTATGCATGTCTTCAATCTCAACAGAAACTCTATTAGCTTTCATATATGCACTAGTCTTATTTGGTTCAGTTAAATTATTATGGATATAGCTACGTATCTTTTCTCCATTTTCACAAACCAATCTTTTATACCATTCTTCGTAACTTCCATTCAAAACACGTTCTATGTGTTTATCTTGATATATCAACAACCTATTTTTACAGAAAGATAAAATATCATCATAGTTTAAATCTAATTCAAAAGATAATTTATATTCAATAAACATACAAAAATATACAATGTCCTTGTCTGTGATGTTATTTATATTTATGTTTTGAAAATAAGATTTCCAACATTTTATTAAGTTTTCTATATGTTTGGTTTTAGGATATGAATATATTTTTGCCATTTCTGCATTACAAAAATTATCTTTATTTTTGGCTCCCTCTTTAAAATATTTTAAAGCTGTATTTGTGTTCTCATAATCATAAAAATTTATTAACCCTAAGTAAAAAAAGGATTCAACAACACCTAATGTTGATGCCTTTTTAAATAATTTTAAGGCTTCATCGCAATCCTGCAAAACATCACCATGACCAAAGTAAATATCTTTAGCCTTTTCATAAATACTATATGCATATTCATCAATTTCACAAAATTCATTATGGGTTATTAATTTTTCGGTTTCCGTAGTTTCATGTAAAATAGTATCAAATTTATTTTTTGTATGATTTATAATTTTAATTACTTCATTAATCGGAACATTAAAAAACTCTTTATTTGATGAAATTCTATAACCTTTATCTTCTAACAACTCATGAAGGTATTTTTCAACATAAATACAATCATTAAAAAATTCCTTATAAATTAATATAAATGGAGTTGGAACCCCAGTAACATTAGATAATTCTTCTATTCTTTCCTGGGGGTCTTTGCTTGTCCTACCTATTTTAACCATACCTGGCATAGATGGATTAATTAAAACATATATAAATCCTTTTTCAGTCATATGCATTTAACCCTCCATAAAGATTGAACCCCACAATTTGAACAATATAATCCTGTCAAATTTTCTGTATTACACGAATTGCATTTCAATGGACACTCCCCCTTAATCCTAAGTGTTTATCAACAGTATTTGACATTTATGTTATTGCTTCTATAATATGTCATGAATACCTTCCTGAAATTATCGTCATATTTCGACACATTGCTCATGTTATCGACATCGCAACCTTTGGCCTACGTCCCTCCATCAACTCCTATCCTACAGAAAAATCCGATTTCAATGGGGGATGTTTAACATCCCGGAGGGGTCTTGTCATACTACTTCGCCCACCAAAATACTGTGCCCATGGAGGCATCAACTATGGCCTTATTCGCCCTCTAAAACCTGCCTATCCCTAAATACCACCCCCGGATATAATAAAATTCAGGATTTTTTGTCCTGCCAGTTAAAAAATACTTTATGAAAATCGTTATCAAGTACTCATTCAAAGGGAGGACAGCAATAACCTTCCCGCCATTCAGCTTACCTCATCCAGCATCCTTTGTAATTGCATCCCATCTTTAAAGCCAATAATGTAAGCTGTATCTTGGTGTATTTCAGTACATGAAACGCTTGCATTGTCGTATTCATTTATGATTTCTTCATTTTCCGGCCCCAACAGCCGGGCTATTATATCATATAATTCAAACACCCGTTCCGAATAACCCTGGTATACTGGGTCTTTATTAATTACCCCGGAAAAAATATGGTTTAACCTTTCATCTATTAAGTGACGGAAGTAATCTTTAAAGGTTTTTTTATTCTGGCTCATATACAACTCCCTCCAAACTATACCAAGTTGTAGATATTCTACTATATATTGTAGCGCAAATCAATATGTTTGCATATACTTTCTTTGACTACTTGTAGATAATATTTTATAATGTATAGAATAGTGGGGTGATATAATTAATGACCTTTTCATACAATCGGTTATGGAAAATACTTATTGACAAAGGTATGTCAAAAGAAGACTTAAGGACGGCCTTAAGATTATCGCCCTCTACAATCGCTAAAATGGGGAAAGGGGAAAATATTTCTCTCACAGTTATTGAAAAGATATGTCAATATTTCAACTGCCAGCCGGGGGATTTATTTGAATATATACCCGACAAAAAGTAGGATTATAAGAGAGCATTTTATTTGGAATGGTATATAAAAAACCTGCCGGTGTTGGCAGGTTATAGATCATTCGAACAAAGCAATTTTTTCAACTGCTGCTTGCAATTCATTTTTTCCTGGGACTGTATAAATTCTTGTGGATTCTAAACTGCTATGACCAGCTAGTATAGCAACCTTTTCAATTCCTTCGCCAGCAACTATAAGGTTGTGGCAAAATGTATGCCTTAGAATATGGGCTGTCAATCCATCAATTTTAGCTGATTCACCATGCCTTTCAATTAAATGCTGTATTGCCCTAACAGTAATTTGTGGACTCCTTTCGCTTATAAAAAGATACTGACTATCCTTGTATTTATGGTTTTCTCTCAATTTAAGATAATCCTTAATTGCTTCCCTGGCATCCTTATTCAATGGAACCTCCCTATATTTATCCCGTTTACCATGACGGACAATCACATTACCAGATCGGCAATTCACTTCAATATCCTTTAATTCCAAATTGGCAACTTCTTCAACCCTCAATCCGGCTTGTATCATAATCTGAGCAATTGCCAAATTTCTTGCCCTTTTAAATTCATTCTTTTCCTTTTCTATTTCCCTTAGTAATTTGTTCTGCTCAGTCCGTTCCAACCACTTTGGAGCCATTTTCTGCTTCTCAACCAATTTAACCTTTCTGGCAGGGTTAAAATTAGTAAATCCGTTTTCTGCTGTCCAATCAAAAAATCCTTTTAATGTCACCAGGGCTTTATTCACAGTTGCCGGTTTCCGTTCTAGAATAGTAACCATATACTGCTTGAAATCCTTAATATCCATAGGGGTTACCTTCTCGGCATCGGTGTATCCATTAGTTTCCTCAAACCATTTTGCAAACTGATTTAAGGTTGTCCGATAGGAGATTATTGTCTTTTCATCCTTGCCATCATTGATTAATTCACCCAGATATTTTTCTGCCAAATTGGTCATAGTGGGTATCCTCCATTCCAAAAATTATTCTATGACGAATTTTACTTTAGATAAACTGCAATTTTGACTGTGTTCTATGACCAATTATACCATATATTCGTCATATAATCCATATTCTATGCAATTATATAATAAAACAATTTCGTCATAATCCGACATAACTTGTATTCTATTGATGGTATAATTTAAAAAACTTAAATGAGGAGGTTGCCAAAATGAAAAAACCTTTTGCAATCATTATTATATATGTTATGGTTCTTGGATTATTGGGTTGCAACAATAACTCAACTTCTAAACAATCAAATGACAATAATACCTCTCCCTACACATATGAAGCAAGCAATGCTTATTCAGCAGACGAATATATAAAAAAAAGGGGCGAATTAGTAGGAGTAATTGTACAGCATTTCTATGTTCTTAATGAGATATCTCAAAAAAGCAAAACAAACCCAACTTTACTTTCCGATAAAAAACTTAAAAGTATTATAGATGAGCAAGAAATTCAAATATCTAATATTAACAAAGAAGCAATAGAACTGCAAACCAGATCCCCTGTTGCGAATAGGGATGAGGCTATCGATATTGTAGCTATGAGTAATAATCTTAAAGAACTTCAACAATATGTACTTGGGTTAACCATAAATGGAACAGATACTAAAAACCTTTATGAACTCATTGATCATGAAACGAGAACTATATTAGAAATTATGAACAAATACAAAGAACAATGGAAGAATATACAATTACCATAAAATACAATTTTTAATGCCTAACCCCTCCCCCCCTTTTCACTCAACCGAAGGTCATTTTGACCCATCCAAAGGGTATTTTTACTCAACCAAAGCCATATTTTCGTCAACCGAAGGGTATTTTTGACCAACCGAAGGCCATTTTCAGTCAACCTTACAGATCACCATTCGATAATAACATGCCATCAGAAAACGATCTATTTAAATTGTGATTAGGTTATCTTTAAATATCTCTGCATATCTTTAATTTACTCCATATATCTATCAATCTCTCTATTGCTCTGTTTTTCTTCTATTTACTCACTCATACACATGCAATGAAAGTTCAAATACGGCAATATTTAACCATACATAGTAATTAAAGTTCATTATATCAAATTATCATAAGCATGTTATTGACCAAGCAACAACACCTCATATTTCTTTATTTTCACCGATAATGGACTATTTATTTAATTTATGCTCGTATTAACTTTGATTTTCTCTTTATCGGAGGATATTGGCATGTTCTATAATGATCCAATTAATATTGATTCAGATACTTGGGGCAAGATTCTTTATGATAAGAGCATCACAAATGAGAAGGTTATAGATATACTTAAAATTATATATGAATGCGATAATTACGAAGCAAGAGCTTCAATTATTGCTTCTCAATTGTCAATAAAGCATCATGGAGTAATAAATTTAGAAATTAGTCGCTTTAGTAAACGAGTGATAAATAAAATAGGTGTCACACCACCATGTAGAGCTAATGGTAAAGTACGCTGGTGGCATGTCCCATTTTTGGGTTATGAGAAAGGTGGAAAATTCCCTTGGATTATCAGACCTGAATTAGTTACTGCTCTTGAAAAAATATTTGGGGAAAGATTATCAGAGGTTAGATTCCCTGAAGAAATTCCTATTGATGAAAAAACAACTTTTGAAGGAAAAGCAAAACAAGTATATGTAAATATTTATGAAAGAAACAAAAGTGCAAGGGATAAGTGTGTTAAGCATTATGGATACCAATGCATAATTTGCGGCTTTGACTTTGAAAAAGCTTATGGTCCGATAGGTAAAAATAAAATCCATGTACACCATAAAAAACCATTATCGGAAATAAAAGATAATTACGAAGTCGATCCAATAAAGGACCTTTGTCCGGTATGTCCTAATTGCCATTTAATAATTCATAGCAAAAAAGAACCGTTTACAATTGAGGAAATGATTCAAATAATTAGATGTTAGCGGTAAGATAAAATACAGTAAAACGACCATCAAGGGTGCTGCACTCAATGGCCGAAATTGCTGACCGTTAACATAATGTTTTATCTCTTGCTACAGGGCATTGTAGAGCGTCATTTCAGCCGCTCAGTGGCACTCTACCGCACACTCCTACCTGCCCTTCCGTCAGGGAACACATTGACATAGTAAAAATAATTGCCCTGAACCTATTTTAACCTATCTATTTCTAAAATAAATCTTAAATCCCTTGCTACAAGCGGGATTCGTCAGTTGACAGGTTGCTATAAAGTATATCTCTTATAGAAACCTATCAACTGATAAAAGCCGCTTCACACAAGGGATTTTTAGTTCTGTTTGATAAAATAAACTTCCTTCCAAGGTTTTATGCGTTTAAAACCCAAACTACTTATAATTCCACTAATTACCGGCTTTCTTAATAAACGTGATACAATTGTTTTATCTAGACCTGTTGAACTAACCACATCTTCAAATGTTATTTTTTCTCTATCCTTATTTTTAATAAAAAAATCATAAATTAACTTCTCATTCTTCGCCTGTCTATGAGTATTGTTTACTATCCTTTCCTCAAGTAATTTTTCAGGATTCCACTTCACAGTTTGGCACCCAGGGAATTTCCACTTTAAAACTTCTAATAAGTAGGTATCATTGGTAAATAGGTAAACTTTACCAGATACATCCCTGGATTGATCCCTCTGCATACTTCGCTTTATTTCCTGTGTATAATCTACATTCTGGTCAGTTATTTTAAAATGTTCAATTCCTTTGTTGTTAAACCTTCTTAAACCATCAATATAAGTTGCCTCCAAATCATCTGCAAATTTTTTAGTTATTGCCCTATGAATAGAAACATAATGATCCTCTGTTTTATGTAGGAATCCTTGTATGATCACAATGTCACAATCTAAAAAATCATTGCTCCCCTTAGTATTTCCATAATGTGCAACCTTTATTTTCCCTTGTTCAATGTATTCTTTAAGGCCATCTCGAATGTATTCCTCAGTATTCATATAAACAGGTAAATATATTTTACTATTCGGATGCTCTTCTGAAATTTGCTTAACCTGTTCAATAAACGCATTTAAAATATTTTCCTTGCTCATTTCTGTTTTTGTTGATTTTAAGTAATCACACTCATAGAAATAGAAGTTTGAATATTCTCTAAGAGGTTCAAAGCTAAATATTCTATAATTCTTATGTTTGTATGTGAAATCTATATCTGCAGTTCCGTCAAATATGATACTATGAAACTGATTTCCATATGTATAAATACAATAGTGTGAAGTGCATACTTTTACTGCTTGTTCCCCATTCTTTGTTGTTTTCGTTGTCCTATGACCGCCGTACCTAATCAGGTTTTCAATTGCTTCAGGAAATTTATGGTAATCATCTGTGTAATGTGCCATACAACCAAATTCAATCCAAAAGTTTTTACTGAAATTAAATTCAGGATCAATTGGAAGAATATTTTCCCTTTTTTGTTCTCCAGGGCTAAATAATGGTCTTATCATTTCAATTGCTTTTTCAAATTCATTGTGTGCATCATCATTAGCGAAAAGTAAATACCCAAGAATTGACTGTGAGTATTTTTCAAATTGCTTACTTGTAATAATACTGTCGTAAATTAATTTTGGTTTTTCATCTATGATCAATTTCTCTCTTACGAATACTTTGTTAAAAAATCTATATTTACCTGCAAAAGTATCATTCCTTACGTCATTAAACAATCTTTCATAAGTTATAATTAATATTGGATACTTTTGTTGTTCTATATATTGATTGTAATACCTGCAATATTTTCTGTGCTCGCAACTAGAATATCGAATTAATTTATCATTTTTGCTTCTTCTGTATTTCGTGTCGCATTTACTTAATTTTCTCTGACATTCTTCTTGCTTAAATCCATACATCACATATGCGACATTCTGGTCTATTTCAGTGTTTATTTTCTGAGCGGTGTTTACGGCATCTTCAATACGCTCTTTAATTAGTATTACTCCATAATTTTGATTTAGTTTTAACATTTCAACAATAAAAACTTCAATTATTGTACTTTTACCTCCACCCATATCAAGAGGAATCAAATCTGGTATTACTGTTTTTTCAGATTTAAAGAGAATATTTACAATATCCCTGATATACTTTCTATGTTTTATGTTCAATACTTGCCCACGTGAAAGAAAAATCTTATAAACCTTTTTGGTAATCTGTTCCACAATCTCATTTTCATAATAGCTCAATTCTAACACTGGACAATCAGAAACATTAACCATATGTTTCTTAACTTTATTGTATGCATTCAATATATTTATTTTGTATTTAGGCCTATTTAATTCTACTAATACATCATCCCAGCCTAATTCCTCAGCCAGTTCCTCAAGAGGCATAGATATCCCGCAGTGAGTACTACCGCAATGGAACCATTGGTATTCCTTATCTATCCATGCTGAAGGATTCTTGTCCTCATGTTCAGGCATTGGACATCTGCAAGTTATTTTGTTGCCTGTATTACGATTTACTTCTATATGATTTTTAACAAGTTTCCATAACCTTTTTTCCTGTCCTGGCTCCAATTGTACTACGGGTTTATGTTCTCTTTGTTTTTTTACACTCTCTTCTATTTGTTCAGCGGTTATTTTTGGTAACGCTTTGCTTATTTCCTCTTGTGAATATCTAATGTTTTTCATCTTATAGATAAAAACGTAATATTGATCCGCTCGATCTTTTCTGTGCATGAATCCAGGTAGACGCAATAATCTTGAAGGGTTTTGGCATTTTTCATCACCGTCAAAATAAAATGCAAGTTGTAACTGGATATATCTAAATAATTCCTTTTTTCCATTATCAAGTAGCCAATAACAATGTATACCATTTTTACTTAATACAATTATTGATGGTGGATACAACCATTGCTCTACTTTTTTTATTTGTTCCTTTTTCCATTGTTTTAAAATTTCCTTATCTCCTCGGATTTCTTTTGAGGCATCAATATCAATGAATTGACAATTGATATATCGGATATCTTTATCTGTTAAGGTACAGTTTTCTATTTCATCAAAATCTGGACTATTTGGGCTAAAGAAAATCCCACAATCGTTAAATCCTATTGGCCCATATTTTGTCCAAACATCTCTCATTACTATTTCATACCATATATTGTAATTTTCTCTTGTTAATGAATTAGTACGAACTTTATTACCCTCATAAACATCATCACCATTAACTAAAAAACTTCTAGAGAATTTATTTTTTGGTGTACCTTCTTCCAACATCCTAATCTCATATGCATGTTCACCATGAATCAACTTGAGGAATTCAATTGTTTTTGCATATATATCCACAATTTCGCTTAAAGGAATAGCCTTTTCTTTAGTATTGCTCATCTAATATATTCTCCTTCCTTTCTGCTCTTTTACACGCCCTTATAATAAAGGTTATTACCGTGGTGTATATAAATCCCTTACCTCCAGGGTATTAACGTCTTTAAATGGGTTCTGTCCAGGCTGGAGAGGGAGCGGGGATCACCCTGCTCCCTATATCTGATCAACAATTTCTTCTGCTAATTGATCAACTGGTTTAGACCACTGATTTTCAGGCACTTCCTGAAGTGATTTTTTCACTATATCTCTTAGATTATCAACCATTTCAATTACAGGTGTCATATGATGAATGGATTTTTGAACCCGCTCCTCATATCCCGCTTCTGATAATATTTTCTCTTTTACTTTTTCCTTAATTCTTGAAATAGCACTATCTTTCAGTTTATCTGCCATTACCTGATCAGGTGGAATTAGTTTTCCGTTACCATATTGTTCCATTTTATGATCTAACCACTGAAGGAATTGGGGAGTACTCATTGCGTTAAGTTCAATCCTGTATGATTGAAGCCATTTTTTCCAGTATTCATTTACATAATCAGCTACAGGTATCTTTCTTTTTTTATTTTTCCTTTCCACTTTTTCAGGAGGCAAATCCATTTTTAGACCTTCTTCGGCTTCCAGACCTAAATTTACAACCTTTACTTTCCTTCCTGGACGTGATAATGTACCTTTCTGCAAGGATTGATATATAATTGTTCCTGCACCATCGGCATCATGAACACAAAAGAAAATTAATTCTTCTTCAGTATCACCCAACAGATCAATCAAATCTTTTGCCGCAGTAGTAGCCTGCCCTTTAGATGTTAAAAGGGCACAGTCGTTTCTTTCAGGCCATTTGTTACTAATCAGTGTTTCAAAAAACCCTTCTTTTTCAATATATAAGACTTTATTAAACGTCCATTTTGGCCTATTATAATTTTCAACCTGAAGCGTACCTAATGGGATTGTTTGCGATAAATGAGGATGATAAATAATACCTCTGGAATCTCTATACATCCCTGGTATATTGCCATGCATAACTTCATATTCTGCAATTATTTTACTGAAGTAATTATATTCAGGATCGCGCTTTCTTCCACACTCTTCAATAATGTATGGCCTAATAGTGTAGAATAATTGCCTTAAACTGAACCTATATTGACCATCACCGCTTGCTTTTTTAATTCCCTCATTCAATCGCTCAAGTATAACTTTATTTTGTTTCTTTTTAGTTTCCGAATCTTCAGTGATATTCCTTTTTACTTTATTAATAACCTTTTTTAGTATGCTTTCAATATCATCTTTAAAATAATTTAAATCTGGCTCCTTTCCATCAGATGTTATTGGCATATATGGCGTATTAATATTAATCCAAACCTCTAAGGGAATATCACCAACATTACAATCATAATAAAAATGATTTCCATAAAACGATTGTTCTTTGCCGTCATAGTATGTTTTTACTTCTCCAGTAATTGGAGTTTTATTTGTACAAAAGGTAAATTCTTTTGTTTTTGATTGTTCAGCCCATACCTCGATAGTAAAAGGAATTTCTGCATTTAAGGTATTATTCTTCTTTGATTCTAAGAGAAATGTTCCGCTATCATTTGCATAAAACTCAGGTAATTCTTCATTTATTCCAACGAATCCAAGTCTATCAGGATTTACAGGTTTTGAATTATTTCTCATTCTTTCTAACAACAAATCTGTTTCCTCATTAGTTAGACTAGGTGCAAGTCTATTCTTGAAATCCTTTGTAATTCTACCGGCTTTTGGTTCACTACAACCATCAAATTCAGCTACAATATCACGCACATACATATTCTTTGCCGCCTGCATAAGAGAGAAAAACGATTCACTGCTATACCAATATGCCGAAGTTTTGCCTTTGTATTTGTCGCCACTGTTCATTATGATTGCCTGCTCTGCCCAGGTTAAATCAGGTTCTTCATTAAGATAAACTTCAATCCTTGTTCCTTCTCCTGTGTAATCTCCAATGGTTTCTAGTTTTGTTGTCCCATCATTTTTTTGAGGACGGAGTTGAAAAGATTTTCCTCTAGTAGAAACATATATTTTCCCATCGTAGGAAATTACCGCTCCCATGACTACTTTAAGACCATTTCCCAAAGCTCCCCGTGAAGGCATTCTTTTTAGTTTGGTAGACATTCTTGGTCTGTTTACTGAAAACAACTCAGGTATCATTTCATGGGGTATCCCCGGCCCATCGTCTTGAACGATAAAGCCCCGGCCATCAGGAGTAAGATCAACCGTACATATACCTCCACCTGCATCAAGTGCGTTGTCAACCACCTCTTTAACGACCAAGGCGGGTATCTTATCTCTTGAAACACCGGCCTTTTGGCAAAGGCCATCTATATAGCAAAATGACTGCCAATCCTCACTAATAAAATATTCCACTTTGAATTTTCACCTCAATGATCTTTTCTACTCTTGCGTATTTTCAGATCCAATAACCCAAAAATTCAAACTCAAATGGGAACATCTGTTCTTACTTCTGCGTGGAGGGCAACGGCACCATACCGCTACCCTCTGGCTATCAATACATTTTCATATTCTTGATCAAAGTCCTCATCTATTCCAATCTTATGTTCTATTACAATATTTTCCTCTGCATCTTTGAAAGGTTATGGGAGAGGGGTTGCCCTCTCTCAATTACTCGATTCTTTGAAAATTAATTAACTTAGGTAGTTGTCCAATGGATTATACTTCATATGTTCAGCCTTGACAGTATCTGGAAGCCAATTTAAATACTCTTCGACTACCTTTAAATCCTTCTGCCTCAACTGCCGCCTTAGACTTGCCGTAGAACCACCATTTTTTAAAAATTCTATTGCAAATGTATGGCGTAGTAAATGAGGTGATACGTTTGTTTCTATTCCAGCTTCTTTAGCATACCGTTTTATACTTTTTTGGAAGGTTCCAGGATTCAACTTGTCACCAAAATCATTCTGAAATATATAAGCGTTCTTATCCTCATTAGATAACCACGTATGTATGAATTGCTTGAGTGGTTTTACAAGAGTTTTCGGAATAGGAACGTCAGCGTCTTCCCTGTTTTTGCTGTTAGCAATGTAAATGAATCCAGAGTCAAAATCAATGTCACTAATTTTTAAACTTAATGCCTCGTCAACTCTCATTCCTGTTCCGTACAACAAGCGAATGATTAAATTATCCCTGATTCCTACATACGTCATTTGGTTAGGTTGTTCCCAAATCTTTTTAACTTGCTCGAACGTCAAAGGGATTTTACGCTTCTTGTCAGTCTTCAGAAGTTTTATTTTATCAAAAGGATTGATAGATATATGTTCTTTCCAAGTCAACCAATTGAAAAACGGCTTGATATTTCTAATAGTGCTATTTATACTGATTTTACTTACCTCCCTAACGTCAGAAAGGTAATCAAGATAAATTTCAATTATATCACTGTCAATCTTTTCTACATTAGTAATATGTAATTCATTTTCTAGATATCTAATAAACCTCTCATTAAAAGCTCTATATGTTGCAATAGTTTTTTTGGTAAGTCCTTGCTGGTTTTCGCAGTGCTTCAAGAATTTTTCAAGATAAACAGAAAGTTTAATTTCTTCCTTTACTATTGGTGCCTGTTGTTCTTGCTTCTCAGTCCTCTTCGTTGCGGTTGTTTGTGGACTGAATTTCTTCCTTCTCTTCTGTTGTTCCATTGCCAAACTCCTCCTCTAAGAATTTCCTTATTTTTACTAATATTGCTTTATCATTTTCATCAAGAGGATTAAATTCTCCCCATCTGCCTCCAGCACGTTCAAAAAGCTCATCTGCAAAAAGAAAGATTAGGTTATACTTGTCTGAATGTTTTTCTTGCAGATACGTTAAAATTTCTATCATGTAAAAAATATTGTCGTGAAAATCGTGTTTACTCAATTGCTCTATTATTTGAGCTTTTTCTGGAGTGCCGTTTCGTAACATGTCTTCAATTAGGTTTTGGCGTATACTATCTGCTATGCCTTCCACATACTGAATTTCTTCTAATTTTCTTTCCTGTTCCTCTTCCATCTCTTTCCAGCGTTTCTTAATGAATTCTTCAGGTTCAATGTTGAAGTCATCGATTAACAACTGTACTGCGTTAATTTTAGGGTTTAAGGTTTCCACAATTGCAAGAGCAGTTTTAAATTCAATCGTTCGGATTTTGCCTGTTAGAACACTGGAAATATAGTTTGTAGATTTGTTTACTTTTTTACTTAATTCTCTTGTGCTTATGCCAGTTTTTCCCATGTAATACTTTATGTAGGAAATAAAATTGTCAGGGATATTTTGCTTCAATTGACACCACCTCCTTTACATACTATAATATGTAATGGTGCTATGTGTCAAGCGTCATAATGCATAAAAATTTATCTTACATTACATTGCATTAAGATTGGTTTTACACAAAAATAAGAATCATAGTCTTTTTCCGGCCTAGCAATTCTTGAAACCCTTGATTTTACTGGATTTTTATTATTTCGTATAACCCCTAAACTCAGAAATCTTATGATAAACAAAAAGGCTTGTAAGATTCTAGTCTTATTAATAGAATCCTACAAGCCTTGATTTTACTGATTTTTTAGATTTGAGTTTTGAACTATTGCAAGTTAGTGAACCTGAATCTTACGCGTCTGCCAATTCCGCCACTGCCGCCTGTTCAGTTGTTTTGACCTGCGTCCTCGCGCAAAATATATATTAGCACAGTCTCCACCGTGATGTCAACTGCGGTTTGAAAGTTATTTAAACACATGCCTGACCACTTTTTCCAGCTGTTCCAGGTTCCTGCATTCCAGCACCGCGCCGCAGTACGGCCGGTACCTGTCGATGATGCTGTCCCCGGTGTTCCATTCATCCGCCGGCGCCGGGTTGAGCCAGATCACCCGGCGGGCCTTTCCGGCTATGCGGATGAAATGATCCAGTCCGTCGGGCTTGTAGTTGTTCCGGGCGTCGCCCAGTATGATCAGGGTGGTCCTGTCCCCCACGGCCTCCATGAAACTGTTTTCAAACTGCCTCCACACCGAACCGTAATCCGAAAAACCTGTCTGCCAGATCCGGGTTTTCCTCAGTATCTCGGCGATTTTCTTTTCGGCGTCCCAGCCCCCGATGAGATGAGTCACTTCCTCCACGGCATCCACGAAGGCGAAGGACCTGACCCGGCGGAACTTGTCCTGCATGGCGCAGACCAGCAGCAGCATGAACCGGCTGAAGGAGGCCACCGATCCGGAAAGGTCGCACAGAATCACGATCTCCGGCCTGTCCGGCTTTCTGTCCCGCAGCAGGAGCTTCACCGGCACGCCCCCGTTCCTTCCGGCCAGGGCCGCTGTCCGGCGCAGGTCCACCCTGCCCCTGGAGGAGGCGGCGTACCTGTATCCTTTTTTGGCCGCCAGCCTCCTGCCCAGCATCACCAGCTTCCTCCTGATCTCCCGGGCCTGGGCGTAATCAAGGCTGCTGAAAGAGGCGCCGGAAACGTTGAGGCGGTCCAGAACCCGCCGGGGATCCTTTTCCCAGGTTTTCCTGTCCCTTTCGGCGGCCACCACCCTGCCGAAAAGGTCCAGCCGTTCCTCCACCTCCCGCCGGTCACGGGCAGCGCCGCTCTCCAGCATATTCCGCAACAATTCCTCGCCCCCGGCCCAGCCGGTCAATATCTTCACCCGCCTGAAAAACTCCGGGTCATCCAGTTCCGCCTCCGGCATTGCCTGCAAGGCTTCCCTTACCAGCAGCCGCATTTTTTCCCGATCGCCGTCCAGGATCAAAGAAACAAACCTTTCCTGGGCCGTCCTGTCCCCGCCCGGGGCCCCCGATCCCGGCCGGCCGCTTCCCTGCGCGCCGCCTCCGCAGGACCCCCTGAAAGATCCGCCGGCTTCCCGCTTCAGCCTCATCTTTTCGTTTCTGATGCAATCCTTCAGGGACTGCAGCCGCCGCCGGAACAGTTCCCCGTCCATGCGCGGGGCGCCTGCCGGACCCGCCGCCGGCCGCTCCCGCCCCCCGAAAGGCGCCCCCTTCCTCTCCCAGAATAATTCATACAGCCTTTCGAGGACCCCGCGCTGGTCCTCCCGCTTGATCAGAGTTGCTTCCATGGCCCAGAGGAACTCGTCCCGGCCCACGCCGGTCAGGCGCAGGGCCTCCAGGAAATCCCTCACCTCGCTGTGGGATACGCTTACCCCCGCCCGGCGCAGCAGGCCGGCGAACTCGACCGCCTCAGACAGCAAATTTCATCACCCTGCAGGTAAATTCCCCGATCCGGTCAAAGGTTTCCCCGGAAACGGCCGCCCCGCTCCATGGAATTACCGCCCAAATCTTCATTGCCCTCCGGCCTATGTCATACCGGGCCTCCAGGCCTTCCAGGCGGGCCCCGAAGCTTAAAAATTCATTTTCCTTGACGAATCCCAGACGGCCCAGCAGGTCGTCCGGGTTCAGGGCGATCCCGGTTATGGTCCGGGCCACCTCAACCCGTTCAATCCCGGCCATTTCCCCTATGGCCGCGGCCAGGCCGCCGTCCAGGCGCCAGGGTGTTTCCAGGTAAACAACGACCTCGGCCGATTTCCTGTTTTTTTCCGAAATGGTGAGGCGGTTGCCCTCCCCGGGAAGTTCCACGCGGTACGCCCGTTCCTCCTCCAGGTACCTTATTTTTCCGGGACAGCGGTTCAGGAAGGCCGCTAAAGCATCTTCTGCCACGGTGGCGGCGGCGGTCAGGGCAACCGGCGATACCTCCGCGGGCTTTATAAAATCCCGGTCCTCCGCCGAAAAAACCGAGAGGCCCCTGGCCAGGCCGACCCGGGCCAGCACATCCCGGCAGTGGTGTTCACTCTCCCGGAAACCGGTCCCGAACTTCACCCTGGAGACGGCCACCCCGCCCTGGATGAACACCTCGAAGTCCGCCGACACGTCCACATCCCTGGAACTCCACCTGGTCGCAAACCTCCCGGCCAGTTCACCGGCCTCCAGGTCCAGGTGTTCCAAAACGTCCAGGGCCGGGATCACCTGGTTTACAGGCCTGGCGGCGCAGGTGACGATCACCTTCGGGTCCCCCGCAATCTCGTAAAACGATGGCGCGAAAGGCACCGGCCTGACGGTGAAAAGCTCCCGGATGATCTCGTCGGCCAGCCAGGGAACTGACGTTGTCAGGAGTATGTACTCCGGGGCCAGTTCAGCCTCCACGCCGTCCGCCTTAATCTTTCCGGCCGTTGCCTCAAATCCTTTCAAATTCCTCAGACAGTTGATAATATCCGCCTTTTTTTCAACGCTCCTGGTCAGTATTTCGATCTTCAACAGGCCCACCCCGTAAATCCGGGAATCGGGAACCGGGAACCGGATCACATGCCTGCGGCAAACCAATTCCCGGCTGCCAATGCCCAATTCCTGATTCCCAATTCCCAATGCCTAATCCCTGTATTTATGTTATCATTACTTTGGTGATCAGTAAAATGTCCGACTGCTTCGAGTGCATCGACAAGGTTCAGGACTGCCTGCTTAAAAACGGCTACCTGGTGGACAGAAAGACGGCCACAACCATATTCCTGGCGGTGCGGATGAAAAAGCCCCTCCTGGTGGAGGGACCGGCCGGGGTGGGCAAAACAGAGCTGGCCCGGGCGCTGGCCAGGACCGCCGGGGCCGAGTTAATCCGCCTGCAGTGTTATCCGGGCCTGGACGAGAGCAAGGCCCTCTACGAGTGGAACTACCAGAAGCAGATCCTGTACCTGCAGGCCGCCAGGGAAATTTCCGGCTGGGAGGAAATCAAGGCCGGGGTCTACACGCCGGAATTCCTGCTGGCCAGGCCGGTGCTGAAGGCCTTTTTGTCCCCCGGCCCGGTGGTGCTGCTGGTGGACGAGGTGGACAAGAGCGACGACGAACTGGAAAGCTTTCTCCTGGAAGCGCTGTCCGAATACCAGGTTTCGATCCCCGAGCTGGGCACCGTCAAGGCGCGGACCGTCCCGATGGTGGTGATCACAAGCAACAACACCAGGGAATTCAGCGACGCCCTGAAGAGGCGCTGCCTGCACCTCTACATTCCCTTCCCCGACCAGAAGCGCGAAGAGGCCATCCTGCTGCTGCACCTCAAGGATATAAACCGCGCCCTGGCCGGGCAGGTGTCCCATTTCCTGGCCAGGGTAAGAAAAATGGCCCTCAGGAAGCTGCCCGGAATATCCGAAACCATCGACTGGGCAAGGTCCCTCGCGGCCCTGAACGTCACCCGGCTGGACCCCGAGGCGGTGCGCCTCACCCTGAACGCACTGATCAAGTACGAGGAGGACGTGGCGGCGGTGGAGGCGAAATTGGAAGACCTCATCCCGCCTTCACAGAACCGGGAAACAGATGAACGCCCCGGTTCCCGGGCCGCAAGCCCTCCCGGGGGAAGCCCGGCCGGAAACGACATCCTGTCCAGGTTCAACTTCTAGTCAGAAAACAGGAGACAGGAGAGAAAAAGTGAAAGCTCTGCTTTATGGGTAAATCCCATCAGTGCCGCACTCCCGGCCGTATTTTCATTGTCCTTGGTGCCGCTTTTAGCGGCATGAGAGTCTGGGTTCTGAGTTCTGTCACATTCACCCGGAATCGGTGAAACTCACCCACACCTTGCGCTTTCTGGGACCATCGAATTCGCAGAAAAATATCCCCTGCCAGGTCCCCAGCAAGAGATCGCCCCCGCTGATCAGGACGGTCAGGGAACTGCCCAGCAGGGAGGCCTTGATGTGGGCGTCGGAGTTCCCCTCCCCGTGCCGGTAGTCTCCCCTTTGGGGGACCAGCCTTTCCAGGGCCGCCAGGATGTCCCGGACCACGGTGGGGTCGGCGTTTTCGTTGATGGTTATCGCCGCCGTGGTGTGGGGCGCGAAGATATGGGCCACCCCTTCCCTTATCCCGGAACCGGCCGCCAGCCGCCGGATTCCGGCGGTGATATCGACCAGCTCTGTCCTCTGCCGGGTGACCACTTCCAGCGTTGTAATCCTGGACATTGTTTAACTCCCTCCCCCAAAAAAAAAAAAAACAACGCCGACAAATAAAGGCTCCCTGGAGAGCCTTTTTATATACCCTGATTCCTGATTCCCAATGCCCGATTCCCGCTTTAAACGTTCTGCGCCGACTTGAATCCCAGGTTGAAGGTCAGTATCTCCAGCTTCACCGAAAGGTCCACGTTCCTGACCTCGATGTGTTCCGGAAGGTTCAGCGGCAGGGGGGCAAAGTTCAAAACGGCCTGAATACCGTTTTTGACCATGTAGGTCGCCACTTCCTGGGCGGCCCTGTTGGGCGTCGCCACAATACCGATTTTGACGCCATGCTCCTTGATCACGTCGGGCATTTTTTCCATGGGGAGGACTTCAAGTTCGTTGATCCGCTTGCCTATTTTGGTCAGGTCGTTGTCGAAGACACCTACAATTTTAAAACCCCGGCTGTTAAATCCCTTGTATGTGCATAGAGCATAACCTAGATTGCCGGCACCTACCAGAATTAACGGCCAGTTATGGTCCAACCCCAGAATCTTTTTAGTGTAACGCATTAAATCTTTAACGTTATAACCAACCCCCCGGGTGCCAAACTCGCCAAAGTATGCCAGATCCTTGCGCACCTGAGCCGGGCTTACTCCTACCCCTTCGGCGATTTCCCCGGAGGAGACAGTGGTTACTCCGTTGCGATCCAGCCGTTCCAGATACCGGGAGTATATCGATAGCCTGGTTACTGTGGCTTCGGGAACGCGCAGGGTCTTCATCAAATCGCCTCCTTCTTCTCTTTGATTCTATACAAATAAGGGGCCCCTTCCCGGCCCCGGTAAAAGACCGGTTTAAGTTATAAAATTCACATGCTAGGTATTTTATATCATTTGTTCCCCTGTCTGTCAAATGACTTTTTGCCGAAGAGCAAAGAAAAGCCCCGAAAAGAAGTTTCTCCTCGGGGAATGGTTGCGAACCTAAATTCGCCCTCTTCCTCCAAACCTGTGATTATATCTTGCTGGCTGCGGCAAAGGCCTTCCGGGCAGCTTCCACTGTCCGCTGGATCTGTTCGTCGGTATGGGCCAGACTAACAAATGTAGCTTCGAATTGGGATGGAGCGAGGTAAATCCCTTGTTCCAGCATAGTCTGGAAGAAGGCGGCAAAGCGGCGGGTATTGGCCGTGCAGGCCGTAGCGTAATCCACCACCGGTGTGTCGGTAAAGAAAGTGCAGAGCATAGAACCAACCCGGTTAAAGGCAAGCGTAAGTCCTGCTCCCCGGGCAGCTTCGGTCAGTCCCCGGGCCAAAAGAGCGGACTTGCGCTCCAATTCTTCGTAAATGCCGGGCCGTTTTAGTACCCTTAAGGTGGCCAGGCCCGCAGTTACGGCCAGGGGATTACCTGAGAGGGTGCCAGCCTGGTAAACTGGCCCTTCCGGAGCCACCTGTTCCATAATATGACGCTTTCCACCGTAGGCTCCCACCGGCAAGCCGCCGCCGATGATTTTGCCCAGACAGGTCAGATCGGGATCAATACCGTAAAGAGCCTGGGCACCGCCGTAGGACAGCCTGAAGCCAGTGATCACTTCGTCAAAGATCAATAATGTTCCGTAACGGCGGGTAATTTCCCTTAAACCCTCTAAAAATCCTTCCCTGGGCGGCACTACACCCATATTGCCGGCCACCGGTTCTACAATCACGGCGGCAATATCTTCTCCCTCCTGGGCAAAGATTTTTTCTAAACTGTCCAGGTCATTGTAGGGGGCCACAATGGTATTAGCCGCCGTGCTGGCCGGCACACCGGGACTGCTGGGCACCCCCAGGGTGAGGGCTCCGGAACCGGCATGAATTAACAAAAAGTCGGCGTGGCCGTGGTAGCAGCCCTCGAACTTGACAATTTTATTCCGCCCCGTATACCCCCGGGCCAATCGCAGTGCACTCATGGTTGCTTCCGTGCCCGAGTTCACCAGGCGCACCATTTCTACTGCCGGAAGTGCTTCCACAATGGCTTTGGCCAGCTCGATTTCCAGTTCCGTGGGAGCGCCAAAGCTGGTTCCTATTTCCAGGCATTCCTGTAGAGCTGCCATTACCTCCGGGTGCCGGTGGCCCAGGATAAGCGGTCCCCAGGAACCCACATAGTCTATGTATTCATTGCCGTCGACGTCATAGATCAGCGCTCCCTGACCCCGGGCAATGAAAAGGGGCTGCCCCCCCACGGCTTTAAAAGCCCTTACCGGGCTGTTTACGCCTCCGGGTATGTAGCGGCGGGCTAGAACGAATAGCTCCTTAGACTTGTCGTAAGGCAAAATACCACCCTCATTTCTCCACAAAGTATTTCATACTGCTCTTCTTCAATTCGGCTACACTAAATAGCAGGCGGTAGCTGACAATGCCACTGGCCCGGGAGAGCCGGGCGGCAATCTCCCGGCAATCTTCCGGTGTCTGCCCGTGAACAACGGTGAACAGGTTGTATGGCCAGTCCGGTGG
>JAILZP010000041.1 GCA_023512435.1 Peptococcaceae bacterium | reverse complement strand
TCCCGCGGTGCCACCCTTCTTGACCGGAAACTTTTCTTCCGGTCCTCTCAAGGCTTGTGTTAACGGGACAATCCCGTGCCTGCCTACTGCTGCTTTCAGCAGGCCCCCTCCGGGGAGCCTGTTTCATCCTTCCGATCCTGCCGGTTCACAGCCGCCACCGGCTCTCTGGGAGGTTTTCGGAGGACTACTTTACCCCTTCACCGGGTTTTCCATAAAACTTAAATAACATAGTACTACAAGCAATTGCTTTTTGCAATAGGTGTAATAATTAATAGTTTTTTCTTAATATTTGTCCGACTCGCGGCCTCCTCCGGAAAAGGGGCCGCCGGAAACCTTGAAACCCGTGCGGGTCTTGCCTGTTCCCGCCTTTACGATTTCCGCACGCACCTTTCCAAAAAATAGCGGTGCAACCGGAGATCCCCCGTCAGTTCCGGGTGAAAGGCCGCCGCCAGGCATTTCCCCTGCCTTGCGGCCACTATTTTCCCCTTGTATTCGGCCAGAACCTCCACTCCGGGCCCCGCCTTCATGATATAGGGAGCCCTGATAAAAACGGCCCTGAACGGTTCCGGGCCCAGGCAGGAAACCTCGATATCGGCCTCAAAGCTGTCCACCTGCCGGCCGAAGGCATTGCGCTCCACCAGCATGTCCATCAGGCCCAGCCGGGGCTGGTTGGACCCGTTGATCTCCCGGGCCAGCATAATCAACCCGGCGCAGGTCCCGAAAACGGGCAGCCCTTTCCGGGCCTGATCCAGCACTGGATCCAGAAGCCCGTAATCGGTCATCAGCTTGCCCATGGTGGTGCTTTCCCCGCCGGGTATAACCAGCCCGTCTATGCCCTCAAGCTGGCCGGGCAGCCTCACCTGCCTGGTTTTTATATTTTCCCCGCACGCCCGGAGAGAGTTTTCATGCTCGCGAAAGGCCCCCTGAAGGGCCAGCACTCCGATCAGCATCCTTTTCTCCCGCCTGTCTGTCCCATAAGTCCGGACAAAAATAAAGCTGCGGCAGGGCCCGGCCCTTACCAGCCCCTGTCCTGCATCCTGTGTTCAGGTGCTATGCCGGCTATTTCCAGGCCCGGCATGGCCTCTCCCAGTCCCTTGGAAACCTCGGCCAGGATTTCAGGATTATTGTAATGGGTGGTGGCCGCCACAATGGCCTTGGCCCTGGCGGCGGGGTCCTTCGATTTGAATATTCCGGACCCCACGAATATGCCGTCGCAGCCAAGCTGCATCATCAGTGCCGCGTCGGCCGGCGTGGCAATCCCCCCGGCGGCGAAGTTCACCACCGGCAGGCGTCCCAGTTCGGCCACCCTGACCACCAGGTCGTAGGGGGCACCCATTTCCTTGGCGGCGGCCATCAGCTCTTCCCGCGGCATGTTCTGCAGCCGCCTGATTTCCCCCATGACCATCCGCATGTGCCTCACCGCTTCCACGACATTCCCGGTGCCCGGCTCTCCCTTGGTCCGGATCATGGCCGCGCCTTCCCCGATCCTTCTCAGCGCCTCGCCTAGGTTTCTGGCCCCGCAGACAAAGGGAACCTTGAAGGCATGCTTGTCAATGTGGTGCTGTTCGTCCGCCGGAGTCAGAACTTCGCTTTCGTCTATATAATCCACGCCGAGCTGCTCCAGGATCTGGGCCTCCACAAAGTGGCCGATGCGCACCTTGGCCATTACCGGGATGGTCACCGCTTCCATGATCGCCTTTATAACGGTGGGGTCGGCCATTCTGGCCACTCCCCCGGCTGCCCGGATGTCCGCAGGCACCCGCTCCAGGGCCATGACCGCGCAGGCGCCGGCCTCCTCGGCTATTTTGGCCTGTTCGGGGGTGGTCACGTCCATGATCACCCCGCCCTTCAACATTTCGGCCAGGCCCGCCTTCACAGTCCAGGTACCTTTTTCTGCCACTGTTTATTCCTCCCCTAGACTTTAAACTGGCTATACCAAGTTATTTTACAATATCTCGCCAGCAAAAACAAGATTTTCAGGGATCTTCGCGACAACCGTGGATTGGCGGGGATTGCTATTCTTCTTCACCGGTATTTACCTTGGCCGCCGCCACCAGCTTGTCACCCGGGTCAAGGCGCATCAGGGTCACTCCCTGGGTGGCCCGGCCCATGGACGAAACATCCCTGGCCTTGATGCGGATGATGATGCCCTCCCGGCTGATCATCATCACTTCCTCGTCCGGCCTGACAACCTGCAGTGCCACCACTTCCCCGTTGCGCTGGGTGGTCTTGACATTGATCAGGCCCATCCCTCCCCTGGACTGGGACCTGTACTCGTCCACGCCGGTTCTCTTGCCGAAGCCGTTGGCGGTAACCACCAGCACGTCGGCGCCCGGGCGGACGGTGTCCATGGAAACCACTTCGTCTCCTTTCCGGAGGGTTATTCCCTTAACCCCCCTGGCAGTCCGGCCGTAAGGAGGCACGTCTTTTTCAGAGAAGCGGATGGCCAGCCCGTTTTTGGTGCCCAGCATTATTTCCTGGCTGCCGTCGGTAAGCTTGACCTCCACCAGGTCGTCGCCCTCGTCCAGGTTGATGGCGATAATCCCGTCCCGCCTGGTTGTCCTGTACTGGGTCAGATCGGTCTTCTTGACCACGCCCTTGCGGGTGGCCATAAACAGGTACATGTCCTCAAAAAATTCTTTGACCGGAATGACGGCGGTAATCCTTTCCTCCCTCTCGATCTCCAGGAGGTTGACGATGGCGGTGCCCTTGGCGGTCCTGCCGCCCTCGGGGATTTCGTGCACCTTCAGCCTGTACGCCTTGCCCCGGTTGGTAAAGAAAAGAAAGTAATGGTGGGTGCTGGCGATGAACAGGTGCTTGACGAAGTCCTCCTCCTTGGTGCCCATGCCGGTTATTCCCCGGCCCCCCCTGCGCTGGCTCTTGTAGGTGTCCAGGGCTATCCTCTTGATGTAGCCTTGGTTGGTTATGGTGATCACCATGTCCTCTTCCTGGATCAGATCCTCCTCGTCGATTGACACATCCTCGTCGCTGATCTCGGTTCTCCTCTCGTCGGAAAACTTTTTCCTGATCTCCGTAAGTTCATCCCTGATGATCCGGTAGACCATCCATTCGTTTTCCAGCACCGACCGCAGGTAGGCAATGCGCTTTTGCAGTTCGTCATACTCGTTGTCCAGCTTTTCCCGCTCCAGTCCGGTCAGGCTTCGCAGACGCATCTCCACGATGGCCTCGGCCTGTCTCCCGGTAAGGTTGAATTTTTCCATCAGGGACTGTCTGGCCTCCTCCACCGTCCTGGAGGCCCTGATGGTGCTGATCACCTCGTCGATGTGGTCCAGGGCGATGATCAGCCCCTCCACGATGTGGGATCTGTCCTCGGCCTTTTCCAGGTCGAACCTGGACCTCCTGGTGATTACCTGCTTCTGGTGGTCCAGGTAGTAGTAAATTATCTCCCTCAGGTTTAAAACCCTCGGCTCTCCGTCCACCAGGGCCAGCATGATCACGCCGAAGGTCTCCTGCATCTGGGTGTGCTTGTACAGTTGGTTCAAAATCACCTCGGGATTCACGTCCCGCCGCAGCTCGATGACGATGCGCATGCCGTTGCGATCGGACTCGTCCCTGAGGTCGGTGATGCCGTCGATTTTCTTTTCCCTGACCAGCTCGGCGATCTTTTCCACCAGCCTGGCCTTGTTCACCATGTACGGTATTTCCCTGACAATAATGGCGCTCTTGCCGCCGCTGATCTTTTCAATGACAGTTTTGGCCCTGACCTTGATGGATCCCCGGCCGGTGGTGTAGGCCGCCCTGATGCCGTCCCGGCCCATAATCTTTCCGGCGGTGGGAAAATCCGGCCCCTTGATGAAATTCATCAGGTCCTCAGGCCCGGCGCCGGGGTTTTCAATCAGGTGAAGAATGCCGTCGATGACCTCCCCAAGGTTGTGGGGCGGAATGTTGGTGGCCATTCCCACGGCAATGCCGGAGGACCCGTTGACCAGCAGGTTGGGAATTTTTGCCGGCAGGATGGTGGGTTCCTGGTCGCTGCCGTCGTAGTTGGGGATGAAGTCCACGGTGTTCTTTTCTATGTCGGCCAGCATTTCCATGGTGATCCTGGCCATCCTGGCCTCGGTGTAACGCATGGCCGCGGCGGAGTCTCCGTCCACCGACCCGAAGTTTCCGTGTCCGTCCACCAGGGGATAACGGCATGAGAAGTCCTGGGCCAGCCTTACCAGGGCGTCGTAAATGGCCATGTCTCCGTGGGGGTGGAACTTCGCCATCACCTGGCCGACGATGTGGGCGCTCTTGCGGTGCGGCCGGTCGGGAGTCATGCCGAGCTGGTACATGGCGTAAAGAATCCTCCGGTGAACCGGCTTCAGGCCGTCCCTTACGTCGGGCAAAGCCCTGCCCACGATGACGCTCATGGCGTAATCCAGGTAGGACTGCTTCATCTCGTCGTTAATGTCAATGGGCACCACTTTCTGTGCTAACGGCGACAAACGGCTCCCTCCATTAAAAAGAAAAAAAGTGTCATACTTTATTTTGCCAATTATAATATTTTATAGCATTTCTCTATAAAAATAAATACCGGCACAGTTAATGCCGGAAAAGGGGACGGCAAAACAGACCGTTAATGCATACCTGAACCCGCCTTGCCCGGGCCCGCAACAGGCGGCAAATCTGGATAGGGGTGTTGGAACCCTGTAAAACAGCCATTGGTTCCATGCTGACGCACATCTTGAACTTCGGCTGCATGCTTTCGGCGGTCTCCGAAACCGTTCTAACGGGCGGCCACGCTTACTGCCGCCAGGTCGAAATCAAATCCAAATTTCTTCTGCCCATGTTCCCGGATTAAAACTGTCCGGCCGGCGCTTCCCCCCGTTCCCACCAGGTGCCGGCGTCCTCCCCAACGCTTCAGGGTCCCGGCGGGCAGAAGCGCTGCCAGTAAAACCAGCAGGCGGATAATTCGCCAATCATCCAAGGGCGTTCACCTCCCGCCGTGTTTTAGCATCATGATACCACGGCGGGGCAAGTCCCATACTGAACCGTATTTATCAAAAAAACTAAAACTGGCAGCGTTTGCTTCCAAAATCTGGTTTTTGTCAAGCCTGATAAATTCTTTTAAAATCCTCGTTTAGCGGCGGGCATCCGGTGCAATCCCTGCCCTAAACCTCGGCCACGACCACGTTCCGGAGTCATATGGACGCCTTTCGGCAATGTTTTGTTTCCTTCAGGATGTCATAATTTTCCTTGCGTCAAAATAGATCATTAACAGCCGGTTCCCGGGGGTGAAGGCATGGAAAGCTTCGAAAACAAGATCGTATTGATTTTTTTTACTGCCCTGGGCGTTATGCTGGGTTCGGTCCTGGTGGGATCCCTGTCCGCGGTCCTGGTCAGGGAACCTCCTGTGGCGGTCATGCTCAAGCTGGCCCGGGACATGAAAATATGGGCCATCGCGGCCGCCATCGGGGGCACGTTTTCCACCTTCGAAATACTTGAAAGCGGATTGTTCAGCGGCGAGGTGCGGGCCGTAATCAAGCAGGTCCTGTACATAATCAGCGCCCTGGCGGGAACACAGGCCGGTTATTATCTGATCCTGGCCCTTTGTGAGGGGAAATTTAAATGAGGTCCGGCTTGCACAGGGGTATTTCGTTCCTGGTCCTGGGATTTATTTTGGGTGCTTCTCTGACAAATGTTTACATCGGTTCCCAGCTGGACAACCTTTCCCTGGCCAACAGGTCCCTTCAGCACGAACTGGCCGACACCAGGATGAAAATGCAGCAATTGAAGGAAGTGTCCGAAACAAGAAAAAAACACACCATTGACACGGTGGAGGCATTTTTAATCATGGACTCCCGGGATGACCTGACCGACTACGACAAGATGGCGGTTGAATTTGAAGCGGGGAAAAAAGTTAAAGACTGGCTTACTCCCATTGTGGGTCAGGATGTAAACAGCCTGGACAGCCTTCTGATCCCGCGCATAGTTGATAACCGGGAAATAGAGGCCAATGGAAACAAATACCTCCTGAGGACTTACCTGGTGGTGGTGAACCAAAAAACCGCCGTATACGTAAAAGCCTCCCGTGTCAAACAGAAAAACATAATAAACTGACTCCGGGAGGCATATAAACAGAAAATACTGAAGGAAATGGCACTCCAGTCCGCGGCCGGGAGGAAAAAATTTTTTATACGTCCAGGTTCCTAACGTACCTGGCGTTTTCCTGGATGAATTCCCTGCGGGGCTCCACCTTGTCCCCCATCAGGGTGGAAAAGATGGCGTCGGCCTCCACGGCGTCCTCCAGGGTCACCTGCAGGATGGTCCGGGCGTCGGGGTCCATGGTGGTCTCCCAGAGCTGCTGGAAGTTCATTTCTCCCAGCCCTTTGTACCTCTGGATGTCCACCTTGGCGCCCCCCAGGCTCTTCAGGTATTCCTCCAGCTCCCGGTCGTTGTAGATGTATTTCTCGGCTTTACCCTTCTTCACCTTGTACAGCGGCGGCTGGGCGATGTACACGTAACCGCTCTCCAGCAGGTTTCTCATGTAGCGGTAAAAGAAGGTCAGCAGCAGGGTTCTGATGTGGGCGCCGTCCACGTCGGCGTCGGTCATGATGATTATCTTGTGGTACCTGGCCTTGGATATGTCGAACTCGTCCCCTATGCCGGTTCCCAGGGCGGTAATCAGGGAACGGATCTCCTCGTTGCCCAGGATCTTGTCCATCCGGGCCTTTTCCACGTTCAGTATTTTTCCCCGCAGCGGCAGGATGGCCTGAAACTTCCTGTCCCTTCCCTGCTTGGCCGAACCGCCCGCGGAGTCCCCCTCCACCAGGAAAAGCTCGGACCTGGCTGGGTCCCGCTCGGAGCAGTCCGCCAGCTTTCCAGGCAGGGTGGAGTTTTCCAGGGCGCTCTTGCGCCTGGTCAGCTCTCTGGCCTTTCGGGCGGCCTCCCTGGCCCGGGAGGAAACGATGGCCTTTTCGATAATTCTTTTGCCCACCGAAGGGTTCTCTTCCAGAAAGGTGCCCAGGCCCTCCATCACCACCCAGTCCACCACCCCGCGGACCTCGCTGTTGCCCAGTTTGGTCTTGGTCTGGCCCTCGAACTGGGGCTCCGGAACCTTGACGCTGATCACCGCGGTCATTCCCTCCCGGATGTCTTCTCCCGAAAGGCTGACCGTCCCGTTTTTGAGAAAGTTGTACTTCCTGGCGTACTCGTTGGCGATCCTGGTCAGGGCAGTTTTAAAACCGGCTTCGTGGGTACCCCCGTCCACGGTGTGGATGTTATTGACGTAGGAGAACAGGTTTTCCACGTAACCGTCGGTGTACTGGATGGCAGCCTCCACCTGTATTTCGTCCTTTTCCCCGTAAAAATAGATCACCCGGTTGTGCAGGAGACCTTTGTTCCTGTTGATGTAGCTGACGAAATCCTTTATCCCCCCGTCGTGCTGGAAAACCATCTGCTGGCCGTTCCTCTCGTCCAGAAGGGTGATTTTCACTCCCCTGTTCAGGAAGGACAGCTCCCTGAGCCGCTGGATAAGGATTTCCTGGCTGAAAACCAGCTCTTCAAAAATGGTGGGGTCAGGCTTGAAGGTGACCCGGGTGCCGGTTGATTCCGTGCCGCCCACAACTTCCAGGGGGGAGACGGCCGCGCCTTTTTTGTACTGCTGCCTGTACACCCGGCCGTCGCGCTTTACTTCCACCTCGAGCCATTCGGAAAGGGCATTGACCACGGAGATGCCCACCCCGTGCAGTCCGCCTGAAACCTTGTACCCTCCGCCGCCGAATTTTCCGCCGGCGTGCAGCATGGTAAGGACGGTTTCCACCGCCGGCAGTCCCGTTTTCGGGTGGATTTCCACCGGAATGCCCCGGCCGTTGTCGATTACCGATACAGTATTGTTGCTGTGAATGATCACCTCGATACGGTCGCAGAAACCGGCCATGGCCTCGTCGATGCTGTTGTCCACCAATTCGTAGACCAGGTGATGCAGTCCCCTGGAGCTGGTGGATCCGATGTACATGCCGGGCCTGCGTCTCACCGCCTCAAGGCCTTCAAGCACCTGAATTTCTTCCGCCCCGTAACGGTTGGAGTTTTCTTCCAGCAAACAAAAATCCTCCGTTTCTTAAAACAGTTTAATTTAAAATCCAGCCGAAGCGTTTTCAGTTTTCAGCGCCCGGACTCTCCCCGAACCTCTTTTTCAGGGTGTTGCAGGAAATAGGGGAGATGTATATTTTTTCTGTGGTGATGACGTAAGATTTTTCTTTATCGGGATCCGAAATGTTCTCCACAAACCCTTCGTCCATGGCAATTTGGATAAACTCCTTGGTAACCGCAGAATTACCCTTCTTGTAATCCAAAATGGCAATAATATCCTTTTTAGGAACAATCTTATCGCCGCCCAGGTGCAAGAACATTATTCTTCCCCCCTGTTAATTTTTCCTCCATCCACCGTGTAAGTTCTTGACCGGCCGCCGAAGCAACCGTCCAGCCTTCTTTCAGAGGTGATAAAGACCTGCGCCTCTTCCCCTAAAATAAATTCAAGGCCTCTCTGCCTCTGCCGGTCCAACTCCAGAAAAACATCATCCAGAAGGAGCACCGGGTATTCACCGTATTCTTCAAAAAACAATCTCATCAAGGAAATCTTCAGGGCCAGCACCACCGATCTCTGCTGTCCCCGGGAACCGAACCTCCTCACGTCGGATCCATTGATAAAAAACGCCAGGTCGTCCCGGTGGGGGCCGAAGAGGGTCTGCTGTCTTTCCACCTCCCGGCCGAAGTTTTTTCTCGCCGTTTCCTCGTACAGCCCTCTCAGGTCCGCCGGGCCCATCCCTTTTTCCAGCGGAAGGCTGGAAATATAGTTGAACGTTATTTCCTCCTTACCGGAGGTAAGGACCGAAAAAACTTCCCTGAGACGGGGAAAAAGGGCCTTCAGCAAACGCATCCTGAACATTATTATACTGCTTCCGTAAAGAAACATTTGTTCGTTCCAGGGCTCAATCAGTTCGATTATTTTTCCCTGCCGGGCCCCGCTCCTGAGGAGGTTGTTTCTCTGTGACAGCACCTTTTCAAACTTGTCAAGGCTGGGCAGGTAACGAAAATCAAAGGGTCCCAGTTCCAGGTCCAGCCACTTTCTTCTTTCGGATGGAGACCCTCCGACCAAATCAAGGTCCGCCGGGGTGAAGGACACCGACAGCCCGGGCCGGAATATTTTTCCTCTGTTCTTCTTTTGACCGTTCAGGCGGAAGTGAGTCCTGCCGCCGTGGCTGAGACAAACCGATATTTCAAAGGCTGATTCTCCCTTTTCAATCTCCGCCGCGGCATAGCAACTCTCCGCCGTCCAGCCGATCATCTCCCTCTCCCTGGAGGTCCGGAAGGATCTCCCGGCCGTACAAAAAAAGATTGCCTCAAGGAGGTTGGTCTTACCTTGGGCATTGTTTCCTGAAAGGATGTTTATATAAGGGTGGGGGCGCCATGACAGGTTCGCATAATTACGAAAATTTTTCAGTTCCAGCCGGCCGATAATCATTTTTTTTCCCCGGAATCGGGAGAAGAAGGCGATCCGCCGCCGGCCACCAAAAAGTCGCCGATACCCTCGACGCTCACCAGGTCACCGTCGCTCAGCATTCTTCCGCGGCTTAAAATTCTCTCCCCGTTTACCCTGACCAATCCCGACCTCACCAGCGCCTTGCCACGTCCGCCGGTGGTCACCACACCGGACCATTTCAAAAACTGGTCAAGCCTGATGCTTCCCCTTACGCTTACCCGGCGCAAATATTTTCACTCCCTGGAAGCCCTGGCCGGAACGATGATGGCAAGATAACCGTCTTCATCCGGAGGCGTGAGCACCGCCGGAGTGTAAGTTCCGGTCAGCTTGACCATTATCTCCTCCCCGTCGCAGGATCTCAGCACGTCGCATAGGTAGCGGACGTTGAAGAATATCTCAAACTTTTCCCCTTCCACGGTGGCCGCAATATCCTCCCTGATCCAGCCGTTTTCCGACCTGACGCTGATCACTATCCCCTCACCGGTAGACCTGAACATAATCAGCGAGTTCCTTTCCCCGGCCAGCAGGGAAGCACGGTCGGCCGAATCCAGCATTTCCCGGATGGACACCCTGATCACGCAGTCGAATTTATCGGGAATTACTTGCCGGTAGGACGGAAACCTTCCTGGAATGAGCCTTGACACAATCACCGTTTTTCCGTCCTCAAACATGATCTGGTTTTTGGACAGGGTGACTTTCACTCCGTCATCGCTGTCCATCACCCTGACTACCTCATTTAAAGTTTTTCCAGGTATCACCGCGTTTATAAGACACGGGGCCGGAACATCGATCTTAAACTTCTTCAGGGCCAGCCTGAAGGTGTCGGTAGCCACCAGGGTGGCGTCGACACCCTCTATTTCCAGCAGCACGCCGGTGAAAACCGGCCTTGAATCATCGTTGGAGGAGGCGTAGACCACCTTCCGGACAATGTCCTTCAACTCTTCCGTGGGAACGCTAAAGGTAAATTCCCCCTCCGGCACCTGCAACTGGGGAAAATCGGCCGCACTGTAACCGTTTATATTGAACTCGGACTGACCGTAGCGGATGGTCGCCACCCTTCCTCCGCCGACGGTCTCAAACCCGATGGGCACATCGGGAAGCCTCTTGGCAAATTCGGCAATGTACCTGGCCGGGATGACCAGTTCGCCCGGTTCGGAAACCTCCGCCGGCACCGAACTCATGATGGACATCTCCATGTCGGTGGCGGTGAGTTTCAGCATTCCTTCGCCGCACTGAAAGAGTATACCGGTAAGGGCCGGCAGGGGGCTCCTGGAAGATATTGCCCTCTGGACGTTTTGAATGGCCTGATGAAGTTTTTCCCTGCTGATAAAAAATTTCATATCCGGTCTCCGTTGTTCATATAATTATATTTTAAAGATTTTTTCTTAGGAGGAGCAATAGTACCTGTGGATTTGTGGAATTAACCCCCTGGCCGGCGGTGATTGTCCATCCCCGGGGTGTGTTTTTGTGTCGATTAAAATGTTTAAACCGGCCCGCCGGGTGAAAACCGGCCGGGACCCCTGAGGGACAGCTCACACAATTTACATTTAGCAATTGTCAACTGTTTTTTATTTTGTTGATAAGATCCTTGATGGTCTGTTCAAGGGCGGGATCCAGCTGCATTTCCGTCTGTATTCTGTCGCAGGCGTGAATCACCGTGGTATGGTCCCGGCCGCCGTATGACTCCCCTATTTTGGGCAGGGATAGGTCGGTCAGCTCGCGGGTCAGGTACATGGCAATCTGCCTGGGGAAGGAAACGCTCCGGGTTCTTTTTTTAGCCTTTAAGTCATCCGTTCTGATGTTGAAGTGGCTGGAAACCACTTCCTGGATCAGTTGGACGGTGACCGGCCGGGGCTTGCTTTCCGGGAAGATGTCCTTCAACACGTACTCGGCCAGGGAAAGGTTTATTTCCTGCTTATTGAAGGAGGCGTAGGCGATAAGCCTGATCAGCGCGCCTTCAAGCTCCCGGATGTTGGACTGAATTTTGTCCGCAATGTAATTCAGTATTTCGTCGGGAACGTCCAGGTTTTCCAGTTGCGCCTTTTTTCTGAGGATGGCGATTCTGGTTTCCAGATCCGGCGGCTGCATGTCGGTGATTAGTCCCCACTCGAACCTGGACCTCAGGCGGTCCTCAAGGGTGGGGATGTCTTTCGGCGGCCTGTCGCTGGAGATGATGATCTGCTTATTGGCTTCGTACAGGGTGTTGAAAGTGTGGAAAAACTCCTCCTGGGTCCTTTCCTTGCCGGCCAGGAACTGGATGTCGTCGATCAGCAGGATGTCCACATTTCTGTACTTGTTTCTGAATTCCACCGTTTTGTCGTCCCTGATTGAATTAATCAAATCGTTGGTGAAGTTTTCGGACGTTATATATAAAACCTTGAAGTAGCGGCTCCTGTCCAGGGTGTGGTGTCCAATGGCGTGCATCAGGTGGGTTTTTCCCAGCCCGACCCCGCTGTAAATGAAAAGGGGGTTGTAAGACTTTGCCGGGGACTCGGCAACGGCCAGTGAAGCGGCATGGGCAAACCGGTTGCCGTTGCCCACCACAAAGGTGTCAAAGGTGTACTTGGCGTTGAGCTGGGAACGGGGGTCCTCGTAGGAATAGGATTTTTTACTTTTGTTTATAATTTTAGCGGGAATTTCGTTATGCAGGACGAAATCCACGTTTATTTCCTCTTCGAGAAAGTCATAAAGGATACTCCTGATCACCGGACCGTAACGGTCGGCAAGCCAGTCCCTGGAAAACTTGTCGGTCACCTCGATAATCAGCGAATCGTCAACGAAGGTCACGGGCTTCATTGACTGCAGCCAGGTTTCAATGGACGGGTTGTTCAGCCTGATCTGAAGGGTTGTAAGTATATGTTTCCAGGTTTCACTGAGGCTGTTTTTGTTTACCATATAGGCCCTCCAGAAATGTTTAGTCATCGCCTGCTGAAATAAAGTCCTTCCGTACGGGTCGGCCCGGTCTAAATTTGCGCCGGCCCTTGCGCAAAACGGTGATTTCAAAAGCAGTCAGAGCACGTCAATGCCATAATAACAAATTTTCCATATGTTATCAACAGGCTTAAAATAACAGAAAAATGGCTGTTTGTTCCTGTTGTCCTTGACGCGGCGGTGCTTATTAAGATATAATGTTTGATGCGCCTGGTTTGCGTTTTTAAGTATAATAAGACCGTGATCATAGAGAGGGCAGCCTCGGGGAGGTGGAGAAAGTGAAGCGTACTTACCAGCCGAAGACAAGAAAGCATAAAAAGGTTCACGGATTTATGAAAAGAATGTCCACGTCGGCCGGACGTAAAGTTTTAAGAAGAAGAAGAATAAAGGGGAGAAAAAAACTGAGTGCATAAGGCCGCTTAAACAGTGGCCTTTAATGATTGTATAACACCGGCCTAACCGGCGCGACATTAATCGTCCAGGTTATTTAAGGCGGAAGGGTGTAAATAATATATACCGTAAAAAAGCGAACCATAAGCAGGATTAAAGATAACAAAGATTTTAAAAGGGTTTACGCCAGGGGCAGGTACGCGGCCGGAAAAAATCTGGTGCTGTATTGCCTGCGGCGGAACGGCGGTGAAAAAAGATTTGGTTTTTCGATAAGTAAGAAGGCCGGTAAGGCTGTTGTCCGGAACAGAATAAAAAGAATTTTAAAAGAGATCTGCAGGTTGAACAGCCACTGGTTCAAGGAAGGATGCGACTATATAATTATACCCAGGAAGGATGCCGTGAAAAAAAATTTTCACGAGTTGAAGGAAGAATTGTTCAGGCTGGCAAAAAAAGTAACGTGAGAGTTGCCGATGGACGGAAGGAATATGATTTTAAAAAAAATACCGGTAATGGCGGCTGTGGGCCTGATTAAGGTTTACAGGAAATTTATCTCTCCCATGAAGCCGCCGACCTGCAGGTTTTATCCCACCTGTTCGCAGTATGCCGTGGAGGCATTGGAAAAGCATGGTATAATAGTTGGGACATGGAAGGCAGTGATCAGGGTTTTGAAGTGTCATCCGTTCCATCCCGGCGGTTTTGACCCGGTCAGTTAGCGGGGGCGGTTTAACAGTCAGATCTGTGGAGGCGATAAATTGGGTATTTGGGATTCTTTGGTGGGAGGCATCACCTGGATTATCAACTGGATGTACGGTCTTACCGTGGCCGCCCATATCGGCAGTTACGGGCTGGCCATAATTCTTTTCACCGTGGTCCTGAAAGTGGTTCTTTATCCCCTGACCCTGAAGCAGATGAAGTCCATGTACATGATGCAGCAGCTGGGACCCAAGATCAAGGAAATTCAGGACAAGTACAAAGGCAAGGACCCGCAGAAGATGCAGCAGAAAATAATGGAGTTGTACAGGGAGCACAATGTCAACCCGATGGCCGGATGCCTGCCGCTGCTGATCCAGATGCCCATACTGATTGCCCTGTTCCAGGCGCTAAGGAAATTCGAATACAAGGACCTTGAAGACGCCCGTTTTCTGTGGATTGACAACCTCAGCCAGATAAACAACGAATTTTACGCCCTGGCCATCCTGTGCGGGGTGACCACATTTCTGCAGTCAAAACTTACCACAAACATGGCCGACCAGACGCAAAAGATAATGCTGTACACCATGCCCCTGATGATAGCCTATTTCGCCACCCAGGTGCCGGCCGGGCTGGCGCTCTATTGGGTGACCTTCAATATCCTGGGCATAGTGCAGCAGTATTTCGTTAACAAGCAGACCTTGGCTTTAAAGGAGGCGATAGCCGAAGGTGCAGGCAGTAGAAAAAACAGGTAGGACGGTGGAGGAAGCGGTGGAATTGGCGCTGAGCGATTTGGGCGTCTCCAGGGAAGAGGCCGAAGTTGAGGTAATCGATCAGCCGTCAAAGGGATTGTTGGGAATATTGGGAACAAAGCCGGCCAGGGTACGGGTTACGGTGAAAAACTCCACCGCCAGGAGGGCCAGGGAATTCATCGGCAGTATTCTTAAAACAATGAACCTGAACGCCAGCATGGTTGTGACCGAAAATGACCAGTCGGTAACCATTAATCTCAAGGGAGACAAGCTGGGCATACTGATCGGCAGAAGGGGAGAAACCCTGGACGCACTGCAATACCTGATGAACTTGTCGGTCAACAAACACCAGGAAACCAGGAAAAAACTGATCCTGGATATCGAGGGATACCGGCAGAGAAGAGAGGAAACACTGAAAAAGCTGGCCCAAAAACTGGCCGATAAAGCCAGGCAGAGAGGGCGCAGCGTGGTCCTGGAACCGATGAATTCCCTGGAAAGAAGAATAATTCACACCGCGCTGCAGGGAAACGACGACATCACCACGTTCAGTGAGGGCGAAGAGCCCTACAGAAAAATAATCATAGCGCCGAAAAGATAGCTGATTACCGACCCAGCAGGCGGAGACGCCGGGCTGGGTTTTTTAAAAGCTATGGGGATGTTGAGTTTCGCAAGCCATTGGCTGATCAGGAGAGGATCCGGTTGTTTAACATGGATGATACCATTGCGGCCATATCCACCCCCCTGGGCGAGGGAGGAGTGGGAATTATCAGGATCAGCGGCAAGGAAGCCTTCAAGGTGGCCCGAAAGGTGTTCAGGCCGGCCAGGCCGAAGGACTGGCTCAAAGAAACATACAGGCTTCATTACGGCCACGTGGTGGACGGCAACACGGGAAAGGTTATCGACGAGGTGCTGGTTTCGGTGATGAAGGCGCCCCGCACCTACACCAGGGAGGACGTGGTGGAGATAAACTGCCACGGGGGGATTGTCCCGCTGCGGGAAACCCTCAAGGCGGTACTGGCCGCCGGGGCAAGGCCGGCGGATCCGGGGGAGTTTACCAAGAGGGCCTTTTTGAACGGAAGATTGGACCTTACCCAGGCCGAATCGGTGATCGACATCATCAGGTCCAAAACGGGAGAATCCCTGAAGATGGCCGTGTCGCAGCTTGAAGGCAGGCTGTCCCGGAGAATCAGGGAGATCCAGGACAGGGTGCTGGGTCTGCTGGCCGGGCTGGAGGCCGCCGTGGACTTTCCTGAGGACGAAATAGAGGAAAAGGAAATAGAACAGCTTTCAGAAACGGCCGGGGAAATAATCAGGGATCTGGACGGGCTGATCGATGACGCGGAAACGGGCAGGATTTACCGCGAAGGAATCAGAACGATTATCGCCGGCCGGCCCAATGTGGGAAAGTCCTCTTTGCTCAACGCCCTGCTGGGCCGGGAAAGGGCCATCGTGACCGACATACCGGGGACCACCAGGGACGTCATCGAGGAAACTCTGAACATTAAGGGCATCCCTCTGGTACTGATGGACACCGCCGGCCTGAGGGAAACCATGGACCTGGTGGAAAGGATCGGGGTTGAAAAGGCGAGGGAATTGCTGGCCGGGGCTGATCTCGTCCTTTTCGTGGCGGAGGCATCGGAGGGGCTGACCCGGGAGGACAGGGAGATACTAAAAGGGATGGACCGGGCCAAAACCATTTTAATTTTCAACAAGACGGATCTGAGAAGGGACATAAGGGCTCCGGAGGCAGAAGGATTACCCTCGGTGGAAATATCGGCCCTTACCGGGGAGGGGCTGAAGGCACTGGAGAACAAGATCGAAGAAGTAGTTGCGGGCGGCAGGATAAAGTCCCCGGAGTCGGTGATCGTAAGCAGCGCAAGGCATGAAGACGCCATCAGGCGGGCCAGGAAACACATGGAAGATTTTATGGCTTCAGCGGCCGCCGGAATCCCCGCCGACCTGCTTTCCATCGACGTGAGAAGCTCCTGGGAGGCCCTGGGAGAGATCACCGGGACAACGTTGACCGAGGATTTGCTGGAACGTATTTTCAATGATTTCTGCATCGGCAAGTGAGGTGAGGGTGTGAACTACCTGGCCGGAAAATACGACGTTGTAGTGGTGGGAGCCGGGCATGCGGGGTGCGAGGCAGGGCTGGCGGCGGCCAGGCTGGGCTGTAAAACCCTGGTTCTCACGATAAACATGGATAATGTGGCCTTGATGCCGTGCAACCCGGCGGTGGGCGGACCGGCCAAGGGCCAGCTGGTCAGGGAGGTTGACGCCCTGGGCGGGGAGATAGGCCTGAACACGGACAGGTCGGCCATCCAGATGCGCATGCTGAACACGGCCAAGGGGCCGGCCGTTCACGCCCTCAGAGCGCAAACCGATAAAAAGCTCTACCAGGAAAATATGAAGAGGGTGCTGGAAAGCCAGGAAAACCTCGACCTCAAGCAGGCCATGGCGGATCGGGTGCTGGTGGAAAAGGGCAGGACGGCGGGGGTGGTAACAAGCACGGGGGCCGTTTTCAGGGCGCCGGCGGTTATTCTGACCACCGGCACTTACCTCAGGGGGAGGGTGATTATCGGGGAGACCGCCTTCCCGGCCGGGCCGGCCGGAAATTTTCCGTCCCTGAAGCTTTCCCGGAGCATCGGAAGCGACCTGGGACTGAAAATGATGAGGTTTAAAACCGGAACACCGGCCAGGGTGGACCGGAGAAGCGTAGATTTTTCCAAGATGACCATCCAGCCGGGAGACGACAGGCTGTGGAACTTTTCTTATTTCTCGGAGATCAGGGAAAGGGACCAGCTGCCCTGCTGGCTCACCTATACCAATCCGGAAACGCACCGGATCATCAGGGAAAACCTGCACCGGTCACCGCTGTACAGCGGATTCATTGAGGGGACGGGACCGCGGTACTGCCCTTCCATTGAGGACAAGGTGGTAAGGTTTGCGGACAGGCCGGGACACCAGGTGTTTGTGGAGCCCGAGGGCAGGCACACCAACGAGATGTACGTGCAGGGCATGAGCTCCAGCATGCCGGAGGATGTACAGCTGGCCATGTACAGGACTGTGCCTGGCCTGGAGAGGGTGCAAATAATGAGACCGGCTTACGCCATAGAGTACGACTGCATCGACCCCACCCAGCTCAAGCTTTCATTGGAGTGCAGAGATATTCCGGGACTGTTCAGCGCCGGGCAGATCAACGGCACCTCCGGATACGAGGAAGCGGCGGCCCAGGGAATAGTGGCGGGGATAAACGCCGCCATGTACGTCAAGAACAGGGAGCCCCTGGTGTTGACCAGGTCCCAGGCCTATATCGGGGTGCTCATAGACGACCTGGTCACCAAGGGGACCGCGGAGCCTTACCGGATGCTCACCTCAAGGGCCGAATACAGGCTGCTGCTGAGACACGACAACGCCGACATGAGGCTGACCGAAACCGGTTACAAGGTGGGACTGGTGAGCCCCGAGAGGATGCGGTTATTTGAAAACAAAAAGAGAATGATTGCCCGGGAAGTGGAAAGACTGTCCAGAACAAGCGTTCCGGTCACGGCGGAAGTTAAGGCGCTGTTAAATAAAAAAGGTGCGGACATACAGCAGAAAACAAGCCTGGCCGCCCTGCTGCGCAGGCCGGAGCTGAATTACCGGGACTTGCTGGAGCTGCCCCTGGAAAGCCCCGATCTCCCGGAGGAAGTGCGGGAAGCGGTGGAGATCGAGATAAAGTACGAGGGTTACATTAAAAAGCAGCAGGCCCTGGTGGAAAAGTTTGAAAGGCTGGAGAACAGGAGGCTGCCGGATGCTGTGGACTACCTCGGGATGCAGGGGCTGTCCAGGGAGGCCGCCCAAAAGCTGGACCGGATCAGGCCGCTGTCGGTGGGACAGGCCGCCAGGATATCGGGAGTCAGCCCGGCGGACATTTCGGTGTTGCTGATCCACCTGGAAAAAATAACCAGGGCCGGGGGAAAGGAGACCGGTGCCTGAGTTGTCTGGATTGCTGGAAGACTGCCTGGAACAGGGTGCCAGGGAACTGGGACTGGAATTGAGCCGTGATAAAATGGCGGCGTTCAGGATCCACTATGAAATCATGGCGGAAGAAAACCGGAAACACAGCCTTACTTCCATAATGGGTGAAAAAGAGGTTGCGGTAAAGCATTTTATTGATTCAATGACCTGTCTCAAAGTCCTGGATCTGGAAAAAGAATACGTGGTCGATTTGGGGACCGGGGCAGGCTTTCCGGGCGTCCCCCTGAAAATAATCCGGCCGCGGATAAAGCTGCTGCTGGTGGATTCGGCGAAAAAAAAGGTGGAATTCCTGGCGGATCTGATAAAAAAAATCGGTCTGGAAAAAACGGAAGCCAGGTGGGACAGGGCAGAAAGAATGGGCGGCAGCAGCGAATACCGGGAGAAAGCGGAAATAGTGGTCAGCAGGGCGGTGGCGTCCCTGAACGCGCTGGCCGAGTTGTGCCTGCCCCTGGTAAAAGTGGGGGGAATGTTCCTGGCCATGAAGGGGCCGGGTGCGGAAGAAGAAATGAAAACCGCCCGGAAGGCCATAGACCTCCTCGGAGGGACGGTGGAAAGGGTGGAAAGGTTCAGGCTGCCGCTGATTCCCGAGGAGAGAAGCCTTATCTTGATCAGAAAAACCGCTCCAACCCCGGAAAGGTATCCGAGGCGCCCGGGAATACCGGCTAAAAGGCCGCTTGTTTAATAAAGAATTCAAAATCCGGAATTCAGGAGCCAGAATAACCAAAACTTTTTTGAAGTTAAGGACCCTTGCCGGAAGCATCATGGGGCGGGGTTTTTCTGTTAAAAGAAGGATTGGAACCGGTTTTGTTGAATAGACAATACGTTAATCGAAATGCCCAATTCCTGATTCCCAATCCCAATTTCGGCTTTCAAGAGGTGTTCTTGTGGGCAGGGTAATAGCCGTTGCCAACCAGAAGGGCGGGGTTGCCAAGACGACTACCGCGGTCAATCTATCGGCCTGGATTTCCATGATGGAACACCGGGTGCTGCTGATTGACATTGATCCCCAGGGCAACGCCACCAGCGGACTGGGGCTGCCCAAGGATGAACTGAAGCACACCATATACGACGTGCTGATCAACGGACTGGACGCGGGAAAGGCCGTTGTCGAAAGCCCAGTTAAAAATCTTTACGTGCTGCCGTCCAGAATAGACCTGGCCGGTGCGGAAATCGAAATGGTGGGCGTAAAAAACAGGGAGTACATGCTGAAAAAGGCCATCAGCACAATCAGGGACGAATATGAAATGCTGATAATAGACTGCCCCCCGTCCCTGGGACTGCTGACCATAAACGCCCTGGCGGCGGCGGACTCGGTTTTGATTCCAATCCAGTGCGAGTACTACGCCCTTGAAGGTGTGGGACAGCTGATGAACACCATTTCCCTGGTGCAGGAGAGCGTAAACCGGGACTTAAAAATCGAAGGGGTAGTTTTGACCATGTTTGACGGGCGGACCAACCTGAGCATACAGGTGGTTGACGAGGTTAAACGGCACTTCAGGGACAAGGTGTACCGCAGTATTGTACCCAGGAACGTGCGTCTCAGCGAGGCGCCCAGCCATGGAAAGCCGGTGATGGTTTACGACCGCCGGTCAAGGGGTGCGGAGGTGTACCACGAACTGGCAAAGGAAGTGTTGGGCATTGAATAAAAAAAGAGGCCTGGGAAAAGGACTGGAAGCCTTGCTGCCCGGGGCCTCCGGAGAGAGGGACGGCCGGCTTAGGGAAATCAACCTGAATGAAGTTGTGCCTAACCCAAGGCAGCCGAGGCAGGTCCTTAACGATGAAAAGCTCGGCGAACTGGCCGGGTCCATCAGGGAGCACGGAGTGGTTCAGCCCATCGTGGTAAGACCCCTGGAAGACGGGAAGTACGAGCTTATTGCCGGAGAGAGGAGATGGCGGGCCTGCCTTGAACTGGGCATGCAGAAGATTCCAGCCGTAATCAGGGACTACGGGGACATGGAGGCTGCCGCCGTGGCCCTGATTGAAAATGTGCAGAGGGAGAACCTGAATCCCCTGGAGGAGGCCAGGGCGTACAAAATATTAATGGAAGACTTCGGACTGACCCAGGAGGACGTGTCAAAAAGAGTGGGAAAGAGCAGGCCGTTTGTCGGGAACATGGTCAGGCTGCTCTCACTGCCGGAGGAAATTCAGCAGATGGTGATGGAAAACAGGCTTTCGGCCGGCCATGCCAGGGCCATCCTGGGCCTTGAAGACAGGGACCGGCAGATCAGCGCGGCCAAAAGGATTATCAGCGGGCAGTTGAATGTGAGACAGGCCGAAAGCCTGGTAAAGAAAATGGCCGCCAC
>JAILZP010000010.1 GCA_023512435.1 Peptococcaceae bacterium | reverse complement strand
TGCTGCTGCAAAGGGAGGGCGGAAAAGCCAGGATTACCAGGTACGATGCGGGAAGCACCCTGAACCCGGCCCTGGTGTTTCAGCCGGACATAACCGATCCGGTCAAAATTTCAATGGTCAACCATTCACCGGACTTCGTGCTGTTCACCAAAACCGCGGCCTATTACTTCAGCTGGGACGATGCCGGCGGTACTTACGTGGAAGACCCGGCCAGGAGGATCACCGGCCTGGCCGGTGTGGTGTCGGCCGGCAGCGACGAAACCGGCCACTCGGTGCTTACCTCCTCGGATCTGGGCTATTACATGAACAACGATGAAGGGGGAGCCGCCCGGGTGGAGGTGTTCAGCCCGGGCCCGGTGTCAAACCCGGTGGCCGTTTCTTTAAAGCCCGGAACCTGCGAGCAAATATTCCTGGACGAAAACGGCAACGTCCAGTGGTGGACTTACGACGACGCCCTGGGGCGCATGGTCCGGGACCCGGGACTTGAAATTACAGGCCTGGATTTAAACAGGGGTTACGCCCACCCGAGGAGCTACTTTTCAAAGGCGGTTAACACGGCAACGCCGTATGACGCCGCCCGCCTCACCGTGACCGAGGACAGGCCGGCCGGGACTTCCATCACTTACTACGTGTCATCGGACGGAGGCGCCGCTTTTACAGCCGTTACACCCGATACCTGGACGGCCGTACCGGGGGGGAACAGCTTTGTGGTCAAGGCGGTCCTGGACACCACGGATCCGCAGCAGACCCCGAAGATCCTGCACGTAACTTTAGAAGTTGAGGAAGACCTGATTCTGGAGGGGCAGATCACCCCGCAGCCGGCCGAGCGGGGGAGAAACGCGACCATATCGGCTAGGGCGGTGAGCCTGACATCGGGGGCCGCGGTGACCCTGGACTCCTGCTCCGTCAGGTATCCCCTGGAAACGAAGGCCGACGGCAGCCCGGCCCTGCCCGACGGGCAGCTGCCCGCTGACGCGGCGATGGTTTACAACCCGGCCACGGGGTGGTGGGAACACACCTTCACGGTGCCTGAAAAAACCGTAGACGACCGCTGGAGCGACGACGGTGTGTACCTGGTTGAGGTAACCGGGTCCAGGGAGCATGCCGTAAAGAAGAAAGTCCTGAACCTGGAGATAAGGGGCAATATACTGCGAAGGCTGATAATCAGGACCATTAACTGGTGATAGTGCCGGACTGCTTTGTTTTTTCCAGGTTTGGCGTTGATAATCAGTTAATTTGTTGGTGGATTATGCTATCATAAATATGGGATTGCTTACCGGCATTAAGAGAAAGCGGTGATTCATTGATCAGCTACGGCCTGTACGCCAGTATCGGCACAGTGCTTTTGGTCATCATCCTGGTGGGTGTGTATTCAGCCAGGCTGGTGAAATCTTCCGCCGACTTTATCATCGGGGGCAGGAAACTGGGCGCCCTGATGGTGTGCGGGGGCATTGTGGGGGCTTTTGCCGGCGGCACCGTCACCGTTGGCACCGCCCAGATGGCCTTTAAGTACGGGATAAGCGGCCTGTGGTTCACCCTGGGGGCGGGCGCGGCCTGCCTGGTTCTGTCTTTATTTCTGGCCGGACCCATGAGAGAAAAAAAGGTGGAGACGGTTTCACAGTTTTTGTCCGGATTTTACGGGGGAAGAGTGGCCCCGTGGGTGGCCCTGTTCATCGCTGCGGGTATGTACATTCAGCTGGCGGTACAGATGCTGGCCGCAGCACCCCTGCTGACTTCCATATTTCCGGTTTCTCCGTTGGAGGGGCTGGTGCTGTTTGCCTTCCTTTCAGCGGCTATTGTCCTGGGAGGCGGTTTCATGAGCACCACCCTGGTGGGCTTTTTTAAGCTTTTGCTGATGGCGGCAACTTATTTTGCGGCCGGATCCATGAGCTGGGGGTTCCTGGGCGGTTTTGAGGGCTTAAGCCTTAAATTTGCGGACTTTCCCTGGTTCAGCATGTTTCCCAGGGGTATGCCGGCGGAGTTGGCCGGGTGGATGTCAGTGGTGGTGGGCTTTGTTTCCACCCAGTCTTTCATTCAGCCGGTTTTTGCCGGAAAGGATGTAAGGTCCGCCAGAACGGGTTCCCTTATGGCGGCCTTAGTCCTTCCCCTTTTCGGGCTGGCCGGGGTAACGGTGGGAATGTACATGCGCACCGCCCACCCGGACATAGACCCGGCGGCTGCCCTGCCTCTCTTTATGCTTCTCCACCAGCCGGCCTGGCTTGGGGGGGTGGGGTTGGCCACGCTTTTGGTTTCCCTGGTCATTACGGCCAGCGCCCTGGCTTTGGGGGTATCCACCCTCTTGTGCAGGGATATTTACCTTATATTAAGGCCCTCGGCGGGCGACAGGGAGCAATTGCTGGCGGCCAGGCTGACGGTCTTCGCCGTTGTGGCTGCAGCCTGTTTGTTCAGTTACGGGATCCTGGGGGACCTGATTCTGGACTGGACTTACCTATCCAATGCCCTGAGGGGAGTTACGGTTTTTCTTCCCATGGTCGGGGCGGTGTTTTTTTCCCGGAACCTTTCCGCCCGGGCCGGAATTTGGGCGGTTACCGCACCGCCGCTGGTCACCATTGCCTGGGCGGTCCTCAACCCGGGCGGTATACACCCCCTGTATGCGGGGCTGCCGGTCAGTTTGCTGATCATGCTGGCCGGGGTGCTGCTGCGGCATAAAGAAAAGTCGGCGACATGATGTTTGAAGGTTATATATTTTAAACGTAAAACAAAAAAGGCCAAGGTCGGGTTTGGCCTTTTTTGTTTCGCAGGCATTCTTTTACCCGCATTAGAGGAAGTGGATAGAACGTGAAGTATATTCACTTAATAACATTATATCCTAATTTATTAAATTAACAACCTTTCTCAGGCATTAAAAAGAGCCAGTTATACATTAAAATCATACTTTCATACTAATTAACATAAATTAACAATTTGTTTTTAAATTTCCTGTTCTCCGAACAGTCCCATATCGAATCCGTCCTCAGCCTTGTAGCGGTTAAACAGGTAATGCCTGTATGCTGTGTAGGCTTCCATGCTGCACTCTATGCCTTCTTCCTTGAGGGCGTTGATGAAGTCTTCCTGTTTCGGGGGGCAGCCCTTTACCCGGATGGCCTTTTTTATGTTCGGATTGTCTTTGTTCAGCTCACAGGCGCATTTCCCGAACAGGACGGTTTTTTCAAAGCCGGGGGAAGCCGCCTGTCTCTTGCCGCTTAATATTTCAACGCCCGGGAAGGGTTCTCCCCTGAAGGCCGACATCATTAATATGAGCATGGGGTTGTACTGGGCCGAGCAGCCGGTGCAGAGGGAACTGTCGTACTTTCTGATGGCCAGTCCGGTAATACCCCTCTTGGCAAATCCCACCGGGCCGGTGTCCTCCGGCGTCCATTCCCAGTCAAAGTCCACATACTGGCGGTGCTTGTCAATGTTTTCGCCCACCACTTCAATGTCTTTGAGGTCAAGGCTTCTCCCGGTTTTCATGGCGAAGAACTTCAGGTGTTCAATATCAGCGGGCCTGTAATCCATTATTTCAGTACCCACAATGTCGCAGGCCAGCATGTCGGTGGAGGCTATGATTAAGTTTTTGCGGAATGCCTTCCCGGTATTGCTGGGGCCTTTTTCCAGGGTGAATACTCCGTCGATTACAGTCAGGGCCACCGGCAGCTTCGCCGACACCAGGGGGAAGGTGCAGTTCAGGTCGAGATCCCTTCCATGACACTGCATCTTTGACTTTTTATTCAGGCAGCCCTTGAGGTTCTTTATGCCCAGGGACACCTTGCACTGGTTGTGGGTCTTCAACACCGGGACATTTATGATCTTGTCCGCCTCCAGAGCCCGCCTGGCTATGGAGAGCTTCATTTCACCATAGTCAACCTCGACAAACTTGTCCTCGTTAAAGTCAACCAGGTCAACCCCGTACTTTTCCCTGAGCTTTTCATACCCCAGCACCTTGAAAATTGCTTGCCCGACTGGCTTGGCGAGGGTCAGGGGGCCTTCGCCAATGGTCAACCTGGTGAAACCGTTCTCGACCAGTATTTTCACCAGGTTGAACATCACTGCGCTGGTGGTGACCACGCCGTACGGCGGGAAGGGGAGATCAAAATCCCAGGCCACCAGGTTCGGCTTGATCAGTATATTATCCTCCTTGCTCAAGTTTTTCAGCCCGCCGCAAAGATCCAGGGCTTCTTTTAACGTTTGGTATGGTTCCCGGTAGCTTACAACTGAAACTTTGGGCTTTTTCATGATTACTCTCCTTTCGGATATAATTAATAATATAACTGAATGGGACCAACTTATGTATGTTAAAAAATTTAACTTCCTGTTAACTTTTTAATTAAGAAAAAAAGCATCATTCCCGGTACGGGACGGGTCCGGGCGCCGCCGGGCACATACCGCGTCGGGTTTTCAAAAACACTTTCCCGCTGCGGGTAAATTATAATTACATTCAAATATAAAACACATTTCAAAAAGCGTACCGAACGGAAGAAAGAACCGGATCGGGGATCCCCTCCGGTAAAGTAAAAGGACCGGATTTAGGCCGGCCCTTTTGTCAATGATTATTTTTTGGGCTTAAAGGTTTCGCACTTGGTTTGTGACGAATCGCCCGACCGGGCGGTACCGTTGTGATCCACCTGGATCATGGGAGCGTCGCACGTAACATCCGAGTTGTACTGGCATTCCGTCACATTGCACTTTATGGTCGGCATGGTTTCACCTCCTTGACGGAGGTTATTATTTGCCATGGTAAAAAAATGTATTCATCAAATTGTTTCCGGATTTAAAAAAACTGTCAGTTTTTATTTTCCCGGCTTTAATTGCGGCGGGTAGGGGTCGCCGTTCCCGTCCCTGGCCAGGGCCCGGGCCAGGAAACAGTATACCTGCTCAGCCATGCCCAGCAGGTTGTACCTCCGGCGGGAGAGAACCCAGCAGGTGGCAACCTCGTCCATGCTGCCGAAAATTACCTTGCGGGCTACCTTGGGGTCCAGGTCGGCTTTGAAATATCCTTTATCCATACCTGCCCGGACCACCTCTTCAATCAGCCGGTAGTACTCCCTGATTACCTCCGCAATCCCTTCTCTTATGGACTTGTCGGATTGGCGCAGCTCTATCTGGAGCACGTGGGCCAGCCTGCGGTTGTTCTGGAAGGTTGAGAAGTGCAGGTGGATCAGGTTGGCCAGAACTTCAAAGGAATTTTCTATTTTGTTCAGCTTTTTGGGAGCTAAGGCAATTAATTCCCCCAATTTCTCCCGGAATATTGAGATCAGGATATCTTCCTTATTTTCAAAGTAAAGGTAAATCGTTCCCTCGGCAACCCCGGCTTCCCTGGCAATCCTTGATACCTGGGAGCCGTGATACCCGTTTTCGGCGATCACTTTTATGGCGGCCTCGATGATTGCTTTATATTTTTCCCCTGTTCTTTTTGGCACAGGCTGCCTCCCCGATTCAGCTGCGGGTCGTCAGACGTCGGACGTCGGAAGGAACGAATTTGCCTCGGGTCAGATGCGGCCACCGGGAGAAGACGTCAGATGTTAGAAGAATGGCCCTGGGTCCAGTGTCAACAAATCTGACGTCTTGCTCCCGTAACTGACCGGTTTTCTTAACAGAGTCTTACGACTGACGACCGACTACCGACGACTGAATCAGCAGACGTAGCTTTCCTTGTCGATCACCTGGGCGCAGATCTTGCGGCGCAGGCTGATCATGTCAATGGGAACGTACCTGGTCATGCGTTTCACGATGGCCAGCTGGGTGGCCAGCATGTCGCCGGTGGCCAGGTAGCACATGGCTTCCCGGCCCCACTTTTCAAAGAGAGGCCACTTGTCGTAAATGTAAGCCTTGGTCAGGTCAATCTTCAATTCGGCCGAGGCCGGGTCCTTCTCCCACGCTTTCAGGGCGCGGGCCACGCATGATTCCATGGCGTATATTTCAATGGCCAGGTCCGCCATGATCTGGATCAGTTCCTGCTCTTCGGCCAGCTTTTGCATGTACTTCATGGCCGCCTGGCCGGCGATCATCAGGAACAGTTTCTTCGCCAGGGCTAGCATGGCGCGCTCGGTGTAGAGAGGCTTGCCGTCGTCTTCGGGGACTGTGGCCTTGAGGTCCATGATTTCTTTTTGCAGGGCCTGGGCGGCTGCCATAAAGGGCAGTTCTCCCTTCATGGCCTTGCGCATCAGGGTGGCCGGAATGATCAGGCGGTTGATCTCGTTGGTGCCCTCAAAAATCCGGTTGATGCGGGAATCCCGGTAGAAGCGCTCGGCCGGGTACTCCTGGATAAAGCCGTATCCTCCGTATATCTGGACCATTTCGTCCACCACGTAGTCCAGCACCTCGGAACCGAAGACCTTGCTGATGGAACACTCGATGGCGTACTCCTCAATGGCCTTGCCGATTTCTGGGCCGGACTTCTTGTCCTGCAGGGCGTCCTCGATCAGGCCGCCCAGGCGGTACTGCACCGATTCGGAGGCGTAGACCCGGGTGTTCATCTGGGCCAGCTTGGTCTGGATCATGCCAAATTTGGCGATGGGGGTCTTAAACTGCTGGCGCTGCAGGGCGTATTTGACGGCCAGCTCGATGGCCTTCTTGGCCGACCCGGTGACGCCGGCCCCCAGCTTGAAGCGGCCGATGTTCAGGATGTTGAAGGCGATGACGTGGCCCTTGCCGATTTCACCCAGCACGTTTTCCACCGGGACCCTGGCGTCCTCGAAGATAAGGCTGCGGGTGGAGGAACCCTTGATGCCCATTTTCTTCTCCTCCGCGCCCAGGCTGAATCCCGGGGTGCCTTTTTCCACGATGAAGGCGGTGAATTTTTCGCCGTCCACCTTGGCGTAGGTCACGAACACATCGGCGAATCCGGCGTTGGTGATGAACATTTTTTCCCCGTTCAGGATGTAGTATTTTCCGTCTTCGGACAGGACCGCCCTGGTCTTGGCGTTCAGGGCGTCGGACCCGGCGCCCGGCTCGGTGAGGGCGTAGGCCGCAATCCACTCTCCGGTGGCCAGCTTTGGCAGGTACTTTTTCTTCTGTTCCTCGTTGCCGAAAAGAACGATGGGCAGAGAGCCTATCCCGGTGTGGGCGCCGTGGCCCAGGGAAAACGATCCGCCGTAGGAAATGTTTTCGGTAATGATGATGGAAGCCAGCTTGCCCAGTTCGGCCCCGCCGTACTCCTCTTCGATGTCGGCCGAGAGGATGCCCAGTTCACCGGCCTTGGCCAGCAGTTCCCTCATCACGCCTTCCTTCTGGGACTCGATCTCGTCCATTCTGGGAATGACATCTTTTTCAATGAAATCCTTGCAGGTGTCGGCAATCATCCGGTGCTCGTCGGTAAAGTCCTCCGGGGTGAAGACGTCTGCGGGATTGACGCTCTCAAGCAGAAACGCGCCGCCTTTTTGAAGCATTTTAAAATTCTCCTTTCAGATAAATTTTTTATTTGTTTTTTAATTGACCAGCTCGAATACGCCGGCAGCTCCCATGCCGCCGCCAATGCACATGCTGACCACCCCGTAGCGGGCCTTACGGCGCTTCATTTCGTGCAGCAGGGTGGCCGTGAGCTTGGAACCGGTGCAGCCCAGCGGGTGGCCCAGGGCAACCGCGCCCCCGTTGAGATTTATCTTGTTTATGTCCAGCTCCAGGGTCTTGATGCAGGCCAGTGCCTGGGCGGCAAAGGCTTCGTTCAGTTCAAAGATGTCCACCTGTTCCTTGGTGATCCCGGCTACCTTCAGGGCTTTGGGAATGGCCACAATGGGTCCGATGCCCATCAGTTCGGGGGGACAGCCGCCCACCGCGTACCCCCGGAACACCGCCAGGGGCTTAATGCCCAGGGATTCAGCCTTCCTGCGGCTCATCAGGACGACGCATGCCGCCCCGTCGCTGGTCTGGGAAGAGTTTCCGGCGGTTACCGTGCCGCCGGCCCGGAAGACCGGCTTCAGTCTGGCCAGCCCTTCCATGGTGGTATCCGGGCGGACGCCTTCGTCGGTGTCGAAGATAAAACTTTTTTCCTTGATCTTATTGCCCGCCCACTGCTTTTCAACCACGGTCAGGGGGACGATTTCCTCCTTGAACTTGCCCTCGGCGATGGCCTTGGCGGCCTTGGCGTGGCTGGACACGGCAAAGGCGTCCTGATCCTCCCTGGTTATACCGTATTTCTCGGCCACGTTTTCAGCGGTGAGGCCCATTCCCATGTATGCCTCGGGACAGATCCTGATCAGTTCGGGGTCGGGGGACAGCTTGTTGCCGCCCATGGGCACCAGGCTCATGCTTTCCACCCCGCCGGCCACGAACACGTCCACCATGCCGGACATGATCCGGGTGGCGCCCACGGCGATGGACTCCAGGCCGGAAGAACAGAAGCGGTTGATGGTGGCTCCGGCCACGCTCTGGGGCAGGCCCGCCAGGAGGTTGATCATCCTTCCCACGTTCATTCCCTGCTCGGCTTCCGGGAAGGAGCAGCCGAACAGCACGTCTTCTATTTCCGCCGGGTCCAGGGCGGGGACCCGGGCCAGGGCCTCTTTCAACACGGCGGCGGCCATGTGTTCCGGCCGGGTGTTCCTCAGTTTCCCCCGGGGAGCCTTGCCCACCGCAGTACGCACCGCACTTACGATTACGGCTTCTTGCATTTTTCTTAATACCCCCTATTCAAAAAGTGAATAGAATCTTCACCAGTGCCAGTTCGTTCACCGCAGCATCTTGGAAGGTTTACACGATCCGGATAGGCTGTCAGAAACGAGACTGGCGCGGAAACACCGACGGGACGGAGCGGAGCGTATATGGACATACGTGAGCATCCGGACCGGCGGGGCTGACAAAGTCAGGCGAAGTTTATCACGGCCCTACTAGTTCCTTAACGGCTTGTTGGTGATTAACATGTGCCTGATGCGGTCGATGGTCTTTTGTTCTCCCAGCAGGCTTAAGAAGGCCTCCCGCTCCAGGTCCAGCAGGTTCTGCTCGGTGAGCGGGGTGCCCGGGGTTACTCCGCCTCCGGTCAGTATGCCCGCCACCTTGCTGGCGATCAGGGCGTCGTGCTGGCTGATGTAGCGTCCCCAGAGCATTGTCTTGATGCCGACCTCGATGGCGGCCTGGCCGGGGGCGCCAAGGGCCTTGATGGTCTTGGGCACCGGCGGTATGAAATCGGGGGCCGCCTGGAGGACCATTTTCTTGGCCTCGCCGATCAGGTGGTCACGGTTGGTCACAATCTTGGTGTCGCGTGCCCTGATAAACCCCAGGGAAACGGCTTCCGGGGCGCTGGTGGCCACCCTGGCCGTGGCTATGTTTTCAAAGGCGCGGTTGATCATGGGTTGAACGCTGTTGGTGCCGCCGGTTTTAACATTGGCCGGCGCCGGGGGTTCCGTTTCCGCCGCCCTGAAAGCCAGTTCCTTGACTCCGCCGCCGCCGGGCACCAGGCCGACGCCTACCTCCACCAGGCCGATGTACGACTCGGCATAGGCTGCCACCTTGTGGCCGTGCATGACAATCTCGCAGCCCCCGCCCAGGGCCATGCCGTGGGGAGCTACGACAACCGGTTTCCGGCAGTATTTCATTCTCATGTTGGCATCCTGGAATTCCCTTACCATGAGGTCCAGTTCGTCCCACTCCTGGGCTTCGGCGTACATCATGACCAGCATCAGGTTGGCGCCCACCGAGAAGTGCTGGCCGTAGTTGGCGACGACCAGGCCCTCGTAGTTTTTCTCCACCTCTTTCACCGAGAAATTCATCATTTCCACGATGTCGCTTCCGATGGCGTTTGCCTTGCAGTGGAATTCCAGGCAGACTACACCGTCGCCGATGTCGATCAGGCTGGCGCCGTCGTTTGACTTGATAACTTTTTTCTGTTCCTTCAGGGGGGCCAGGAAAATTACGTTCTCGCCGAATTTTTCAGGCACTGTGGATTTGGTGGTCCGGTCGAAGATAAAGCGGACGCCGTCCTTTTTCTCGTAGAAACTGGTCCGGCCGCTGGCCAGCAGTTCCTCCACCACCTTGGGGATTTCCTCGCCCTCAGCCTTGAGGCGTTCCACCACGGCCGGCACACCCAGGATGTCCCAGGCCTCGAAGGGGCCGAATTCCCAGTTAAAGCCCCACTTCATGGCCTGATCGATGGACTGGATGTCGTCGGCGATAATTCCCAGCAGGTTGGCGGCGTAAAGCAGCTGCTGCTTGGTAACCTTCCAGGCGAACTGGGCGGCCTTGTCGCTGCCGGTGACCAGGGCTTTGAACTGCTTTTCAGTTTTCTTGGACATCTTGGCGGTGGAAAGGGAACCGAAATTGGCCTTGGCCTTGGGGCGGTACTCCATGGTGTTGTAGTCCAGCACCAAAATTTCGCGGCCCTTGTCGGACTTGACCTTCTTGTAGAAGCCCTGGCCGGTCTTGTCCCCGAGCCATTTGTTTTCCACCATCTTCTGGAGGAACGGGGCGGCCTCGAAGACGGCCTTTTCCTTGGGATCCGTGGCAGTGTCGTAGACAGTTTTGGCCACGTGCAGCATGACGTCGAGGCCTACCATGTCCAGGGTGCGGAAGGATGCGCTCTTGGGGTGTCCCATTACCGGCCCGGTAAGCTCGTCCACTTCGTCCACGCCCAGTCCGAATTCCATCATAGCCTTGATGGTGGCGCACATTCCGTAGACGCCGATGCGGTTGGCCACGAAGTTGGGGGTGTCCTTGCAGATCACCACGCCCTTGCCCAGGACCCTTTCGCCGAAGTCCGCCACGAACTCCAGGACTTCCGGCAGGGTCTCGGCGGCCGGGATTACCTCCAGCAGGCGCATGTACCTGGGGGGATTGAAAAAGTGCATGCCGATAAAGTGCTTTTTGAATTCCGCCGAACGGCCCTCGATCATCTTGTTGATGGACAGGCCGGAGGTGTTGGTGGCCACTATCGAACCGGGCTTCCAGTTCTTTTCAACCTTTTCGAAAAGGCTTTGCTTGATGTCCATCCTTTCCACCACGGCCTCGATAACCAGGTCGCACTCGGCCAGCCAGTTCATGTTGTCTTCAAAGTTGCCGGGGGTTAGCAGGCCGGCGTTTTCCGGCACGTAAAGGGGGGCCGGTTTTGCCTTGGTCAGGTTGTTAATCCCGCTGACTGCAAACCTGTTGCGCACCTGGGGACTTTCCAGGGTCAGCCCCGCTTTTTCTTCATCCGGATTCAGTGACGGCGGTACAATGTCCAGGAGGTAGGTGGGGATTCCCACGTTGGCCAGGTGCCCGGCGATTGCCGCACCCATGACCCCTGCTCCCAGAACGGCAGCTTTTTTTACGCTGCGCTTCATCTTTTGCGCATCCTCCTTTTATATTTATTTTTTTAACTGACTGTATAAAAGTGGTGACTGAATCCTCACTCATTTTACTAAGAATAAATTATTTTATTTTTTTAAAAAGGTCAATAGGGAACAGACCTTTTCTTAGGCCATTATCCGGCTGATAAACCTCTTTTCCCCTGATTTTACCGGTTAACGTAAAGAAAACAATTTTCAGTAATCCGGGTTCTTCCCGGATGCTTCCGGGCATGACCGAAAGGAAATTGCCGGGGTGTACAGAAGTAAATATTCCGGTGGTTTTTTTGAAAAAAAGGTTTTTGGCCGCAATAGCCCTGCTGGTCATGGTGATTCTGGCATCGGACTACTGGCTGGCCGCCTTCGGCCGGTTTCTGGTGGTGGATGAAAAGCCCCGCCGGTGTGACGCCGTGGTGATTCTGTCCGGGGAGACGGTGCCGCGGGTGGCAAAGGGCGTGGAACTTTACAAGGAAGGTTACGCCGGCCTGATTATTATGAGCGGGGGCGGAAGGCCGACCTCCAGGCTTACCGACGCCGACCTGATGCGCATGGAGGCCGTGGATTCGGGTGTCCCCCCGGAGGTGGTACTGCTGGAGAACAAATCCGAAAGCACTTACGAAAACGCGGTGAATGTAAAGGAAATCATCCTTGAAAAGGGTATAAAAAGCTTCCTTTTGGTCACCTCCAATTACCATACCAGGCGGGCTAGGTATATCTTCGGCAGGGTTTTTAAGGGCACCGGGGTGGAAATCATCACCGTGTCCGCCCCCGACCCCAAGTTTTCCCCCTCCTCCTGGTGGAAAAAGCACGAGGGCCAGCAAAAGGCCCTCACCGAGCTGGCAAACCTGATCGTATACCGCATCAAATATTAAAGTTCCTAAAAAATGTTTCATCCAGTAAGAAAGTCCAGCATAATCCGGGGAAAGCACACGTCCTTTTCCCTGGCGGACAACCGCCTGAGCCTGCGGACCGCGCCGGCCACGTCCAGCTTGCGGGGGCATGCTGCATTGCACTGTTCGCAACCTATGCAGCTCCAGATCAGGGGGGAATGGAGGGCTTCAGTCACCAGGCCAAGCTGGATCAGCCTGATCAGGGAGGTGGGGTTGGGCTGCCTGATCAGGGCCGGGCAGGCGGACCCGCATCTTCCGCACTGTTCGCACAGGGAGGCGGTGTCGATGGTTGCCGGGTCCAGCACCCTCAGTTCCTTCGGGTCCGTAATGTCTGCAGCATGGTTCATCCGTCCGCCCACCGCCTTTCCTTTATTTAAAGGGATTCGGCCCCAGTTTTTCCAGGGAGCTTTTAAAATTCTGTATTTCTTTGAACAGCTTTAAGGAGTCGTCGATGGTTACCTGAGTCAGGCTGACTCTTTCCGGTTCGAGTCTCATCCTGGTCAGGGTTTCTTTCAGATTATCCAGGCGCGTGGCGGCCAGTGAGGTTCCAGCCGCGTGGTGGCACTGGTCCGGGCGGCAGCCCGCCAGCATCACCCCGTCCAGCCCCCCGATCAGAGCCTCGCTGACCCAGGCCGCGTTAACCGCCCCGATGCAGGGAACCACCATGGGCATAATTCCTTCCAGGCCTTTGCCTTTTTGTTGTTTGATCAGCGAATTCCAAGCCGGGTAGGCGTCATTGCCGCACAGGAAGAGGAGTATCGCCATTTCCGGGCCCCCCCGGGTGAGGACTTTATCCACCACCTCTTCTATCTTTTTGCTGCCGTAGCCTGGCAGGTTGATGCACAGGAGGGGGCAGCCGCCCTGGCAGATGCCGCAGCCCCGGCAATCCCCGGGATCTGCCGCCGGGTAACCGTCGCTTCCCGGAATGCAGGCCCCGTAAGGGCATTCTTTTACGCATCGGCCGCAGCGGTCGCATTTTCTTTGGTCCAGCGCAGGGAATGCGGCCGGCTGCTGCCGGAGTTTTACCAGGCACTGGGCCACTGCGGCCAGGGCGCTTTTCACGCTTTCCTCCGCGTCCATGGGTGACTGGACGCTGCCCGCCGCCCAGATGCCCGGACGCCTCAACTCGGTGGGCTCACAGGGTATATGTCCGGAGAAAAATCCGCTGCCGTCCCGCTCTATCCCGTAAAATTCGGGCAGCGCCGGTGGGGCCATGCCGGTGGCCAGAACCACCAGGTCGAAGCGGCCCCTGACCTCTTTTCTGCTCAGGGTGTCCACGCACTTGACAGTCAGTTCCCCGGTTTCCGGGCGGTATTTTATGCTTGACGGGAGTCCCCGGATGAAGACCGGGCGGTACTCCTCCCGGACGTGCCGGTAATATTCCTCCCGGTTTCCGGGAGTCCGGATGTCCTGGTAAAATATCCAGGTCTGGACGTCCTTCAGGGACTGGTGGAGGTACTCCACCTGTTTTAAAGTCACCGTGCAGCAGTACCCGGAGCAGTACGGCAGGTGGTTCGCATTCCTGCTGCCGGCGCACTGGATGAAGGCCACCCGGCGCAGGGGCTCACCGGTGGCGGGATGGACCGGCAACCCGCCGGCGGGTCCGTCGGGCCGGAAGAACGACTCCAGTTCCATGGCGGTGATCACGCCCGGCAGGCGGCCGTAGCCGTATTCCTTGATCAGGGAGGCGTCGTACAATTCAGTGCCGGTGGCAATGATTATGCCTTGGACATCAAGATCTGTTTCTTCAGGCTGCTGACTTAAATCAACCGCCTGTTCGGGGCAGGCCTGAACGCACAGGGAACAGTCCCGGCCCCGGCACATTCCTTCATCGACCCAGAAAGTCGCGGGATGCGCCCAATCACCGGGACCCCTGATGGCTTTTATGGCCTGACTGCAAAAGGAGGTCTTTTTTTCCGCCGGGCAGGCCGTTTCGCACAGCCCGCAGGCGGTGCAGGTGTCCATAACCCGCCGGGGCTTTTTTAACAACGTTACGGTATGAATGCCGGAAGAAGCCTTTTTCACGTCTATGACTTCGGTAAGCAGGTGCGTTTCCACGTGAGGAAAGCCGCGGATATTGTTGATTAATACCTCCAGCCCGCAGCGGGGTGGGCACATCCTGGGATAGTACCGGTGCAGACGGGCCACCCTTCCCCCCAGGTAGGGGGATTTTTCCACCAGCACCACCCCGGCGCCGGCCCGGGCCAGTCTTTCCGCCGCCGTCAGGCCCGCAATGCCGCCGCCCACCACCAGAATTCTGCCTTTTGCCAACATCTTCAACCCCTTGCTGCCTCGAATTAAATATAGCGGGCAGGGGGCCGAAAGTATATTTCCGGCCCCCGTAATGACATGACTTCTACATCAGTCATTCCTGTTCTTGTAGCTGAACCTTTCCACCTTGTCGTCCTGGCCTATGCAGGTCCAGCTTACCCTTTTGCTGCCCATCAGCGGGATCAGTTTGGCCGGATAGTAGCCCAGCTGGTAGGGCAGCCTAGTTTCGATGGCCCCCTGGGGACAGGCCTTGACGCAGGACATGCAGTCCCAGCAGTCACGGGGAGATCGGCAGTAGGCCTTGAGGGTATCCTCGTTCAGATACATCAAATCGCCGGGGCAAATTGCCATGCATATGGCTTCTTTCTCTCCTTTGCACCCGTCACACTTATGCGGATCAACTTTTGGTGGCATCTGGTCATCCCCCTTGACACATTTCAAAAATTTTGACCGTTATCTGATTGCCTTACAGTTAAAATGCCGTTCAATCTCAGGACACTATCTTCTCGTAAGGTCTGGTGAACATCTCCACCCGGCCGGTTTGCGGGTCCCGCCTGGAATTGACGAAACAGTTGAATTTTTCATCGTTGCGTTCGGGGAAGTCAACCCTGTTTTGCCAGCCCGGCCAGCGGGTTTCTTCCCGGTAAAGCAGGTGGTGCACCAGAACCTCGGCCACATCCAGCATGTCGATGACCTCGTTGCATTTCATCAATTCGTGCCAGTCTTTGGCCACCAGGTATTTGGCCTGGTCTTTGAGCATGGCGATGTTTTTCAGCGCGTATTCCAGCCTCTCCCGGTTCATCCGGTAAAACTGGTGGACGCCCCCGGCATACTCGTCCATGAGCCGCTGCAGCCTTTCCTCCATTTCCCAGGGGCTTATTCCATCGCCTACGTTGAGCTGGCGCTCGAAGGGGCGGAATACCCGGATCTTTTCCTGGTTTACCTGGTCCTTGTTGAGGGAGTTTTGGCCCGCGCCGGAATTTTGCAGGTATTCGACGGCTCCCCTGGCCGCCAGGACTCCCTCGGCGGCGCAGCCGCCCACGAACTTGTTGGGCGTGCCGCCGGCCACGTCGCCGCAGGCGAACAGTCCGGGAACGGTGGTGGCCCTCTTTACGTCGATCCAGTACCCGCTTGCCGTGTGGCCGCCCACGATGTAGGGGTCGCTGCCGTATATCTCGATGGGTTCCTTGGAAATGTCCTGGTTCCGGGCGGCCAGGAACAGGACGAAGGTGGGGCGCTCGTTCAGGTAGTCGGTCTTCAGGTCCTTGATCTGTTCCGGGGTCATGTGGGTGGTGTCCACGTAACAGGGCCCGCGCCCGGCCAGCCACTCCTCCATGGGGGCGTTGGCCCGGATAAAGCGGGGAGCCTTGTCGCCGCCCAGGTGGGCGTACCGCTCGGCCAGTATTTTTTCGCCCCTGGCGTTGATCATGGCGGCGTTGTATCCCACCGAGATAGTGTCGATGGGACCGTTGAAGTCTTTTGTCCTGACGGCGCACCAGCGCATTTCAAAGGTGGTCATCTCGGCTCCGGCCCGGATGCCCATGGCGTAACCGGTGCCCACATTGAAGGGGCAGTACCAGATCTGGTGGTGGCAGTCGTTTCCGTCATTGGTGTACGGCTTGTACAGGCCGCCGGCGCCCCCGGTGGCTACGATGGTGGCCCTTGCCTTGATAATGTAAAATTTGCCTTCCCTGAGGTGGAATCCCATGGCTCCGGCCACCCGGTCGCCGTCCATCAGGAAATTCGTGGCCACCACCCGGTTCAGTATCTCGCACCCGTACTCCCGGACCTTTTCGGCCAGGATGACCTTCATCTCCGAACCCAGGATGGCGATGTCCCACCGTCCCCGGGCTATATACTCACCGTTTTCGTCCTTCTTGATGGGGAGGCCCCATTCTTCCCAATCCTCGATGGCCTTGTTGAGTTCTTCGGCCATGGTCAGGTACAGGTCCTCCCGCAGCAGCCCCCCGGCCTGGTCACGGCTCCAGCGGGTCAGGCTTTCGGCGGTTTCCCCTTTTTTGATATAGGTGTTGATGGCGTCCATGCCGCCCGCCAGGCAGCCGCTGCGGTCAATGTGGGCCTTCTCCATCAGGGTGACCTTGAGGTCCGGGTTTTGCCTCTTGGCCTCAATGGCGGCATAGCACCCGGCATTGCCGGCCCCGATGATTAAAAGGTCGGTTTCCATGAAGACATCTTCCACGTCCTGCGGATATACGGGAATCAATTTGCCCATAAGAAACATCCTCTCTTAATGTAGTTGGTTTTCGTCCCTTTATTTCCAGGTCATGTAACCGCCCCATAACGGCAGGCCGTTGATGGCGTACCAGGGCATCATGATCACCATGAAATAAACCAGCGTCACCAGCATGACTGGTATCCCTACCCGGGCGTAGGTTCCGGTATTGAAGGTATTTGTTCCGTAGGCGATTACGCAGGCCGTGACCTGGGTGGGGATGATGAAGGAAAAGGTGTCGAAGTTGCAGGCCAGGAGCGTGAAGGCCACCGGGTTCAGGTTGAGCACCTTGGCCAGGGACAGCATGATGGGGGCCAGCATTGCCACCGCCGCCACGTTGCTCAGCATAAAGATCCGGATAAAGGCGGTGACCGCTATAATTCCCACAACGATAACCAGGAAAGGCTGTCCCTTGAATATGGGGTGGGCTATGTCGGCCAGCCACTTGGCCAGGCCGGTGCTGCTGATGGCGTTGGCCATGGACAGGGCGCCGGCCAGCAGGAGGAAGGTGCCCCAAATGGTTTTTCCCTGCACGGCCTGCCAGGAAACCGGCAGAAGGCCCGGAATGAAGAACACGCCCAGGGCGATTACGGTGGCCATGCCGGTTTTAATCCCGTGGTAGGGCTCGGTAATCCACAGTAAAACAGCCAGCAGGAACACGCCGATGATCAGCCATTCCACCGCGCTCATTTTGCCCATTTTTTGCTGTTCTTCCTTTATAAAATCTATTCCTCCGGGTACGGCTATGTCTTTAACGTCGAACAGCCTCCTGATCAGGATGAACATAATGGGGTAAAGGCCTGCGATGGGCCAGTGCAGCCAGAACCACCTGGCGTAGCTCATCTGGTACCCCAGCTGTTTTTCAAACAGGCCGGCCATGATCACGTTGGGCATGTGCGCCGTAAGCAGAAGTATTCCGGCTACCATGGGAAAATAGCAGATTCCGGAGATGGCCAGGGCGCCGACCGCCTTCCTGCTTTTTTCGTCTTCCGGAAACAAGGCCATGACCCCCCGCACAACGGGGAGAAGAACCGCGGCCCTGGAAACCGCTGCCGGGATGAATACCCCCAGTAGGGTATTGACAATCATAAAACCCTTGATTACCTGGTCCACCCGGGGCTTCACCCTGGATAGGACCGCCATGGCGATCCTCCGGTCAAGGCCGGTGCACTGCATGATGGCTGCGAAGATGAAGGATCCCAGGACCAGGAAGGTCACGTCCTGGGTGTAGCCTCCGAAGGCCTTGCCGATCTCTTTTTCGGCCTTTGTCATCACCAGCAGCAAGGGAATCAGTAATCCCGTAATGCCGACCGGTACCGCCTCGGTGATCCAGATAATCACCGCCCAGACCGCCACTGCCGCCGCTGCCTGGCCCTCGGGCTTCAACCCCGCCGCCGGAGGCGCCCAAAGAATGACGAAAAAGGCTGCCCAGGCCAGGATAAATCCGATAAATGCCGTGTTGGGGTTCAGGCCGGCCCGGCGGGCGTTGTTTATCACGCCTTCCGGTACCCACCTGGCGTACCACTTTAATTCACCGTCGTTTCTCATAACGTCCTCCCCTCTACTTTTTTTTGACCGCTTAACCGCCTTACACCGTTGTTCCCCCCTTTTTTCCAGGCGGTTGTGTGTTTCCTGACACAAAGATACCAAATAATAAAAAAAAATTATGTTTGGCATAAAACATAATTATTGTTATATTCCTTACAAATGGCATAACAAAACCGGCCGTCTTGCGACCGGTTATTTCAACCATTTTTTTATTTTTTCGGGGAAAATCAGCTTGATGTCGCGGCCCTCCATCAAAACCGCCTTTTCGTTCTTGAAGGCATTGAAAATTGAGGTCACCGTGGGGCGCGAAGTTCCAATCATGCAGGCGATTTCCTCGTGGGTGAGCCTTAAATTCAGCTCTATTCCGTTGCCGGTGTCCACGCCGGACCGCTCGGCCAGCTTTAACAAAAGGAGGGCAAGGCGCCCGTGCACCGGCCAGGATACCATTTCGTGGATGGTGGCGTGGGCCTCCCTCAGCCTGCCCCCCAATACCTCGGCCACTTTTATGGCCAGATTGGGGGTGGAGTTCAAAAGTTCCAGGAAAACTTCCCTTTTCAAAACCACCAGGTCCACTTCGTCCATGGCCTCAGCGTAGCATGAACGCCTGGCGTTGCACAGTGTTTCGGCCAGACCCACCAGCTCGCCGGGGTGCCGGATGGCCACGGTCACCCTTCGGCCGTCGTCCGCCAGCCGGTAAATTTTTACCCAGCCTTTTTCCACCAGGTAGATTAGCCCGGCGTATTCTCCCGATGCGAAAATTATCTGTCCCTTGGGGTAATGAATTTTCGGGCCGGCCTCCCTGATCAGCGCTTTATGGCCGCTGTCCAGGGCGAAAACTCTACGCTCTATATCCGTCATAAGCACTCCCACCGGTCAACAATTTTATGGGGTTGTTTTCAAATGTTGAAAGGATAGCCCTCTAAAGCAGGGAGGCTATAACAGCCTTCTGGATGTGGTCCGTGCCCTCGATTATGGGCAGCACCCTGGCGTCCCGCAGGTATTTCTCCACCGGGTGCCCGACCAGGTAGCCGCCGCCACCGCAGATTTCCATAGCCGCCGATGCGGCCTCCACGGCCACCTTGCTTCCGGCTATTTTGGCCATGGACGAGGCCATGGTATAGTCCAGGTCCCTGTCGATGAGCCAGCAGGCCTTCCAGACCAGCATCCTGGCGGCCTCTATTTTTGTGGCCAGTTCGGCCAGGGTGAAGGACACCCCCTGGTTTGAATAAACCGGGCGTCCGAACTGTACCCTTTCCTTGCTGTATTTCAGGGCGCACTCGTAGGCCGCCCGGGCTATGCCGACGCCGATGGCCCCGGCCAGGGAGCGTCCCCGGTCGAAGGTCTGCATAAGCAGCAGGTAGGCGCTGCCCGGCCGGCCTATGACATAATTCCCGTCCAGCTTCAGGTCGTCGAAAACCAGGCGCACGGTATTTGCGTAGCGGATGCCCATTTTGTTCCGCACCGATTCCACCGACATGCCCGGAGTTCCAGACGGCACCACGAAGGCCATCATGCCGCCTTTTTTGTTCTTCGGGTCGGTGGCGGCGAAAAGGACGATGAACTCCGCCACGCCCCCGTTGATGACATAGTCTTTGGATCCGTTTATAACCCACTGCCCGGTTGAATTTGCCCGGCCGTCCTTCCGCACCGGGGAGGCGAATGACTGCATGGCGCCGATGTCCGACCCTGAGCTGCTTTCAGTCAGGGCGAAGGCCGCCAGGTTTGGGTCGGGGCGCGTCAGCCGGGGGAGAAAGGCTTCCTTCTGGTGGTCTGTGCCGCCCAGGATAATGGGACTGGCGGCATGAATGTTGGCCGTTACCACGGCGGCCAGGCCGGCGCAGCCGGCGCTCACTTCCTCCAGCACCAGGGCGGTGGTGAAGTAGTCCAATCCCCTCCCGCCGTATTCCCGGGGCACCGTGGGAGTGAGCAGGTTGAGTCCGGCCAGGAACCCGGCCAGGGAAAAGTCGAACCTGTCGTCTCCCGCCCGGTCCAGTTCCAGCGAAGCGGGGGCGATCTTCCGGCCGACCAGTTCCCTCAGTTCTTCCAGCAGGCTTTCCTGGTCCCGTGTCAGGCTGAAGTCAGGCATCAATCTTCTCCTCCCTCTGCGCGAGCCAGATTATAAAATCCACGGCCAGCCTCCTGCCGGCGGGGGAGAGCCTGGCCAGCGCCGCCATCAGGGCTTCTGCATCCGGATCGCAGTTCCGGTCTGCTTTGGTCCCGGTGCCTTCCGCGTCATCAGACAGGGGCTGCATGAAATATTCCATCGGTTTTTGCAGTTCCTCGGCTATTTTCTCCAACTGGGCCAGGTACAGCCGGCGCCTGCCCTTTTCATAGTTGGACAGGGTTGACTGTGAGCAGCCGATCCTGGCCGCCAGCTGCTCCTGGCTTAAACCGGCCTCCTCCCTGGCCATCTGCAGCCGCTTGCCGATTGACTTGTAACCCATTTTTCCGCCCCTTTGCCGCCAGCACTATGTCCCACCCGTTCATGCTTTTAATTTACCATAGAAGAGAAGTGTTGAATATCTCTAAATATTACAAATGTTATTGACGGTATAATGTTCTGTAATATATTATTACAAATAGAAATATTAAAATTTCATTATGTAATATAACGATGGAGAGGGGTTGGAAAATGTTTGATTTCATGCTCTCGGAGGTTCAATTGAAGCTGCGGGACGAGGTGCGGGCCTTTGTCAAGTCGGTGCCGCGCCAGCTGGTGCTGGACATGGATGCCGAGCGGGTAACCTTTCCCCGGGGCTTCCTGGAGGACCTGGGCGCCAGGAACCTGCTGGGCCTGCGTTTTCCCAGGGAGTACGGCGGCCGGGGGCTTGACTGGGCGTCGGAGGTGGTGGCCCTGGAGGAGATGGGGGTCCTGAGCATGTCCCTCTCTTGCCTGTACTCAATGCCCAGCATTGTGGGCGAGGCCATTGATAAATTTGGGACTTCCGCCCAGAAAGAAAAATTCCTGAAGCCCACCCTGGCGGGGAAGATGGCCTCCGCCGAAGGCCTCACCGAGCCCAGGGGAGGGTCGGATTTCTTCGGCGCCACCACGGTGGCCAGAAAAGAGGGGGACCATTATGTTTTAAGGGGCCAGAAACGTTTTATCGTGGGGGCCGAGGGAGCCGACTACTTCATGGTTTATGCCAAGACCGACCCAAACGCCCCGCCGCACAAGTCCCTCTCGGCCTTCCTGGTGGAAAGGGGCCCGGGGGTCAAGGTGGAGTACATATACGGTCTGATGGGCACCAGGGGAGGGGGAGCCGGCCGCCTGGTGCTGGACAACTGCAGAGTTCCGGCGGAAAACCTGCTGGGCGCGGAGAACGAGGCCGCCAGGATATTCTACCAGATGATGATACCCGAGAGGATGACCAGCGCGGCCGGGGCCATCGGCATGGCCAGGGCGGCCCTGGAAGTGGCCACCCGCTATACCACCCGGCGCAAGGCCTTCGGCCAGACCATCAACAAGTTCCAGGCCGTGAGCTTTAAAATAGCCGAAAGCATAACCATGCTGGACGCCGCCCGGGGGCTGACGTACGCGGCGGCCAGGGCGGTGGACTCCGGGGCGGACCCGGCGCTGTGCCGGCGGATGGTCTCAGAGGCCAAGAAGTTTGCCACTGAAACCGCCTGGGCGGTGATTAACAACGCCATGCAGGTGATGGGGGGCATCGGCTACACCAGGGTCTACCCCATCGAAAGGCTGCTGCGGGATGCCCGGCTGGCCATGATCTGGACCGGCACCAGTGAGGTCATGAACCTGATCATCCAGCACGAGTATTACAGGGAACTGACCGGGTCCGCGGGCGACCGCAGGGACGTCGAGGAAGACGCCCACGACGCCGACCGGGTGGAAGAAAAGGTTTACGAATAGGATACGGAAGCACGTGTTCAGGGAAAAATAAGGGAAGCAAATAAATTAAGGGCGCATTATGCGCTCTTTTTTTATCGGACAAAATTTATTTCTTCCGGGCAATCCAAATGCGTTTATATTCTCCCCGGCGGGTTTACAATGTAGTTAGCTGCTTGTAATCGCCGGGAAAAATGTTGAGGAGGGATGAAATGAAAAAAAGGATCCTGAAGGCATTTTTTAAGGATTTCAGCGGCGTTGACTTCCAGGTCAGGTTTTGGGACGGGGAAACAGTCAGTTACGGGACCGGAGATCCGGTGATGAAAATCATTTTTAACCGTGAAGTGCCAGCCGGTTTCGGCCTGAAGGACCCGGTGCTCTCCTTCGGCGAGGCTTACGTCGACGGGATAATCGACTTCGAAGGAGACCTGGAGGAGGTTATCCGCATTGTGGATCAGAACCGGGAACTGGCCGTGCGGAAGGGCATCAAGAAAAAGCTGTCCTCGGCGGTAAGAACCGTCGGTAGCACCGTTTCGAAGCAGGCGCAAAAGAAGAATATCCAGCATCACTACGATTTGGGAAACGATTTTTTCGCCCTCTGGCTGGACGAGACAATGAGTTATTCCTGCGCCTATTTCAGGGAACCGGGCGACAGTCTTACCCAGGCGCAGATTCAAAAAATCGACCTCATTTTGCGAAAGCTGCAGTTGAAAGCAGGGGAAAGGCTGCTGGATATCGGCTGCGGATGGGGCTGGCTGATCATCCGGGCGGCCCGGCAGTACAATGTCGGGGCGCTGGGGATAACCCTCAGTGAAGAACAGTATGCGGCGGTAAAAGAGAGAATAAAGGAACAGGGCCTGTCCGGCCTGGTGGAAGTGGAAATGCTTAACTACCTCGATCTTCCCGAGAACCTGCAGTTTGACAAGATCGTCAGTGTGGGCATGTTTGAACATGTGGGCAGGGACAACCTGGGCCGGTACATGGAGAAGGTCAGCCGGCTGCTGGTCCCCGGCGGGCTGTCCATGCTGCACACCATAACCGGCACCGGGGAACACCCGGTCAACTCCTGGATCGACAGGTACATCTTTCCGGGGGGGTACATTCCTTCCCTGCGGGAAACCGTCTGGCTGCTGCCCCAGTACGATTTTCACCTGCTGCACGCAGAAAGCTTGAGAATGCATTACGCCATGACGCTGGACAGGTGGTACCAAAATTTTGTCGGCCACATCGACGAGGTAAGAGATAAATTCGGCGAGAAGTTCGTCAGGATGTGGAGCCTGTACTTGCGGGGCTGCGCGGCTTCCTTCAGGGTTTCGGGGCTCAACGTCTACCAGCTTCTGTTTTCAAAGGGACTGAACAACAATCTCCCCCTGACCCTGGAGGGAGTATACTGCCGCTAATCCTGGATTATTTTGGCCGCCCCGTTCTGTTCCATGATCTCCCGCACCCGGGAGGCCGAATGCTTGGGGCATTCCAACGCCACCAGGATCCCGCGGGTGGCGTTGAGTCCCTCGATGCCGCCGGCGAATGGTGATGCTTCCCACAACCCGTCTCTTTCAGTTTTAGTGAAGGCCATTTCTCCGGCCGCCTCCCCGGGGTCCCTGTTTTTTTCTTCCCCGGCTTCGGCCAGGTCGGAAATAATCATGTCCTTCCGGTCGAAGCCGGCGTTGCGCAGGCTGTCCACCAGAAATCCCACCCGGTCCTCGTCGGTCATCAGAGCTATCAAACGCATGAGTCTCACCCCGTCAATATTATGTGCCGGGCCGTTCCTTCTTAACCGGGGAACAGGGCGTCCATCCGGAAAAACTTGCCCTTGTTCCGGCATTTTAGTAACGTATTAGGGAGGAAAATGTTCCAGGTACTTTGATTAAAGTGATGGGGGTCTTGGCGGTGTGGGATACTGCAAAATGGAAAAAATGGAGGCTGGTGGTGAAGCTTGACCCTGATAAGTGTCTGCCTGAAGAAGCCTTCTGGATAATAAACCAGCGGAATGTTGACGCCGTGGTGGTGGGAGGGACGCTGGGGGTAAACTATGACAACACAGAGGCCCTGATCCGCCTGGTACGCCGGGGCGGTTTCAACGGTCCACTGGTGCAGGAAATCTCGGTCGAGGACGCTGTGGTGCCGGGGGTGGACGCCCACTTTATCCCGGTGGTTCTGAACGCCGGGGATAAAAAGTGGCTGGTGGACGCCCACCTGGGCGCCATTAAAAGGTACCGGGATCTGATCCGGTGGGACAGGGTGCTTACCGAAGGTTACCTGGTCTGCAACAGGGATTCCGCCGTGGGCCGGCTCACCCGCAGCAGCCGTGTCAACCCGGAAGACGCGGTGGCGTATACCCTGCTGGCCGAGGAGGTGTACCGGATTCCGCTGATCTACATAGAGTACAGCGGCGTTTTCGGGGACCTGGACCTGGTGGCGGCGGTTTCCGGGGCCAGAAAAAACATACACCTGGTCTACGGGGGAGGCATAAAGACCCCCGCCCAGCTGAATGCCGTGGCCCCGCTGGTGGACACGGTGGTCATCGGGAACATAGTTTATGAAAACCCGGGACAGGCCCGGGAACTGGTGGAGTGTTTCAAAGGCTGAGGGTGAACAGTCCCCGGCCTTCAGTTTTGTTTGTGCAACGGTATTTAAAAAATAATAAAGAGAGAAAATACATTCCAAGAGAGGAGATGGTGCCGGATGGGGCACTTTAAGGTCCTTCCGGTCAAAATACTCTTAAACGGGCTGCCGCTTCTTTTGATTCTCGCCCTGCCGGGAGGGGTGAGCTGGGTCCCCGCGGCAGTCCTGGCCTTAACCGTTACCATGGTTTCCTATATCGTCGGGGACCTCGTGATTTTGCCGGAAACGGGTAATTTTACCGCCACTGTGACGGACGGCGGACTGGCCCTGTTTATTCTCTGGGTCTCCAGGTATCTGGGAGTTGACGCCGGCTTCTTCAACATTATCCTTGGCACCGTTGCGCTGGTTGTGGCCGAGGGGCTTGTTTATCACCCTTTTTTGGAAAAATCCCGCCGGCCCCGGAAAAAACCTGCGTAGAAAGTCAGGGAAGGCAGCACAAGTCACTTTTCTTTCAGGTATGCGGCGTTCCGGGCAATGGCGCCGTGGCCCCGGTTCTAGAGTTTAAATGTGCCGGTAAAAATGTCTATCCACTGCCCGATCCTGGACTCCCTTTCGGAATCATTTCCGTAAATCAGGTATTTTTTTCTTTCTTCTTTGAATCTGTTAAGGCCGGGGGCGTACCGGGCCTCGATCTGTTCCGGGTCAAGACCCTGTTCCAGGTATTCCCCGATTTTACCGGTTCCCATGATCTTATCGAACATGACCACAGTCTTATCGCTTTTGGGCACCTTGAAACTGTTCAGGGAATGAGCAAAGGCCAATGCGTAGATACCCGTTTTGGCGGGATTAAAAGCATGGTAATCCTCTATTTTCAACCTTACCCCTCCCGCATCTCCCCTTGTTTCCGGGATAAAAGTCACCCCGGGAAGACCCGCGCCGTTGAGAAGTCCGGCATATTTCCGGGAGTCGATTCCCTTGCCGCCTATCCACTTGAATTTATCCCCCTGGACAATTCCCGTTCCTTCTCCGAGGCCTGTGGCCATGTACCCGAAAACGGAATCCAGGTCCGGGATGTTGGGAGAAGTCTGTACCCAGGGCAGCCCCGTATCCTGGTAGATCATGTCCCTGGTGTACCCTTCCATCGGGACCACGGTGAGATCGGCCCCGATTTTACGGTTGAAAAAATTGGCCAGTTCTCCGGCGGTCATGCCGTGGGCCATCGGCAAATTGTCCACACCCACAAAAGACAGGTAAGGGTCCTCCAGGACAGGTCCTTCAACAATTTCACCACCCAGCGGATTTGGGCGGTCAAGCACCACAATCCGCTTGCCGTACTTTTTTGCGGCTGCCATGCAGTAGTTCAATGTCGATATGTAGGTGTACGACCTGGCCCCAATGTCCTGTACATCAAAAACAAGAACATCGACATCCTGAAGCATCTCCCCGGTGGGCATCCTTGTTTTGCCGTACAGGCTGTATACGGGGATGCCCAGCTTGCCGTGAACATATGATTCCACGTATTCACCCGCCTTGGCGGTGCCGTCGAGGCCGTGTTCGGGGGCGTAAAGGGCCGTCAGTCGCACGGACTGATCGTTGGCCAGCATGTCAATGGTGCTTATTCCCTGGCTGGTTACTCCGCTCTGGTTGGTGATCAGTCCAATCCTTTTTCCTTCCACCAGGTAATGATACTTGCCTTGCAAAAGCTCATTGCCCAGCTTTATTGCCGGCGTTTCGGCGTGGGTGGCGAATTTGAAAAAGAGTATCAGCGCGGGAATGGCCAGAACAGAGCAGATGCCCATAAATATTTTTTTAATCATATTATCTCCCGCCAATTCATATGTCGATTGACTTGCTATATTAAACGAAATAACCCATGTTATCGTTTCACGAAAAATTCACAGCCTGGGGTGAGCGGGATCGCAAGACACCGGGAGGGAGCCTTTAAGGTTTGCTTCCACAGGATTACACACTGCAGGTGGTTTTTTCTTAGTTGGAGGGGGCGGGGGGTTCCTTCGATTTCCTGCAGGCGTATTTACTGTTTAGGGCCTTCTTGTTGGGAACAACCTGGGTCTGAGGCTTTCTCCGCCATGACCCCCGGGCCAATTTAATCTTTTTCATAACAGATGCCTCAAGCCCCTGATTTTATTTCGTGTTCAGTGGTCGTATTAATTTGAGATACTTCCATATTCATCAGTTCGAAGGGGATTGCTTTTTAAAATTTCTTCCACTTCTTCGTATCCTGTCGGAAATGCATAGTTATAACGCGCGGGAAGCGCAAAAACGTACCTGGCGTTACAGCCAAGTTCGCTTGGTCCTATGGGAGCCGCACCGATATGGAATTTCCCTTGCTGAAGCGAGTCCCATTGGGCAAGTGTAAAGACCATAATGGGGATGTCCTGCCGCTTGTTATCAGGAGTCCATTGAGGATGTCTTATGGAAATCACCGGGCCGGTTTCAACAACTTCCCCGCCTTGTGTGCCTCCCACGGCGGAACCCTCCCATTTGCCGTTTACAATCGAATAGCCTTTCCAACTCTCAGGCAGGGAAAAACTGAAACCATATCGGTAATTTTTGAACACCGTTGCGTTGGTATCCTCGTACGCACCGATCTTGACAGCGGTAATAACCCAGCGGTTTTCGGCTTTCCCAACAACGAGTGTGATTGGCCGCCTGGCGGCAACCCCGCCGCTTGCCATCTCCACACTGGTCATCTCTATGATTTGGCCCTTGACTTCGTACGCAGACTCCGATGCTTTCTCAATGCTGAGAATCTCTATATGATCCGGCCACGGACTTGAAACTACCCTCCCGGGAGCATTTTGAGGATCCCTTGCCCATTCTTCAATAAGCGAAGGGTACACTAAACCGCCATAATTCTCTTGCATACTTTTGTATATTACCTCTCCGGGGGCTTGAAGGGAGACTTTTTGAAGCCTTCTGCCGAAATCCTCAACCAGGCCGGCAACCGCCTCTTTCTCGCTGCCTTGGTTCTGTTGCTGTTTTTCTTTGGGTTGTCCTTCCTGCTGGCCACCGTTATTCCCATTGGCACAACCAAACAGAGAGACACTCAACAATAAAACAAGTACAAGAAAAAGCGCTTTTTTCATGTTGCCATCCCCTGAACAATTCCTTTTTTCTTATAGACGAGATCAGGATCTCCCAGGTTCCCGTCACGTAAATATTACCAGAAAACCAGAAACTTGCCAAAGTCTCGGGCCCACCTGTTGATGGGGCCTGGCGGCCCGGGGGCCGCCGGCGCTGGCTTCGGAGTAAAAGGTGGAAATAGGAATTGGGAATTAGTGGGTACCGGCCGGTCTTAAATGCATTTTTGGCAGGCTTTCGGAATGTCAACAGCCGCTGAATAGTGAATCGGAATTTTCCTGGGGCAGTATTACCCCGGTGTAATGTTCCACAGTGGCGGGACTTATGACCAGTTCAGACAGAAGCAGGTTGTTTTTAAAGGCTAGTATTCCGGTCCCCCTTTCTCCGGCGGGAATCGCCACCAGAAGCATATCCCCGAAGGCTCCCAGGCGGATATATGCGGGAACCCCCGGGGGATTGCCGGCCAGGGAGCCCTTTATAATCCTGTTTATCCTTTCTTCAGGCACGGCCTTTATATAACCGCTGCCGGGCCGGTGCCCGCCGGTGGGGAAACTGAACACCCCGTTCCCCATGCTCAAGTATAACCTGTCCCCCAGGACGCAGGCATCGCTTCCCGGGGCCGACAAAAATGGGCTACTGTTCGGCTCCCCGGTATCAACCCTGTATAAAGAGGGCGTATCATCCTTCGCCACCTTCCAGGTCAGAATCTCACCACCGCTTCCCCCGCTTACCAGGAGTATGCCCGGGATGTCCCGCTCCAGGCAGGTTATCATCAAGGGCACGGCCGGCGTCCTTCCGTCTTCCTCCACCGATGAACCAGCCGTTAAAAGATGCCAGTGCGCCCCGGCCCCGCTCCTGCAAACAACCTCAAAGCCGTGTTCCCCCGTGTATGCGCTGTAGGTTGTTCCGCTGCGGCTGTCCCTGAAGGTTACGGAGTATTCGTGGTCCGGGTGTGTATTGACTGTATAAGTGTCGATTTTAAAATATTCGCTTCCGGATCTGAAAGGTATGACCGGGCGCCCCCTGTCAGACAGGTTGTGCGTTACAATGAACTCATCGGACCCGCTCCAGGTATAGCCGAAGGCGGTGTTTGCGCCGGAAAGCGCCCCCTCCGGTTCGATCAGCGGCCTTTCTTCCAGGGTGAGGCTCCCTTTCTTCAGGTCCCAGGTGCCCCGCCAGATCAGGTTCCTCTGGGTGTAGCCGCCGTTTTTGTACTCCTCCCTTTTGACCAGCAGAGGAATTTTTATGTCGTCGTGTACCCGGGCGGGATATGCAATCTCTGTTTTTTTTCCGCAGCCCGTAGTTGTCAATACAAGCGAAATCAATACCGCCACCGTTACAGAAAGGGTTTTTGACATTAACAAGGCCCTCCTGGGGATAAAGAGTCCTATTAAAATTAATGACTTAATCCTGATGTCATTTGTTCCCAGCCCTGCCTCACAGCCGTACCCCTTTTTAAGGTTGTTTCAAAGAGATTGAAGCCTGCCCGGATTAAGCAGAATAAATAAAAACAGAATAAATAAAAAAGTGAGTAGGTTTGCTGCATGCCCAATTACGCCTGGTATCTCTTTCTTGCGGCGCCCTTTTTGTCAATATACATATACCTTGCGTGGATAATAAAGGACCGCAGCCTCTTTGTGCTTTATTTTTTTTTCGGCCGGGGCTGTGTATTTATTCGAGTATATCGTACTGGTCCTGCTTGACTGTTATGTATACCGGCCGAAGATACTGGCCAATCCTTATTTTGACAGTATCATGGGGGCGGTTTTTTCGGACGCAGTTTATGTTCCCGCCGCCACTATTCTTATTGCCGGCCTCCGGCTGAACTTTGCCTGGATGGTGCTGTTCGCGGCCGCCTTTATGGTTGTTGAGCAGACATTTATTTATTTGGGCATATACTCTCATCACCGGTGGAATATTCTTTACACCGGAGCGGGGCTTGTAATCAATTTTGTCCTGGCCCGAAAGTGGCACTCCCTGCTGCAGAGAAACCCGGTTCCCCTTGCCGTTAACATGACAACTCACTTTTTTGCAGCCGTTTTAATACTGGCAACAATATCCTTTTTTTCCGCATCGCTTCTCAGGACTCACTACTACACCATCGGTTGGTATACGGACCCGACCCGAGACCACGTGGCCTTCACCACCGCCTTTATACTGGTAGTGTCCATTCTGATGGCACTGCTTGTAAGGATTAATGCCCCATGGTGCTGGAAATACGCCGGGGCCGGCGTATTCACGGCTATGAACGCTATTTTTGTCCGTATGAATATACTGCATCTTGCAAGCAACTGGCTGTACCTGGTTTACGCGCTGGTGTATCTTTCCACCCTGGTCTTTCTCCGGCGCCTTGACTGCTTCATGCCTCCGTATTCCAGGCCCCGGCGGCGGTGACGGGGTGGATGGATTGACTGGAGATTAGTTGCCGGGAAGGCCCCCCATGTCGTGGTCATGGACCTGCGGCTGCAGAACATGGGCGGCGTGGAGGCCACCAGGGCCTTGCGGGAGTCTTTTCCGGAAATCAAGGTGGTCGTCCTCAGCATGTATGACGATGAAGACATGTTCTCAGCGCGTTAAAGGCAGTCGCATCCGGATATGTTCTTAAAAAAGCCGGGATGGATGATCTGGTAAAGGCAATCAGACTGGCTTCCGGCGGTGGTTGCAACCTCATAAGCAAATTTACGCATAATATGGCTTCCCTGCGAATGTGAACGATTAAAAGCGTGATACAGGGGTATAGGAGCGAACTGTGCCTGGAGCAGGATAAGCAGCCAACCAGAAGCAGCGCCACACAGCCATGCGGATTTACGACCGGCTGAGACATGAAAAGGGTTTTCAAGGCGCAGAAGTACCGGGGCGGCTTCTACACGGCGGCCGACCTGGCGAACGATCTGTTAGAAGCCCAGGCCAATCACAGTTGAGTCTTCTCGAACAAGAGATGGAGAAGATCAACCTGCTGATCCTGGACGAACTCTCCTAACTGACATTCATTAAGCCGCAGGCTGTATTCGCAACGAAAGAGGGAGCGTGATCATGGATTTGGGAAGCGTCAGCTCCAAACCCTTCAGCATGTTATAATAAAGCAATGTGGCATCTGACATAACGATGTGGTGATAGAATGAAATACATATTACTGGCTGTACTCTGGGGCGGCTTCGGGTTGGTTCATAGTTTGCTGGTATCAACACGGATTGTTGGCTGGATACAATGCAAGCTAGGAAGATACCGTTCATTTTACCGCCTGATATACAATCTAATTGCGTTAATCACATTCATCCCCCTCTTGATTTACACTAACAGACTCGATACAGATCCAGTTATCAGATATTCACCGCCATGGAATATTTTGCAGGCAATTCTGTTGATCAGTACCGTAATAGTAATTCTCCTGGCTTTCCGGGTTTATGATCCCCTGGAGTTTCTCGGTATCCGCCAGATAATCGGTACACCATCATCCACCCCCGGAAAGATTGTCAAGACTGGTCTTTTAGGAGTTGTCCGCCACCCCATGTATCTGGCAACAATCATCTTCATGTGGAGCCTGAATGCAACCATGGCCGACATTGTATCCCGAACCATTCTGACCCTGTATATAATTGTGGGCACCTACCTGGAAGAAAGGAAGTTGTTGGCAGAATACGGCGAGGAATACATCGAATATCAAAAGCAAGTACCAATGCTACTGCCGTTTAAGAGGAACAAGGAACGGTAGGGCATCACTTACTGCTTCGACCGATTACCTGGTTGAAAACCTGAGCTGCGGTGTCGTTATGCGGCAGGCGAAACCGTCCCCTGTCGCATTCTGAATTGACAATTCTATTTTACCAAAAGTTGGGGGTGTTTTGTTGTTTTTCTTCAAAAAAACAAGAAATATCAAGGGTTTAGGGTCAATTTTTCAACTGAGAAAGTTGAGTGGTAAATTTTGAGTTATTTGTGAAAGGATTTTTTGGGATTATGTCAAAAAATATTTTTAGCAGCGTAGATATCAAGATTTCTTACTGTTTTATTTTATATTAAGGAAGGTGTTCTATATGAACATTCGGGAGCTCAAAAATCATGGTGTGCCAGATGAAGTCATCTCTATACTCGTTGAGGCAGGCTATACAGGATTGCTAGACATACAAGTTAAGGCAATCGAGAATGGTCTACTTAGTGGCGAGAATTTGCTGATAATTGCTCCTACATCATCCGGAAAAACTCTAATTGGTGAAATGGCAGCAGTTATTAACGCATATAAAATGAAACGCTGTATTTATATTGTACCATTTAAAGCCTTAGCTGAAGAAAAGTATGAAGACTTAAATGATAAATATGGAAAAGGAAAATTAGATTTAAAAATCATTATTTCTAATGGCGATAGAAAAGAAAGCGATGAAGATTTAAGGGTTGGAAATTATGATATAGCTATTTTGACGTTTGAAAAGCTCTCTGCACTTTTAGTCATAAATCCAAGTATAATAGAGAATTCCTCCCTTGTAATCATAGATGAAGTACAAATGATATCCGATGAAGAAAGAGGGGGAAGGTTGGAGCTTCTTCTCACTAAAATAAGAGAATATTCTGGTAAAATACAAATTATTGCTCTTAGTGCTGTTGCTGGTAAATTAAATGGATTTGATACCTGGCTTGGTGTAAAGCCAATTGTTTCTATACATAGGCCAATTGAACTTCGCCAAGGTGTTATAATCCCAGATGGTACATATAAGTATATTGAATGGAACAGTAAAACACAAGGGGAGGAATCATTTCCTGCAAGGGAAGGAGATATAAACCAACACATTCTAAGTGTAGTGAAATCATTAGTTAATAACGGTGAGCAAGTTGTAATAATAAAAAATTCTGTTCCTTCAACTCAGTCGATGGCAATCGAATATTCAAGATATTTAAATCATTTGCCCGCAGCCTCTAATACTTTGCAATTAATTAATGATCTACCTGAAACCGAAACTAAGGATTTATTATCCAAAACATTGAGACATTCTATCGGATTTCATAATGCTGATTGCGAGTTAGAAGAACGTTTAGCCGTTGAGAAAGGTTTTAGAGAAGGAGAAATCCGTGTTATTATTGCAACTACTACTCTGTCAATGGGAGTTAACCTACCCTGTAAAACTGTTATACTTGCAGACAATAGAAAATGGCAATTCAAGCACACATTACAGCTTGTTCCGTGGACTGTAGGAGAAGTAAGAAATATTCTGGGACGAGCAGGCAGATTATTAAGCGACAATACCACAGACTACGGAAGGGGCATATTATTTGCTGAAGATATGAGAGATTATAGGCAAATAATTAATACATATTTAAATGCCTCCTTAGAAGATTTGTCTTCAGCTTTTACTGGAACACATATAGATAAAATAGTTTTAGATATTATATCAACTAATTATGCTAACACACTCGAAAAAATTGAAAGGTTTATTTTTAGTATGTTTGCGGCCAATCGCTGGAAATCTGAGGAGGCTAAAAGTAGTATTCTTAAATATATTATAGACGGCATCCAGCGTTGCGTTGAGTACGAGTTAATAGAGGTTAATGAAAAAACATATAGTGCTACTGATTTGGGTAAAATATGCGCCAGTATGGGGTGTGAACTTCAAAGCTTCAATATACTTAAAAAGTATATTGAAAATATTAAAAGCATAGACACGTTAGATACAATTTTTGTTTCTTCTCTTGCCACTGAAGTGTGTAATCAATACTACAGAGGGGTTGATTGGAATGATGGAATAAGAAAGGAGAGAATATTTAGTCGAATATCTTCAATGTTTCAATCTGGTGAATTAGTGGGAAGCATATATAGTATGTATAATGAGGCTAAAGATATTGGGAGATACGCTCTTAATAAGCATGTAATTAACTATGTAATAGCTCTGCTGGCGAAAGATATTCTCGAGAGTAACCATTTTAATAGAGAGATCACCCAAGCATATATGCTTACTAATGCTAATATAAGAAATATTTGTATAAACTTAGCTTGGATGGTAGATGTTATGTACAATATAGCAGAAATATTAAACCCATCTTTATGTGGAAAGCTACAAACGATCAGCGATTGTTTGCTTGAGAGATCACCAATTGAAGCTAGATTTTTAAACAGCATTAAAATTAATCTTGGTCGTGACGATAAAATAAGGTTAATTAATAATAATTTTAAGTCTGAAGACGATTTTTTAGATAAAAACCCTCAAGATTTCACAGGGATAATTAGCCCAAGGAGGGCAGACAGAATAATACAATATATTAATCAAAAGCGCGAGAAGAATAATGATTTTTGGAAAACCGATCATAAAAGAAGATTAGGTAAACTTGGTTATGATGTGGCAATAATTGAAAATATATATAACGTAAGTGGAACAGATTTGGAGTGTGCAATTCGTGATCTCTTTGATACAGGTTTTACAGAATTTAATGCCACAAGAATAACTGATCAAAAAGCCGGTGAACCAGATTTGTTATTAACGTTTAACGGAAAGAAAATTACTGCTCAGGTTACAGCAAAGGAAAGCAACAATAAATTTGTTGACTCCAAAAAAGCTGGTGATGTAATTCCTCAGTCAGCTCGCTTTAAACCGGATGGGTACATATGTTTTGGTCGTCCTGATTTTCAAGAGTTAGCTAAAGAAAATGCTCAGGAGTTAGGTGATATTCACAATTATAAAGCTATACCGATATATGTTTTAGCAGAGGCTTTTGTATTAGTGAAGGAAGGAAAAGTGAACATCAAAAAATTATCTAACTTTATATTCAATACAAGGGGGTATATATCAATAAAAAAATTACATAGGAATGTTCTTGAATAAGCAAAAACTTATCAATTATTAACATTCTCTTGTTAGCCCACGTTCGACAGTAACAAGATACGAATGAGGCGCAACAAGGCTCTCCACAGGGGTATCGGACAGGTAAAAACTGGGCGTATTACTATAAAGAATAACTACCCTTTGGGGGTGATTCACAGTATTTTAGGGGGTTCCGGGATTTTAAGGGCTGAAAACAATTGCTTTAATACTGTGGTTGATTCCGTCATTTTCAATACCTAACCGGCATTCCCAGGTACTCGACAAGGTGAATCCTTTTGCAGTTTATCCCTAATGTTGCGTCAAGTATCTTTGGTTTTGTTTTCTGCACAGCGGACCAAGAGGAGAGCATCCAGCACAGCATCTCATGGGAACAGATGCGGTCTTCCAACCGGTGGTAGACTGGTCTCAGCTCCAGGGTTGTTTTTAAGGTGCGAAAAACGTCTTCCACCTGTAAAAGTTGCTTGGAAAAATAGGGACGGTTCTTGAATTGAAGTGTGTTTCATTTCAGTACGGGGAACTTGAGTTATAGGAAGTTTTACGTCGCTGGCCATTATTAACATTCTCCGCTAGAACTGAGTCCCACAGGTCTGAGTCACGGGTTCAACGTATAGACACGGGGACGGTTCTAGTGTCCGCAACACAGCAAAAAAGGGAATAGACCATATCTTGATAGACAACAGGACCGTCCCCGTGTCTTTCGATAATGGATCAGTTTCATTTTAGCGTTCGCACAAGCTGATAACCACATGGGGATCAGTAAGGTCAGGGCCTGAGTGTGCGACAGGGGACGGTTCCGCCTGTCGCAAGAATTTTTTTATAAAAAAAGAGGGCTACGATTTTTCGCAGCCCTCTTACTTCTGGAGGCGACACCCGGATTTGAACCGGGGAATGGAGGATTTGCAGTCCTCTGCCTTACCACTTGGCTATGTCGCCAGATAAAATGGAGCGGAAGACGGGATTCGAACCCGCGGCCCTCGCCTTGGCAAGGCGATGCTCTACCACTGAGCTACTTCCGCATGCCTGTTATATCATATTATAAGATTTTGCCGCGATTGTCAAGCTCTTTCCAATTGAAGGGTGTGGTGCCACGGGCCGGAATCGAACCAGCGACACGCGGATTTTCAGTCCGCTGCTCTACCAACTGAGCTACCGTGGCAGGATGGCGGAGCTGACGGGACTTGAACCCGCGATCTCCGGCTTGACAGGCCGGCATGTTAACCACTACACTACAGCTCCGTGGGTCTGAAACAGTGGTCGTAGCAGTACCGCCGTTTACTGACAATGATAAGTATACAAAATCTCGGAGAAGAAGTCAAATGGTATTTTAAAGATTTTGCATATGAAATTACGCTTTTCCGGGCTGCGCATATCCCAGTCGCCGGCGGTTTTGTTTTGACGCCGGCACTTAATATTTCAGCCGGACCTAAAATGCATTTTACCTTAAAAATATGCCCGAATTAAGAAGGAAAAGCCGGGCTGATCCAGTATTATTTCGGAAATACGGTAATAAAACTGGGGGTTTAATGATGGCTGACCTGAAAAACAAGCTCCGGGTGCCGGTGGAAAGGCTGCGGCGCTATTGCAGGCCTGACGAACTGGGGTTTGAAACCACCGCCGAAGTGCAGCCGCTTAAAGACTTCATCGGACAGGAAAGGGCGGTCAGGGCGATGCAGTTCGGCGTCACCATGCGCGCCCCCGGTTACAACGTGTACGTGGCGGGACCTACGGGAACAGGCAAGAGCACGTATATAAACGACGTTTTGAGATGGGAAGCCGTGCGAAGGGATGTGCCGGACGACTGGTGCTACCTGTACAACTTCGCCGATCCCGACCAGCCCAGGTCGGTGTCTCTGCCGGCGGGCCGGGGGAAGGGCCTGCAAAAGGACATGGAAGACCTTATAAAAGATCTGCGGGTGGCCATTCCCAAGGCCTTTGAGGGAGAGGATTACGAACACAAAAAAGCCGCCATCATGCAGGAACTTGAGCAGGAAATTGAAAAGGCCATCAACGGGATCAGGCGGGAGGCCGCGGATTACGGTTTTTTGATGAAGCAGGGTCCCCAAGGCTTTTATTTCACTCCCACCAGGGACGGCAAGAAGCTTTCGGTGGATGAATATGAGGCCCTGCCAAGAGAAGTCCAGGAGGAAATGGAAAAGGCGGGGAGAGCCCTGCAGCAAAAGCTGGAGGATGTGCTTTCCTCAACCCGCCAGTTGGAAAAGGACACCAGGCAGAAAATCAGCGACTTGGACAAGCAGATTGTGCTGGTGGCCGCCGGTCCCCTGGTGAAGAAAATGAAGGAGAAGTATGAAAAATTTCCAAAGGTGCTGGAATATCTCCAGGGAATCCTGGATGATATTGCCAAGAACCTTGAACAGATCAAGCCCTCCGCCGCCGCCGGAATGAGCTGTGACGGGCAGAACCTGTTCGACCGCTACCGGGTGAATCTCTTTGTGAACAACGGGGAAATCCAGGGAGCGCCTGTGGTCTTTGAAAACAGCCCGAACTACTACAACCTGTTCGGAAAAATAGAGTACAACACCCAGATGGGGACCCTCAGCACCGACCACACCATGATCAAGCCCGGGGCCATCCACCGGGCCAACGGCGGCTTCCTTGTGCTGCAGGCCAGGGACGTGCTTACGGACCCGGGGGTTTGGGACACTTTGAAGAGAGCGCTGAAAAACAGGCTGTGCTTTGTTGAAAATATAGGCGAGCAGTACCGCATGGTGCCGACGGTGTCCCTGAGGCCGGAGCCCATTCCCCTCAACATCAAGGTTATCCTGGTGGGAAGCTATCAGATCTACAGCCTGCTTTACGCCCTGGACGAGGATTTCCAGAAATTTTTCAAGGTCAAAGTGGACTTCGACACTGAAATGCCCAGGACGCCGGAAAATATTGCCCACTACGCCGCCTTTGTGGGGGCGGTATGTACCAGGGAAAACCTCAGGCACTTTGACCGCACCGGACTGGCCGAGCTTTTAGAATACGGATCGCGGCTGGCCGGCAATCAGAATAAGCTCTCCACCAGGTTTAACGAGGTTATTGAGGTGGTTTACGAAGCCGCTGCCTGGGCCGAGAGTGAAAACGCCCCGCTGGTGGGGTCCGCCCACGTGATGAAGGCCATCGAGGAGAAAATTTACCGGTCCTCCAGGATAGAAGAAAAGATCCGGGAGATGATGCTGAAGGACGTAATCATGGTGGATACGGACGGTGAAGTGGTGGGGCAGATAAACGGGCTGTCGGTGATTCAGCTGGGAGACTACGCCTTTGGACGTCCGTCCCGGATTACCGCCAGCACCTTTATGGGCCAGGAAGGTGTGGTCAATATCGAAAGGGAGTCCCACATGAGCGGAAGCAGCCACACCAAAGGGGTGCTGACCCTGGTGGGCTACCTGGGGGAAAAATTCGCCCAGGACAAACCCCTGCGCCTGTCCGCCAGAATCACCTTTGAGCAGTTGTATGACGGGGTGGACGGCGACAGCGCCTCCAGCACGGAGCTGTACTGCCTTCTGTCCAGCCTTTCGGGTTTGCCAATATACCAGGGCTTGGCGGTGACGGGATCGGTGAACCAGAAGGGTGAGATTCAGCCTATAGGGGGAGTCACCGAAAAGGTGGAGGGATTCTTCAACCTTTGCCGCGAGAGGGGGCTGAACGGCCGCCAGGGCGTGATCATCCCGGTCCAGAATATCGACAACCTGATGCTCAGGCATGAGGTCACCCAGGCCGTGGCCGAGGGCAAGTTCCACATTTACGCGGTTTCCACCGTGGAGGAGGGCATTGAACTGCTGACCGGGGTGCCGGCCGGCAAGCGCGACGAGAATGGCCGCTACCCCGAAGGCACCGTGTTCGGGCTGGTGGACGCAAGGCTGGCCGGGTACGCCAGGGGGATGAAGGATTTCGGCCCCGGCGGTGCCGGCGGAGGCGGAGGGTGCGGTTCCGGGTGCTGCCCGGGCGAATAGGAAGAAAATATCCCGGGATTTAAATTGCCCGGGACTTAACAAGGAACAATTCAGTGAGCGACCTATACCATAATATTCCATGGAGGAAAAATATTCTACTTGATACAGACGGCCAACGGCAGGGAAGTTTCCGTATTTTTTTCATAGCATGCATTGTTGCCGGTCATGGTATCAAAAGATGGGTTCAGGCTTAAAATATTTAGAGGGATGGTTCATATTTCTTTGAGGTGATTATTTTGGTAGACAGGCAGGTAATTAAGGAAGTCCTTGAAATAGCCCTGGGAAATGGCGGGGATTTTGCCGACATTTATATTGAACATAAAAAAGTGACCGGGATCGGCTGCGAGGAGGGCAAGATTGAAAAGGTGCACTCCGGCCTTGATGTGGGTGCCGGAATAAGGGTGCTGGCCGGCGAATCCACGGCCTACGCCTATACCAATGACCTGACCCGCCGGGGCCTGGCCGAGGCCGCCGGGATAGCAAGCCGTGCGGCCCAGGGAGAAAAAAAGGAGTACAACATCGACCTGTGTAAGGTCGATCCCCTGGTGGAGTTCAATTTTGGATTGCGGCCAGACCTGGTGCCGACAGAAAAAAAGGTGCTTGCCGTGGAGGCCGCTGACCGCGCAGCCAGGGGCGTGGATCCGGAATGTATAAAGCAGGTTATCGTGGGGTACGGCGACGTCATCCAGAATGTGACCATAGCAAACAGTGAAGGCGACTACGTTGAGGACGAACGCATAAGGACCAGATTGATGGTGCAGGTGGTGGCCGCCGGTGGTGATATCATCCAGACCGGCTACGAGGCCGTGGGAAGCATGGCCGGATTTGACCTGCTGGAACGGAACAGGCCGGAGGATGTGGCCAGGACGGCTGCCGCCAGGGCTGTGGGGATGCTGAAGGCACAGCCGGCCCCGTCGGGCAGGATGCCTGTGGTTATGGCCGGTGAGGCCGGGGGGACCATGGTCCATGAGGCATGCGGGCACGGGCTGGAAGCCGACCTGGTGCAAAAGGGGCTGTCGGTGTACGCGGGCAGGAAAGGGCAGCAGGTGGCCTCTGAAGCGGTCACGGTGGTTGATGACGCCACCCTCCAGGACAGGTACGGGTCGTACAGTTTCGATGACGAGGGGGTTCCCTCCAGGAAGGTTGTTTTGATCAGGGACGGAGTGCTGGAGGACTTTCTCTATGACCGTTTGACGGCGTCCAAGGACGGGGTGCGGTCCAACGGTCACGGAAGGCGGGAATCCTACCAGCAGAAGCCCATCCCCCGCATGGGAAACACCTATATCGCGGCGGGCAAGGATGACCCGGAACGCCTGGTCAAGGAGGCCGGCCGCGGTGTTCTGGTGACCAAGATGGGCGGCGGGCAGGTCAACACCACCACCGGTGACTTTGTGTTCGACGTGGCTGAGGGTTTTCTGATTGTTGACGGGAAAAAAGGGCCCATGATCAGGGGGGCGACCCTCACCGGGAACGGCCCGGAGGTTTTAAAGAACATTAAAATGGTGGGCAGGGATCTGGGCTTCACCATCGGCACCTGTGGAAAAGACGGCCAGGGAGTCCCGGTAAGCGACGCCCAGCCCACCATTTGGATAGACAACATCATCGTGGGCGGTACGGTCCAGGCCGGGGGCAACGGCAAAATAAGAAGGATCTAACCTGCAGTGGCGCAATGGTGGGGGGTATAGCCCCCTTTTTAATTCTGCCCTAAATTTCGCCGGTCTTCTTGAGGAAAAACCGAGCGGGCGATAATTAATGTCTAAAATTTCACAAGTCATCGAATAACCCCCATGAATTGAGGGTCCCTGCGCAATAACCGTTTAGTGGACATAATCTGCAATTAACAGGAAATAAATTGTTAAATTGTATTTTAACTATTAAGATTAAGTAAAATACAGTACTAATTTGAAAGGGGGCTTTTGTCATGGCGCCGGCAGTAGCTCAGGCGGCGGGCAATATAGCCAGCATCTTGGAAAAGTACACCGGGAACATGGATTTGCTGGATATCATCGATATTGTAGACAACCTGCGCCGGCTGGTGGAGATGACCGAATGAAGGGATTTGCGGGGAAGGAAAGTGTGAAGCCGTATCCGCCTGAATATTAGTCGGGCACCGGTCAGCAAGAGACAGGTGCCCCAATTGTTTTTCAGGTGTTTATTTCCACAATGTCCCTGTCCTGAAGAACATAGTCCCTGGGCACGGACTGGCCGCTGAACCTGGCCGAACCCCATACCCGGGCGAACTTTAAATTCTGGGCCAGGTCCTTGTGAATTTTTTCTGCCAGGTCGAGTACCGTGCAGCCCCGCTTGATGACAAAGGGCGTTTTCATGTCCGGTTCCCTGCCCGGCACCTTGCTGTACACCCTGATTACGTTAAGGGTATTGAATATGACGGTTTTGAGATCTTCCAGGCTTTCGCCGGTCAGGGCGGAGACGGTGTAAAGCTTGAATTCGCCGGGCTTCAGCTCCCTGACTATATCCAGGTTTTCCCTGCTTCCGGGCCGGTCCACCCTGTTGCCCAGCAGGAGAACCCGGTGGGAAGGCACGCTCCTCACGCCGGGGATGATCTCTTCCCTGACAACCCTCTTTTTATAAAGAAAATTTATGCTTTCGTTGATCTGGTCCAGGCAGTCGTCCGACGAGGCGTCGAACACCACCAGAATAATGTCGGCTCCGATCAGCGCCCCGGAAATTCCCGGGGGTGAGATCTCGGAGGTAATGGGAGGCAGGTCCACCAGTTGGACAAAGATATCCTCGTAGGGCATCATGCCGCTTGCCGGCATGGTGGTGGTAAAGGGGTAATCCGCCACCTTGGCGCTGGCTCTGGTCAGTGCGTTCAACAGGGAGGATTTTCCCGTGTTCGGGAAGCCGAAAAGGACCACCTGCCCCGCTCCCTGCCTTTCAATACGGAAGGGGTCGAATCTCTTAGCGGCTCCCTTCTTCAGATCCTCCTCCCTTAGTTTGGACAGCCTTCTCTTGAGATCGGCCTGGAGTTTTTCTGTGCCCTTGTGCTTGGGTATTACAGCCAGCATTTCCTCCAGGGCCGTTATCTTTTCCTCGGTGGTGGCCGCCTTCTTGAAATTCTCTTCGGCGGCGTGATACTGCGGTGTTAAATTTGCCGGCATGGTCATTCACCCGACATGTTTGAGTCTTTATTAAAGTAATTATCCATTATTAAGGGCGTCCTTGCAACAGGACGCCCTCAAGCTAATATTCACAGGCAATAGATTTAGGGCCGGTATCAGGCCTTGCCCGGGATGTATTTTTGCCTCAGTTCCTTTTTATTGAATTTGCCCACGCTGGTTTTTGGAATTTCATCGATGAATATTACTTTGTCCGGAAGCATCCACTTGGTCATCTTATCCCGGAGGAAATCGATGATGTCTTCCTCCTTAATGCTGTCCTTGTATTCGGGTTTGGGCACGACGCAGGCCATGGGACGCTCGTCCCACTTTTCGTGGGGCATGGCGATGACCGCCGCTTCGGCCACCATGGGGTGGGCCATGATGGTGTTTTCCAGGTCCACCGAGGAGATCCACTCGCCGCCGCTTTTGATCAGGTCCTTGGTGCGGTCGCAGATGTAGATGTAGCCTTCCTCGTCTATGGTGACAATGTCATTGGTGTGCAGCCAACCGTCCCCCATGCACTCTTTGCTCTTTTCCGGGTTCTTGTAGTATTCCCCGGCGATCCAGGGGCCCCGGATGATGAGTTCGCCCATGGTTTTGCCGTCGGCCGGAACATCCTCGCCCCTGTCGTTCACCACCCTGATTTCCAGGCCCGGCGCCACCACGCCCTGCTTGATCCGGACCGCATACTGTTGTTCAAGGGACCAGTCGTCCATATAGGACTTGGTCCTGGAAAGGGTGACCAACGGGGTGGTTTCGGTCATGCCGTAGGCATGGATGATGGGGACTCCCACCTTTTCATCGTATGCTTTCATAAGGGCCAGGGGAGCGGCCGACCCGCCGTTGATGAATCCCCTGGCGCTGCTGAAATCAAATTTTTGCTTTTCAAGCACCTGGAGTATTCCCATCCAGATGGTGGGAACCCCCGCGCTCAAGGTCACCTTTTCATCCTGAATCAGCTGGCAGAGGACCATGGGGTCCGGGCGGGCTCCCGGGAACACCTGCTTGGTGCCGGTCCAGGTGGCGGTGAAGGGCATCCCCCAGGCATTGGCATGGAACATGGGCACTATCGGCATGACTGTGTCCCTTTCGCTTAGTCCCATCATGTCGGCGGTGAGGCAGGCCATGGAGTGCAGGAAGATGGCCCGGTGGGTATATACCACACCTTTAGGGTCGCCGGTGGTGGCGGTGGTGTAGCACATGGCGGCAGCGGACCACTCGTCCAGATCCGTGGGGAATTCATACTGGGAGGGGGCCTTGTCCAGAAGATCCTCGTACGAATAAACGGGGCTCAACGAGGTGCCGGGAATTTCCTTGGTGTCCGACATGATTACAAAGTGCCTGACAGTTTTTATTTTGTCCTTTATGGCTTCCAGCAAGGGCAGCAGGTCCTGGTCCACGAAAATTACCGAATCTTCGGCATGGTTTATTATGTAGATCAGCTGTTCCTGGAAAAGCCTCAGATTCAGGGTGTGAAGCACGCATCCGATGCCCGGGATGGCGAAATAAAGCTCCAGGTGCCTGTGGCTGTTCCAGGCCAGGGTGGCCACCCTGTCGCCGGGTTGTACTCCGAGGCCTTTCAACACGTTGGCCAGCCTGCAGACACGCTCATAGAACCGGGCGTAATTGTACCTGAACATGCCGTTGTAGTCCCTGCAAACGATCTCTTTCTTGCCGTACAACATTTTTGCCCTTTTCAGGATGCTGTTCGTGGTCAGGGGATAATTCATCATAACCCATATTCCTCCCTTAATTATTTGACTGTCTGAATGGATGAAAACGGCCGTCCTTCCCGGAATCTACCAACTCCTCTCTTTGGCACTTTTGCAATTTCATATGGTTTTTTAAACAATACTTATAATAAATAATATTATAAATTTTTGAACACAAAAGCAATACAGTCAGGGCAGACCCCGCCGGGAATATTTGCCCTTTCTTGGAGCAAAGCAGTTTCGGGACCGCAGTTCGTAATACGTGGTTTTTTCTGGTTCCTTCAAGCAGGAGCAGGAAAAAATGCAGCGAATATACAATATAATCCATTATTGTGTCGATAAACAGGGATAAATCCTGGTAAGTGGCGGATATTATCGAAAACAAAGGTGACCAAATGCTGGAATTTATTTTACTGGTTATTCTGGCCAATTTAGCCATACTTGGGTGCCTGTATATACTCCGCCATGTGATCGCCATCAGGGCTCCGGTCCTCTTCATGGCGGTGGGGATCTCCATTTTTTTGTGCGTTCTGTATCCCTTCCTGGTGGCCAGAGTACCGTACCCGCAGATTATATACCTTTACACGGTGTTGATCCTGGCAGGTGCAGCAACGCTTTGCAGAGTGGAAAACAAGTACTTTGCACCCGGTGAAGTGATCATGAATCAGGCTCCGGCCGCATCCCCGGGAGATGTCCTGGCAGCCGCGGAAGGTGCCCCCGAGGTGGAAGTGTGCGGGGTGGCATTCCCCGGTTTGGGGAGGACAGGCTTAAACGTGGATATACCTGCCGTGGAAGAGAAGGCGGGACCGCCGGCGGAGAAAACGGCAGAAGAAGCTGTAAAAGAAGTGCTGGAGGAAACCGAAAAAGATACGGCAGGAGAGACTTCGGAAAAAACGGCGGAAGAAGCTGCGGCGGAAGTCATGGAGGAAGCGGCCGAAGAGGTTTTCCGGATTGAAGCGTTTGTCACGGCGCCCGGACCAGCCCCCGAAGAACCCTGGTTGGAAGAACCGGAGCCGAAAGAGCCTGAGCCTGAAGGACTTGAGCCGGAAGGACCTGAACCAGAAGGATTCGAGCCGGAAGAACCTGAGTTCGACGAATCTGAGTTTGAACAACCCGTCCACGCATTTGAGGAAGCAGCCCCGGCGGGTGGACCGGAGGTTGCTTGGGAAGTCTCTTCCACGGATTTGGTTTCACCTCACCTTGCCGAGGAAAAACAGCAGCCGGAAGCTGTATCCGGGGAGGGAACCGGTGAGGCGGACACCGGCGCCGGACAGGATATAAGGATGCTTGTAACCCGGGCCTTTGACGCCCTGGGGGCGGGCGACAGGTCCGGAGCGGCGGAAAGTTTCTTCAAGGCCCTCCAGCTAAATCCGGCGCCCAAGCTGGCCGCCATGATCTGCATCGAGATAAGCTCCATATACATGGCGGAAGGGCGCAGGGGGCAGGCCCTGGCGGTAATGGAAATGGTGCGGGACGTCTGGGGGTCCATGCTTGATGAGACAGATATGGGGAGAATAAAAACAATAATAATCCAGTTAAGGAGAGAGGTCCAATGAGAAAAACCCAAGAAATACTGGGTCTGCCGGTAATCGAGGTGTCAACGGGAAATCAGCTGGGCACGGTGGAAGGGATCGTGGTTAATCCCGACCAGGGGGGCGTGGAATGCCTGCTGCTTGAGAGGGATAAGTGGTATGGGGAGATGAGGGCCCTTCCGTACAGCGCGGTGCTGGGGATAGGTGAGTTCGCCGCCACCGTTTTAAACGGCAGCGACGTATTCCGGGTAAGCGCCAAACCTGATTTGGTGTCCATCCTGGAAAGGGATGTCCAGGTCATAAAGGCCGGGGTCATGACCAGGTCCGGGAAATATGTCGGCACGGTGTCGGAATACGTGGTGGACGAACAGTCCGGCAAAATCAGGGGCTGCCAGGTGTCGGCCGAGGGCGGCGGTGAATTCACGATACCAGGGGAAAAGGTGCTGACCTACGGTTCCAAGTTCCTTATTATCGAAGACGGTTATGAAAATTATACGGTTAAAGAATTGTCCGAAACGAAGCCTGCCGCGGATAAGAAAGAGGCCTCCCGGACGGGTTCTGCCGCCGGCAAGACAGAGGACGCCAGCGATCCGGCGGAGGTTTTCGAGGCCAGGCAGCGCCAGTATCTGACCGGCAAAAAGGCAACCAAGAAAATTGTCGGCACCGGCGGCCAGGTCATAGTGGAAGAAGGTGCTGTAATCACTGATGAAATCATAGAAAAGGCCCTGGCCATGGACAAGTACATTGAGTTGACCATGAATGTGTCCGAATAAACAGTAAGTTGTTCAAAGCAGTGATAAATTTTGTATAAAAGATTAACCGTCCTGGCTGCTGTTATTGCAATCAACACGGTCCTGGCTGTCCTTTTTGGCTGGTCCTGTCTCGAAGGCAGTTCTGCGGGTAAGATACTGCCCGGAATAACCATAGCCGGCGTCACGCTGGGAGGGATGTCTCCCGAAAAGGCGGAGATTGCCCTCAGGGAAAAATTCGGCGGCTTGGAGAATGAAAGCCTTATCCTTGAGGGTGGGGGACGGCAGTGGAAAATTCCGATGAGAGATATAGGGGCCGTTTATGACTACGGAGAAGCCGTTAAAAAGGCCTATGCAGTCGGCCGGTCAGGGTCTCTTTTGCGCCGGATTTCGGAATTTTTGGGGAACAGGACGAGAGCTGCCAGTATTTCTTTACTTTTTAAATTCGACCGGGAAGCGTTGGAAAAAGAATTGGAAAAGATAAGCCGGGAATATACCAGGGTTCCCCGGAGTGCCCGGCTTGTGGCGGAAAACAAAAAGGTAAAGCTTATTCCCTCCGAGGAAGGCCTGGAAATGGACCTGGCCGAGACCATGAACCGGATTGAGGACTTGCAGGCCGGGGTGCCTCCGAGGGTGGTTATTGCCTCAAGACCGGTCCCGCCTCAGGTCGGGGATGGGGACTTATCCGGCTTGACAGACGTGCTTGCCGAATGCGTGACTCCCTTCGAAGACCGGACCCCGTCCCGGATTAGAAACATGGCCAGGTCTGCGGACCGGATTGACGGAATTCTGGTTGATCCCGGAGAGGTATTCTCATTCAACCGGCGGGTTTCCCCCATCGATGAACGGGGTGGGTACGAAAAGGCCCCCATTATTATTGACGACCGGTTGGTCAATGATTACGGGGGAGGTGTTTGCCAGGTTTCCACAACCCTTTACTGGGCGGTTCTGCTTTCCGGCCTGGAAATAGTTGAGCGCCACGCCCACTCCAGACCGGTCAAGTACGTTTCACCAGGCCTGGATGCCACCGTGGCCGATGGATTGTTGGATTTAAGGTTCAGGAACAACCTGGATCGGCCGGTTTACATCTCGGCATCCGCCGACCCGGAGGAAGAGATTGTCAGAGTAGCCGTTATCGGCAAGAAAGAAGAAAACACGGACCATAAAATCGAGTTCGAGGTAAAAACCATTCCTCCGGAAATTGTGACCGTGATCAATCCTTCGTTGCGGCCCGGCCGGTCGAATGTCATAAACGACGGGTCTCCCGGGTTTGACGTGATGGTGTATCGGGTGACCCTGATGGCGGGAGGAGGGGATAGGAGGGAATTAATCTCGGATGACTATTACCCCCCGGAACCAAGGGTTGTTGAGGCGGGTCCTCCTCCGGGAACAAGTTGAAGCGCAAAGGGGACTCCCGCTAAGGGAGCCCCCTTTGATCTATATTTATTTACTCAACGATGGACTGCTGGTACAGCATGTCTTCGAAACTTTTCACGTATGCCTCGGGCACCTTGGACCCGACCCGGACCATAAGCATGTTGGCCGGGTGTTCAAGAATTTCAGGGTCGTCGGTGCGTCTTTTTTTGAAGTGCACCATGCCGAAAAGCTTGGTCAGCATTCTCTGGTAATTCCAAACATCCAGGCCGCTGTCTTTAAGGTCCCAGTGCCAGAAAAACTCGGTGGTTATTATAATGTACTCTTCCATAACCGGGTTGCTGAATGCGGCCTTCAGCAACTGTCCCCCCAGCCCCATCCTTTTAAATTTCCCGCTCACCTCAATAGCCCCGAGTTCCAGGGTGCGGGGGTGCTTGCTCCAGCGGGAAAATTGGCTGGGGTAATGGAAAACCACATAGCCCACAATTTCGTTTTCATTTTTAGCAATATAGACAATTCCTTCAGGAGAACCTGCTATTATGCAAAGGGCTTCATGCTGCCTGTCGGGCATGCGAAAGTTAGTCAGCTTGTCATTCATCTTCAGCGTTTCCAGGTACTCTTTGCTTGCCGGTCCTTCTATGTAAACCGGACCGTAAGGAGTGTTTATTTCAACGTGTTTTTCCGCATTCTTCTTTTCCGAAATCATTTTCCACCACCGCGATTAATGATGTTGGCCGAAAGGTTTAAAAGCTTTATTAATGGTATTGCCACTGGTTACAAAAATATTCTGATGCAAATGTAATAAATCCTTCTTTTTGCTATCAATTTTTAGGTTTTTTTAAATTAAATTTGCTGTTGGGCCGCCGGGTCTTTATATACAAAATATACAAACGAAAAGACCGCGGGAGGTCTTTTCCTAGGCATTGAGACCGTGCTTCTGAATGCGGTAAAGGAGCGCCGACCTGGTAATACCCAGCAGCTGCGCGGCCCTGGTCTGGTTTCCCTTGCTTTTTTCAAGGGCTTTCAGGATCAGCTCCTTTTCCAGTTCTTCAAGGGAGATGCCGGTGTCGGGAATATTAACCACGGTTTCTCCCCCGGACTTGACAGAAGCGGCCTGAAACTCCCTGGGCAGGTCGTTGGCTGTTATTTCATTGCCGTGGGAGATAATGGCTGCTCTTTCCAGCACATTCTGAAGTTCCCTGATATTGCCGGGCCAGTTGTATTTACATAGCAGCTTCATGGCATCGTCGGAAATTTTGTTCACCAGATAGGTGGGCCTGAGCTTTTCCAGAAAGAAGTTGGCCAGCAGGGGGATGTCTTCCTTCCTTTCCCTGAGGGGCGGGAGGTGAATCTGGACTACGTTCAGGCGGTAGTAAAGGTCCTCCCTGAATTGCCCTTTTTCCATGGCGCTGGTCAGGTCCCGGTTGGTGGCCGCAATTATCCTCACGTCAACGTGGAGGGTTTCATTTCCCCCCACCCTCTCGAAGGATTTTTCCTGGATCACCCTCAGGAGCTTAACTTGCATGTTTAGAGGCATTTCAGCTATTTCATCCAGAAAAATTGTGCCTTTGTCGGCCAGCTCAAAACGCCCCAGTTTTCTGGCCACCGCTCCGGTGAAGGCCCCTTTTTCATGTCCGAACAGCTCGCTTTCCAGGAGATTCTCCGGCAGGGCGGCACAGTTTACCGGTACGAAGGGATAATCACGCCTGGGACTGTTCTGGTGTATGGCCACCGCCGCCACTTCCTTGCCGGTTCCGCTTTCGCCGGTGATCAGCACCGTGGCGTTGCTGTTGGCCACCTTTTCTATAAGGCGGGTCACTTCCTTGATGGCGGGGCTCTCGCCAACCATTTTCCGGTATTTTTTAGTCAGTTCGGAACGAAGAAAATTAACCTCGTTCATCAGCTGGCTCATCACCAGGTTCTGTTTGATTACCAGCTTCAGCTCGTCAAGATCGAAGGGTTTGGTAAGGTAATCCGAGGCCCCTGTTTTCATGGCCTCGATGGCGGTTTCTATGGTCCCGTGGGCGGTCAGTATGATAACCGGCAGCTTGGGGTTTAATTCCCTGGCCTTTTTCAATACCTCCATGCCGTCCATCTCCGGCATCTTCAAGTCTAGGATGACCAGGGACGGCCCCTCTTCCTTAATCAGTTCGAGTCCTTCCCTTCCCCGGGTGGTGGTCAGGACCTGGTAACCCTCCTGCCTCATGGCCCGCTCCAGTGCCCAGCACATGTGTTCCTCGTCATCAATGACCAGTATCTTGGGTATCATTATCCGTTCCTCCCTGTTCTGTCTTTAAGGGCAGCTTCACCATGAACACTGTTCCCTCACCCGGAGTGCTGCTGACATGTATGGTGCCGCTGTGGCTTTTTACAATCTGGTGGCAAATGGAAAGACCCAGGCCGGTTCCTGATTCCTTGGTGGTGTAGAAGGGGTCGAAAATCCTTGACAGCTCGCCCGGTTCTATGCCCTGGCCGTTATCCCGGAACTCGGCAACAATGTATTCATTCTCAAGATAAGTGCTTATGCCCAGTGTTCCCCCTTCCGGGGTGGCCTGGACGGCGTTCAGGATCAGGTTTACAAATACCTGTTTAATTCTTGAGGGGTCGATCATAATCATGGGCAGATTTGGCGTTAAAGTTACCTCCAGGTTTATTTTATGCTCCCGGATCATGGGGGAGGTGAAGGTAAGCACCTTTTCCATCAGGGAATTGAGGTTCACGGGTTGGACAGCCTGCTTGCTGGGCCTGCCGAAATCCAGGAGCTCCTGGATCACCCTGTTTTGCCTGTCCACCTGTTCCTTTATCACCGAGGCAAACTGCTTGAAACCCGGGATTTCTTGGTATTCGTTCTCCATGACCTGGACGGTGGCTTTAACCACCCCGATGGGGTTCCGCAGTTCATGGGCCACCCCGGTTACCAGCCTTCCCAGGGAGGCCAGCCTCTCGGACCTCTGCATTTCATACTCCAGCCTTTCCTTTTCAGCCAGGGATATGGCCATTTTATTGATGGCCTGGGCCATCTGGCCCGCCTCTCCCGGCATTTCCGGAAGTAGCTTGGTCAGGTCCTTTTCCATTTCCCTGAGTCCCCTCTTTATGTCGGAGACACTGCCGGCCAGGTTGTGAATGACCAGCAGGGCTCCCAGCGCCCCAAAGATTAAGACCAGCAGGGCTATATACCTGGTGGCCGCCCGGAAGCTGCGGCTCTGGGCAAAAATGGGGTGCAGCCTTTCATCGGCCCAGGCCACCGCCACCAGCTGGTTATCCACGAATACAGGGGCCAGGTACTCATAGGTTTCGTCCTTCAGGCTGCTGGTCAGCTTGGACAGGGGCCTCTGGCTGGCAATCACGGCCACCAGCCCGGAGTCTGCCTCGGTTAAAATTCTTCTTTCCCTTTCCAGGACTTCGTCTGGGGATAGCTGCCTGTACTGGTGAAGAAAGCCCTGCACGTATATCTGCCTGCTGTCCGGCAGGTACAGCCCGAATCTTACCCCGGGTGAGCTTGACACAAGGGGTTCCGCCACTTCGTTGAAACCCTTCTGGAGGTAGCTGGCCCTCACATCGGGGGGAAGATCGCTGAAATTGGCCCCATTCAGTTTTTTATTAAGATACTCTTCTATCCCCGGAACTATTTTGGTTTGAATTAAAGAACTCAACCTCTGTTCATGGTCCAGGATCATGACCTCGTCACTCTTCGAGGCGAAAAAAAGATCGTAAAGCATCACCAGCACCGGAATAACGAGCAGGGAAGCGATTATAACCAGGAATTGAAAGCGCAGGCTCTTATGCATGAAACTGTCGTAAAAATTTTTGATAATTCCCATTGGAAGGATCCTCCGAAAGGATTGTCTGATATCATACAATCCTTTATTTATTTGAAACTAATATTACAACACTTTGGATGCGGGCTGCAAAAAGGTGAATGTATGAAAACAGACAGTTCGGCGCGTTCAGGATGAAGCGGTGTAGTGGACAGCGCATGATTTAGAGCATCCGTGCTCTGGCATAAATAGTGCATGTTTATGGTGACGATTATGATTGGCCGCAGTGGCGGGAAAGAATACCCCTGAGAAAACCGGCTCCTCGAACTCAGTGAATTGATCAATAATGAACGAGTTTATAGAAAGTCCAGTCAATAATATGGTTGAATCGGTGACTGAATGTATTATATCATACAGCTTTACGAGCAGAAAGTAGAATTTTGCACTTTTGCTATAAGTACAGAGAAACCTTTATTCGCAAGCATTGTTATGTTTTCGGCCCGTCGGCCGTTGATTGTAGATAGGAGAGGGGGTGTCTGTTAACAGGCAGTTAATTGCTGTCTGCTTCATCGGGCTTTGTTTGATCTTGAGAGTTAAGGACAGATAAAAAACCTGAGAACGGGAAGAATTTTAAAATTCCCAGCAACCTTAAGGGGGACAAAACATGTTGGATCTTATTATTGGTGGGGCTAGTTCTTTTGCAGCTTCCGTCGCGGCATCCCCGGCGGCGGGGAATATATCGGCGTCAGTCCAGGCAGCGTCCGGGAACCCCGGGATGCCCTGGTGGATATGGCCGTTGCTGCTGTTTGCGGTTACCTTTGTGATGGGGATCATAGCTGTTTTGGCCGGAGTGGGGGGCGGTGTGCTTTTTGTTCCCATTGTGGGAAGTTTCTTTCCATTCCACCTGGATTTCGTCAGGGGGGCCGGCCTGGTGGTGGCGCTGGCGGGGGCGCTGGCGGCCGGTCCCGGCTTGCTGAAAGCCAACCTGGCCAACTTGAGACTGGCCCTGCCGGTGGCCCTGATTGCCTCAACTTTCAGTATAGTCGGCGCTTTTCTGGGGCTGGCGCTGCCTACTAACATAACTCAAACGGCCCTGGGTATCACCATAACTTTAATCGCCCTTCTATTTATCTTTTCTAAAAACAGCGAATACCCGTCCGTGGGAGGAAGGGACGCGCTGAGCAAAAAGCTGGGTATCGGGGGTACCTATTACGAGGCGTCGGCCGGCAAGACCGTTGACTGGACGGTATGGAGGACTCCGCAGGGTTTCCTGATGTTCACCTTTATCGGTACTGTGGCGGGTATGTTCGGCCTGGGCGCGGGCTGGGCCAATGTTCCGGTGCTGAACCTGCTTATGGGCGCCCCGCTGAAGATAGCCGTCGGTTCCAGCAAGTTTCTCCTCTCTATAACGGATACCTCGGCGGCCTGGATATACATTAACCAGGGTGCGGTAATGCCTATTATAGCTGTTCCGTCGGTCTTGGGCATCATGCTGGGTTCTCTGGTCGGTGTCAGGCTGCTGGCCGGGGCAAAACCCAAGGCGGTAAGGTACCTGGTCATCATTATGCTGCTGTTTGCCGGATTAAGGTCCCTCCTGAAGGGCCTGGGGATTTGGGGGTAATAATATGGCTGAGGTCAATATGAAAACAAAAGTAAATAAAGGATCAGAAAAAGCGTCTGTAAAAAGCGGCCTGCCGGAACAGGTCCAGGTGGCGCCGGAGCAGATTAAATACGCTAATTTGTTGCTGTACGGGTCCTGGGCGGGTATAGCCGTTCTGGCTGTAACTTTCATGCTCTATGTTGCCGGGATTACCCCCGCCTATATTGACCCCGCCCAGATTCAGCAGTACTGGGGGATGAAGTCGTCGGCTTACCTCGAGGCGGCAAAGGTTCCGCACGGTTGGGGGTGGCTGAGGATGGTGGGGTATGGAGATTTTCTGTCCCTGGTTGGCATGGCCTGGCTTGGCGCCCTGACCGTGATCGGGTACCTGATTTTGCTCCCTGCTTACCTCAGGAAAAAAGATGCCATCTATTCCGCCATTGTGGCGTTGGAAGTGCTGGTCCTGGTTCTGGCGGCTTCCGGCCTGCTGGGGACCGGCGGGCACTGAGCAATCCAATCGGCTGCCGTTGTGTCATGGGACGAATACCCGGAGGAGTGCTTTCTTTAAGTCCTGGCAGCTGGCCGGAAAAATTTTTAGTGTTAAAGGGAGCGGTATACCGTGACCAACAACAACTTTATTGAGGCTTTCAACCGGAGGAAGAGAGCGTTCTTAAGGGATCTTGAAAAGGGCCGCCGGACCAGGTCCCTGGAGGGTTCAGAAAGAGGCATCGACCTGAAGGGGGCATTGGAACGGTTTGAAAAATGGCTCAGGGAGGAAAACATTTCATCCTATAAAACCCAGCCTGTAAGCGCCAGGTCATTTGAAGAATTTGTGGATGAGGTCTTAAAAGAGGTAAAGAATATACTGGCCGGGAAAAACATCGATATAGTTTTTTCGCTGCCCGGGCAAAGCCTCGGCATAACAGAGTCGTGGAAATGCGTAAAAGTGTTTCAGAATGCCAGTATCTATTACAGAATTGGAAGAACAAGGCCCCGGAAGGGTCCCAACAGGGGAAAGGACCTGCTGGTCCTGGACCTGGTTATGGACGGGTACAAAAAACAGGTATTTCTTCCGCTGCTGGACCTTCTGCCGGAAATAGAGAAAAAACTGGGCAGCGAACTGGAAAGGGAGCTTCCCAAGGTGGAAGCCACCGGCAAGTACAGGTTGAAGATTCTTTTCCCCATTGAGAGCATTCATGGAAATGTGGCCGAGACGGCAGCCAAATTCGCGGATTTCATATACGTTACCAAGCCCATACTAAATGAGCTGGGGATAACATGAAATAAAAATCCCGGCCCCGGATTTTACTTGATGCCTCTTAACAGGCGGGCGATCCGGCCGGACCAGAATTTTTCCGGAACCAGTATAAATACGGCCATGGATGTGAAGAAGGCCAGGCCGCATATTGACATGGCCATCCGGGTAGAGCACTGTCCGCTCACGCTGACGGCCGTACAAACTGCCGTAGCGGCCAGCATCAGTGAGAAAGCCAGCTTGGCGTGGCCGAGATGGATCTCTCCTGGGAGAAGAGTCCCTATGCGGCTTCCCAGGGTAACCGCCGTAAGGAAGATCAGGACAGCGGCAAACTCTACCCGGCCGGACAGCGCGTAGCCGGCCAGGGATCCGGACCCTATCAGAAGCATGGTCACCGTGTCGGTAGCCGCCGCGTTTCGGGCAGGGAGGCCCAGTATGTACATGAAAAGCGGTATTCCAAGCACACCCGCCCCCAGGCCCAGAAAGCCGGTGCCGGTGCCCAGCAGCAAGCCCACCAGGGTCACCCTGGCCAGGGTGATGCGGTTCAGACCGGATTCTCCGGGAACAGCCAGGGGAAATCTCCAGTTAAGGCCGAAGGGCGGGAATGGATCATCGTCGTAGTAGTCGTTGCGGTTGAAAAAACTCCACTGCCGGTATAGAACCACTGATCCCGCCAGCAGCAGGGCAACGTGGCAGAGGCGGACAATGTCCTCTCCAAAACCGGTTTGGATAAGAGACAGGTGAAGCTTCAAACCAAGGAAGACACCGGGCAGCCCGGCAATGCCGGCAACCGCGCCAACCCTGCAGAAAGCCAGGCCGTCCCTGTTGCCCCTGAAAATGAATATTGAGGTGCGGCCCACGCTCTGTCCAATATTGGTGCTTGCCGAAATGGGAAGGGGCAGGCCGAAAATAATCAGGGCCGGAACAGCCAGCAGGTTTGACAGCGTTCCGAAGACGCCTTCGATTATTCCCGCCATCAGTCCGATGGTGAATATGGTTAAAGGGTTGACGCTCACATCTGCAAAGGGCAGATAAGTCATCCCGATCACCCTCGCCAACGATAAAATTCCGCCTGCGCCGGCCAACGCGGACTTCCCTTCCTCCTGAGAACCGGTGCGGGTTGCTTTTTTTTCCGCATCAAACAGTTGACCGGTTGAAAAAGGGGTTGGGGGCTGCCTTTGGGAGAAGCCCCCAACCGGGAGATGTGCACAATTGCACATTATATATGTTATAATTCACAATCCTAGCTACCAATGTATTTGGCATACCCGTATGCACAAAAGGACATGTACAGGGTGCCGAAAACCGCCATGGCTTTGACCGTTCCGAGATTCTCTTCAGCGCCCTCAGCCACGTTTATTCTGGTTTTGACCATCTCTGCCTTGAAAAATGGTTCCTGAAGGTTTTTCTCCAGCCATTCCCTCAGCATGGGGAACACCCTCCTTTAAGATGGGATTTTTGCCAACGCGGACTTCCCTTCCTCCTGTTGGCTTGTTAATATTCTTTTTATGTTCTGTTTTTGGCCGCCGGCAATTGTGTCAACACTTCCACGCCCACTCCCGCCACCGCGGTGGCAAGAAGGACCAGCAGGGCATAGGCGTACTTGTGGCTGGTGTAAACGTATTGAAGGTAAACATTAAGGTCTTCTATCATTTTTTTACCTCCCGTCACTGGTCTCCCGGGGTCAGGATTAACTTGCATTCATCACCGATCACCTCCCTGGGGAAAGGATATGCGGTGGAAAACCAATGCATATGTGAAAACAAGTGCTATCCAAATTAAAAAAAATTCTTATCTCCTGACAGCTTGGCACTTGGATGTGACAAATGACAAATTCTGTTTTGTATATAATATCACAAGGTGGCGCCGTGGCGCAAGCCGAAGGGAATAAATTTTTCCTTCGGGAGCAGAATTGTGTAGTGTACAATTTATGACGGCGCCGGAGACCGGGGCCGGGGCTGCAAGATGGCCTCTGAAAATGACAGCGTGAAATGATCAAAGACATGCATGCAACTGTCTAATATCATGCAAAATATTAATATCACATGGTCTTATTGGGCTTATTATATTATGAATAAGAAATCACATATTGCAGAAGCCAATAAAAACCGGCTAATTAGAACTATCATTGAGAAAATTAGATTTTTAGAAAAATTAATATTGCTGGCATAATATATGCTATATTAGACGTCAAATTAGTATTGAGGGGGTATCACCATGGGACTTCCAGCAGAAAAAAAGACTAAACCCGCTGCGGAGTATTATTATAAAGAAAAAATTGTTAAGGATATCATGAAGCCGATGGAAAGTTTGTCCGCCATATCGGCCGACACCGCCGTTAAAGACGCCGTCTATATCCTTAAAAGCTCGATGGCGGTTCAGAATTACAACTCCGGATATTTATTGGTTTTTGAAAACAAATCTCTCATTGGCTATGTGGGTATTCAGGAAATGTTTGCCTCGGTACAGCCTCCAAACCTCCGTGACGACTGGTTTGTCGGTTGGAATTTGAGCAACTGGGTTGAGCCGACTTTTATGCCGGGACTTTTTAGCAGCCTCTGTCATGAAGTCGCCGAGAAACCGGTAAGGGATATTATGAACCCGTTGACCACGATGATCAGGGCGGACAGCACTCTTGAGGAAGCGGTTTTTAAGTTTTACAGGGAAAGAAGAGATATGTTCCCCGTTGCCGAAAATGAAAAGTTGGTTGGGGTGCTGTTTGCCTGCGACCTTTTTAACGAGATATACAATGCTATTTTCTAATTTTTTAGTTAAAGCACCTTAACAGGTGTATTTCATGTCTTTAATTTAGTGAATTTGGATAATATCGATGGAGATTAGGCCCACATTGGAAGAAACCTGCCATTAACCTCTCTATAGCTACAACAAATTATAAAATGCGCCAAAGTATATAAAGAAGGATATTAGACCTGTTTGTTGAATAATACAGAAAAAGACTGGTCATTATACTATGGCAGGGGGTATAATGATGGAAGTGGTGCCTAATATTTTTATAATTAAACTGCCGCTTCCATTTAAAATAGACCACGTGAACTGTTACCTTCTGCGTGATAAAAACGGTTGGTCCATAATCGATACCGGTCTTAACTACCCGCCGTCCACCGCCGTGTGGGAAGACACATTTGCCGGCCTTGGGATCAGGTACGGAGATATCAAAGGGATTTACGTATCACACATGCACCCCTGCCACTATGGGGCTGCCGGGTGGCTGCAGGAACTGACCGGGGCCCCTGTCTTCATGAACCGGGCGGAAATAACCAGCGTTGATCAAACCTGGAAAAAAGGCCGTACCAATGTGCCCGTGGTGGGAGAACTCTTTAAGGAAAACGGGATGCCCCACGGCCTTATTTCTGAGGTGCTGGAAAATATGACAGGCGTGCAGAGCATTATTCAGCCGCATCCAGCGCTTTCTCCCCTGGCTGAAGATGGAAAGGTGGAGATGGGAGGCAGGTGGTTTGAAGTAATAAACACACCTGGCCACTCTGAGGGTCATGTCATTTTTTTCAGTGCCGATGACGGGGTTTTAATTTCCGGGGATCACCTTCTCCCTAGCGCTGCCTCCAATGTGTGCTTGTGGCCGACTTCACATTCCAATCCCCTTGAACTCTTTCTCGCCTCGCTGGAAAAGGTGGGCCGCCTGCCGGTCAAGCTGGTCCTTCCCGCTCACGGTGAGGCCTTTACTGACTGTTCCGGCAGGATACACGATTTAACTGACTATTATCATGAAAGACTGGTCCAGATCGCGGGCCTGGCGGGAGCGGGCTCCACAGCCTACCAGATATGCACCAGGTTGTTCGGCGCTGATCTCACCAGTTTCGAGATCCGGTTTGCCTTGACCGAAACCCTGGCCTGCCTGGCCTACCTGGAGGGAAAATCAATGGTGGTTTCCCGCCTGGTAAACGGAATCGTCACCTACAGGAAAATGGAAAGACCGCGGTAAAACAAAAAAATCGCCGTCCAGCGATTTTTTGCTGATTGCTCAAAGGGGTTGTCTGTTTTAATTCCACCTTTCGAGGTTCATGAAAACCAGCGAGTTTTTGGATTTCAGGTATTCATCCTTCTGTTCATTGCTGGTTTTTATGATTGCCAGCTTTAAGGGGTCCATGCCCGATGCTATCAGTTTACGCCTTCTCTCGATGACCGCCTTTCGGGAACCGACCAGGAGCAGGCAGTTGGAGGATTTCTCAACCAGCTTGTATGAATATTTCAGACAGCAGAAATCAATTATTTTTGCCATACTTCCCGCCCCCTTACATGTGAAATAAATGTTTTTTGTTTATACTACCATCTTGTGATTATATACGCAATCTCCCCAATCGGCCTAAATGGCTTGAAAATAAAAACTACCTCAAGTATATTTTACTTTTCATGCCCGGCATTATTTTATTAAGTATTTTTATTCACAAACAAAATCTAATCCAATATGTATCCATGGCATAAATCAGTTTGTTTTGATAAAATCAATCCAGGGGGCCCGCGAAAAAGACCGTTTGGGATTCGAATCCTGCCTTTGAAGATTTAATTTCTACCGTTTGGAGGATAATAAAAATTTTTGTCGAATAAAATGATATTGTTCTGAATTTTTTGGAATTGCCCGGAGAAGGGCCGCATGGGAAAAGCCTGGTAAAGGGGTGGTCAAAGGGTGGACGCGAAATTAATCAGGGACGCTGCAATCAGGTGGCTGCCGTTTAACCTGGCCGCCTTTTCCCTTGTTTTTGTCCCCGGCATGCCGGCATGGGCGGCGGGCGTCATATTGCTGGCCGCCAGCGCGGCAGCGACCCTTTATGTCATCAGGTACTTGCAAAAAGGGGGTAAAATGTGTGTCCTGGAAGAGCACCCCCTTGACCCCACCCTCCGCATTGCCAATGAGACGCTACCTTACCTGCGCAGGGGCTTAAATGAAGATACCGCCGCCAAAACCGTGGAAATTATCAAGACCATCGCCGATGTGGCGGCTGTGGCCATAACTGACCGGGAAAAGGTGCTGGCTTATATCGGATTGGGTTCCGACCACCACAAGCCGGGCGGCCCCATCATGACCGACGCCACCAAAACCGTAATCCACACCGGTGAACTGATGGTAATAAAAAACAGGTACGGGTTGATCTGCCCGGTAAAGGGCTGCCCGCTGGAGTCTGCAGTCATTGCTCCCCTCAAGTGCAAGGGGGAAGTTGCCGGAACGGTAAAGCTGTATCAGGTCAGCCAGGGCGATGTCCACCCCGCCGTGGTGAAACTGGCCGAGGGTGTGGCCCAAATGCTGGGGCTGCAAATGGAACTGGCCGAGCTGGACCGGCAGGCCCAACTGGTCACCAAGGCCGAACTGGACGCCCTGCAGGCCCAGATAAATCCGCATTTTCTTTTTAATACCCTGAACACCATCATCATGTTCAGCCGGACTAACCCCGAGACAGCCCGGAGACTGCTGATCCGGCTGGCTTCATTTTTCCGGTACGCCCTGAAAAGGCACGGCCATTTCAATTCAATCAAAGAAGAGATAGAGTATTTAAACACCTATTTGATTCTTGAAAAAGCGCGTTTTCGTGATAAACTGAAAATTATTCGGGATATCGATGAAACCCTTTATGATTACCAGGTTCCCGTGCTGACCATCCAGCCTTTGGTGGAAAACGCCATCAAGCACGGCATCCTCCCCAAGCAAGGGCAGGGCACAGTCTGGATCAGGGCCTTCCTGGAAGAGGAGGAGGAAATTATATTTGAGATCAAGGACGACGGAGTGGGCATACCTCCTGAAAAGATGCCCAAAATTCTTAAGTTGGGCTACGGTTCGGGGAACGGTGTGGGCCTGTCCAATGTGCACGAAAGGCTGAAGGGGCTGTTCGGAGAGGAATACGGACTTCGGGTGGCAAGTGTCCAGGGGGAAGGGACTTCAGTTTTCATCAGGATTCCGCTTATCTGCAAACCGGCTAACGAGGAGGTATTTGCCAAATGAAGCTCAAGGCGCTGATTGTTGACGACGAATATCCGGCGCGGCAGGAGTTGCGGTACGCGTTGAGCAGCTTTGACAATATTGAAATAGTGGGTGAGGCCACCAATGCCCAGGAAGCTCTGGCCCTGATCAAGGCGCTGGATTACCAGGTTTTGTTCCTGGACATCTCAATGCCCGGCATGTCGGGCCTTGAGCTGGGAGCCGCCATCCAGGAGCTGCCCAGGCAGCCGTACATTATTTTTATTACGGCCTATGACGAATACGCCATCCAGGCCTTTGAGGTCAACGCCGTGGATTATGTGCTGAAGCCGGTGGAACCGGGCAGGCTGAAGAAGGCCATAGACAAGGTGGTAAAAATCACCCAGGAGGTTTCAGCTTCTGAATCCCAGCCGGCTGTTCCCGAACCCCAGGAGGCCGATCCCCGTCTGGCGCCTGCCCAGCAGGGACAGATAAAAATTGACCGGATACCGGCCGAAAAGCAGGGTAAAACGGTTCTGGTGGCAGAGTCCGATATTTTTTACGCCTTCACCGAGCAGGATTATATTTATATAAAAACGTACTCCGACAAGTTGTTTACTAGGTTTACCCTCAAGGAACTGGAGGCCAGGCTCAACCCCGCGGTCTTTTTCAGGACCCACCGCTGCTACCTGGTCAACCTGCACAAGGTCAAGGAGATTGTTCCCTTTTTTAACGGGACATACAACCTGGTGGTGGAGGACAAGGAAAACAGTGAAGTCCCGGTCAGCCGGGCCCAGGCCAAAAAGCTCAGGAAGATACTGGGATTTTAAATATCCCAAACGTAATATTTGCCGGGCGGTGGTTGGAAAGGCCACCGCCCTTGTTTTGACAGAATGTATAAAGGTATGTGTTTATTGTCCAGAATAGTCAAAAAGAAACAGGGGTGTCAAATATGCAGGCGGTCTGGGAAATGACCAGCGATACTAAGATTATGGCCATGCTGGCGGACGTGGACAGGGTCATCGACGGGGATATAACCAGGTTGATGTTTATTGAGCTTCTCAGCAGGATAAAAAAACTGGAGGAAGAGAATCTTGCCCTGCGGGTTCTCCTGATGGAAGAAAACCTGGTGGAAAGCAATATGTACGAGGCCGTTCTGGGGCTTGTGCGGGACTTTCTGAAAAAAAAGGACCGTGAAAGGGCCGGAGAAAGCGAATTTTTCTCCAGGTCGGGGGTTTCTTTCCCGGAATGGGTAAGTTTTAAGCTTACCGGGCATTTTGGCAAGCCCCATAAGGGTTCAGGCCTGCAGTAATTAATTTGGGATCCCGGAAAACCTGCTGGAGGCAGGTTTTTCTATTTGTCTTGGAGAATTTTATGGAGCCGGAGGATTGCGGGAGTGTTTTTTGGTGGAGGTACAGCGTGATCATAAGCGGGATTGGAACAGACATTGTGGAGATAGAACGCATAAAAAAGACAGTCGGCAGGAAAGGGGACCGTTTTTTAAAAAGGGTCTTCACGGACGCCGAGCTGGCCTTCTGCTCCGGCAGGGCCGACCCGTATCCATGCCTGGCGGCCAGGTTTGCGGCCAAGGAGGCCGTATTAAAGTCCCTTGGAACCGGCCTGGCCGGGTGCAGGTGGACCGATGTGGAGGTAGTCCGCTCCGGGAGCACGGCACCCGGAATAACGCTCAGGGGGAAAGCCCGGGAATTGGCGGGAAAGGCAGGAATTAACAGGTTTTTAATCAGCATAAGCCACGACCGGGGAAGGGCGATCGCCTTTGCCCTGGCCGTGAAAGAGGGGGTATGACGCCGTGAAGGTTGCGACCGCCCGGGAGATGAGGGAAATAGACCAGAGGGCCATGGCTGAATTTAAGATTCCCGGCATTGTGCTGATGGAAAACGCGGGGATCAGTGTGGTCCAGGCGGTGCAGGAGAAACTGTCCGGTGTTCAGGGCAAGACGGTGACCATTTTTGCCGGAAAGGGAAACAACGGGGGAGACGGGCTGGTGGCTGCCAGGCACCTTTTTAATATGGGGGCCGACGTTAAAGTTCTTTTGCTGGAGGACCCCGGCAAAATAACCGGGGACGCCGCTGTAAACCTGGAGATATGGCGGAGAATGGGGCAGAAGGTATATACCGTCACCCAGAAGGATGACTTCAACGCGGTGAGGCTGTTCCTGGTAAGAACCGATATTGTTATCGACGCCATATATGGAACCGGATTCAGGGGTACGGTAATGGATTACGCCGGCCGCATCATCGAAGCCGTCAACGCCAGCGGTAAGCCGGTCATAGCGGTGGATATCCCCTCCGGGGTGGAGGCGGACAGCGGGAGAGCCGGCGGGCCTTGCATAAGGGCCAGCCTTACGGTGACTTTCGGCCTCCCCAAGGTGGGGCATTTGCTGGAACCGGGGGCCGAATGCACCGGAGAACTTAGGGTGGTGGATATTTCTCTTCCCGGGTCCGTTTTGGCGGATGATCGGATTAAATGCAACCTGGTTGAAGAAAGCATGGTCAGGGGATGGGTTCCCTTCAGGCACAGCTCATCCCACAAGGGGGATTACGGGAGGGTGCTGGTGATTGGCGGTTCCCGCGGCATGGCCGGGGCGGCCTGCCTCACCGCCGGGGCCGCGGCCAGGGCGGGTGCCGGACTGGTTACCCTGGCCGTTCCCGAGGGAATATACTGCCCGGTGGCCTCCAAAATGACCGAGGTGATGGTGACACCGGTTCCCCAGACCAGCGCCGGTACGCTGTCAAAGGAGGCCCTGCCCGTCATCCGGGGAATGCTTGAAAGATCTGATGTGCTGGCCCTGGGGCCGGGCCTGTCCACCAATCCAGAGACTGTGGAGGCCGTCCGGAGAATCGTCGATCTTTCACATATTCCCATCGTTCTGGATGCCGACGGCCTCAATGCCTTTGTCGATCATACGGACTTGATTAAAAAAGCCGGGAAACCCCTGGTGCTGACTCCCCACCCCGGTGAAATGGCGCGGCTGGCCGGCATTTCCGCCGCGGCTGTGCAAAATGACAGGCTGCATGCGGCCCGGTCGTGGTCTTCAGCCTGGGGGGCGGTGCTGGTGCTGAAAGGCCACAGGACAATCGTGGCTGCCCCTGACGGGACTGCGTACATAAATACCACCGGGAATCCCGGCATGGCCACCGGAGGCAGCGGCGACGTGCTTACAGGAATAATCGCCGGGTTCATGGCCCAGGGAGTCGAAGCCGCCGGGGCAGCGGCGGCGGGGGTTTACCTGCACGGAATGGCGGGGGATACGGCGGCCAGGGAAAAGGGCATGATGGGTCTTGTGGCCGGTGACATCCTGGACGCCCTGCCCGGGGTGGCCAGGTTGATTGAAAGCCGTGAAAACTGAAAGTTGAATTAAGGGGCTGTGAATTTGCAGTTTTCCGGAATTTGCGCTGATCAGAGGTGAACATGCATGATTGATCTGCCAGCCTGGGCTGAAATAGACCTGGACGCCCTGTCACACAACATCAGGGAGATTTGCCGGGCAGCAGGCCCCCGGGCCGGGGTGATGGCCGTGGTCAAGGCCAACGCATACGGCCACGGGGCCGTGGAGACGGCCAAAACGGCCCTGGCCGGAGGGGCCGCCCGCCTTGCGGTGGCCCGGTCCGCCGAGGGCGCCCATCTCCGCAGGGCAGGCATAGAGTCGCCCATTCTGGTTTTGGGGTATACCCCGGCCGGCCTGATCCGCGAGGTGGTGGAACAAGGCCTTGAACAGGCCGTTTTCGGAAAAGAATATGCCCATATGGTTAACGAACAGGCGGCCAGGATGGGGGTGAAAATTCCCGTGCATATCAAGATAGATACGGGTATGGGCAGGATCGGGGTGATGGCCGGCACAGGTTCCGCGGTGCTGGAGGTAAAAGAAATCGCCGCCCTGCCAAACCTCGAGGCGGTGGGCATTTTCACCCATTTTGCTGCCGCCGACAGCGCGGACAAGTCATACACCAGGTCGCAGTGGATGAAGTTTGTCAAGCTTCTGGAGGATCTGCGCCGGGAGGGGCTGGATTTTGCCCTGAGGCACTGTGCCAACAGCGCAGCCATCCTGGATTTCCCCGAAAGCCGCCTGAATCTGGTCAGGGCCGGGATCGCGCTGTATGGGCTTTATCCTTCCGCCGAGGTGAGCAGGCACAGGATAATACTGAGGCCGGTGATGTCTTTTAAGACCAGGGTGGCCCAGGTCAGGCCCGTTCCCGAGGGCTTCTCAGTAAGTTACGGGTGTACCTATAAAACTGAAAGGCCCACCGTCATCGCCACCCTCCCCGTGGGTTACGCCGACGGGTATTCAAGGCGCCTTTCCAACAGGGGGGAAGTGCTGGTGAGAGGGCAACGTGCCCCGGTGGTGGGCAGGGTGTGCATGGACCAGTGCATGATTGATGTGGGAAACATTCCGGGAGTTGCCCCCGGTGACGAGGTGGTCCTCTTCGGCAGGCAGGGGGACCGGGTCCTGCCCGTGGAGGAGGTGGCCGGCTGGATCGGGACCATAAATTACGAGGTGGTCTGCATGGTGGGGACCAGGGTGCCCAGGATTTATGTCTAAACCGGCCGGAAAACAAGGAGCGTGTCACCCCTGGTTTCACCTGAAGGAGTTGACATATTGCACGTAGAAAAAAAAACAAAAAAAATGCGAAGGAGAAAGGGATTTCTATGGACAGGATATGGGCGCCCTGGAGGACGGTATACATAGGAAAGGATCACGGATCCGCCTGCATTTTTTGCGAAAAACTTGAATCGGACCGGGATGCCGAGAACTACGTATTATACCGGGGGCACAAGACCTTTGTACTGTTGAACCTGTACCCGTATAATAACGGCCACCTCCTCATCGCTCCGAAAAGGCACGTGGGAGATTTGACCGACCTGGACCAGGACGAGATCCTGGAACTGGGCCTGGTGACCCAGAGGATGATCCGGCTGATCAAGGGATCCTTCAGCCCCGAGGGCTTCAATGTCGGTGTCAACCTGGGAAAAATAGCCGGCGCGGGAGTTCCCGGACATTTCCACATCCATGTGGTGCCCCGCTGGGGAGGAGACACCAATTTCATGCCCGTTATCGGAGATGTCAGGGTTATTTCCGAGGGGCTTGATCTTACGTACAAGAAATTGGTCGAAGCGATGGAGAACGAAAAAAATAAATAATCAGCCGGGGTGCACCCGGGACCAGCACAGGCCGCAGAAAAAGGCGGCCTAAAATTTTAACGGTAAATTTCAGGTTGACAGGGGGAAGACGAAAGGTTAAATTTAACATAGCTAAATATTTAATCTATTAATATTTTACGGGGAGAGATGGTATGGAGGGCAGGGACTGGATAACCAGGTGCTCAGACGAACTGGGGAAGATCCGGGCGGAGCTTCTCCCTTTATACGCGGCATACATGTTTGAAAAGGACCAGAAAGACGGCCTGACCCACGTTCAGGCGGTCTTGCTGAAATATCTGCTGGAAAACGAGAGCTCCACGGTATCGGCTATCGCGGACTACCTGGGTGTGACCATGGCAGCCGTTTCCAGCCTGGTGGACAGGATGGTCAGGGGGGGACTGATCACCAGGGAGCGCAGTGAAAGCGACCGCCGGGTGGTGTACGTGTGCCTTACACCCAGGGGGAGGAAAGCCGTAGAAAACTATTTAAAAAGGCTGAGGGAAAGGATGGAGCATCTTATCCTTAAAATGGGCAAAGAAAACGCTGAACTTATAATAAAAGCCCAGAAGATTCTGCGGGATACGCTGGAACTAGCCATTAAGGAGAAAAACGAAAAGAGGAGCCATGATGGATCTAAAGAATGAGCTTACCGAAGCCGGGGAGAAAAGGAGAAGGTGGATCAGGCCGGTGGCTGTGGCAGCCATACTGGTCCTGGTCCTTTTGTTGATCGTGTCAAGGTTGAACTCAAGGAAGGCGGAGAGTCCAGCCACCGGGGAAATGCCGCAGCCGGTGGAGGTTGCTTCCGTAATGAGCCGGCCCATTGGGGAAGAATTAAGTGTGGCCGGAACGGTAACACCCTTTGCCGAGGCCAGGCTGTCTCCCAAGATTATGGGCAGGGTCGCTTCGGTGAACGCAGATGTGGGCCGGAGGGTAAAGCAGGGAGAAACCCTGCTCACCATCGAACAGTCCGATTACCTTTCCGCACTTAAACAGGCTGAAGCCAGCCTGGCCATGGCCGAGGCCAATTCAATCCAGGCGGAAACCGGCTATGAAAATGCCAGGCTGAACTACCAGCGTTTTGAAGAGCTTTTCAGGCAGGGGGCGGTGTCCCAGAGCCAGCTGGAAGAGGCCAGGGGAAAACTGGCCGCGGCCGAGAGCGCCTGCAAGGCAAACCGGGCGCAGGTCCTGCAGTGCCAGGCAATGCTGGAAAAAGCAAGGTCGGACTACAGCCATACCGAGGTCAAGGCACCTTTTGCGGGTGTGGTGGCCCAACGTTTTGTGGATATTGGAGAAATGGTTTCCCAGCAGACACCGGTGTTTACCGTCATTCAGGATGATCCGCTGCTGGTCAGGGTAAATCTGCCTGAAAATGTAGTCTCCAGGGTTTCCCCGGACCAGCAGGTGGATATTTTTGTGGCTGCCACCGGCAAGACCTACAAGGGTGCGGTAAAGTCGGTTGCTCCCCAGGCTGATTCCCAGACCAAGGCCTTTGCCGCCGAAATTAAACTGGCCGGGGTCAGTCAGGAAGTGAAGCCCGGCATGGTGGCCGAACTGCGTATAACCACAAAGCAGGTGGACAGTGCGCTGGTGGTGCCCACCGATGCGCTGTTGGACGAGGACGGCGGTGCGGGCATTTTTGTGGTGGAAAACGGCATCGCCAGGCACCGCAAAGTAACCACCGGCCTGGAGGGGCATGGATACACCCAGGTGGTCTCCGGACTGCAGCAGGGTGAGCTGGTGGTGGTGAAAGGCAATCACTTGCTGGTGGATGGAATGAAAGTGAGGGTGGAAGGAAGCGGAAAGGGCAACCCACCGGGGACGGGAGGTGAGCCCAGGTGAAAATAGCCAATTTTTCAGTTGACCGGCCGGTGGCCATTACCATGCTGATCGTGGCCCTGGTGCTGGTGGGGCTGGTGTCCCTGCCCAGGCTCAGGGTCGACCTCTACCCGGACATGAACCTTCCCTTTGTACTGGTTACCGCGGATTACGAGGGGGCTTCCCCGGCAGAGGTGGAGAACCTGGTGACCAGGCCCCTGGAGTCCGTGCTTTCCACTGTCAGCAACGTTCAGGAGATTTTTTCATGGTCGGAGCCCGGTGTGACCAGGGTGGGAGTGAGGCTGGACTGGGGAACCGATATGGATCAGGCAACCCTGGACATACGGGACAAGGTGGACATGGTCAGGGGCTATTTGCCCTCCGAAGTGAAAACTCCCAGGGTCCTGAAAATGGACCCCAACAGCATGCCGATACTTTCCTTCACCCTTTCCGGATCCGACCTTTCGGAAATGAAGAGGGTGGCCGAGGATGTCATCAAGCCGAGGCTGGAAAGGGCGGAAGGGGTTGCTTCGGTCTACGTAACCGGGGGACGGGAAAAGGAAATCAAGGTGGTTTTAAGCCAGTCCAAGATGGAGGCTTACGGGCTCACGGCCGGCCAGGTGGCCCAGGCCATAAGTTCTGAAAACCTGTCGGGAACGGCCGGAACTGTGGCCAGGGGTTCCAGCGACCTGGACGTGAGGGTAATCGGCGAATACAAGAAGGCACAGGACCTGGAAAACATCGCCGTTACCCTGCCCGGCGGCGGTTCGGTGCGCCTGAAGGACCTGGCGGAAATAAAAGAAGACTATAAAAAAGATCGCCAGGCCAGTTATGTCAACGGCAAACAGTCGGTGGGCCTGATGGTGGTAAAAGAGACCGGGAGCAATACCGTGCAGGTGGCCAACCGGGTCAATCAAATTGTTGCCGGTATCCAGCGGGAACTGCCCCAGGGCATGAGGCTTGACATGGTGATGGACCTGTCAAAGTTTATTCGTGATTCCATATCCAATGTGGTGGAGCACGCCGTCATCGGCGGCCTGCTGGCGGTGGTAATTCTCTACCTGTTCCTGAGGAGCTTCCGCAGCACCATAGTGGTGGCCCTGGTGATTCCCATATCGGTCATTGCCACCTTCAGCATGATGTATTTCGGGGGGCAGACCATCAATTTGCTGTCCCTGGGCGGTTTGGCCCTGGGCCTGGGGTCCCTGGTGGACTTCTCGGTGGTGGTGCTGGAAAGCATTTTCAGGCACAGGCAGGAAGGCCGGGGGATAGTGGCCGCGGCCAAGGAAGGCACCGCCGAGGTGGGCAATGCCGTGGTGGCGTCTGCGGCCACCCAGGTGGTGGTCTTTATGCCCATTGTGTTCGTGCAGGGACTGGCCGGGATTCTCTTCGGCCCCATGGCCCTGACGGTGAGCTTTTCCCACCTGGCGGCCCTTTTCGCGGCCCTGACCCTGGTGCCGATGATCACCACCCGGATGATGAAGGTTACCATCGCCGAGAGCGATGATCCGGCGGCTGAAGGCAGGGGCAGGATAATAGGGCTGCTTCACCTTCCCGCCGAAAAATTCGGCAGGCGATACAGGGCTTTTGCCGGGCAGTATTCCCGCCTGCTGGACTGGGCGCTGAAACACCGCAAGACGGTGGTGCTTAGCTCCGCCGGCCTCTTTGCGGCCTCCTGCGTTCTCCTGTTTACCGTGGTGGGCACGGAGTTCATTCCCCAGATGGACCAGGGCCAGATCAGTGTGACCGTGGAGCTTCCCTCAGGGGCCCAGCTTGCCGAAACCGGGAGAATGGTGTCCAGGGTGGAGGAAATAGCCGCCGGAATGCCCGCCACTGACTTGATTTTTTCCCAGGTGGGTTCCGGCGGGTACTTCGCCATGTTGGGAGGCGGCACCCAAAACCTGGCCACCATCCAGATCAAGCTGAAGCCCCTCAAGGAAAGGGATGTTTCCACCGTCCAGGCGGTGGAGAAACTTAGGGACCAGTTGAGCCGCGTGCCCGGGGCCAAGTTCACCGTCCAGGTGACCGACGACAGCGGGGGCCATACGGGGGCTCCCATCAGTATAAGAATCAGAGGGGACGACATTGATGTTTTAAAAGAACTTGGAGACAGGGTGGCAGGCGAGGTCAAGACCGTGCCGGGAACCAGGAACGTATCCAGCAGCCTTGAGGATGCAAAGCCGGAACTTCAGGTCCTGCTTGACCGCCAAAGGGCGGGACAGTACGGGGTGACGGCGGGCCAGGTGATGGCCGCAGCCAGGACTGCCTTCGACGGCCAGGTTGTTTCCAGGGTTAAGACCGGTGATGACGAGATAGACATACGTTTGATGTACCCGGAAGATTACCGGTTGAATATTAACAATGTGGCCAACACCATGATCAACACCGCCACCGGGTCCAAGGTAACACTGGGAGAAATTGCCGCCATCGGGGTAAGGCCGGCTCCGGTCAGCATTACCCGTTACAACCAGGCCAGGTATGTCCAGGTGGACTCCGAACTGGTCGGCCGTGACCTGGGCAGCGTGAACAAGGACATCCAGGCCAAGTTGGACGCCATCAGGCTGCCCGCTGGGTACACCATGGAACTTGGCGGGCAGGCCGAGGATATGAAAGAGTCTTTCGGGGACCTGGGGATGGCCATAATTCTGGCTGTTGTGCTGGTATATATGGTTATGGCGGCTCAGTTTGAGTCACTTTTTTATCCGTTTGTAATAATGTTTTCCGTGCCGCCCACCATCATCGGGGTGGCGTTGGGGCTGTTCATAACGGGTCACCACCTCAGCGTCCCGGCCATGATCGGCTACATCATGCTGGTGGGGATCGTGGTCAACAACGCCATAGTCCTCATCGACTATGTGAACACCCTGAGAAAGAGGGGCCTAAGCCGGGATGAGGCGCTGCGCCGGGCGGGCCCGGTAAGGCTCCGGCCGATCCTGATGACCACCCTGTCCACCGTTTTGGCCCTGCTTCCCCTGGCCTTCGGAGGGGGCGAGGGGGCCGAGGGGCAGGCTCCGCTGGCGGTGGTGGTGGCCTTCGGGCTGACTTTTTCCACCGTCATAACCCTGGTCCTGATACCGGTGGTCTACACCATTTTCGACGATCTGGGACGGGCTGTCGTAAAAAGGATTTCGCTGATGATAGACAGCCGTCAGGCTGTATAGAGAAAAAACAACGGGCTGGGGGCGGGACCAGGGGTCCGGCCAACGGCCCGCGTCTATAACTGGAAACTACAAAAAATCTATTTACAGTTCTTACCCGCTCTCCGGCATTCTTCAGGCACCTCCGCCCTTTCCGGAAGTGCCCCCGCCGGGGGCGGGTCTGTTTATTTTTGTGGGCAGTCATTCCCGGGAGAAGTGACATTATTACCTGCAAATCCATATTATGGCAATATGGACGATAAAAGAAAGGGGCCTTGCATATGGGCAAAAATAACACGGCAGAATATGTCCGGGCTGCCGGTGATAAAGATTTGCTTATAGAAAAGGACCTGCAAATCTTTTTTGAAAAAAACGGCATATCAAAAATGTCGGTGGATATGGTTTCGGATATAGGGGAGCACCTCATGGAATACATACGGGGATCGGCGGTTAAATTGGCTAAAATCCTTAAAGAGAGTGGGCAAGTTTAATGTTACGGGATATTGTCCGCCGGCATGTTGAAAACCAGACCCTTAGACTGTTCCTGCAGGACAAATATGATTCTGCCTCTTTTGAAGAAAAGGATCGTTTGTTAAATAATTTACGATCAATGGGCACTATTGATACTGAAGTTGACAATATACTGAATGTCTTTATAAACAGTGTTGAAAAAAAATCCGTGCGGAAAAAAAGAAGAAAGTGGTGGACCATAGCCTATGCCGGTTTGAACGTAATTTTAACAACATTGATTTCCTATGCGTCGAAACAGGATTTATGGACGCTGGTCGGCGGCCTGGCTATGATATTTATATTGATACAGGGAATAAACATTTTTTTTAATGAAAATTGAACCGGTTGCGCTGTGAACAGAACCCGCAGCATCCCCCGGCGGCAACGCCGGGGTTGGTAATTTTATGGAGATATGAAAGAACCGCCGCATGCCGGCCAGTGCCTTAAACGGCGTTGGGACCGACGGGAGACCGCGGTCCCTTTATTTTTTGGCAAGCATCTTTTCCAGGCGCTGAAGGGATTGTTTGGAACGGTATTCGAAGTCCAGGAGATGGTTGGGGATGTTCGTTATATACGCGTTGATGTTGACCTGAGCGCCCGGGTTTTTTAACTTGTAGTCCAGGTCCCGCCGGATATCGTTCAGGTACTTGAGGATCAATTTCTCCCTTTCCCGGCCGAGGTCGATGAAATTTAACAGCTCGGCCCGCAGTTTTTCGTCGGTCACGGTCTCGGCCAAACCGCTGATTTGTTCCAGTTTTTTCTTGCTTTCTTCAACCTTTCTCATGTTGTCGTTGATCTGCGTTATCAGGACGGAGTTGTCCTGCATGTTTTTTATGTCGAAATAGGTTACCATGGACTGCTGGTACCCCTGCACCAGTTGCGCAATGCTCTGGTTGGCGGTGTTGTCTTTTTTGCCGCACCCGGTCAGGGACAGGGAGACAATCAGTGCAAGTAACACGGCCAGGCCTTTCTTGGTCATAACTGAAACCTCCAATCGTTTCTAGGGAGCGGTGTAAATGATATCACGCCTTATAGTGGACGTTTTGCCCCACTTGTTTACTGCGGTGATGGTAACGGTATTCACACCTTCCACCAGGGTAATGGTGGCGCTAAAAATACCTTTCTGCAGGTTTATGTTGCTTCTGACATCATTTACGTACAGCACCAGGACGGTGTTGGTGTCGGTGATGCCGCTGATGGTGACCTGATTGCTTCTGGTATCCTGGGGCACGATCACTTCCAGTTTGGGGTTGGGGGGCGTGAATGTGACCGTCTTTTGAACCGTGGCGGTTCCTCCGTCCCTGTTGGTGGAGGTTATTTTTATATCGTTGACCCCTTCCTTGAGCTGGACCGTTGAACTGAAATTCCCTTCCCGGTCGGGCCTGGCAAGGCTGGTGTTGACGTAAACGATACAACCCCTTTCAGTCTGGCCCGATATGGCAAGGTTTTCCGTATCCGACCGTTCCGGCGAGATGACTGTCAGTTTCGGGGGCAGGGGGCGCCGTTCTATGGCTATTGTCCGGCTGTCCTCAATTTTTTCCCTGCCCAGGGTGACTACCTTGATTTCATTTTTTCCAACCTGCAGGCTGAATGGGAAATTAAACCCTCCCCCGTTGTCCAGGGGTGCTTCCTGGCCGTTTATGAATACTTTGCTGCCGGGCTGGGTCTTTCCCCTGATCTCCACTGTTTCCGCGGCCACGAGGTCCGGCAGGGGGTCAAGGACGGTAACAGGCCGGGTTTCCTTGGCGGAACCGTCTTTTGGTTCTTGGCCGGCCTGCGGCGGGGGGCTGGATGGGGCCGGGCTTTGGGTTGGGTGATTCTCTTGGAGGGGAGAGCCGGCAGCGGATGTTTTAACGTTTTCCGCATTGCTGGCACAGCCTGACAGGATAAGGACGGTTACCAGAAGCCAGGCCGCAATGATACACTTGGTTCTCATGCGATCACCCGCCCGATCCGTTTTTGCAACAAGAACTTTTCTTACCAAAGATTTCGGTAAAATTAGGCAAAATCCTTCTAAATAGGGGTAAATATATAAATGTTTGACAAAAGAGATGAGGAGCACCGGATTATGGATTGCTTGGCAGGGTCAACCGGCAACGGGAAAAATATATAAGAGAAAAAAAGTAATTTCGGGTATAGATTCCAGACTGGCTTTGTACAAAAAAGCACAAATCGACAAAATGAATTAAAGGGAAGTGAAAAAGCGCGTAGAATATATATCATAAATAATTAATTAAGGGAGGTTTCCGCAATGGCTAAAATTTTGCGCTTTAATACTTCAACCAAAGAACTGAAGTACGAAGATGTGCCCGAGAAGTACGCAGTCCTGGGAGGGAGGGCGCTGACATCCAGGATCGTTTGCGACGAGGTGCCCGCCACCTGCGACCCGCTGGGTCCGTTCAACAAGCTGGTCATCGCGCCTGGCCTTCTTTCAGGCACCAGTGCGCCGTCTTCGGGCCGCATCTCGGTGGGAGGCAAAAGCCCGCTCACCGGCGGGATTAAGGAGGCCAACGCCGGCGGCATTACCTCCCAGAAGCTGGCCAGCCTGGGCATCAAGGCCATAGTCCTGGAAGGCAAGCCTGCGGGCGGTGACTGGTGCGGAATCAAAATAACCGCCGCAGGGGCTGAAGTTTTCGACGCCAATGACCTGGCCGGCAAGGGCACCTACGAGGTGACCGCCATCTGCAGGGAGCGTTACGGATCCAAAGTGGGCGTCATCACCATCGGTCCGGCGGGGGAGATGCTGCTTCCGGCCGCCGGGGTAACCAACAACGACCCCGAGGGCAACAGCAGCCGCTATGCCGGCCGGGGCGGACTGGGAGCGGTGATGGGGTCCAAAAAGGTGAAGGCCATCGTGGTGGACAGCCCCGGCACCTTTGACGCCCCCGTAAAGGATCAGGAAAAATTCAAGGCCGCCGCAAAAAAATTCGCCAAGATACTGCAGGATCACCCGGTTACCGGACAAGGGCTTCCGTCATACGGTACCAATGTGCTGATGAACATTATCAACGAGGCCGGCACCCTGCCCACCAGGAACTTCCGCTACGGCAGGTTCGACAAGGCCAGCGAGGTGTCCGGCGAGAAGCTGGCCGAAGTGGCCGTGGCCCGTGGCGGCAAGGCCACCCACGCCTGCCACCCAGGCTGCGTCATGCGCTGCTCCAACATCTATCCCATGCCGGACGGCAAGGTCTGCGCCCCCGTTGAGTACGAAACCGCCTGGGCCTTCGGACCCAACCTGGAGATCAGCGACCTGGACGTGGTGGCCCGGCTGAACTATATCTGTAACGACGTGGGCCTGGACACCATCGAGACCGGGTGCACCCTGGGCGTCCTGATGGAGGCCGGGGCGATTCCCTTCGGAGACGGCAAGGCGGCCATTGCCGCTCTGGAAGAAGTGTACAGGGGCACGCCCCTGGGGCGCCTCATCGGCAGCGGTTCCGTCATTGCCGGGAGAGCGTACGGTGTTACCAGGGTCCCGGCGGTCAAGGGGCAGGGCATTCCGGCCTACGACCCCAGGTCCTGCAAGGGCAACGGCGTAACCTACGCCACCACCCCCATGGGGGCCGACCACACCGCCGGGTACGCCGTTACCGCCAACATCCTCAGCGTGGGCGGCAAGGTGGACCCGCTGCAGCCGGCCGGCCAGGCGGACCTTTCCAGGAACCTGCAGATAGCCACCGCCGCCGTGGATTCCACCGGACTCTGCCTGTTCGTGGCCTTCCCGGTGCTGGACAACCCCGAGGGACTGCCCGCCATTATCGAAATGATCAACGCCCAGTACGGACTCAGCCTTACCGCCGACGACGTGATGGCCCTGGGCCGGGATATTCTCAAGGGGGAGCGTGAGTTCAACAGGAGGGCCGGCTTTACCAGCGCGGACGATCGCCTGCCCGAATTCTTCGCCGCCGAGGAACTGCCGCCCCACAACACCAGGTTTGACATAAAAGATGAAGAACTGGACAGCGTTTTCAACTTCTAATGGTTGGAGGCTGCCGTGGTCTGTAATTTGCGTAAAATTATATTTCCGGCGGGCGTGAATTGCGCCCGCCGGGACAATCCGCACTGCCGGGAGGTGCCCGGATGATCCTGGAGGTAAGAGTTTTTGGGGGACTGGAAAAATGGATTCCCGGGGCGTCGTTCGGCAAGCCCATGGAGGTCAAAACAGCCCGGGGGGCAACGGTGAGAACCCTGCTGCAGGAGTTGAAAATACCCGAAGACCAGGTCTTTACCATTCTTGTCAACGGTGTCCATGCCTCCATGGGAGACCTGCTTAGGCCCGGGGACAGGGTCGCTTTTTTCCCGCCCGTCGGGGGGGGCTAGGCATGACAGACTTTTTCGGATTCAAGCCGGGATGCAAGGTGTGGCTGGAAAAGGACGGGGCCGTATTCGGGGAAGGCCTTTACGACCTGCTTTCCCGCATCGAAAGGACGGGGTCCATCGCCGCCGCTGCCTCCGAGATGGGAATGTCGTACCGGGCTGCCTGGGGAAAGATTAAGGTGTCCGAAAAAAAGTGGCAAATCAGGCTGGTCAATACCCGGGTGGGCGGTGATACCGGAGGAGGGGCCAGCCTCACCGGGGAGGCCAGGATGCTTCTGGCCAGGTTCCGGGAGCTCCGGGAAGGTGTCAACGGCCTGTTAATTGTACATAAATTCGAAAAATAGGGAGATTTTTTGTTGTCGTTATGTTATTATAAACATATTGGTACATATTTAGCAGGAGGATCATGGTTTCCAGGTATTACTTGATCGTTTAGCTGTTCCAACTGACTGATTATGCGGATTTACGGAAGGGGATATATTTTGCAGGACGCTTACAAAAGGGAAATAAACTACCTGCGGGTGTCCGTCACCGACCGCTGCAACCTCAGGTGCATTTACTGCATGCCTCCCGGGGGAGTAAAGCTGGTTTCCTACAATCAGATCCTCAGGAACGAGGAGATAGCCAGGCTGGTGGATGCGGCCACGCTGACGGGCATCAGGAAAATAAGGCTGACCGGCGGGGAGCCCCTGGTTCGCAGGGGATTGGTGAAGCTGGTGTCGGCCATCAGGGCAGTGCCGGAAATTGACGATATCGCCCTCACCACCAACGGCGTCCTGCTTCCGGCCATGGGCAGGGAATTAAAAGAAGCGGGGCTGTGCAGAGTAAATATAAGCCTGGACACTCTTGATCCCGCCCTTTTCAGGTCTATTACCAGGTACGGGGAACTGGACAAGGCCTGGAAGGGGATCGAAACCGCCCTTGACCTGGGCTTAAACCCGGTAAAAATAAACACTGTGGTAATGAGGGGAATAAACGACTCCGAGATTTTGAGGATTGCCGCCCTTACCCTTAAATACCCCCTGCACGTCAGGTTTATCGAGTTGATGCCGGTGGGGACTTCCGATGCCTGGGCCCCGGGCCGGTATGTACCCACGGCGGAGGTAAAGGCCGCGATAGAGGCCGGGCTGGGGGAAATGAAAGAGGTCCGCAAGCTTGCCGGCAACGGCCCGGCCATGTACTACAGGCTTTCCGGGGCGCCGGGGACCATTGGTTTTATCAGCGCGGTGAGCGACCATTTTTGCCAAAGGTGCAACCGGCTCAGGCTTACCGCCGAGGGTATGATCAGGCCGTGCCTGCACAGCGGCCGGGAGATAGACGCCAGGACTCCGCTTCGCCGGGGGGCCGGAAAGACGGAACTGGCCGACTTGTTCAGGCAAGCCGTACTGAAGAAGCCGGACCGCCACAACATGGACGGGGGCTGGCGGGATGAAAAGAGGATTATGTCGCAAATCGGGGGTTGATTGATTTGGAAACGGCTGGCGGTGAGCTGACCCACTTTGACCGGCGGGGAAAGGCGCGGATGGTTGATGTCAGCGCCAAGGACGTTACATTGAGGGAAGCGGTGGCCAGGGCCGAGGTGATTATGAAGCCTGAAACCCTGGAGTTGGTTAAAACGGGCGGTGCCGCCAAGGGGGACGTGCTGGGGGTGGCCCGGGTGGCCGGGATAATGGCGGCCAAGGAGACCGGCAGGCTTATCCCCATGGCCCACCCCATAAACCTTACCGCGGTAAACGTGGACTTCCGCCTCCACAGCCCCGATAAGGTGCTTATCGAGGCCAGGGTGCGCACCACCGGCAAGACCGGGGTGGAAATGGAAGCCCTGACCGCCGCAGGAGTGGCCGCCCTGACCATTTACGACATGTGCAAGGCGGTTGACCGGGGGATGGTCATAAACAATGTCAGGCTGGTGGAAAAAACCGGCGGCAAGAGCGGTACATACAGGAGGAAGGGGGAAGAACCGTGGGGAGAATAGTGGCAGTGTGCACCAGCCCCAAAAAGGGAATGCGCAAAAGAAATGTCGGCGAGGGCCTGCTGGTCGAGGAGCACGGCCTTCAGGGGGACGCCCATACCGGCAGCTGGCACCGGCAGGTAAGCCTTCTGGCCATGGAGAGCATCCGGAAGATGAGGGACCAGGGGCTTGACGTGGGCCCCGGAGACTTCGCCGAGAACCTGACCACAGAAGGAATTGATCTGGTTTGTCTCCCGGTGGGGACCAGGCTTAAAATCGGCCCGGAATGCCTGGCCGAGGTTACCCAGATCGGCAAGGAATGCCACCATCGCTGCGCCATATATTACCAGGCCGGGGACTGTGTCATGCCCAGGGAGGGCATTTTTGTCAGGGTGATCAAGGGAGGACCGGTCAAGGTGGGCCACGGGATAGAGGTTGTCGAGAATGATGCCGGCCGGTGAAAAAGTCCAAAATTTTATCACCGGAGGATTGGTTCCGTGCTGAATAGTCAGCAGTTGGCACGCTACAACCGAAATATACTTTTAGCCGGCTTCGGGCCCGAAGGGCAGGAAAAACTCCTTAACTCCGGGGTTTTACTGGTGGGGGCCGGCGGGCTGGGATCACCGGCCGCTTTTTATTTGGCCGCCGCCGGGGTGGGCCGGATAGGACTGATGGACGGGGACCGGGTGGAGGTTTCCAATTTGCAAAGGCAGATCCTGCACGGCACACCCGACCTGGGGAGGCCCAAGGCCGAGTCCGGCCGGGACAAGCTGCTTCATTTGAACCCGGGCCTGAAAGTTACGGCGGTGGGGGAAAGGCTTACTGAGGAAAACGCACCGGAGTTGATCGCGGAATATGACCTGGTGCTGGACTGCACCGATAATTTCCAGGCCCGCTTTATTCTCAACGATGCCTGCCTGCGCCTGAACAAACCTTTTGTTTACGGGGGGGTGCTGGCCTACATAGGCCAGCTGATGTTTATCATGCCCGGCAGGGGCCCCTGCTTTCGCTGCCTTTACCGCAGCGAGCCCCGGGGGAATCTCCCGGACTGCTCCACTGTCGGGGTGCTGGGAGCGGTTCCGGGAGTCATTGGAACCCTGCAGGCCTGCGAGGCCGTCAAGTACCTGGCCGGCCTGGGAGATTTGCTGGTGGGCAGGCTTTTGACTTATGACGCTCTGACCGCCTCTTTCATGGATGTGCGACTGGAGAGGGATCCGTCATGCCCGTCCTGTGGAGGCGGCTTAAACGGGGCTTGACAGGGGGTGTGCTGAACTTGACCGAAACTGAAGGAAGGGTTGAAGTCAGGGGTTTTTCTTTTATCAAGGAGATCTTTGACCGCCGGAAACTGCCGTTTCCATTTTTTGTGGACCTGGCGGAAGAATGCACGGCAGCCGACCTGGCTGAAAGACTGGAAATTCCGCCGGAACTGATCGAGGCTGTTTTTATCAACGGGGTTGCCCGCCGTCCAGGGGATGTTGTCCGTCCGGGCGACCGGGTGGCATTTGTCCCTCCCGGAACCCCGGGACCCTACCGGGTTATCCTGGGCATTGCCGGGCCGGCCGGGGGTGGGGAGGCAAAATAACCGTGGAGATGTGACTTGGAAAATGGCGGTATGTTATAATGTCTTGTGTATCCGGTTACATTTCTGGTAAATACATACCGTGCAATGATTGATCGCTTTTTACGGAGGCTGTCGGGTTCGGGATGTTGACTTGTATGAGCCGTTCCCCGGACGAAACCTGCCGGTTGGGGGAAGCCCTGGGCAGAATGGCCGGTCCGGGGGATGTATTCTGCTTAAGCGGGGACCTGGGGACCGGCAAGACGGTATTTGCCAGGGGTGTGGCGGCCGGCCTGGGGGTTGCGGGGAGGGTTGCCAGCCCCACTTTTACCCTGATAAATGAACATCAGGGACGTGTACCCTTTTACCACATGGACGTGTACAGGCTGGGCGGCCCGGGTGAAATGCACGACCTGGGCTGCGAGGAATATTTTTACGGCGGGGGGGTTACCCTGGTGGAGTGGGCAGACCTGGTGGACGAGGTTCTGCCAGGGGAAAGGCTGGACATAAGCATAACCCGGGCCGGGGATCAGTGCCGGCAAATAGTTTTCACCCCCCGGGGGGAAAGGTATCGCCGCCTGGTCGAGGAGATGAAGAAGTTTGTACGTGCTGGGAATTGAGTCGGCCACGCCGGTGGCGGGGGTGGCTGTGGCGCAGGGGGGCAGGATCCTGGCCGAACGCATGATTAACAACAGGAAAACGCATTCCGGACACCTGCTGAACATGATCAAGGCGGTCATAGAGGAAGCCGGCGTTCGCCCGGGTGATATTGGCGGAATTGCTGTTTCTTCGGGACCCGGGTCCTTTACCGGCCTGAGGATAGGGATGAGCACGGCCAAAACACTGGCCCAGGTCTGGCGGGTGCCGGTGGTGGGAGTGAGCACCCTTGAAGCCCTGGTGCATCCTTTAACGGGGCTGGCCAATCTTGTCTGCCCGGTGCTGAACGCCAGGAAGAACGAGGTATATACAGCGGTTTACGACGTGGCGGACGGGACCATTAATGACATGACCGGCCCCAGGGCCCTCAAGCCCGAGGACCTGGCCGCGCTGCTGGCGAAGTGGCCGGACAGGGCGGTTACCTTCCTGGGAGACGGGGTTGACGAGTACAGGGAAAGGTTTATGGTATTGCTTGGGAAAAGGGCGGTTTTTGCCCCGGGGGCGGCCAGCCTTCCCCGGGGAGCGTCGGTGGCCGATTTCGGCCGGATTAAACTGGAAAAAGGCGAAGGGGTGGATCCCCTGGTTCTTTTGCCCAATTATGTTCGCCTGTCGGAGGCTGAAGTGAAGTGGCAACAGAAGCAACAGACAACCGGCAAGGATTCGGCCTGCAGTTCTCAGTAATGCTGCCGGAGCACCTGGACCAGGTTATGGCCATTGAGCTTAAAAGCTTTCCCATCCCCTGGTCGCACCGCACCTTCATGTTTGAGGTGACCGAGAACGACTTTGCTTTTTACATCGTGGCCCTCCTGAATGGAAGGGTGGCGGGCTACGCCGGCATGTGGATAGTGCTGGACGAGGCGCATGTGACCAACGTGGCCGTTCATCCGGAACTGAGGGGACGGGGAGTAGGGAGGGCCCTGATGACGGAACTGCTGGGGAGGGCGGCGGTGCTGGGGGCCGACAGAATTACCCTGGAGGTAAGGGTGTCAAACCGGGCGGCCCGAAGCCTGTACAAATCCCTGGGCTTCGTGGAGAAAGGACTGCGGCGGAAGTATTATTCCGACAACAACGAGGATGCCGTGATCATGTGGCTGCACTTTAAGCAAACCCGGCATTAAAAAGGGAAAAACCTTTCTAAGGAGGTTATGAATGCATGCCCGTTAGAGAAATGGTCAACTGGGAAAAAAAGGACAGCGTGGGGGTGATCACCGTCAACAATCCGCCGGTGAATGCCCTGAGCGTAAAGGTGGCCAGTGAAATACTGGAATGCCTGAACGAGATGGAACAGGACGACGGGGTCCGCGTGGTGGTGGTCACCGGGGCAGGTCCCAAGGCCTTCATGGCGGGGGCGGACATCAAGGAGTTTCCCCTGATCATGCAGGGCAAACCCGGCGCGGCCGGAGCTTACGCCGCCGGAGCCCACAACATGTTCAACCGCCTGGACGGTTTTCCAAAGCCCACCGTGGCGGCCATAAACGGCCTGGCCCTGGGGGGAGGATGCGAGTTGGCCCTTTGCTGCGACCTGCGGGTGGCCGGTGAAAACGCTCTGCTGGGCCTGCCGGAAATCAAGCTGGGACTGTTCCCCGGAGGAGGGGGCACCCAGCGGCTGCCCAGGCTGATTGGGGAAGCCAAGGCAAAGGAACTCATGTACACGGGGGATTTTATCCCGGCCCGGGAGGCATTGAGGATCGGCCTGGTGAACAGCGTGGTTCCCCAGGACGAGGTGCTGAACGCAGCTCTGGAACTGGCCAGTAAGATAGCCCGGCGCCCGGGAGTGGCCTTAAGTTTGATTAAGCAGTGCGTGGACCGGGGGCTGCAGATGACCTTGGAGGAAGGCCTGCGCCTTGAATGCGACCTCTTCGACCGGGTGTTTCTTACCGAGGACGTCCGCGAGGGGGTAAGCGCCTTCATCGAGAAGAGAGAACCCAGGTTCAGCCACCGCTAGGGAGGAATAAATTTGAGCAGAAATGTTAAAACCTTTCTCCGGCTGGCCGGTCTGGGCCTGATCATATTCGGCCTGGCGGCCGACCTGCCCCAGGGATGGAGCATGGCCGCGGTGGCGGCGGGCTTTCTGGGGTTGATTGCCGGGGGAGGCGGCGGGTGAGCGGTCAGATAGGGAGGGTTGTTCAACCCTAAGCCGGAAAAACAGCCTTTTTAAATCGGTTTATGTTCACGGCACCGTTTTTGGAGTCCGGGTTCCGGATAAAACCGCCCTTGCGGGCGGTTTTATCTCTTTCGGGGCTTAATTACCATGCCGGCGGAGTGTGTTCGTCCACCACGGCAAAGGTATATCCCTTTGATCTGAAGTGGTCGATGATGGCGGGCAGGGCCTCCAAGGTTGCTTCCCTGTTCTGAATGTAGGCTGCCAGCGGAGATCCGGGCTTGGCCGTGGTGGTGGCCAACTGGGTTCCGTCATGCATCAGGATAATTGGACTCAGCTTCAAGCGCTCCACCCTCTCCAGCCCGGAAACGATATTGTCATACACCTGCCTGGCCGAGACTCCGCGGGGGTCGCTGTCCACCGCGCTGATGTTCCAGCCCACCGATATATAGCCCCGGCTGCGCAGTTTGCTGATAAATTCCGGGCCCAGCTTGTCCGGGCCGCCGGGCGCCCGGAAAAACATCACCGGCCTGCCGGTGAACTGCATGATTATCTTGTTGCTTCTGTCAAGGTCGGCCAGAAACGCCTCCGGTGAACGGTATATCGTATTGTAATCGTGACTGTAGGTGTGGTTTATCACCGCGTGGCCGTCGGCCAGGGTGCGCTGCAGTACCGCGGGGTTTAACTCGACGTTTTTTCCCACCACCATGAAGGAAGCCTTTACTTTTTTCCGTCGCAGGATGTCCAGTATTTTTTCGGTATAATCCGAGTTGGGCCCGTCATCAAAGGTGAGATAAGCGATTTTCTTTACCTGGGGGGGTGTTCCGGCCTGGGCCGCGGGAATCCCCAACTGGTGCTGGGGCGTATGTTGCTTTAAGGTCTGCGGGCTTCCCGATCTTTCGCCCTGGTGTGGTTTTATTTCAACTGATTCGACAACCGATTCGACAGGATAGTTCTCTTCGGCGCTTTGAATAACTGAGGCTGCGGGGACGTTTCCGGCCTCACTGCCGGCACCTCCTTGGACGGTGCAGCCCGCCAGGGCGACGGCGGCATATACAAATATAAGGGTAAAGAATGTTACCCTCCTTGCAAAATTCATGTTTACGCCTCTTCTGACGATGATGTTCTAACTATATAATACATTCGGAAAAAACGGGCCGCAACGACAAATATCTTGAAATTAGTACAGGTTGATAAAAAAAGGAAATATTCTGCATAATAAGAAAGCGGAGAAAAAAAATAGGATAAACAGGAACGGGGGACCGTCAAAATGGCTGTGCAGGATAAAAGAAAAATAGCCGTGGTGGGGACGGGATCCGTGGGGTCGGCCTCGGCTTACGCCCTGATGATCAGCGGCCTGGTGAGTGAAATGGTGCTGGTGGATATAGACAGAAAAAAGGCTGAGGGGGAGGCCATGGACCTTGCCCACGGGGCTTCCTTTGTCAGCCCCATACGCATTTACGCCGGAGATTACGGGGACTGTTACGACTCCGACATCATCATATTTTCAGCCGGGGCCAACCAGAAGCCAGGTGAAACCAGGCTGGACCTGATCCGGAAAAACCTCGGTGTGTTGAGGGATGTATTGCCCCTTATAATCGGACCGGAGGGAAACTCTATCCTTCTCATGGTGTCGAACCCGGTGGATGTTCTTACCTATGCCGCCTTAAAGATCACCGGACTGCCGCCCAGCCGGGTGCTTGGATCGGGAACCGCGCTGGACAGTTCCCGCTTCCGTTTCCTGATCAGCGATCAGCTGCGGGTGGAGGCCAGGAATGTCCACGCCTACGTGGTGGGGGAGCATGGGGACAGCGAGGTGCCGCTTTGGAGCCTGGCCAATATTGCCGGTATCAAGGTGGATGATTTTTGCCGCCTGCAGGGGTTACCGTGCCTCGACAAAGACGCGGTTGCCGGCCAGGTCCGGCGGGCCGCATACGAAATTATCGAGAGAAAAGGAGCCACCTACTACGCCATCGGGCTGGCCGTGCGGAAAATATGTGAAAGCATCATCCGGGACGAGAACTCCATCCTGACGGTTTCCGGCCTTATGGACGGGCAGTACGGCCTCCATGACGTTTGCCTGAGTCTCCCCTCCCTGGTTAACAGGGCGGGAAGGGCCAGGGCCCTGGCCGTTCCCGTGTCGGAAGAGGAGGAAGCCGCCCTGAGGCGTTCCGCCGGTGTTCTCAAGGAAGCCGTAAAAGATCTTGATTTACAACAATTACTTTGATTCCCCGGGCTTTTTGTTCTTGCATTGGGCCGGGGATTTAGATATAATATTCTTTGCAGCATCATTGAACGGGCGCCCGTAGCTCAGGGGATAGAGCGCCGGCCTCCGGAGCCGGGAGCGCAGGTTCGATTCCTGCCGGGCGCACCAGTATTGATTTTTCGGCACTTTCTACTTATTAGAATACCCCAAAAAAAGGGGGAGTCCGGGTGTGTTAAACCACCATCAGGAGCAGTTAGACCTGCTCTTTTTTATTTTGCAAACATTGATATCAGCCTGTCCACCCGCCCGGCAGCTAACTCTTTTATGACTGGCTCATACTGGCCCAAATTTTCACCAAGCCGCAGCCCGATGGCAAACATATTTGCCTGGTATTCGTGCTTGCCGTAAAAAAACGTATGGTCTAAAATGAACATAAAGCTGTTTTTTTCCGGGTGCAGAATAAAATGCCCCAATTCGTGGGCTATGACCAGCTTTTGCGCCTGCTCCGGCAGGTCTGCTTTTACGCCGATGATTTTATATTCGCCCAGGCTGGCCGCCAAGCCGTAGATGCGGGACATGGGTACGTATAGCACAGTGATACCCATCTCCCGCGCAATACGTTCCGGGTCACGGGTGGCATATTTCCGGGTCAACTTCTTGGCTGCTTTTATGTAAAACGTTGCCATTGAATCATCTCTTCTTTAAAGAGACCAATAACAGCGTTACGAAATCGTTTAATAATTTGATGCTACTTTTTATAATGAATACGTTCTGATAGCACTTATAATAGAAGATGTGTTCCACCCTACAACGGTTTTGGCAACTGAGGACACTGCTGTTGGGATTCGTTCCTGACCCCAGGGCCTTACACCAATAATAGGCTTTTTGTATTCTTGAGCAATATTTATTTCGCTTTGAATCCAGTCACTATATGCCACATACATACCCGAGAGAATAATAACGCAATTGACAGGTCTTATTTGCTGACGTAAGGCTTCCAATAATTTATTTCTGTCTGTTGGTTTATTAGGGTCAAGAGCTGGGTCGTGTTTTGGTACAGAATAATTTCGCCATTTGAATAAGGGAGCATCTTTGAGAAACTTTTCCAAGCGGTAATAGTCATCATCATACCGCCAGGCATGGCTGATAAAAAGGTCGTACGTTTTCAAATCAGGCATGAATCCACATCTCCTTTTATGGTATACTATTAAGGGATGGTGAAAAAAGTGGTAAAGCGCAAGTTTCGTAAAAAGCCGATTGTGGTTGAAGCGTACCAAACTGATCGAGAAATGATTATTAATACCTTAGAGGGGCCGCTTCGCGCTGCTCCTGGTGACTGGATAATTACCGGCGTTAGTGGTGAACAATATCCTTGCAAACCTGATATATTTGCGAAAACTTACGAGCCTGTTGATTTGGAAGAACCTCCGATGCAAGTTGGGGCCTGAGACTTCGGATAACATCGCTGGATTTGAGTCCAATTAATATTTTCATGGGAGATAATGTTTTCCACTCTGTCAACTAATAGGCAGAAAGTGTCTTGTGTATCTGTATAAATTCCGCTTCCGGCAAGGAACATATATTTTTCATGCTTCAACATCTCGCAGGTTGCCCGGTACTGAATCCAGTTTTCCTGGAAGTTATATAATCCATGAATACCCGTGATTATTGCTATGGTCGCACCGGCCATGGCAATATATATTTTTAACCAAGGTTGCTCAGCTACATATCCAATTGCTGCCGGTATTGAAGCTGATAATAGTAGCTCTAAAGTTTTTAACCTCTTAAACCAGTATTGATTCCATGTGCTTTTTTTATCGTACCATTCTATTTGATTATCAAGACGTTCGGTGATATACTGTTCCTCAGTCATTGTTTCACCTTCTTATAACCCTAAAGAAATAGGGCTACGGCGTGGGCGTGGAGGAAATAATCAATGCCGACTTGGGCTGGAGCACCTGCATATTCAGATCATGGGGTTTGTTCTGCACCAAGTCCTGCAAAACAATAAACTGGTATTTTAGGAGTGCTATTAATGCTTCAAACAGTGAAAATTTTAGGCGTGACCTATAAAGTTGAAGAAGTTCCTTGTGTAAGCAAAGAAGCCCTTCGCATGGGGCAAGTTGATCATATCCGCAAGGTTATTTCAATCGACAGTGCTTTGACCGAACAAGGGAAACAGGTAACACTGATGCATGAAATACTCCACTGTATATTGCACTCCTTGGGGTACTACGATGAACACGATAACGAGACATTCGTCCAGGGAATGGCAAGCGCCCTTTATCAAGTATTGGTTGAAAATAAGTTATTTTGATTTTGGTTTGCTTTTTCTAGATGTGGCAGTTTGAGACAAAGCACTTCCTGCAACTGATTTTGACGTTTCGCTGTAGCGTTCATCACGGAGAATTTTTGAAGCCTTTTTAGCCACACCGGGACTTGTTTGCTTTTTGTTGGGCATGGAGCGATTGAGCCTCCTTTCTCTAAATTTTTTTATTCCCTTTTCCTTTACTCTTGGCCGCTTCTCTGGCGGCCTTTTTTCTTTCTCTGTCTTTCTTTATATGCTCATGCGCCGTCCGAAGAAAAAGCAGCACATCTTCCTTTGCTTCCTCGTCCAACGGGTTGCCCATGAGCCGGAGGTTGGACTGGTTGCGGATGAACTCCTCAAGCTCAATGTCGGCGGGGGGAGCGTCCCTCTCCCACCAGGGGGTGGAGGGGTCGGGCTGGGGATTGCCCAGAAGGTAATCAACGGAAACACCAAGTATGCCGGCTAAACGCGACAAAACTTCCGGATCAGGCAAACGTCTTGCCTGCTCCCACATGCCAACCGCAGCCTCAGTAACATTCAAGCGCCGACCTAATTCTTTTTGGGTAAGTCCTTTTGTTTTACGTAGTTCTCGAAGCCGTCTTGCGAACAGCTGCCTCTTATCCATAATATCACCACTTTCATTATACCACACGGCGTTGGGTTATAAAATTTACCCAACAAAAAGTTGCCTTTCCTATTGACACCCAACCTTGCGTTGGGTATAATGGAGCCAGAAACCCAACAGGGCGTTTGGTAAGGAGGTGGACAGAAAAAAGATGAAACGGCATCGCCTAATTGAAGCCAGAAAAAAACATGGCTGGACTCAGGCCCAAGTTGCCGAGAGACTGGGCGTTACGCCGAGTTTCTACGGCATGATCGAGCAAGGGAGCAGAAATCCCAGGTTGCCATTGGCATTAGCCATGGAAAACCTGTTCGATATTCCTGCATTGGAACTTTTCCCCGACTTATTTTATGCCAACAAACCAAACACAATGTTGGGCAATCAAGACCCCGCCCCCGCCGAGGCGGTCAACCAGTGAGGAGGAATAAGGCCATGATGAAACACGAGTTTGAACAGCGTATAGGCCGCGAAATCACCCACGAAGATTACGAGAAAGTGCAGACGGTCTACACTTACTACCCGGCAAAAGGCCTGGACAAGGACAAGGTTGCTGAATTGTACCGGATTTTCGGCATGAGGATTTTTGACGATATGCTGCCGAGGGCCGAAAAGGTGATGGAGCTAGAAATACAGATACACCAGGCCAAGAAAGCCCTTGCTGAGCTCTAAACAATTAACTCTAAACGATTAGCTCCTTGATAACTAAATAAATTACACCACCTGAAAGACCTTCTATGTCAATAGGGAAATTAAAATTCTTCGCCGGTAGTACAAATGTCCGTAGCCTTTAAAGGGCAAGC
>JAILZP010000040.1 GCA_023512435.1 Peptococcaceae bacterium | reverse complement strand
ATTTGGGGCCGGGGGTGCGGTTAAGAGATCCGGGCTTTCGATCCTCCGGCTGAACCGGCTCTAGGCTCGTTGCTTACAGTTTGCCGACCGCCTGCGTACGTGCGTCCATGCACTACGCATGGGGGAGGACCTTGGCAGTGATCATATATTTTCATTCTGGATTCTGGATTCTGAATTCTGGATTCCGACAGGATAAGGAATGCAAGAGGGATAACTATGCAGGAAAAACTGAAGCGCCTGCCCGACCGGCCGGGGGTGTACCTGTTCAGGGACGGGAAGGGCGAGATAATATACGTGGGCAAGGCCGTGTCCCTTAAAAACAGGGTGCGGTCGTATTTCCACGCCGGGTCGGGCCACAGCCCAAAGGTCAGGTCCATGATGGAAAAAGCCGCCGATTTCGAGTATATCGTCACCGACAACGAGGTGGAGGCCCTGATCCTGGAGTCCAACCTGATCAAGGAGCACAGCCCCCGCTACAATGTTTTTCTCAGGGACGACAAGAGCTATCCCTACCTGAAGGTGACCCTGAACGAGGAATTCCCCAGGGTGCACATCACCAGGCGGGTAACCGGGGACGGGAGCCGCTATTTCGGGCCCTACACCAGGGTGGGGGCGGTCAATGAAACCCTGAACCTGATCCGGCGCCTTTTCCCCTTCCGGTCCTGCAAGGACAGGGTGCTGCAGCCCAAGGGCAGGCCCTGCCTGAACCACCACATCAAGCGCTGCCTGGCGCCCTGCTCCGGGCAGGTGAGCAGGGAGGAATACCAAGCCATGATCCGGGAGGTGTGCCTGTTCCTGGAGGGCAGGCAGGAGGAACTGGTCAGGAAGCTTACCTCCCGGATGCTGGAAGCTTCCGAAAAAATGGAGTACGAGAAGGCCGCCCGGCTGCGGGACCAGATCCGGGCGGTGGAGCAGGTGCTGGAAAAACAAAAAATAGTCTCCTCCCGGGGAGGGGACCAGGATGCCGTCGCCGTCGCCCTGGGCGGGGGCGAGGCATCGGTGATGGTCTTTTTTATCCGGGGCGGCAAGCTGCTGGGGCGGGAGCATTTCATGCTCAAAAACGCCGCGGGCGCCGGCCGGGAGGAGGTGATCACCTCCTTCGTCAAGCAGTATTACCACGGGGCCGATTTTATTCCCGGCGAAATACTGCTGACCGGAATCCAGCCGGAGGAGGCGGATGTCCTCTCCCGCTGGCTGTCCGGCAGAAAGGGATCCAGGGTGAAGATCAGGGTGCCCAGGCGGGGGGAAAAGAAAAAGCTCCTGGAAATGGTGGAGAAAAACGCCTCCCTGGCCCTGGAGGAAGCCCTGCTGGCCGGGGAGTCCGCCCGCGGGGGCGCCCGGGACACCGAAGAACTGGCCCGCTGCCTGAACCTCCCGGCCCCCCCGGGGAGAATCGAGTGTTACGACGTGTCGAACATCCAGGGGGCCGAGGCCGTGGCCTCCATGGCGGTGTTCGAGGACGGGAAGCCCGTCCCCGGCCAGTACAGACGATTCAGGATCAGGACGGTGCAGGGGCCCGATGATTTCGCCTCCCTGCACGAGGCCATCAGGCGCCGCTTTGAAAGGGCCCGGGAGGAGAGGGAACTGATCAGCAGCGGCCGGCTGTCCGCCCGGCAGGCCAAGTTCCACGTCCTGCCGGACCTGGTGATCGTGGACGGCGGCAAGGGGCAGCTTTCAGCCGCCCGGGAGGCCATGGCCGGGGCCGGCTGTGAAAATATACCCCTGTTTGCCCTGGCCAAGGAGGAAGAACTGCTGTTCAGCCCGGGGCGGGACGAACCCTTGCGCCTGCCAAGAGATTCCAGGCCGCTGTACCTGCTGCAGAGGATCAGGGACGAGGCGCACCGTTTCGCCGTGTCCTACCACAGGCAGCTGAGGACCAGGAGAAACCTCAAGTCCCTGCTGGATGAGATAGGCGGCATCGGCCAGGCGAGGAAGAGGTCCCTGTTGAAGGCCTATCCCACCATCGAGGCCCTGGCCGCCGCCAGCCCGGAGGAACTGGCCGCCCTTCCCGGCATGAACAGGCCGGCGGCCGAGGCGGTATATAATTTTTTCAGGAATCCAGAATCCAGAATCCATAATCCAGAATCCGGGGGGTAGGGGGTTAAACGCCCAAATTAGCCAATTCTCAATTCCCAATTTCCGCTTGATCGGAGGTTGTATCTTGACTGAGTATAAGATGCTGGCCACCGACCTGGACGACTCCCTCCTGGACGACAACTTCATGATTGCCCCCGTTGACCGGGAGGCCATCGCCGGGGCGGTGAGGGCCGGGGTCAGGGTGGTGCTGGCCACCGGGCGCATGTACAGGTCGGCGCTCCCGTACGCCCGGGAACTGGGCCTGGACACCCCCTTGATCACTTACCAGGGTGCCTATGTAAGGTTTCCCGGCAGTGAGAAGGTGCTTTACAGCCGGCCGGTCCCATGGGACCTGGCCCTGGAACTGCTGGAGATGATTGCGCCCACGGGTTACCACACCAACATTTATATCGACGACGACCTGCTGGTGGAAAAAGTGACCGAGGCCGGCAGGCTGTACTGGGCCATATCCAGGGTAAAGCCGGTTGAGGTGGGAGACCTGGCGGCCTACCTGCGCCGGGTGCGCCGGGATCCCGCCAAGGTGCTGGTGGTGTCCGGGGAGGAAAACCTGGACCGCCTCTCCGAAGAATTGAACGGTGTTTTTGCGGGGAGGCTTCATATAACCAAGTCAAAACCCTATTTCCTCGAATTCATGCACCCGGAGGCCAACAAGGCCAGGGCCCTGGACGCGGTGGCCCGCCACTACGGCATTGGCCGGGAGAACATCATCGCGGTGGGCGACAGTTACAACGACCTGGAAATGATTGAATACGCAGGCCTGGGGGTGGCGGTGGCCAACGCCCGGGACGATGTAAAGGCCAGGGCGGACTTTGTCACCCGGTCGAACACCGAGGGGGGAGTGGCCGGGGTAATAAGGAAGTTTATTTTTAAGGAGGAGGACTGACTCCCTTGGAAAGGTACGTTGTCGGCGTGGACCTGGGGGGGACCAAGATCTACACCGCCCTGGCCGACCTGCGGGGCCGCATCCTGGCCGAGGCCAGGGTCCCCACCGGGGCCGCCGGGGGCCCGGAGGCGGTCATGGAGAGGATAGCGGAAACCGTCCGCCGGGTTCTCGGAGAGGTGGGAGGGGCGGCCCCGGCTGCCGTCGGCATCGGGTCTCCGGGGATGCCGGACCCGGCAACCGGGGCGGTGTACAGTTCTCCCAACCTGGGCTGGGACGGTGTTCCCCTTAAGAAAAGGATGGAAGAGATACTGGGGGCGCCGGTGCTGGTGGACAACGACGCCAACCTGGCCGCCCTGGGCGAGTATTCCTTCGGGGCCGGGCAGGGGGCCCGGCACATGGCCTACGTGACCGTAAGCACCGGCATAGGCGGAGGGCTGATCCTGGACGGCCGCATCTACCGGGGGGCCGGGGGCGGGGCCGGCGAGATCGGCCACATGGTCCTGGACCCGGACGGGCCGCTGTGCGGCTGCGGCCGGAGGGGCTGCCTGGAGGCCCTGGCTTCGGGTACGGCCATGGCTGCCAGGGCAAGGGAACTGGTGGCCGCCGGCCGGGGGAAAGCCATCCTGGGGGAGGCCGGGGACCGCGCCGGTGACATCACCGCCGTTTCGGTGGCCAGGGCCGCCGCGGCCGGTGACGCCGAAGCCCGGGAGATCATATTCAGGGCCGGGGAATGCCTGGGCATGGGACTGGCCAATCTGATCAACCTGGTCAACCCGGACAGGCTGGTGATCGGAGGGGGCGCCCTGGGGGCCGGCGAACCGCTGTGGGCGGGCATGGAAAGGGAGCTTTCGGCCAGGGCCCTGCGGCCCGCCCTGGACCGGGTCAGGGTGGTCATGGCCTCTCTAAACGGCAGGTCCGGCCTCATTGGGGCGGTGGCGCTGGCGGTAAACCGGGAATTGGGGAGCGGGAACTCATTCTGAAGACCGAAACGGGCAGCCGGCTGACGGCGGATCTTTTTTGAATATTTGCGGGGATGTTTGAATATTATAGCAGTTGTGGCAATCAATTTTCTTAATTCCCCAATTCCCAATTCCGGACCCGGGGGAGGTGCGCCGGTGGAAGTCATCAACCTGGGCAAGGGCGACTGGCCCACATTCGAACAGGGCATACAGAAGGAGTGGCTGGTGACCAACGGCCTGGGCGGATACGCTTCGTCCACCGTCATCGGGGCCAATACCCGGAAGTATCACGGGCTGCTGGTGGCGTCCCTGACCCCCCCGGTGCGGAGAACCCTGCTGCTGGCCAAGGTGGATGAGAGGATTGAAACCGGGGGCCGGACCTACAACCTGGCCGCCAACAGCACCTCCCGGGGGGTTACGGAATTCGGCTTTATCCACCTGCAGAGGGTCCTGGTGGGAAGTTTCCCCACCTTTATATACAGTTTTGCGGATGTGTTTTTTGAAAAGACCGTTTTTATGGTGCGTGAAAAAAACACCACGGTGATCCTGTACAGGATAAAAAACGGGTCGTCCCCTACCGCCGTGCGGCTGGTGCCCCTGGTGAACTGCCGGGATTTCCACTGGACCAGCCGCTTCGGGCAGATTAATTTCAGTCCGGAACCGCTGGCCGTCCCCGGCGGCGCCGGTGTGTCCGTAAAGTGCGCCCCGGGGGTGCCGCCGCTGAAGATCCTCTGCCTGGGGGAGAGTGTCTTCTCCCCGGGGGAGGGCTGGTTCTGGGGGATGTTTTACCCCGGGGAGCAGGAGCGCGGCGAACAGGCGGAAGAGGACCACTTCATTCCCGGGGAGTTCGTGGTCAGCCTGGGACCGGGAGAGGAAAAGGTCTTTTCCCTGCTGGCCACCATCGAGGAGGACTTCGACCGCCGGCGGCCGTCCGGCGGAGAACCCGGCGAGGAGATGCTGGCGGCTGAAAGGGACCGCTGCCGCAAGCTGCTGGAATCGGCCGGTTACAATGACGATTTTGCCCGCCGGCTGGTGGTGGCGGCCGACGCCTTTGTGGTCAGGCGCAGGTCCACGGGATCCGGGAGCGTCATTGCCGGGTACCACTGGTTCAACGACTGGGGCCGGGATGCCATGATCGCCCTGCCGGGGCTGACCCTGGTCACCGGCAGGCACGGAGACGCCAGGGAGATACTTCTGACCTATGCCCGGTACTGCAAGAACGGCCTGATTCCCAACATGTTCCAGGACGATCCCCGGGATCCCCTCTACAATACCGTGGACGCCTCGCTGTGGTATTTTTACGCGGTGCACAAATACCTGCAGTACACCGGGGATTTTGACTTCATCCTGGAAAGGATATACCCGGTTCTCAAGGAGATTGCCGGCTGGTACATAAACGGGACGCATTTCAATATCGGCATGGACGGGGACGGCCTGATCAGGGCCGGGGCGCCCGATCTGCAGCTGACCTGGATGGACGCCAAGGTGGACCACTGGGTGGTCACCCCCAGGAACGGCAAGCCGGTTGAAATATCCGCCCTGTGGTACAATGCCCTGAAAGTGCTGGATCAACTGGCCCTCCGGGCAGGCGAGGATCCGCCCCACGGCGGCCTGGCGGAAAAGGTGAGGGAGAGTTTCGAGGAAAAATTCTGGTACGGCAGGGGGGGCTACTTCTACGACGTCATAAGAGACGATGAGAGGGACACCCGGATGAGGCCGAACCAGGTCATAGCCATGGCCCTTCCCCACTCCCCGGTGCCGCCTGCCAGGGCCAGGCGGGCGCTTCGCCGGGTCTGGCAGGAACTGTACGCCACCTACGGCCTGCGCAGCCTTTCCTGTTACCACCCGGAATACAGGGGAGTGTATGCCGGCGACAGGGTCAGGCGGGACGGCGCCTATCACCAGGGAACGGTTTGGAGCTGGCTGATTGGGCCCTTCGTCACCGCTTACCGCCGGGCGCACGGGTACTCCCCGGCCAGCAGGGACCAGGCGGCCGTTTTTCTCGGCCCGTTCCGGGATCACCTGCGCCACCACGGGGTGGGGTATATTTCGGAGATATTCGACGGCGACGAGCCGGTGGCGCCCCGGGGGGCCATAGCCCAGGCCTGGGGGGTGGCCGAGGTCCTCCGGGCCTATGTTGAGGACGTGCTGGAAATCCGGCCGGAATACGAATCTCAAATGTCCAAAGCCGGTAAAGGGGGTTGATCAAATGGGTGATTATGAAAAAGTGCTGAATGACGCCGGTTACCTGTACGGAGCCGACAGCAAGGGGATGTTCCAGTCCATGGCCACCCTGGCCCAACAGTGCGCCATGGCCTGCTGGGACCTGTCAAAGGGTGTTGAATTGCCCCCGGTGGAAGCCATATCCCACGTGGTGGTCACCGGTCTGGGCGGATCGGCCATCGGGGGGGATTTGCTGAGGGTGTACTGCCTGGACAGATGCCCGGTGCCGGTGCTGGTAAACCGGGACTACACCATGCCCGGGTTCACCGGCAGGGACACCCTGGTATTCGCGGTGAGCTATTCCGGGAACACCGAGGAAACCCTCAGCGCCTACCGGGAAGCCAGGGAGAGGGGAGCAACCGTGATCGCCGTCACCACCGGCGGAAAATTAAAGGAGATGGCCGACCGGGACGGGGTCCCGGTGATTATGGTGCCCACCGGCATAGCTCCCCGGTCGGCCTCGGGCTTTCTTTTCATTCCCACCCTGCGGGTCATGGAGAGGCTTGGTTTTCTCACCGGGATCGAAAAAGAGGTGGAAGACCTGGTGGGCCACCTGAAAACGCTGTACGGCCGCCTGAAGCCGGAAGTGCCGGTGGATAAAAATCCGGCCAAGCAGATGGCCCTGAAACTGTATAACAGGATACCGGTCATCTGGGGGTCCAGCGGATCCACCGAGGTGGTGGCCCAGCGGTGGAAGGGCCAGATCAACGAAAACGCCAAGGCCCCCGCCTACTGGAACGTTTTCCCCGAACTGAACCACAACGAACTGGTGGGGTTTAAATTTCCGGAGTCCCTGCTGAAAAATATCCACGTGGTCATCCTGAGGGACGACCGTGACCACCCCAGGGTGCAGAAGCGCATAGAGATAACCAGGAGCATCATCAGCGGGGCCGTGGCCGGCATCACCGACGTCCGGGCCAGCGGCGGGGGCGCCCTGGCCAGAACGTACTCCCTGGTATACAGCGGCGATTACACCAGCCTGTACCTGGCTTTCCTTTACGGGGTCGACCCGGGGCCGGTGGAGGTCATTGACCACCTTAAGAACGAGCTGGCCAGGGATTAGGGGCTGGGGATTGGGGATTGGGAGGTTTCGGGCAAGCCGGGGTTTAATTCCATGCCCCGTTTTTTTGTCTGGAACCAGTATTTGATTTTCGAGGTAATTTTACGGGTATGGATTTATCGGCACCGGGAGTATAAAATATTTAAGAAAACCGGGGACCGGGAACAGGATCGGGATTACCATTTGTTAATTTAAAACGTATTGCCAATCCCCAATCCCCAATCACTGATCCCCAATTCCCGTTTTTCCGGGGGGATTCGATCATGGACCACAAAAGGCTGGTAATCGTCACCGGGCTTTCCGGGGCCGGCAAAACCCAGGCGGTGCGGAGCCTGGAAGACCTGGGGTTCTTTTGCGTGGATAACCTGCCGCCCACCCTCATCCCGAAGTTCGTGGATCTCTGCACGGAGTCCAAGAAGGATATCGACAAAATAGCCCTGGTGGTGGACGTGAGGGGGCGGGAGTTCTTCAACGCCCTGTCCGAGGTGCTGAACGAGCTGGACGGGATGGGGGTGAGGTATGAAATACTGTTCCTGGAAGCTTCCGGGGAAACCCTGATCCGCCGCTTCAAGGAAACCCGCCGCAGCCACCCCCTGGGAGTGGACGGGGACGTCCTGCACTGGATAGAGGAGGAAAGAAACAGGCTCCAGGATATCAGGGGCAGGGCGCACAAGGTTATCGACACCTCCAACCTGAGCAACAGCCAGCTCAGGGAGGAAATCAACAACCTTTTCGGAGACGGCGCCAACCTTTGGAAAATCAGGGTTATGGTGGTGTCCTTCGGCTATAAGTACGGGATGCCCATGGACAGCGACCTGGTCTTTGATGTCAGGTTCATGCCCAACCCCCACTACGACCCCGGTTTGGGGCCGATGACCGGCAACGACCGGGAGGTCCAGGATTACGTCATGAATCCTCCGGAATCCCAGGAATTCATCCGTAAATTATTTGACCTGATCGACTTTCTCCTTCCCCAGTACATCAAAGAGGGCAAAACTTCCCTGACCATCGCCATAGGCTGCACCGGCGGGGTGCACCGGTCGGTGGCGCTGGCCAACAAACTGTCCGACTACCTGAACAGCAGGGGATACAACGTCAGGATCAAGCACCGGGACATAAACAGAAAAGCGGGGTCTTGAACATGGGCTTGCTTAAATGGTTTTACCCGGGGCTGAAGGTCAAGCGGTGGATAATAACGGCCCTCCTGGGGGCCTTTATAAGCGTGTCCGGCCTGGCCCTCCTGGTGGCCAACCTGCTGCCCCTGAACCAGTATCTCCTGCTCTGGTGGGGCGACCGTTTCTTCGGTTCCCTCTCCCGCGCTCCGGGGGCGGCGGTTCTCGTAGTAACCGGGGTGGCGGTCATAGTGTACGGCCTGGTCAGGGCGTTCAGGTCCGTTGTCTATGCCCTGGCCCCCGAGGACCAGGGGCGGCTGGTGGAAGTGCTGTATACCCGCAGGTACCTGATCCGGGGTCCCCGGATTGTGGTCATCGGCGGCGGAACCGGGCTGTCGGTGCTGCTGCGGGGGATCAAGAAATACACCAGCAACATCACCGCCATAGTATCGGTGGCCGACGACGGGGGGAGTTCCGGCCGGCTCAGGGACGACCTGGGCATCCTTCCCCCCGGGGACATCCGCAACTGCCTGGTGGCCCTGGCGGACAAGGAATCCCTGATGGAGGACCTGCTGCAGTACAGGTTTTCGGTGGGTGAGCTGGCCGGGCACAGCCTTGGAAATCTGCTCATTGCGGCCATGAACGACCTGGCCGGGGGTTTTCACCAGGCCATCAGGGGGATGAGCAGGGTGCTGGCGGTCAGGGGGAGGGTGCTTCCCTCCACCCTGCAGAACGTTTCCCTGGGCGCCGAGTATTCAGACGGATCCGTGATTTACGGGGAATCGAACATACCGAAATGCGGCAAGCCCATCAGAAGGGTTTTCCTGGAGCCCCGGGACTGCCGCGCTATGCCGGAGGCCCTGGAGGCCATTGCCGGGGCCGACGCCGTGGTCCTGGGGCCGGGCAGCCTTTACACCAGCATTCTGCCCAACCTCCTGGTGGCCGGGCTGGCCGGGCAAATAGCCTCTTCAGGGGCGGTAAAGATTTATGTATGCAACATCATGACCCAGCCGGGAGAGACCGACGGGTACACCGCCAGCGACCATGTCCGGGCAATCCTGTCCCACGCCGGCAAAATCATTGACTACGCCGTGGTCAACCGGGAGGACATTCCAAGGCCCGCCAGAGAGCGCTACGCCAGGGAAGGAGCCGTTCCCGTGGTTCCGGACGTAAGGGAGATAGAAAAAGAAGGGGTAAAGGCGGTCAACGACCTGCTGCTGGCCGGGGGAGACGTGGTCAGGCACGACCCCGACAAGCTGGCCAGACTGATTTTCAGGTTGATTCTAAAGAACAAAAAGAATCCCCGGGGCTGGTTCCCGCAGAACATGAATTACTCGAACGGGGCTGAATAATGTTGTTGAGAAAACTTTTTCCGGCATTGATCCTGATCTCGGTTATCGCCTTTTTAATCCTGGCGGCGGCCGATGCCGGGGACAAGCTCTCCGAGTCCCTGGTCTCCGTTCCGGAGAAGTTTGATGGCGTGCCCATCCTGATGTACCACAAGATAAATCCCGACCCCGGGACTGGGGGGTACGGGCTGAGGGTCAGTCCCCGGGATTTTGAAAAGCAGGTGGCCTACCTGGCCCGGAGCGGATACACCTCCGTTTCCCTTACCGACCTGGCCGACCACCATGAAAAGGGCAAACCCCTGCCGCCCCGGCCGGTGGTCATAACCTTCGATGACGGTTACCTGGACAACTACGTTTACGCCTACCCCATTTTAAGGAAATACGGGATGACGGCCACCGTCTTTGTTGTGGCCGGGACCGTGGGGGGAATAAACGGGTTTGATTACAGCGAAGGCAGGCAGCCCCTGAACAGGATGGCCGGCTGGCGGGAACTGGAGGAGATGGCCGAAGGAGGCATAACCATAGGGGCGCACACGTTGACCCACCCCAGCCTGACCGGCCTGGAACCGGAAGCGGCAAGGCATGAAATAACGGAGGGCAAAAAAAGACTGGAGGCCGCGCTGAAAAGGCCGGTGGAGGTGTTCTGCTACCCTTACGGGAATTATGACCAGGCTATTGTGCAAATAGTCAGGGAGAGCGGCTTCCGGGCCGCCGTCACCGCCGACCAGGGCTTGGGCAGGTACCGGGAAGATCCCTACGCCCTGAAGAGGATAAGGGTGAGGGGGGACTACAGCTACGGCCGCTTTTTGCAGGAACTGACCAGGTACCACAGCGAATAGCTGCCGGCTTCTGGCTGCCTTTTGCTGACATTTGGTGGTTAATTGCCAATCACTGGTCACTGGCTGCTGGCTGTTGCTATTAACTTTCACTTTGAGCGGCTAGTTGCTTGTCGACGGCAGCCAGCCGCTGACCCTTGAGGCATACTCCCCGGCCAATTGCTAGCCGCTAGCCGCTGATGGTATAATATACATGCCAATTTGGAGGGGTTCTCCTTGTCTTTTTCGGCCCAGACCAAAAACGAGCTGGCCAGGGTGGCCGACGTTAAAAACTGCTGCAAAACTGCCGAGCTTTCAGCCCTTTTCAGAATGGACGGGAGCATCCAGATCAGCGGCCGGCAGGTATATATAAACATACGGAATGAAAATGCCGCCGTGGCCCGCAAAATTTTTTCGCTGATCAGGGAGATTTTCGGCGTTCAGCCCGAAGTGCTGGTGCAGCGCAAGAGCAAGCTCAGGAAGAACAACGTCTACATGGTCAGGGTGCCGCCCCGGGATATGACCGGGGAAATCCTGGTCGCCCTGGGGTTGATGGACGAAAACAGAAGGTTGCAGGACAGGATCAGCCCGGACTTTTTAAAGCGGGAATGCTGCCGGAGGGCATACCTGCGCGGCACTTTCCTGGGCGGGGGATCGGTGAACAGCCCCGGCGGCGGCACCTATCACCTGGAGGTGATCACCAACAGCGAAAGCCACGCCCGGGATATCAGGAGGCTCTTCAGGCGCTTCAAGCTGGACGCGAAGATAAACAGCCGGAAGAACTGGTATGTTATATACCTCAAGGAAAGCGAGCAGATAGTGTCCTGCCTGAACATCATGGGGGCCCACCAGGCCCTGCTGGACTTTGAGAACAAGCGGATCATGAAGGACATGAAAAACCAGGTGAACCGGCTGGTCAACTGCGAAACCGCCAATCTGAACAAGACCGTCAACGCTGCCGTGCAGCAGCTGGAGAGCATCAGGCGGATAAAGGCTTCCATGGGACTGGACAAACTTCCGCCCTCCCTGCGGCAGGTGGCCGAGGCCCGGATCAACAACCCCCACGCCAGCCTGAGGGAGCTGGGCGAGATGCTGGACCCCAAGGTGGGCAAGTCCGGTGTCAGTCACCGGCTGAGAAAAATAGAAGAGCTGGCCCGGAAGGTATAGCCTGGGACTCAAGAATCCAAACCCTCATGCCGCAAAAAACGGCACCACAGAAGGGCGGGGGCCGGCCGCCTGCGATGCATGACAGCACGCTGATTCCGGGCTTTCTAATTCTGGATTCTGGATTCCGGCAGAATAAGGCTTTCAGAATGAGGTTTTTCTGAGCGAAGGGGTATTTATGGAATACCGCAGGCGGCTGAAAAGGTTCCCGGCCCCCCCGGGCAAAAACTCCCTTCATCTCTGGCACAGGGCGGTTAATCCGGCCAGGGTGATGATCAATTTCGCGGTTATTACCCTGTGCAAGTACATTCCTTCCCTGAAGGTCAAAAACTGGCTGTACCGGAGGCTGGGAATGAAAGTCGGCAGGGACGTGTCCGTAGGCCTGGCGGCCATGATGGACGTTTTTTTCCCTGAACTGATCAACATCGGTGACAACAGCGTGATCGGGTACAACGCCACCATCCTCTGCCATGAGTTCCTGGTCCGGGAGTACCGCACCGGAGAGGTGGTTATCGGCAGGGATGTGATGATCGGGGCGAACAGCACCATCCTGCCGGGGGTCAGCATTGGTGACGGGGCGGTGGTGGGGGCGGGGGCCCTGGTAAACCGGGACGTTCCGCCGGGGGTAATGGTGGCCGGCGTGCCGGCCCGGGTGGTGGACGACGGTGAAACAACCCCGGAACCGCACCTGAAGAAAAGCTGCTCCTCCCCGGCGGGGCTGTACCACTAAAGGGCTATCCCGAAGTATATGAATCTTTCGTTACCCTTCTCAAAGGTTGCAGGATATGAACCGGATAAGTTGTCTCTGGCGGTCATTTGTAAAGGACCCCTGGCAGGCCGGGTATGCCGTTCCCCTGCTTTTGGTCAACGCGGCCGGGTCTGCTTACGGGTATTACTGGTATTCCGGCCAGCTTGCGAGAACGGCCAGGGAATTGTGGCTGTTTGTTCCTGACAGCCCCCTGGCCACCACCATGTTTGCCGGCGTGCTGGCCCTTTCTCTTCTGGGGTACGGGAACGCTTACCTGAATCTGTTGGCCCTGACGGCGAACATAAAATACGGACTCTGGGCGGTCATAGTGATCAGCGACTTCTGGGCCGGCGGCGGATCCGTCCGTTTTGCCGAGGCCATGCTGTGGGTCTCTCACCTGGGTATGGCCGCCCAGGGCGTCATCTACCTGAGAGCCTGTCTTTTCGGCACCCCGCCGGGACCGGGCCGGGGCGTCGCCGGCCGGGCCCTGGCGGTCACCGCGGTATGGATGCTGCTGAATGATTTTCTGGATTACTGCCTGGGCATATACCCATACCTTTACGAACCCGGGCAGGTGCTGCTGGGGGCCGTTTCGGCAGTGTCGCTGTCGCTGGCGCTGGTTGTGTCAATAAAAATATTATCATTTACAAGATTGTCGAAATACAGCCGGTAATGAAACATTTACCTGTTGAATATGCTGGTATCAAAGCTAAGCAAGGCAGGAAAATTGCCATTTTGTAGAGAATATTTATATTGACTATTGTAAGAAATTTTAAACAGTAAACATTATTTACTGAAGTTAAAAATAGGCGCCGCAACAGGGGGTGTTAGGCATGCGCATGGGTTATGGCCTCCACATGGAACAGACACAAAAATTAATCATGACCCCGGAACTGCGCCAGGCCATCACCGTCCTGCAGCTTTCCTCCCTGGAACTGGGGATGTACATTGAGCAGCAGCTGCAGGAAAACCCTCTTCTTGAACTGAATGAAGACGATGTCCAGGAAACAGGCATGGCGGAAAACGAGGAACACGCTCAAAGCGTTGAAACTGACGGACGGGACGGAGGTTACGACCTGGAATGGCAGGAATATTTCCAGGACAGCAGCGACCTGGGATTTCCAAGGGCCGAGAGAGATCCCGACCGGCCCGAATACACCTATGAGAATTTTTTAAGCCAGGCTCCCACCATGACCGACCACCTGATGTTTCAGCTCAGTCTGAGCAGGTGCAAAAAAAAGGAGAGGATCATCGGGGAGTACTTGATCGGCAACATAGACGGAAACGGTTACCTCCAGGTCACCGTGGAGGAGGCGGCCAGGCACCTGGGTGTACCGGCGGAGGATGTGGAAAGGGTGCTTTCGGTCATCCAGACCTTCGACCCCGCCGGAGTGGGCGCCAGGAACCTGGAGGAATGCCTTCTTATCCAGGCGGACCAGATGGGTATTAAGGACATCCTGCTGAGGCAGGTGATTAAAAATCACCTGGTGGACCTGGCAAAGGGAAAGATTGCCCGGATGGCCCAGACCCTGGGGGTCACCGTGCAGGAAGTGCAGAGGGTGGCCGATATCATCAGGACCCTGGACCCGAAACCCGGGCGAAACTTCTCCAGTCCCAACGACATCCGCTATATAGTGCCCGACATAGTGCTGCAAAAGGTGGGCGGGGAATATGTGATTCTGATCAACGACACCTCGGTGCCCAGGATTACCATCAACCACGCCTACCGGTCGGTGTTGAACCAGGAAAGGGATTCCGACATCAAGACCCGCCGCTTCGTGGAAAGCAAGCTGAATGCCGCCGCCTGGCTGCTGCGCAGCATTGAGCAGCGCAGGCTGACTTTATACAAGGTGGCCAGTTGCCTGGTTGAACTGCAAAGGGACTTTCTTGACCGCGGGGTCAAGTACTTAAAGCCCCTGAACCTGAAAAAGGTGGCCGACATGGTGGGCCTGCACGAATCCACGGTGAGCCGGGCCACTTCCAACAAGTATATCCAGACCCCCCAGGGAGTGCTGGAAATGAAATACTTTTTCAGCTCCGGCCTGGCCAATTCCTCCGGAACGGCCACCTCGGCCGAAAGCATCAAGAAGATGATCCAGGAGACCGTGGCCTCCGAGGACCCCAGGAATCCGTACAACGACCAGAAGATAGTGGAGATATTAAGGCAGAGGGGGATAATCATTTCCCGCCGGACGGTGGCCAAGTACCGTGACGAGCTGGGCATCGCCCCCATCAGGAAAAGAAAGAGATATTAGGAATTCCCCGCGCATTCTGGGTTCCGAGTTCCGCCGCCCGCGACGGCGGCCTTTTTATTTTGTATACCATGAGCAGGAATTTATCATAGACGCATAGAATAGAATGTCATAAATCAAAAAAAATGCTTAACTAATACATACTATTTAGAGGGAGCGGGTGTTATAATGGCTGTTCGGATTGGCATCAACGGTTTTGGCAGGATAGGGCGCAACGTCATGCGCATAGCCCTGGACCGCCCCGGACTGGAAGTGGCGGCGGTGAACCACAAATCCAGGCGCCTGCCTGCGGACGACAACTTCACTCCCACTCTGGCCCACCTATTGAAATATGATACCATACATGGTAAGCTGGATAAGGACATCCGGGGATCAGGAAATTCTATCCTGGTCGACGGCCGTGAAATAAGGGCGCTGGCGGTTCAGGATCCGGCCGCGCTGCCCTGGGGTGAACTGGGGGTGGATATAGTAATCGAGTCCACCGGGAAGTTCAACAGGCCGGAGGATGCCGCCCTGCACCTGAAAGCCGGGGCCAGGAGGGTGATTATAACGGCGCCGGCCAAGGGAGAGGCCTTCACCGCGGTGATGGGGGTCAACCACACGGAGTATGACCCGGAGGTTCACCGGGTGGTGTCCAACGCTTCCTGCACCACCAACTGCCTTGCCCCGGTGGCCAAGGTAATCCACGAAAAGTTCGGCATTGTCAAAGGGCTGATGACCACTGTTCATGCCGTCACCAACGACCAGCAGATACTGGATATGCCCCACCGCGACATGAGGCGGGCCCGGTCCGGGGTCACCAGCATCATACCCACCACCACCGGCGCGGCCAGGGCCGTGGCCCTGGTGCTTCCGGAACTGAAGGGCAGGTTGAACGGGTTTGCCATGCGGGTTCCGGTCACCAATGTCAGCGTGGTGGACCTGGTGGCCCAGATCGGCCGCAAAGCGTCCCGGGAGGAAATAAACGCCGCCCTGAAAGATGCGTCGGAGAACGGACTCAAGGGTATCATGGGGTACAGCGATCTGCCGCTGGTTTCGGCCGATTACAACGGCGATTCGCACTCGTCCATCGTTGACGCCCTCTCCACCATGGTCATAGAGGACGACCTGATCAAGGTGGTGGCCTGGTACGACAACGAGTGGGGCTATTCCTGCAGGGTTGTGGATCTGGTTGAATACATGGCAGCAAGGGGTTTGTAGCAAAATAAAAGGGGTCCTGTTCCGAGAAAAACAGACCGGCGGCGACAGGCCGGTCTGTTTTTTTGCAACTCATTACCTGTTACGGGGGGTAAAACCGTGAACAAAAAGACCGTCCGCGACATAGATGTGAACGGCAAAAGGGTGCTGGTAAGGGTCGATTTCAACGTGCCCCTGGACAAGGAGGGGAACGTTGCCGACGATACCCGGATCCGGGCCGCCCTGCCCACCATCCGCTACCTGGTGGAAAACCGGGCCAGGGTGATCCTGGCCTCGCACCTGGGGCGCCCCAAGGGCGCGTTCAACGACCGGTACAGCCTTAAGCCGGTGGCCCGGCGGCTGGAGGAATTACTGGGCCGGGAAGTGATCATGGTGGAGGATGTGGTGGGGGAAATTCCCAGGCAGGCCGTTGCCGGGCTCGGTGAGGGGCAGGTAATGATGCTGGAGAACGTCCGTTTTTACGCCGAGGAGGAGAAAAACGACGAAAAGTTTGCCCGGGCCCTGGCCGAACTGGCCGACATATTTGTGAACGATGCCTTTGGGGCGGCCCACCGTGCCCATGCCTCCACCGAGGGCGTGGCCCGCATAATTCCCGGGGTGGCGGGATTTCTCATGGAAAAGGAGATAGAAATGCTGGGCAGGGCCCTTTCCAGTCCCGACCGGCCCTTTGTGGCCATTATCGGCGGGGCAAAGGTTTCCGACAAGATAGGCGTGATCGGAAACCTGCTGGGAAAGGTGGATACCCTGATCATCGGCGGGGGCATGGCCAACACCTTCCTTAAGGCGAAGGGGCTGGACATGGGCAAATCACTGCTGGAGGGGGACAAGGTGGACCTGGCCCGGGAACTGATGGACAGGGCCGCGGCGGCCGGGGTAAAATTCATGCTGCCGGTGGACCTGGTGGTCTCCAGGGCGGCCGACCCCGAGGCCGAGAGACGGGTGGTGCCTGCGGACAGAGTGCCGGAAGAATGGATGGCCCTGGACATAGGCCCCGAAAGCGCCGGTATGTTTGGGAAGGCGATCAGGGAAGCAAGGACCGTGGTCTGGAACGGTCCCATGGGTGTATTCGAGATGGCCCCCTTTGCCGGGGGGACTTTCAGCGTGGCCCGGTCTTTGGCCGAAAGCGGGGCGGTGACCATCGTGGGCGGAGGCGACTCGGCCGCCGCGGTGGAAAAGGCCGGCGTTGCCGGCCGCATCAGCCACATCTCCACCGGAGGGGGAGCTTCCCTGGAATTTTTGGAGGGCCGGCAACTGCCGGGCATTGTGGCGTTGCAGGATAAATGATCATCAGCTTCTAGCAACTAGCCGCCAGCAGCTAGTAGCTCCAGTTAAAACCTATTGGGGGTTGGGATATGCGGGAACCGGTTATTGCCGGAAACTGGAAGATGTATAAGACCATCGGCCAGGCGGTTCAATTCGCGGAAAAACTGAAGGCGGCGGCCATTCCCGGCGGGTGCCGGGTGGTGATTTGCCCTCCTTTTACGGCTTTGCCAGCGGTTTCCGGGGTGTTGAGGGGGACTCCCATCGGACTGGGGGCCCAGAACATGCACCACCGGGAGGAAGGGGCCTTCACCGGGGAGGTTTCACCTCTGATGCTGAAGGACGCCGGTTGCCGGTACGTGATCCTGGGGCATTCCGAGAGAAGGCAGTATTTCGGCGAAACCGACCGGGACGTGAATTTAAAGGTGGCGGCGGCCCTCGACCACCAGATCACACCCATCGTCTGCGTGGGCGAGCTGCTGGAGGAGAGGGAGGCCGGCCGCACCGGGGAGGTTGTGGCCCGGCAGGTGCTCGGTTGCCTGAATGGACTGAACGCCGGTCAGGCCGAAAGACTGATCATCGCCTACGAGCCGGTCTGGGCCATCGGTACGGGCCGGACGGCTTCGGCCGGTGACGCCCAGCAGGTCAACCGCCTCATCCGGGACCTCCTGGCCGAAAATTTCGGCCGGGAGGTTGCCCAGCAGGTGCCCATCCTCTACGGGGGAAGCGTCAAGCCCGGAAACGCGGGGGAACTGACGGCCCAGCCGGACATTGACGGGGCGCTGGTGGGAGGGGCCAGCCTGGATCCGGACAGCTTTATTGCCATCATAAGATCAGCTGTAAGCTGTAAGCAATAAGCTATAGGCAGCAAGCTATTAGCTGGAAAATAACAGCTAAAAGCTAACAGCTGACCCGGGAGGAATACTTCTTGGCAAGGTTGAAGGGGCCTCTGGCGCTGATAATCCTGGACGGCTGGGGTCTGAGGGACAGCCGGGCGGGGAACGCCATTGCCGGGGCCAGCACGCCCAACATGGACAGCTTCCTGGAAAAATATCCCCATACCGTGATCAGCTGTTCCGGGGAGGACGTGGGGCTGCCCGGGGGCCAGATGGGCAATTCCGAGGTGGGCCACCTGAACATGGGGGCCGGAAGGATAGTTTACCAGGAGCTGACCAGGATATCAAAGGCGATCAGGGACGGGGACTTTTTTGAGAATGAAGTCCTGATCCGGGCGGTGGAACACGCCCACAGGAACGGCAGCGACCTTCACCTGATGGGTCTTCTGTCGGACGGCGGGGTGCACAGCCACATCGATCACCTCTTTGCTCTTCTGGAACTGGCCAGGCGCCGTCAGCTGGACAGGGTGTACGTGCACTGCTTCCTGGACGGGAGGGACGTGCCCCCGGACAACGCCGCCGAATATATAACGCAGCTGGAAGAAAAAATAAAGGAACTGAAAACCGGCAGGATAGCCACGGTGACGGGGCGGTACTACGCCATGGACAGGGACCGCCGCTGGGACAGGACCCGGATGGCATACCGGGCCCTGGTGGCCGGAGAGGGTCTGAAAGCCCTGTCCGCCGGGGCGGCCGTCAGGGAATCCTATGAGCGGGGAGAGACCGACGAATTTGTCCGGCCCACCGTCATTGAGGACCGTGACGGAAGCCCCGTGGCCGTCGTTAAGAGCGGGGACGCGGTGATTTTTTTCAACTTCCGCCCAGACCGGGCCCGGCAGCTGACCCGCGCCTTCGTGGACAGGGACTTCGCCGGTTTCGACCGGGACCGGCCCCCGGACGACCTGTATTTCGTCTGCATGACCCAGTACGACAAGACCATCGAGGCCCCGGTGGCCTTCAGGCCCCAGCGGCTGAAGAACACCCTGGGCGAGGTCCTGAGCTCCGCCGGGATAAAGCAGCTCCGCCTGGCTGAAACGGAAAAGTACGCCCATGTAACCTTCTTTTTTAACGGGGGGGTGGAGACTCCCTATCCCGGCGAGGAGAGGATACTGATCCCCTCGCCCAGGGTGGCCACCTACGACCTGAAGCCCGAGATGAGCGCCCCCGAGGTCACCGAGGAATTTGTGGCGCAGCTGCGGTTTGACCGGTACAAGGTGATTGTCATGAACTATGCCAACCCGGACATGGTGGGCCACACCGGCGACATGGAGGCGGCGGTGCGGGCGGTGGAAACCGTGGACAGGTGCCTGGGCCGGGCGGTGCGGGCAGTCCTGGAGAGGGACGGGGTGGCCCTGATCACGGCGGACCACGGCAACGTGGAATACATGAGGGACGGGGCCGGCAACCCGGTGACCGCCCACACCACGGACCCGGTGCCCTTCATCCTGGCGGGGGAACAGTTCAAAACGGCTGTCCTGAGGCCGGGGCGCCTGGAGGACGTGGCTCCCACCATACTGGACCTGCTGGGGATCCCCAAACCGCCCGAGATGACCGGCAGCAGTTTGATCTTGAATGAGAACACAGAACACAGAACACAGAACTCAGTATAGTGTACGAATGCTTTATTCTGCCCAAGACCCCAAATTTAAGCTTAGGAGGGAATGATATGTCATCCACCATCATGGATATCTTTGCCCGGGAAATACTTGATTCCAGGGGCAACCCCACCATTGAGGTGGACGTTGTCCTGGAAGACGGCACCCTGGGGCGGGCCGCCGTGCCGTCGGGGGCTTCCACCGGGGCATACGAGGCCGTGGAACTGAGGGACGGCGAATCCGGCCGCTACCTGGGCAAGGGTGTCCGGAAGGCCGTGGAAAACGTGAACAATATTATCGCCCCCGAACTGCTGGGCTACGATGCCACCGGGCAGGTCGTGCTGGACAAGGCCCTGATTGAACTGGACGGCACCCCCAACAAGGGCAGACTGGGGGCCAACGCCGTCCTCGGGGTGTCCCTGGCCTGCGCCAAGGCGGCCGCTGCCTACCTGGGCCTGCCCCTCTACCAGTACCTGGGCGGGGTCAACGCGAAGCTGCTGCCCGTCCCCATGATGAACATCCTGAACGGGGGCAAGCACGCCGACAACAATGTGGACATCCAGGAATTCATGGTCATGCCGGTGGGGGCCTCCAGCTTTGCGGAAGCCCTGCGCATGGGGGCCGAGGTCTTTCACCACCTGAAAAAGGTCCTCAAGGCCAGGGGCCTGAACACGTCGGTGGGTGACGAGGGAGGTTTCGCCCCCAGCCTGGGTTCCAACGAGGAAGCCCTGGCGGTTATCGTGGAGGCAGTCAGGCAGGCCGGCTACAGGCCCGGCGAAGACGTGGCCCTGGCCCTGGACTGCGCCGCCACCGAGTTCTTCAGGGACGGGTTCTACGTATTCGAGGGAGTGCCGCGCACCGCCGCCGAAATGACCGGCTACTATGCCGGGCTTCTGGAAAAGTATCCCATCCTGTCCATTGAGGACGGGCTGGCCGAGGACGACTGGGACGGCTGGAAGGAGTTTACCGCCAGGCTGGGCGGGCGGGTTCAAATCGTCGGGGACGACCTGTTTGTGACCAACACCGGGCGGCTTTCCAGGGGAATCAGGGAGGGGGCGGCCAATTCCATACTGATCAAGGTAAACCAGATCGGAACCCTCACCGAGACCCTGGATGCCATTGAAATGGCCAAGCGGGCCGGGTATACGGCCATAGTCAGCCACCGGTCGGGAGAAACCGAGGACGCGACCATAGCGGACCTGGTGGTGGCCGTCAACGCCGGCCAGATCAAGACCGGCGCCCCGTCCAGGACCGACCGGGTGGCCAAGTACAACCAGCTGATCAGGATCGAGGAAGAGCTGGGGGAGGCCGCCCAGTACGCGGGCAAAGGGGCCCTGTGCTGCCTGAAATGAAAGGCGGGAAGCGGGGAGTGAGAAGTGGGAATAAGCAGGTGTTTGCCGGAGGCAGATACCTGCGGGAATCTCACCTCCCGCCTCCGGCTTTCTGCCTCCGGAACGGGGCTTATCCCAAAAATATACCCCGTTTCGTTGTCAATTTTTTCACACCGTGCTATAATTCTTTTATATGAGTAAGCAGAGGGGGTGAAGTCCGTGCTCAAAGGCCTGGTGACCGCCCTGCACGTAATCATGTGCCTTGCAGTAATTGCCGTCGTTTTGCTGCAGTCGGGCAAGAGCGCCGGCCTGTCCGGGTCCATCGCCGGCGGCGCCGAGACCTTCTTTGGCAAGAAAAAAGGACTGGACGAGTTGCTGGGCAAGATTACCGTGGTAGTGGGAATTTTGTTTGCGGTGACATCGGTGATTTTGGGTTTGCAGGTTTTTTGGAAGTAGTCTCTTGGTTTTCAGCCTGATTTTGAACTTTTTGTCTTCTCGTTTTTTGTCAGAAAAGTAAACAGGGGGAAGAGGAGGGTTTAATAAAGTGCAAGAGTCAATGACACTGGCTTGGATAGGGGCGGCTGCCGGTGCTGCGGCGCTGCTTTTCGCACTGTTTACCATGGCCAGCGTGCTCAAGGAATCCATGGGCACACCGAAGATGAAGGAAATCTCGGAGGCCGTCCAGGAAGGCGCCATGGCCTATCTGAACAGGCAGTACAAGACCCTGGTTCCTTTTGCGCTCATAATCTTTGTCTTATT
>JAILZP010000009.1 GCA_023512435.1 Peptococcaceae bacterium | reverse complement strand
CCCTGCCTGGTCATCCTGTTCCCGTAACGATTCAAAAAAAGGGCCGGGCTGTTTTTGCTACCCATTAATCTGGCCCTGGCCCTCAGCAAATATGCTTCCGCGAAGCGGACCGCCACCTGCCCCATGGGCACTATTCTTTCCTTGGCCCCCTTGCCCAGGCACCTTATATACCCTTCCTCCAGGTTGATGCTCCCCCGGTCCAGGGAAACCAGCTCGGAAACCCTTATTCCGGTGGCGTACAGCATTTCCAGCATGGCCTTGTCCCGCAGCCCGGCGGGAGTGCTTATGCTGGGCTGGGCCAGGAGCCTGTCCACCTCTCCGGTGGTAAGCACCCGGGGCAGCTTCTGGACCTTTTTTGGAGATTCCAGGTTTTCCGTGGGGTCGGACTCAATCCGCCCTTCGTTGACCAGAAATTTGTACAGGGACTTCAGGGCGGCCAGCCTCCTGGAAATGGTGGCGGAAGACCGTCCGTCGTTTTTGAGCTGAAGGAGGTAGGCGGAAACCGCCCCCCGGCCGCCGGGTCCGAGGGGATCAAAACCCTTCCGGGCGCAGAAATTTTTGAAAAAAACCAGATCAGAACGGTAGGAAACCACGGTGTTCCTGGAAAGTCCCCTTTCCACCACCAGGAAGTTTAAAAAGTCCCGGATCGCCCTGTCCATACCCATCCCCCGCCCCAATTTTATTAAATTTTTCCACATCCGTCCGGAAAAACCTTTTATGGGCGAAAAAAAACCGGGCCGGCAGGCGGACCCTTCCGATCCGGTTCAAGGCCGGTCTTCGCTTTCGTTGTCCCGGCGGCTAAATTTTTATCAGTTCGTATTCCCTTGTGCCCAGCCCTATTTCCTCCCCGTAGGACAGCTGCCTGGTCCCGTCAATCTCCGGGTACAGGGCGGCGAACTTGTCCGCGGCGTCCTCGCGGCCCTCCAGCTTCGATCCCGGCAGCCCGCGCTCCCGGTTGACCAGGTCGAAGCAGGCCTGGTCGATGGCCACCGGGTCCAGGGAGGCCAGGATGCCTATGTCCCTGACCACCGGGGCGTCTGAAAAACTGAAACAGTCGCAGTCCGGGGTGATGTTGGTGAGGAAGGTGACGAATCCGGCCTTTCCCTTCTTGTTCTTAAGCACCCCGGCGGTGTACTCCGCCATCTTTTCCTGCAGGGCGTCCTTCTGGTTGTTTTTCCAGTTAATCCCGATGGCCCCGTGGGGACAGGTCACCGTGCACTCCCCGCATCCAATGCAGGTCTTCTCGTCCACCACCGCCATTTTCAGCTCTCCCACCGCTATGGCCCCGGTGGGACACCACTGGTGGCACCTTCCGCAGGCCCTGCACTTTTCCTGCTTGATCCTGGGCAGCATGTCCGAGTGCATAACCTGTTTCCCGGCCCTGGACCCGCAGCCCATGCCCAGGTTCTTGATCGTCCCGCCGAAGCCCGCGGCCTCGTGCCCCTTGAAGTGCGTCACCGCGATCAGGGCGTCGGCCAGGACCACGGCGCTGCCTATCTTGACCTCCTTGCAGTGTTTGAGGTTCACCGGCACGCTGATGTAATCCTTGCCGTTGATCCCGTCGGCGATAACCAGGGGGGCGTTGACCACCTCGTAGCCGAACCCGTTCTCAATGGCGGTCTGCAGGTGGTCCACCGCGTTGGACCGGCTGCCCGCGTACAGGGTGTTGGCGTCGGTGAGAAACGGCTTGCCGCCTGATTTTTTTACCTCGTCCACTATTTTCCTGATAAACTGGGGCCTGATATAACTGGTGTTGCCCTTTTCTCCGAAATGCACCTTGATTGCCACCAGGTCCCCCGGATTAGCTATCCCGGCCAGTCCTGCCTCCGTAAACAGCTTCCCCAGCTTGTCCAGGAGATTGAATTTTTGGGTGGCCCTCATGTCAGTGAAATAAACTTTTGACGGCATGGCGTACCTCCTTGTTTGGGAAAACTAGGCAATAAGTCATTAACATTCGCTACTCAAAGCTGACAGCTGCCCGCTGACAGCTTGCGGCTCCTCTAATATTATTTCATCGCTAAAATCTTTTTCCCTTTTTCCCCTTAAAAATTCAAAGGACAACCCGGCTTTCATTCCCGGCTGTCCGGAGACCTGCGGTCACCTTTTATTTTCTTCAGAATCCGGTCGTCCCCTTCCAGCACCGGTCCGTCAACCTCCTTGAAAACCTTCAGCGGGTTCCCGTGCGGGGTGCTCCGGTTCATCCACCTGCGGTAGTATCCGGCGGCGTTTTCGATGGCCCCCAGAAGCTGCATGACCAGGATGACCATGATGGCCATGGCCAGAACCGCCTTGACTGCGTACAGCATCTTTTTTTTAAGTTCCAGGATCAGGAAAATCACGCCCTCACACCCCGTTCACCGCAGTCCTTGTCCCGACACGATCAGTCCCGCCGCCAGCCTGGTGATGGCCGGAGTTATGTAACCCTCCACCAGGCCCGCTCCCAGCGTCACCGCCAAGACAAATCCCATGACGGCGGTGTATCTGATCAACCCGGGCCAAATCCTGACCGCGGTGTCGAAATTCCTTTTCAAAAGAAGCAGTGAAAACATCACCGAGGCGGAGGCGCCAAAGCAGACGGCCGGCAGATGGAGGAGGTTGTGGGGCAGCACGGCCGACAGGGTGAGAATCACCCCTCCCAGGGACATATCCCCGGTTAGAAACCCCACCGTGAACCCAATTACAAAACCCCTGACAAAAAGGATGGCCAGGGTCACCGGGATGCCTATGACGGTCAGTCCCAGGATGTACATGGCGGCCACCGTGATGGCGTTATTGATCATGGCGCTTTTGGCTATCCTGGCCGGATCGAAATTCACTTCCCCCACTTTTTGCACGAAATCCCTTATGTAATTGCTCAAATCCTCGGCCTTGGCCCTGTCCATCCTGCCTGCGGACATCGATCCCACCAGCAGTCCGGAGACCAGTACCAAAAGCACGGCCAGGAACACCGGCCAGCCGTTCAAGATCACGGATGCAAGCCTGCCCGGAGCGTTTTTTTGATAACCGGTCACGTTATCTCTCCCCCGCTTGCGTACCTGTCCATATTATAATTATTAAGCCGGAAATATCATTATGCCGGGCGGCGGATAAAGCAGGCCGCCGCGAAATCATTTCCGGCCGATAATTTTTATCCCGTTCCCTGGATATATTAGTTCATAAATTGATTCCGGCGGGGGAGGTGTTTTATTGTCCGAAATAATCATGGGCATTGACGGGATGGACTCCGAGGAATCGAGGCTGGAGGTCATCAATGCCCTTTACCGGTACTCCGGGGTGCTGGATGTGGATGTGAGCCCGGCCGGCACCGCGGTCCGGGTCAGGTACGACCCCGGCAACATACTGGCCCGGGATCTTAAAGACAGCGTCGAGGAAGCCGGGTACAGGGTCAGCTACATCAGGCGGTGAACCGGCCGCCAGGTCACCTGGGCGCCCTGGGGCCGGGCCGCCTCACCGCCCGCAGTATTGTTTTGTAGATATAATCGGCGGCCAGAACGTCCTCCAGCGAATTTCCGCTGGCGGCCGCCACCGCGATCCCCGTCCCCAGGCGCCGGGCTTCGGCCGCCGCCCTTCCGGCCGCGTCCTCTGCCGACGCAAAACCGCTCTTTTTCATCGTGCGGGCCACGGTGCCGGTCAGCACCGCCGGGGCGCCGGCGCACACCGCCGCGTCGAAGGCCGCCCCGCCGGACCCGGTGGCCCCCAGGACAACCTTCCCTCCCAGGTCCGCCAGCCTGGGGGTTTCCGCACCCAGGTTCGGGATTACGGCCACCACCTCCGCCCCGGTGGACCGGACACCGGCCACAGCCCTGCTCACCCCGGACCGGCGTTCTTCATCCCCGCCCGCCCTTGGCTCCGCCAGCACCACCACCCCGGTTCCCGCCTGAAGAGCCTTCATTCCGGCCATGGTTCCGATCCGGTAAGGATTTACGGTCACCGGGGTCCCGGCCCCGTCCGGGGCCGCCCCGAATACCGCCGCCGCTCCTTCGTCAATGGCCGCTTCCATGCTGGTTGAAAAATCTATCACGTCAACCACCACAACCACCAGCCCCAAAGACCCAGCCAGGGCGGCCCCGCCGGCATCGGCGGTGAGAATGACCTTCATTTTTTCAGCCTTCCTTAAAGTCAATGTTTTGCGTACAGGTTATAAAAACCCGGTTCACAGCATAGTATCAAACGTATCCATTTCTGTTTTTAAAATGTTCCCCCCGGTTCCCAATTCCTGACCCGAGAGCGAGGCATTCATCATGAAACTATACTGCTCCAGAAACGGGTTTTTCTTTTCCGGCAGGGCGGCCGACCTGGTTGCCGTCCTGCGCCGGCATGCCGGAACTTTCCCCACGGTCAGGGAGTTTATCCGCTCCCTGCTGCAGTAGCCCGGCGGCGTAAATCCCGGCCGCCCCGGCGGCGTGAAAAAACTCGGGGTCCTCCTCCATCCGGCGCCCCATGGTGGTGACATTCAGGCCAAAGTAACCCATTATGCCCGGCAGGCCCGAGGTGTCCACCTCCACCACCCGGTGGCGTTGAAAAATGCCCGCTTCCTTCATCTGCCTGAAAATGAGGGACCTCTTTTCGCCCCTCCAGGCCGGAACCGTGACGGTGCACGGGGTTAGGGCCACCTTGCCCAGCGCCGTCCTGGTGTGATGGCTCAGTCCCCGGTGCCTTTCCCTGGGATCGGCAAAGCTCACCCTGGGAATGGCGACGGCCCTGCCTCCCAGGATGTTGACCGCGTTGACTATCTCCCCCTGCTCCAATCCGGTGTGGCCGAATTCCGTCGAGCTGCCCACGATACCGGGCCCCATGGCCACCACGGCCGCATCGGCCCCGGCGGCCCTGGACCAGAGAAGCCCGCTGTAAATGTTTATGGCCTCGTAGTCCCCCCCAAAGGCATGACCGCAGGTCACCGTCGCGTCAATCAGCTTTTTGGCCTTCAGTTCGTGGGCCAGCCGGCTGAACCAGACGGGCAGGGCGCCCCCGTCGGTCATCAGATAGAAAATCCTTGCCCCCGGCCCGGCAAGGCGCTTTAACGCCGCCGCCGCCGGGGCCGCCATGCTGTGCAGGGACCCGATCACCACCGGCATTCCGCCCAGGTCCTTTACCGTCCGGTACAGGCGGTTTTCCGGGTGTTCCTCCTCCTCCACGGCCAGCACCTTAACCTGGAACGGGGTGTAGCGCAGCTTCATGATGTGACCCCTGGGCCCCGGATCCGGACCGTTTTTGCCCTCCACGGCCGCCACAAAATGATACCCGCCCGTGCCCAGGCCCCTGGCCACAGCGGTGGTGTTCAGGATTACCCGGTCCCCCGCCGCCACCCCGCCGGTGATCAGGTCATAGTTTAAAGCCATCTCCTCCCGTCCCCCGATATTTACCATTACTTCGGTCACACCGGGCCTCGCGCCGAGTATGGCCGTCACCACGCCCCGTCTGAACCGGATCAACCCGATACCCCCGCAATTTCATTTTCCGCCGTTCACCTATTATTTCCACCCGGGCGGGTAAATTTACCCCGTCTCCCGATTTTTGCAAAAAAAAATCGCCTTCTTCAAGGCGGAGCCTTTGCCGGGGAACGGGGACGCCGGCGCGTCTAGCAGCCTGAAATGTACGTCAGGATCTGCTTCTGGAACGATCTGATGTCTGGAAGATCCTTTCTTATGATTTCATACAGTTCTTCGTCGGAAACCTGGTGATAAAGATGAACCAGCCTGTTCCTGTAACCCGCCATTTTCACCATCTGCCGCGACAGTTTGCTGCTTATGATTCCCTTCTCTTCAAGACCCAAGGCGATGCTTTTATACTCAAGGGCCATATTTACCCCGCCGTTTTTGGCCAGGATATGGCGGCCGATGTCGAAGACCGCTTCAAGAGAACGCCTGAGAAAACTTTCGGCGGAGGCCGCTGTGCGCCTGTTATGAAGAAACTCTGATTTCGGCAACCGGGACAGTTCCTCCAGTTCGGCCAGGTACTGGCTGATCAGCGCCAGCCTTTGTTTAACCAGCAATTGATCAACAGGCACTTTTAAACCTCCTCCAGGACCTCGTCCAGGTATCTTGTCAAAAATGGCCTGAAATCCGCCGCCCGGCGGAGCACGTTTTCCTCGTATATTTCTTTAAAACCCGGGCTGCAGCAGTATACACACTCCCCGCAAACGGCGTTGGCCTGAAAAACGGAATGAGTTTCCTCCAGAAAAACGAGGTCTACCGGAAAGGGCGCGAACAAATCTTCCATCCGGTTGTATATGGAGCTGTATAAATCGATCCTGTCCGCCGGCCCGGGAAGCCCGGCTTTAAAGACCACCCCAATGTCGATGTCGGCCAGGGGGTCGCAAATCTCCCGCTGCGCCCCCGCCAAGAGGTCCAGGCCTGTTTGCACCTGGGATCCGAAAATGTATACCAGGGCAATGCCGTAATCGGAAGCAATTCTGTTCAGCATTGTTTTCCTCTGCATGCGGAAGTCACCTGCAAGGACCAGTATACCATTTTTTGCTAGAAAAAACGAGATCGATCAGGGCTGCTTTTTTTCTCCCGCCGCCTTTATTATTTCCAACAGGTAGCGGCAGCAGGTCACCATGTCCCCGATCCTGATGAACTCCTCGGTGGTGTGAACCTTCTGCATGGCTATGCCCAAAACCACCGTTGGAATTCCCATCTCGTTGAACACGTTGGCGTCGCTTCCTCCGCCGGTGGATTCCAGCCGTGGAACAATCCCCAGTTTTTCGGCCGCCTCCACCGCCAGCCTGACCACTTCCCGGTCTTCTCCGATGCTGTATTCCCGGTACAGGTTTTCCACCCTGACATCCACCCCGGCCCCGGAAGCGGAGGCCGCCTGGTTGAATTTTTCCACGATCAGCCGGGTCTGGAGTTCCTTCTTGGCCCGGTCCAGGCTCCTGGTCTCCCCCTGGACAAACACCGAGTCCGGCACTATATTGGTGGCTTTGCCCCCGGTGATTACCCCGATGTTGACGGTGGTCTCGTGGTCTATGCGCCCCATCCTCAGGCCCGCGATGGCGCGGGCGGCGATTTCGATGGCATTGACGCCGTTCTCCGGGCAAATTCCGGCGTGGGCGGATTTTCCCCTGACGGCAACGGATATCCTGTCCTGGGTGGGGGCGCTGGTTATGATGGTGCCGGGCGGCCCCCCGCTGTCCAGCACATAACCCAGCCTGGCCTCCAGCATGCCGGGATCAAGGTTTTTCGCCCCCAGCAGGCCGCCCTCCTCAAAGACGGTAAAAACCACCTCCACCCCGGGGTGATCTATCCGGTTTTCCCTTATCATCCGCAGCACTTCCAGGATGATGGCAATGCCGGCCTTGTCGTCCCCTCCCAGGATGGTATCTCCGGAGGACCTGATTATACCTTCCTCAACCACCGGCTTTATCCCTCTGCCCGGCTCCACCGTGTCCAGGTGGGCGCAGACCATCACTGGGGGGCCCGCCTTTCCTGTTCCTGGAAGCCTGGCAATGATGTTCCCGGCGCTGCTGTTTATTTTATTGCCGGCGCCGTCCTCCACCGGGTCAAGGCCCATGTCTTTCAGCCTGGCCTTGACCAGGTCGGCCATGTCCCTTTCTTTTCCGCTGACACTGTCCACCTTGACCATTTCCAGGAATTCCGCCACCATCCTGCCGGCGTCAACCATCCGGTCCACCTCCGTGCGGAACAGGCCGCCAAACCCGGCGGCCTTTATTGGTTTAATCAATAGTCTTATTCTCCGTCCTTACCAATTATTCTTCCGGCTTCCGCGTCCGGTCAATTCCTTACCCGGCGCCGGCTGCCGCCGGCCCGTCACCCCTGACCAACCCGGCCCCTACCTCCAGGGCCTTCAGGTTCAGCGGGATCATCTTGTGATGGTGCGGGGGGAGCACCTCCCGGAGGGATTTTTCCACCGCCCCGGGTGTTACCACCCCGGTCAGTTCAATCAGGGCGCCCAGGATGACGTTGTTGGCCACCTTGCCGCTGCCCAGTTCCTCGGCCAGCTCATTGGCGGGCACGTAAAACACCCTGACATCCTTCCGTCCGGCCCTGATGTCGATCAGCGAACTGTTGACGAAGATTATTCCGCCCTGCACCACGCTGTGTTCAAACTTTTCCAGGGAGGGCCTGTTCATGGCGATCAGGACTGTGGGCTCGCTGACCACCGGTGAGCTGATTGGCCTGCTGGATATGGTCACCCCGCAGTTGGCGGTTCCTCCCCGCATTTCCGGGCCATATGAAGGGATCCAGGCCACGTGCCGGCCTTCCTCCATCCCGGCCTGAGCCAGGAGCTGCCCGGTGGACAGCACTCCCTGTCCGCCGAATCCGGCAATCAATATCGCCTCGAACATTTATCCCACCTCCGCCGGATCATTTTTGGACAATCCCCCATCCGCCCCTGAGTCATGCCTGAAAAGGGGAGTTGTGTCCCCGCTGACCTTATACTCGCCCAGGGGGTAATAAGGAATCATGTTTTCTTCCAGCCACTTGAGCGCCTTCAGGGGAGAGAGGCCCCAGTTGGTGGGGCAGGAGGACAGGACCTCCACCATGGTGAAGCCCAGCCCCGCCATCTGAACCTCGAAGGCCTTCCGGACCGCCCTCTTGGCCCTGGCCACATTGGCCGGGTCATGCACCGACACCCTGGCGATATACGCAGACCCGTCCAGCACCGCCAGCATTTCGGACATCCTGACCGGGCAGCCGTTGATCTCCCTGTTCCTCCCGTAAGGGGTGGTGGTGGTCACCTGCCCCAGCAGGGTGGTGGGGGCCATCTGCCCGCCGGTCATGGCGTATATGGCATTGTTGATGAAGATGACGGTAAACTTCTCGCCCCGGGCGGCGGCGTGCACAATCTCCCCGGTGCCTATGGCCGCCAGGTCGCCGTCGCCCTGGTAGGTGAAAACCACCCGGTCCGGCAGGACTCTTTTTATTCCGGTGGCCACCGCCGGCGCCCTTCCGTGGGAGGCCTGGTAGGCATCGCAGTCAAAATAATCGTAGCAGAATACCGAGCAGCCCACCGGGGCCACCGCGATGGTCCGGTCGAAAATGCCCATTTCGTCTATGACTTCGGCCACCAGCCTGTGCACGATGCCGTGGGTGCAGCCGGGGCAGTAGTGAAACGGCATGTCTTTTAACGATTTCGGCCTGGTGAATACTTTTTTCACGAATCAGCACCCCCGGTCAATATCTTTCCTGCCTCCCGGTAGACGTCCCTGGCCACGGGGATCATGCCGCCCGCCCGGCCGTAGAAGTACACCGGCCTTCTCCCGTTAACCGCCAGCCGCACGTCCTCCACCATCTGGCCCATGCTCATCTCCACGGTCAGGAAATGCCTGGCCGTGCCGGCCAGGGCGGCAACCCTTTTTGCCGGGAACGGCCAGAGGGTGATGGGGCGCAGCAGTCCCACCGGCCTGCCCTCCTCCCTGAACATGTCCACCACCGCCTTGCACACCCTGGCGGCAGTGCCGAAGGCAACCAGCACCAGTTCGGCCCCCTCGGTGTGGTAGTCCTCCCAGCGTTGTTCCTTTTCCGCCATGGTCCCGTATTTCCGGGCCAGCTCCAGGTTGTGCGCCTCGCAGTTCTCCGGGACAATATACAGAGAATTGATCAGGTTTTTCTTATCCCTGCCCATTCTTCCCGTGGCCGCCCAGCTTTTTTCCGGCAGGACCACCGGCTTTACCTCTTCATCCAGCTCCACCGGCTCCATCATCTGCCCCAGCACCCCGTCGCCTATGAGCATCACCGGGTTCCTGTACTTGTCCGCCAGGTCGAAGGCGTCCTTCATCAGGTCTATAATCTCCTGCACCGAAGCCGGGGCCAGCACCAGAACCCTGTAATCCCCGTGGCCCCCTCCTCTGGTGGCCTGGAAATAGTCCGACTGGGCCGGGGCAATGTTGCCCAGACCGGGGCCGCCCCGGATCATGTTCACGATCACGCAGGGCAGTTCCGCCCCCGCCAGGTATGAAATCCCCTCCTGCATCAGGCTGATGCCGGGCCCCGACGACGAGGTCATCACCCTGGCACCGGCCCCGGCGGCGCCGAAGACCATATTTATCGAGGCCACTTCGCTCTCTGCCTGCAGGTACAGCCCCCCCACCTCCGGCAGCCTCTTGGCCAGGTAGTGGGGCAGTTCGCTCTGGGGTGTGATGGGATAGCCGAAAAAATACCGGCAGCCGGCCCTTACCGCCCCTTCACCGATGGCCTCGTTGCCCTTCATCAGGATCTTAGCCAACCTTTTTCTCCTCCTTCTCCACCTCTATGACAATGTCCGGACACATCCTGGCGCAGGTGGCGCACCCGGTGCACTTCTCCATGTCCACCACCGTGGCGGGGTGAAACCCCATCACGTTGATGTGCCCCGCCATTTCGATGATCCCCTTGGGGCAGAAATGCTTGCAGATTTCACAGCCCTTGCACCTTTCCTCCCTGAACGTAACCCTGGGCAAAGATTATCTCCCCTTTTCTCCGTTTGTTTATTTATTGAAAAATCAGTTGTTCGCCGCTTTCCCGGCCATAAAACTTAACCTTCCCAGGGAGTCTTCATGAATTTGTCCAGCGCCAGAACATCCGTTTTTCCGCCCAGCGCCTTCAGGGCCTTCTCTTCCAGGTCTCTCTTCACGGCGGTGAAGCAGACCGGCAGGCCCGTCATTTCCGATACCCGGGAAACCGTGGAGAACCCGTCCAGAACCGTGTCCAGTCCGGTTTCCCCGCCCAGGTTGGTGTTGTTCACCAGCCCGGACACCTTTATCCCGGACGCTTCCTGGATGCTGTCGATATTCCTTATTATCCCTTCCGGTTCCCTGGTATAAGGGCGGCAGGCGTTGATCACGAAAAGCATGCCGAACTCCCGGTCCTGCAAGATGTCCCGGTACCGGCCCAGGGCCACGGCGCCCGCATCGTCCCCGCCAACGTCGAAAACCCCGGTTATTTCCCCGTTCTCGATAACGCCCTTCACCGCCGGGGAAAGGGCCGGCAGGTCGGCGAAGGAAAACCTGCCTTCGGGGGAAACCACCCGCAGGCCCATTTCTTCCAACTGCTTCCGGACCAGTCTGGTCCTGAAATAGGGGTTGATGATGTCCAGGTCCACCAGGGCCGCTTTTTTCCCAAGTCTCATCAGGCCCAGGGCCGTGTTTACGGCCACCTCGGTCTTGCCGCTGCCAAGACTTCCGGTAAATATGGTTATTCTTTTCAGCCGGTCAAACAATTTTCCAGCCACTGGCCGTACACCGCCCGTTTTACAAGCTATACAAAATCAAAGCCGGTTGTTCCGGCCGGTTCCTGATTTCGGAAATATTTTTCGACAGCGGCAGCGGGAAATCCTTTACCCGGCGACTATTTTATCATTAAAAACTACGTTCTTTTTCCGGTCTCCCGGCCCTTCAATACGGCTTCCGGGCGGTTTGCGCCCAGCCTGTCCAGGTAGTCCAGCACACGGTTGGAGGCGATGATACCGGTCAGGGAATGCTTTTCGGCAACGGCGTGCAGCAGCAGCAGCGCCAGCAGGCAAAAAACCTTGGCCTCAATTCCGAAAAGCCAGACCGCCGTGATGCCCGTCACCGCCCCAAGGGCGTTGGCCCCCGCGTCTCCCATCATGGCCCTGGCCTTCAGGTCGGCCGGAAGGTACGCCAGGAGGCTTCCGGCCGCCGCCGACAAGAAAATCAATTCATATTTTAACGGAAACGCGGCCAGGATCAATATCCCCAGGGCCAGGAAACTTTTGCCCGCCCGGCCCGGCCTGAGGTCCAGGAGGTTGATCATGTTCACTGACAGGGCAATGATCAAGGTGTTCAAAGGGATCAGGGTCCAGGGCCCGGAGAGCGCCGAGGCGTAAAAGGCCAAAACCAGGCCGGCCAGTGCCTTCAGCGATCCCGTGGTCAGGCGGCCTGCCAAAAGGCTCTTTAAATGTCCGGCCAACCCCCTGCACCGTCCCGATCCCCAGAAATCGTCCACCAGTCCCAGGAGGGTGCAGCCGGACATTAAGATCATAAAAACCGCCGACTTCTGCCTTATTTCCGGGGGCAAGAAAAAAAAAGAGGCGGATACCGCAGCCAGGGTGCTTACATATATCGCCACTCCGGCGCCGGAGGGAATGGTCTCGCCCCTGTAATTCGGCCTCAGATAACCGGCCCCCGCAATCATGGCCAGCATTCCGGGGAAGATCAGGCGGCCTGCCGTCCATCCCGCCAAAAAGGTTGCGGTCGAAAGTACAGCAATTTTAAGCACTGGAAATACCTCATTCTGAAGACCTTATTCCGTCGGAATCCAGAATCCAGAATTCAGAATCCAGAATGAGGGTCTGGATTCTGGGTTCTGAGTCCTGAGTTCTTTTTAATGACATACAGCGCCCTGGCCACGTGGCAGAGCTGTCTGCCCCTGTGCATGAAGCCCCCCAGGTCCCGGCCGGTTTCCCGGTGAAACAGGTCAACGGGCACCTCCATGACCCGGTATCCCAGCATTGCCGCCCGCACCGTGAAGTCCACCTCCGCCCCGTAACCCCCGGCCAGGGGCAGGCAGCCGGTGAGCACTTCCCTGCGCATGGCCCTCTGCCCGGAAAGAGGAGCCTCCAGGTCCAGTCCGGTAAAATGCCGTATGCCCGCCCTGGCCAACCCTCTGACCAGCCCGAAGCCTGCTTTTTTACCCGTTTTCGGCAATACGGCCAGCACCATGTCTGCCAGGCCGTCAATCACGGGCCCCAGGAGCCCGGCCGCCCTGGAGGCGCTTTTTCCCAGGTCCGCGTCCAGCAGAAGCAGGATATCGCCCTTCAGGTGCCCGGCCCCGGCATTCAGGGCTCCGCCCTTGCCCCTGTTTTTTTCAAGTACAATCACCTGGGCCCCGGATTCCAGGGCGGCCCGGGCGGTCCCGTCCCTGGAGCCGTCGTCAACCACCAACACCTGGGCCACGCCGGGTATTTCCCATGATGCCCCGACTGTATGGCCGATCCTTTCTTCCTCGTTATAAGCCGGGATCAGCACACTTACCGGCTTACCTGGCATTGACCGGCACCACGCGGTTCAGGTCGGGCAGCAGCGCCCCGGCCGAGGACTTGACCCCATAGTTGCCGGGGCTGCCGGAAATGGCGTAAACGAGGGCTAACTGGCCCGGAGCCGTATCTATATTGTCCACCGTGGCAATTCCCTTTTTTTGGTATTCCTTCATAAATGAATAAGCGGCGCCGCTTTCCTCAACTCCGTACACGTTTACCCCCCGGGCCTTGAAAATATCTATGATGGGATAATCGAGGCATTCGACTTTGATCAGTCTTTTTTCCGGGCTTCCCCCGACAATGACCACGTCGTCCACCGGCTCCCCGTAACCGCCCCCGGCCCTGATCACCTGGCGGGCCGCCAGTGTGTTCAGCACCCCGTTGTCCCCGGTCAGGACCGCCCGGGCTATTTCCCCCGCTATCCTGGCGGTCATCGTCCTTTCGTCCATGTCCGGCCAGTTCAGATCCCGCAGCAGTTCTTTCCCGTCCCCCACCTCCAGGCCGTTCAAAACGGTGGTGGACTGAATCCGGGCCCCGGCAGTCTCCAGAATTCCCGCCAATTCATCAGGCAGCCTCTGCGCCGCCGTCCCAATGATGGCTATGTTTCGCCCCTTCAGCCTGCCGTCCAACAGGACCGGAAGGACCTGGGTTTCAAACCGCCTCTGAATGTTGTTATCCATTTCCAGGCTGCCCACCCTGGCCTGGAGAAATTCGTTTTTTTGCCTCAGGACGCTCAACTGGCGCTCCAGATCGCCGGCCAGCCGCTGCTGCTGGCTGTCCAGGACATCACTGCCCGGCACGGCGGTGCCAATCAGGATCCCCAGGCCCAGGGCGAGAAACACCGCCACCAGCGAGACAATGTGGCACTTCAGGTTGAGATACATGATCACCATTCCCGTTAAAGGCCGAAAAAGAGTTTCAAGTAGATCAGCTTCAAAATCTGCCTGGTGGATGGGGACAGCACCGCCACCAGGGCCGCCGGGATCAGGGCGGCCAGAACTATCGGGGCCAGGTGCCCGGCCCTGACCCTGTTTTTGTACAGCCTGCCCACCCCCTTGGCGTCAACCAGCGCCGGCCCGGCTTTCAGCCTTACCAGGAACGTGCTGGCCATGCCTTTCCTGCCTTTTTCCAGAAAATCGTTGATGTTCGAGTGGGCCCCCACCATGACGATCAAATCGGCGCCTTTTTCATAGGCCAAAAGCAGGGCAATGTCCTCGCTGGTTCCCGGAGCGGCAAAAACCTCTCCAGAAAGCCCCATCATTCTCAACCTCTCCAGCCCCGGCGAACGGCCGTCAATGTATGCGTGGGCGACCAGCTCCGCCCCGCAGAGGAGGGTGCTGTCGGACACGCTGTCCATGTCCCCGACGATCAGGTCAGGCTTGTAGCCGAACTCCACCAGGGCGTCTGCCCCCCCGTCGACTCCCACCAGCAGGGGCTTCATCTCATCGATGTAGGACCTGATGGCTCCGAGGTCCTCCTTGTAGTCCCGGCCCCTGACCACTATCAGGGCGTGGCGTCCTTTGAAATCCGTTTTTATGTCGGGGATCTCATACTGACCGCTGATTAAGCCTATTTCCCGGCGGGCGTGATCCAGGGTGTTGGAAACGAAGTCGCAGAGCACCTCGCGCATCCTTTCCTTTGTCTGGTCCATCCTCCGCCTGATCTTATCAGCGGTCAGCACTTTTCCTGCGGCCAGCACCCTGCCGTCCGAGATCACCTTCCCCCCCGATATTTCGATGACCTGGCCGTCCCTGACCAGTTCCATGACCTCCCGGCCCGCTCCGTCCACCAGGACTACCCCGGACAACACCAGGGTGAGGGGCCCGCCGTTGGGATACCTTTCGCTCATGGACGGCGAGGCGTTGATCACGGCCTTCACCCTGGCTTCCAGCAGGGACCGGGCGGCCACTTCATCCAGCTCGGGGTGGTCGATGACCGCGATCTCTCCCGGCTGCAACCTCCTGACCAGGACCTTGGTGGATTTGTCAACCCTGGCTGTCCCCCTGACGGCCATTTTCCGATCCTCCGCACCGCGCCTCTTTCTGCGCGCCTCCTCTTTTTTACAGATATATAGTATAACCGGAAAACGCAGGCCAAATTAGGCTGTGTAGACGGTAGCCGTATGGCAAGGAGACGGAGCGGACCGTGACACGTCCTTGCCTGGGCGAATTGGCGGTGGCAAAAGTGCTGCATTGGGATTTCTGTCATATCGGCCGGTGCGTCATTCAACAATTCAACAACCGGCACCGAAAAACAGACAACAAAATGGGGTACTCATGCGCCATTTCCCCCTTATTTATACACAAACGGTAGACATTGTTATTGGTGAAATGGTAAAATGTGTCTGCGACTGAATAAAAAGCTTAACCCCGGTCCAACCTTTTCCTGATGCTTTCCGGGAGTTAAGCCGCCCCCACCTTTGCATAATTGGTGGTTAAATGGAATTATATCTTTTTTCCACGCTTATGTAAAGGTGAGAACAACATCATGGGGGAGGTGAGTTTTTGCCCTAGATTCCTTTACTTTTGAGGTGATCTCACTGTTTTAAAATTTATAATTCCATAATAAAGAGGGTGAATGGTTTTGAATAAAAGGTTAATGCTGGTCTTAATAGGAGTTTTGATTTTAGTAGTTGGGGCTACTAGCATTGGTTTTGCAAAAAGTAAGTATTCAGCGGGAGAATATAAAGTACAAAAACAAGTTATCCAAACTTTTTCACTGACAGACAATGATATAAAACCTCTCTTTATGAGGGATGTATATGATGATTCCATTGCAAAAGAAAGTACTGATTTGCGGGGTAAAATAGCTATTGCCATTGATATGTTATTAGAAAGTAAGGAGTTGAAAGAGGGTGATTTTAAACCTGTGATTTTTCTTAAAGGAAGCAACAAATTGTTAATAGGAATTAAACACCCTGATAATACTGTTTCACTCACTGAATTTGATATATCAAAAGACAAGCCAATAAAAGTTGATAAGCGTGTTAAGGAGGTAAAATAAATGAAAAATAAAACAACCATTATCACTTTAGTGACATTGGTATGACCCCCGGTTACATTACTATGACAAAAATAGAGCCGGATCAATCCAGCTCTCCACCATTCAAAGAAACGTATAATTTAAACCTGCCACCTGCGGAACCGCCACTGGGGCAGTGGTCAAAAACAAAATGAGAACCTTCTGAAAAGTTTAATATTGCACCTATCCCTTTTAAAAATAACTAGCTTACCTTGGCCTCGATGCGCAGCTTGTCGGCCACCATGGCGATGAACTCCGAATTGGTGGGCTTGCCTCGCTCCAGGTTGATCGTATAGCCGAAGAACTTGGTCATCATCTCGACGTTGCCCCGGTCCCAGGCCAGCTCGATGGCGTGCCGGATGGCCCTTTCCACCCTGCTGGGGGTGGTCTGGTACTTTTGGGCGATCATCGGGTACAGCTCTTTTGTGACCGCCCCGAGAAGGTTGATTTCGTTGATGACCATCAGTATGGCGTCCCTTAAATAATGGTACCCCTTGATGTGGGCGGGGACCCCCATCTCGTGGATGATATTGGTGACCGCCACATCCAGGTTTTTGGGCTTAACGGAGCTGATGTACTGGTTGACGTTGATTCCCTCGGCCAGCTGCCTTATCCTGGAGGCGAGAACGGAAAAATCGAATGGCTTCAGGATGTAATAGTCGGCCCCCAGCTCCACCGCCCTCTGGGTCACCGTTTCCTGGCCGAAAGCCGTAAGCATGATTACCCTCGGGCGGTTCGGAACAAAGCCGCCGGCCAGTTTTTCCAGCACTCCGATGCCGTCAAGGTGAGGCATAATTATATCCAGAACCACTATGTCCGGACTTTGCTTTTCAATAAGTTCCAAAGCCTCAAGTCCGTTATTGGCTATCCCCGCCAGAATAAAATCATCTTGCTGGCTTATAAATTCTTTTAATAGTTCGCAGAATTCCCGGTTATCATCTGCAATTACCAGCTTGACTGCTTTCCTCATCATGCAATTTCATCCTCCCGATCACCTTTTTAAAAAAACTCGGCCATTAGATTTCAACCATTGTACAGTACTGATTCGACGGTTCCAAATAGATCTCCTTCAATGGGATTTAAAAGTTAAGATATGATTTTTCCTCTTTTTTTGATTTATTTTGCACTTGTTATTTAATCCCGATTACTGGGGTTTATAATTCTTTCCTTATAATTACAATTAAAAAAAAGAGGCATTATTGCCTCGAATTATGACGCATTTTGTAAGATTTTATCACTTCTTAGGAGCCCCGCCTCCTTAACCATCCACTCCGCCGGAACTCCGTAGCCCCGCAGGGGATCGTTTATGAACACATGGGTCAGCACTCCCACCAGCATGCCATCCTGGATAATGGGACTCCCGCTCATCCCCTGAATAATGCCTCCGGTGTTTTCCACCAGTTCCCGGTCGCTGATCCTGATAATCATGCCTTTGCCCCTGTGGTTCCACGGGTAAAATACGTCCTGAATTTCAACCTCGTACTTCTTTATCTCGGTTCCGTCAATAACCGTGAGCATTTCGGCCGGACCTTTTTTAATCTGGCAGCTCAAGGCAACCGGTACTGGCTTGGTGTAATACGGGTTTTCCAGGGGGGTTTTCAGTTTCCCGAAAATGCCGTAGCGGGTATTCTTTTCTATGTTTCCTTCAATGGGTCCCCCTTCAATAAAAAAACCGACTTTCTCGCCCGGCTGACCCCTTCTGCCGCGGTGAATTCCCCTGATACTGGCCTCGGTTATTCTGCCGTCGCTTAAGTCTATGCCCATGGCGGTATCCACGTCAGTGATAATATGTCCCAGCGCCCCGTATATTCCGCTTTCGGGGTGGTAAAAACTTATTGTCCCCACCCCGGAGGCGGTGTCCCTGACAAACAGCCCCACCCTGGGCCGGCCCGTTTCCCTGCACAAAACCGTTCTGATACTGGTTTTAAACACCTTGCCGCCTCTTTTTATCTCCAGTTCAACGTTCCTTTTGCTGTTTCCGCAGCCGGAAATTTCATTTCTAAGCTGTTGTTCACTGTCCGCCTTTTTTCCGTTAACGCTAAGAATCAGGTCCCCAACCCTGATGCCTGCCTCTTCGGCCGGGTTTACCGGGTTTCCCGATTCATCTATGATATTTGACATTCCCACGACCATGATTCCCTTTGAGTGCATCACAATGCCGATGGACTGTCCCCCGGGGATTACTTTCAACTGGGAAACCGCGTTGACGGCCAGTTTTTGCTTATTGCCCGAAAATATGTCCGGCCCAACGGAACCGCCGGTATTCACGTTGAAACCGTGTAAAAGACTGAGACTGCAGGTGGAATAGCACCAAAAACAAAGAATTACTGCCAGACAAACCATGACCGTGATGTATGCCACTCTCCGGCAGCTTTTCTTCTCCAATTATCACTCCTCCTCTTAAAAGAAGAATACTCACCTCCATAAAATTGTACTTGTTAATATCATAAACTGCTTAATATTAAGATTGCCAGTTATATACGCTTTTATTCCGCCTAATTGTGCTTTACATTTCCATGTTCATTTTTTTAAGCGCTTATTTTTATTTGTTTTTATTTTCATTTTTAATTGTGCATAAAATAAAAAAAGCGCTATTTTAGCGCATAATTATTTGATCAGACTTATTCATTTTTAGGCGACCCGCGAGATTTCCGGTACAGCTAAACCGGCGGCTTTTTGGCCTCTTCCAGCAGCTGCCGGGCATGGTTCAGGGCCGCCCGGTCCCCCTCCCCTCCACCCAGCATGCGGGCCAGTTCTTTCAACCTTTCCCCTTCGTCCAGGGAGTAAACCCCGGCCCGGGTACGGCCTCCGGTTTCTCCCTTGCGGATGACCAGGTGGTTTTGGGCTACGCTGGCCACCGACGGCGAATGGGTAACGCAGACAACCTGCCTTTTTTCGCCTAGCTGGCGCAATTTCACAGCCACCGCCCTGATGGTGCGGCCCCCGATGCCGGTGTCGATCTCGTCAAAAACCAGGGTGGGAATGCCTTCCATTTCCGCCAGGATGCTTTTCACGGCCAGCATCAGCCTTGATGTTTCCCCTCCCGAGGCAACTTTTGACAGGGGCCTGACCGGCTCCCCCGGGTTGGTGGAAATAAAAAACTCGGCCCTTTCCCTGCCCTGTTCGCCAATGCTTTCCCTTTCGGAAAAAATTATGCTGAAAACCGACCCGGCCATATCCAGGTCCGCCAGTTCCCGGGCTATTTCTTTTTCCAGGGCGCCGGCCGCCCGCCTCCTCAGGGCGGTAAGCCTGTCAGCCTGCTCCTCCAGCCGCTTTGACAGGGCGGACATTTCCTCTTCCATCAATTCTATCTTTTCTTCCCCGCCCTCCATTTCCTCCAGTTCGGCCGCTATTTCCTCGCGGTAGCGGAGGATTTCCTCAACGCTTCCGCCGTATTTTTTCTTTAATTTGCTCAGCAGGTCCAGCCTTTCTTCGACGAATTCCAGCCGGGCGGGGTAATACTCCAGCCCGTCCGCGTACCTGGACAGGTCCCCGCAGGCCTCCTCTATCTGGTACAGGGCGCCCGCCACCGCGTCCCTGACCCCTGCCAGGCCCGGATCCAACTCCACCACCCGTTCCAGGGCCTTGAGAGCCCTGCCGGTCAGTTCCAGTGACGAGGCATGGGATTCCCCGCCGTACAGGTCCCGGTAAACCTCTCCCACCAGGCGGGACAATTTTTCGGCATTGACCAGCCTGCGCCTCTCGGCCGCCAGATCCTCCTCCTCGCCGGGCCTGAGGGATGCCCCGTCGATGTCTCTGATCTGGTAGTTGATCAGCTCCTGTCTTCCGGCCCATTCCCGCCGGCGCCGGCGCATTTCTTCCACAGCCTCTTTGACCTCCCGGAGCCTGCGGTATATTCCGGTCACTTCGGCGCCTGCGGCGATCACCTCTTCCCCGCCGTACTGGTCAAGCAAATACAGCTGTCTTTCGGGATCGAAGAGCAATTGCTGTTCGTTCTGCCCCTGGATGTCCACCAGCCTCCGGCCCACCTCCCTGTACAGGCCCAGGCTGACCATACCCCCGTTGATCCGGCACAGGTTCCGGCCGTTCCTGTTGATTTCCCGGGTTAATATCACGGTTTCACCCGGTTCCGCGGCAACACCGTTTTCCGACAGCAGGCGGAGCACTTCCGGCATGTCCCGGACTTCCACGGCGGCCTGAACAACGGCCCGGTCGCACCCCGCCCGCACGTATTCGGACAGCGCGCGCCCCCCGGTAACCACCTGGATGGCCTCGATGATGATCGATTTTCCGGATCCGGTTTCGCCGGTAAGAACGTTGAGGCCCGGGGCAAAATCTATCCCGGTTTGATCTATTATGCCGAAATCCTTAATTTGCAGGCTTAACAGCATATCTAACCTCCGGTCAGCTTCCTGAAGCGCCCGATAACTTCGGAGACCGCGCTTTTGGGCTTGACCACCACCAGGATGGTGTCGTCGCCGGCCACGGTCCCGATTATATTCGGCATTTTGGCCTGGTCGATGGCCGAGGCTACACCCTGGGCCTCCCCCGGCAGGGTCTTGACCACCACCAGGTTTTCACTGCAGTCCAGCCCTTGCACCGAGCTGATCAACAGCCTCTTCAGCCGGTCCTCCCAATTCAGGTCCGGTGCCCGGTCCGGCAGGGTATAATGGGAGTTGTTGTTTTCCCCGGGGACCTTTACCAGCCCCAGTTCTTTGATATCCCTGGAAACCGTGGCCTGGGTGACGTCAAAACCCGCCTCCTTCAGTTCCCTGGCCAGCTGGTACTGGGTCTCCACCTGCCTGGAACGGATAATTTCAATTATCTTTTTATGCCTGATGGGTTTAACCATTATCTTCACCGGCCCGGGTGGCGAAATACAGTTCCGGGCTGTCCCCCCGGCTGTTCCAGAACACCATCTTCTGCACGTTGAACTCCTTCAGGTCCAGTCCTCCCATCAGCCCTGCCACCGCCACGGCTTCCTCCCTGGCCCCGGGATGCCCGGTGTACGCCACCACGCTCAGGCGCCCCCCCGGCCTCAATATCCTCAAAGCTGCGGATATGCCATCCCTGGTGGTTTCAGGCCCGGTTGTCACTGTCCGGTCACTGCCGGGCAGGTAGCCGAGGTTGAACATCACTGCGTCCACCGGCGCTTCCACCAGCCGGTCCAGGTCCTGGTGGCCCCGCAGCAGCAGGGTGACCCTGTCCTTTAGCCCCGCCGCTTCAATCCGGGCCCTGGTCTTCTCCAGGGCCTCCTCCTGGATGTCCAGGGCGTAGACATGTCCACCCGGGCCTACATTTTCGGCCAGGAAAAGGGTATCGTGCCCGTTGCCGGCGGTGGCGTCCACCGCCCTGGAAACCCGCCCCAGGGCCGGGAGGACAAATGCCCGGGCCCACTGCACCGCGCTGGCGGGGCGGCTGATCGGCATCAACGGCTGTTCCCCTCTCTCAGTTTCTGCTTCAGGACTCTGAAAAAGTTCCTGGTCTTAAGCCTGATGAATCTGACCTTGAAGGGCGCCCTGGCAACCCGCACCACGTCGTTCTTAACCAGCTCCAGGCCGTGCTGGCCGTCAATGGTCAGCATAACCTCGCCCTTGTCCGACATAAGCTCCACTTCCACCAGGCAGTCCGGCGAAATGACTATGGGCCTGGCCCAAAGGGCGTGGGGGCAGATGGGCGTGATCAGCATCAGGTCCAGGTCCGGGGTGACCACCGGACCCCCGGCGGAGAGGGAATAGGCCGTCGACCCGGTGGGAGTGGACACGATAATGCCGTCGGCGGGGTAAGTGCCCACCGGCTCCCCGTCCACCCTGGTCTCCAGAAAAATAAGACGGGCGAAGGCCCCCTTGGTGATAACCGCGTCGTTCAGCCCCATTGACTTTCCGACTTCTTCCCCCCCCCGCAGCACGGAGGCCTCAATCATCATGCGCTCCTCTATGTGGTAATCCCGGTTGACAACGCTTTCCAGGCCCGACTGGAGATCAGGCAGGTCAATCTCGGACAGGAACCCCAGGTGTCCCAGATTTATGCCCAGCACCGGCACCCCGCTGGCGGCCGCCGCCCTGGCGCTGTTCAGAATTGTCCCGTCTCCTCCAATGACCAGCAGGCACTCGATGCCCCTGACCATTTCTTCCAGGGAGGCTGCCCGAATCCCGCAACCTAACCTTTCGGCCAGGTCCGGCTGAGCCGTTATATTTATGCCCCTGCTTAAAAACCAGTGGCAGATTTTACCAACCAGGTCTTCCAGACCAGTCTTGCCGAGATTGGCCATGATCCCGATGGACCTAGAATTCATGCTTGCCTCCATTACGAGTGGGAATTGGGAATAAAGTTGGCAAGATTTAAGCTAGCAGCTAGTCGCTGACCGGTAGTCTCTAGCTCCCCAATTCCCAATTCCCAATTCCTAATTCCCAATTCCCAGTTTTTGATGCGCCTCTTCCACCACCCGCCGGATCAGTTCCGGGTCGATATCACCGGGAGTGGACAGGTCAAAATACATGAGGTATTCTATGTTCCCCTCGGGGCCCCTGACGGGTGAAAAGTCCATCCCGATTACGCCCCAGCCGTTCCCGGCCATCATGGAGCATACCCGCGTCAGCACCTGGCTGTGGGTCAGCGGGCTCCTGACCACGCCCTTTTTGCCCACCTTTTCCCTCCCGGCCTCGAACTGCGGCTTGACCAGGGCAATCCCCCTGGCCTGCCCGCCGGTCAATTCGGCCACCCGGGGCATCACTTTTTCCAGGGAAATAAATGAGACGTCTATGGTGACGAAATCCGGCCTTCGGTCAATGACCGCCGGGTCCAGGTTTCTAATATTGGTCCTCTCAATGGCCACCACCCTGGGATCGGTGCGCAACTTCCAGGCCAGTTGCCCGTATCCCACGTCCACGGCGTAAACCATGGCCGCCCCGTTCTGCAGGGCGCAGTCGGTAAATCCCCCGGTGGAGGCGCCCACATCCAGGACCACCTTGCCGGTCAGGTCCACCCCGAACACCCGCAGGGCTTTTTCCAGCTTCAACCCGCCCCTGCTGACGTAGGGAAGTCCTCCCAAAACCTCCACCCGGGCCTCCGGGTCAACTCCCGCACCCGGCTTTTCCACCTTGAGCCCGTTGACCCTCACCCGGCCGGCCATAATGGCCGCCCTGGCCCGTTCCCTGCTTTCAAAATACCCGTTTTGAAACAGGAAAACGTCCAGCCTCTGCTTTTTAGCGGTCAAGCCGGTTACCTCCAGAGATTGACAGCCTCCGGCCCTGGACCTTTACGTGGCGCGGGCCCGATAGTTTCAAGGCGTTCATAACTATCTCGTCAACGGTCAGGCCGTACTTGGCCAGGATCACCTGCCGGTCGCCGTGTTCGGCAAAGAGATCCGGGAGACCCATGGTTTTCACCTTTACCCCGGTGATCCCCGAATTATTGATCACTTCCAGTACCCGGCTGCCGAATCCCCCGTGCAGCACGTTCTCTTCAATGGTGATGATCCTGCCGGTGGTCCCGGCGTATTTTATGATCATCCCGCTGTCCACGGGCTTTACAAAGCGGGCGTTCACCACGGCGGCGGAGATCCCGTGGCTTTCCTCCAGTTCTTCCGCGGCCTTCTCGGCGGTTTCCACCATTGTCCCCACGGCAAAAAGGGCAACATCGCCGCCCTCCCTGATCACCTCGGCCCTGCCCAGGGGCAGGCTCTGGAGACGATCGTCCAGCGGGCAGCCGCGGCCTTCGCCCCGCGGGTACCTTACCGCGGCCGGGCCGTTGTGTTTAAGGGCGGTATAAATCATGTGCCTGAGTTCGTTTTCGTCCTTGGGGGCCATCACCACCATGTTGGGCATTTGACCCAGGTATGAAAGGTCAAAGGTCCCGTGGTGGGTCGGACCGTCGTCTCCCACCAGCCCGCCCCTGTCCACGGCAAAGGTCACAGGCAGGTTCTGGAGGCAGACGTCGTGAATGATCTGGTCGAAGGCCCGCTGTAAAAATGTGGAGTAGATGGCCACCACCGGCCTTAAATTCCTGGAAGCCATGGCGGCGGCCATGGTTACGGCGTGCTGCTCGGCAATGCCGACATCGAAAAACCGGTCGGGGTATTTCCTGGCGAACTCCGTCAGCCCCGTGCCGCCGGTCATGGCGGCGGTGATGGCCAGAACCGAACTGTCCCGGGCAGCCAGATCGCACATGGTGCGGCCGAATACTTCGGTATAGGTCGGCGCCCCGCCGGCATTTTTGGGCTCCCCGGTTTCCAGGTTGAAGGGGCCCACGCCGTGGAACTTGCCCGGGTTTTTCTCGGCGTGGGAATAGCCCCTGCCCTTTACGGTGACTACGTGCACCAGTACGGGGCCGCTCATGGACCTGGCCTTTTTCAACATTTCCACCATGTCCTCTATGTTGTGCCCGTCGATGGGGCCCAGGTAGACGAAACCCAGTTCCTCGAAAAGCATACCGGGCACCACCAGGTATTTCAGGCTGTCCTTCAGCCTCTCCACGGCTTTCAGGACGGTTGGCCCGATGGCCGGTATTTTTCTCAGTATCTGTTCCAGTTCCTCCTTGCCCCGGGAGTACATGGGATCGGTCCTCAGGCGGGCCAGGTACCTGGCCATCCCCCCCACGTTCCGGGCGATGGACATTTCGTTGTCGTTCAGCACCACGATCATGTTTTTCTGCAGGTGGCCGGCGTGGTTCATGGCCTCAAAGGCCATTCCCCCGGTCATGGCGCCGTCCCCGATTACGGCCACCACGGAGTGTTTTTCCCCTTTCAGGTCTCTGGCTATGGCCATGCCCAGGGCAACTGAAATGGAAGTGCTGCTGTGCCCGCTGACAAAGGCGTCGTGTTCGCATTCCCCGGGGCTGGGGAAACCGCTTATCCCCCCGTATTTTCTAAGGTTGCGGAACCGGTCCCGCCTGCCGGTGATCAGCTTGTGAACGTAGCACTGGTGCCCCACGTCCCAGATTATTTTATCCTCCGGCGATTTGAAGACCCTGTGCAGCGCCAGGGTTAGCTCCACCACCCCCAGGTTGGGGGCCAGGTGCCCCCCGTTCCTGGACACGGTTTCGATAATTTCGCGCCTGATCTCCGCGGCCAGGTCGTACAGCCGGGCCGCCGGAAGGCTGCGAATATCCTCGGGACCCTCTATTTTCGACAGCAGGCTCAAGGCCAACACTCCCTGTTTTTACTGAAAATGCATCATTCCCGGACCTGATTCCGCAGGTATCCGGAACGACAATACCCTGGGCGGGAATTTCTTATCATGCCGCAGCCGGCGCCAGCGGCCGTGTAAACTACCTTGATATTTTCCTGGACCTGGTGCTGAAATCTTTTCCAGTAACTATTGAGATGCCGTGCAGGATCTTGCCGGTTATGTATACTATCTCCTCGGCGCGGGAAAGAGCCACCCGCTTCCCAAGGGCCTTTCCGCCCACCGTAAGGGCCGCTATTACAGCCGTAAGCAGCATATTCAGCACGAGCTGACTGAATTCCTGCCTGTACGTCAGGATTTGCACCGCCAGGGCAATACCCAGCGCCCCGCTCACTGTACCGGCGATGTCTCCCACCACGTCGTTCATCAAGTTGGCCACCCGGTCGGCATTCCTTATTAAAAACACGCCCTCGGACGCACCGGGTATCTTTTTGGCGGCCTTGGCATGCAGGGGCGCCTCCGACGCCGCTGTAACCGATACGCCCAGTATGTCGGCAAGTATTCCCGCCATGACCACAACAAACAGGAAAATCACCGACAGGACAAGGCTCTGCATCTTTTCGGCCAGAAGGTTTGAAATCCAGAAAAACAGCACCGCCAGCAGGAACGACCCTGCGCTGACCAGGATGATATAGGAGGCCGAAACGGTGGTCCTGTTGTTAGCCATTTAACACCTCAGGATCATTTGTCTATGGTCAAGAATACAGGAGACAGTAGACAGAAGACAGACCTATATTCAGCTGAAAGGTCTTTCTATTTCTGGATTCTGAATTCTGGATTCCGGATTCCGACATAATAAGGCTTTCAGAATTAGTATTCTCAGTGGCTTCTTTCCACCACAAACCTCGCCAGTTCCCTTAAAAAACCGGCCTTTTCGCCGTACGCGTCAAGGCAGCGGACGGCCAGCCCGGCCTCCAGGGAGGCCATCCTCCTGGCCTCGTCCATTCCATACAGCGCGGGGTAGGTGGCCTTGTTGTTTTTGAGGTCGCTTCCGGCAGGCTTGCCCATCTTTTTTTCATCTCCGACTATATCCAGGATGTCGTCGGTGATCTGAAAGGCCATGCCCAGGTGTTCCGCGTATTCGGTAAGCCTTTCCAGATCCTCGTCGCCGGACCCCGAAAGTATCGCCCCGGTTCTCACCGAAACCCTGTACATGGCTCCGGTTTTACAGCGGTGAATATAGGCCAGGGTTTCCCCGTCAACCGTGTCGGCCGCCGACCCGATATCGGCCACCTGGCCGCCGATGAGCCCGGATGTCCCGGCGGCCGAAGCCACCTCCCGGACCACCGTGATCAATCTTTCCGGTGTGATCCTGCCTCTTGCCGGGCACAGGGTGATCAGCCCGAAGGCCAGGGTCAGCAGGGCGTCACCCGCCAGGATGGCCATTGCCTCGCCGAATTTTTTGTGGCAGGTGGGGATCCCCCTTCTCAGGTCGTCATTGTCCATGGCCGGCAGGTCGTCGTGGATCAGCGAATAGGTATGGATTAATTCCAGGGCGCAGGCGGCGGGCATTATGTCCCCCGGGCTCCCGCCCAGCATTTCGGCCGTTGCCAGGGCCAGAACCGGCCTCAGCCTTTTTCCGCCGGCAAACAGGCTGTATCTCATGGCCTCGTGGATGGCGGGCGGGTACGCGCCGGCTGCCGGCAGCAGTTCATCCAGCGCCTCGTTAACCGCTTCGGAACGTTTCTCCAGCTCCTTTAAAAAATCCAAACCGTCCGCGCCCCCATTCCTCTTTAGTTTCCGATTTCCTTCAGGCCGCCGTCGGCCGTAAGCACCATGATGCGCTCCTCAGCCTCCTCCAGTGAAGCCCGGCATATTTTGCTTAAGTTTATCCCTTCCGAAAAAAGTTCCAGGGATTTTTCCAGGGACAATTGGCCGTCCTCCAGTTCCCGGACCACTTCCTCCAGCCTTTTCAAGGCCTCTTCAAAGGTCAACTTCTTTTTGGCCACGTTTATTCCGGGCCTCCTTTTCACATATCCGGGAAACCGGCCCTGATTAAGGCCGGCCCGTTGAGGTAGTCGAATTTCCTGCCCTGCCAGGTGTCTCTCCTTTCCAGAGCCTGTTCAATCATCTGCTTTACCTTCCACCAGCTCACACCCCAGTTAGAAAAGATTACCTTTTCCCGGGGGCCTTTTCCCACCAGTCGCTGGACCACAATCCTCGGGTCCAGGTGTTCCAGGAAAACAACAACGCTGTCCACATAGCTTTCCAGCGGCATTATCTCTATTTGACCGCTTTTAAACAGGTCCCCCAGCACAGTACCCTCCACCACGTACAGGGAGTGCAGCTTAACGTACCGCACCCCCAGGGCGGAGATTAGCTTGGCGTTCTCCACCACGTCCGGCCCGCCGTCCCAGGGCAGGTTCAGGATGAGGTGAACGCAGACCTCCAGTCCTCTCCGGTGGGCCCTTATAACGGCGTCCACAAATTCGGCCAGGGTGTGCCCCCGGTTGATTTTCCGCAGGGTATGGTAGTTCACCGTCTGCAGGCCCAGCTCAATGTCTATTTGCAGCCCCCTGTCCTCCTTCAGACCCTGCAGGAAGTCCAGATACCTGTCATTGACGCAGTCCGGCCTGGTGGATACCGATATGCCCACCACGTCGCCGGCGCAGGCGCCGGTCATGTATTCCCTGAACAGGGACAGGGGCAGGTATGTGTTGGTGAAGGCCTGGAAATATACGATGAATTTTTCGGCGCCGAACCTTTTTTTATAGAATTCCCTGTTTTCGTCAATCTGTCTTTTCACTGACATGGTGTTGGGCAGGCACTGAAACCCCGATCCCGCCTCATCGCAAAAAATGCAGCCCCCCCGGGCCAGCACGCCGTCCCTGTTCGGACAGGTTCCCGGCAGGTTTACCGGGAGTTTGTATACTTTCCCGCCGAATTTCCCGGCCAGGTATTTTGAATAGGCATTATATCTGGGGCTTTCTCCGGTCAACCTGGATCACATCCCGGGCCGTGTTACCTTTATATATTATGATTATATCCAAACACCGCCCCCGTGAACAGAACAAGTCACCGGCGGACTGGCCGCCTGTTCTCCGCCAGCACTTCTTTTACCCCGCACCGGACACTCCCCCTGTGCAGATCCACCCTGATCCCGTCCCCGGGCCTCAGCCCGTCGGCGTCCCGTAGAATCTCCCCGGTTCTTTCCGAAATGCAGACCGAGTACCCCCTGGCCATGGTGGCCAGCGGGCTCAGGGCGTTGAGCCGCCCGGCCAGTTCGGCCAGCCTTCCCCGGTGGAGGGCCATTGTTTCCTTCATGCGCCCGGCAAGGTTCCTGGACAGCATGTCTGCGGCCACGGACCTCGGGCCGCATATATTTTCCACCGGCCGGCGGAATGCCGGGCTCCGCAGGCAGGCCTCCAGCCGCCGGCGGCACTGGCCGATTTTTTCATCCATGGCCCTGTTCATCCTGGTTTTCAAAACTTCCAGGGCGCGGGCTACGTCGGCCTTCACGGGAACCGCCAGTTCGGCTGCGGCGGAGGGAGTGGGCGCCCGCAGGTCGGCCGCCATGTCGGCTATGGTGAAGTCGGTTTCATGGCCCACGGCCGATATCACAGGCACGGATGACATGGCTATGCTCCTGGCCACCTCCTCGGTGTTGAAAGCCCACAGCTCCTCCAGGGACCCTCCTCCCCGGCCCACGATGATCACGTCCACCCCGCCCAGGGCGTTCAGCGATCTTATGCCCCGGGCCACTTCCCCCGGGGCCGTCTCCCCCTGGACCGTCACCGGCGCCAGGATAATCCCCGTTCCGGGCCAGCGGCGCCTGATTATCTGCACCATGTCCCTGATCACCGCCCCGGTGGGCGAGGTGACTATGCCTACGCGCTTCGGAAGGAGGGGGATCCTTTTCTTCCTGGCCTGGTCGAAGAGCCCCTCCCGCATCAGTTTTTCCTTCAGCTGCTCGAAGGCCGCGTAGAGGGCTCCGACGCCGTCGGGCTCCATCTCCTCGGCGTACAGTTGGTAACTGCCGTCCCTTTCGTACACCGAAACGTACCCTCTCACCCTGACGGACATTCCGTCCCCGGGCCTGAACCGCAGTTTCACGGCCCGGGACCTGAACATCACGGCCCGGATGCAGCTGGACCCGTCCTTCAGGGTAAAGTAAATATGGCCGCTGTTTGCCGGGCGGCAGTTGGATATTTCCCCCTTCACCCACAGGTTGGCCAGGAGGCGGTCGTTTTCCAGCAGCCCCTTGATGTGGCTGGTGAGTTCCCGCACCGTCAGAATTCTCATGCCTGCCTCCGGAAAATGCCCTTATAGATTGAAGTCCCCCGGAAGCTCCCGGGGGACTTTTGCCGGTCCGTCTTTACTTGATGCCCAGGCTGTTCTTGAATGCTGCCAGGGTGTTTTTCATCAGCATGGTGATGGTCATCGGCCCCACGCCGCCGGGAACCGGTGTGATCAGGCTGGCCTTTTCCTTGACGTTGTCGAAGTCCACGTCCCCGGCAAGCTTTGCCTTTCCTTCCGGGGTCATGCCGATCCTGTTCACGCCCACGTCAATGACGGCCGCTCCTTCCTTCACCATGTCGGCGGTTACGTACTTGGGTCTTCCTGCGGCAACGATCAGGATGTCGGCCATCCTGGTGTAGTGGCCCACGTCCTTGGTCCCGGTGTGGACCACGGTCACCGTGGAGTTGGCCCCCTTGGCCTTCTGCAGCATAATGTTGGCGATGGGCTTGCCCACTATGTTGCTCCGCCCGACCACCACCACGTGGGCCCCGCTGGTCTCCACGCCGCCCCGGACCAGGAGTTCCTGGATGCCGGCCGGGGTGCAAGGAAGGAATATGCCCTCTCCGATGACCAGCCTTCCAACGTTTACCGGGTGGAAGGCGTCCACGTCCTTGTCGGGGTCAATTGCGTACAGAACCTTGGTCTCGTTGATATGCTTCGGCAGCGGGAGCTGGACCAGGATGCCGTTGATGCTGTCGTCCTTGTTGTACTTGTCAATCAGGGCCAGGAGCTGTTCCTCGGTTATATCGGCCGGCTGGTCGTCCTGGACCGAATAAAATCCGAGTTCCTTGGCGGTTTTTTGTTTGCCGGTGACGTAGCTTACGGATGCCGGGTTTTCGCCGACCAGAATGGTTACCAGGCCGGGCACCTTGTTGTATTTAGCCTTGAGCTGTTCGACTTCCGCCTTTATTTCCTCCCTGATCTGCCTGGCCACTTCAACTCCGGATATAATTTTGGCCGCCATTACCCTTACCTCCTCTTCCTATTTTGCGCTTTTTTTGGCCATCAGGTAGTCGTGGATGGAACGGGCTCCCACCTTGCCGGCCCCCATGGCCAGGATGACCGTGGCCGCGCCCGTAACCACGTCTCCGCCGGCGTAGACCCCGGGCTTGGAGGTGGCGCCGGTCTCCGGGTTGGCCACTATGTTGCCCTTCCTGTTTACCTCCAGTCCCTTGGTGGTCCTGGGCACCAGCGGATTGGGGCCCTGGCCGATGGCCACCACCACAGTGTCCACTTCCATTGTATACTCGGAACCGGGAATGGGCACCGGGCTCCGGCGGCCGGAGGCGTCGGGCTCGCCCAGTTCGTACCTGATGCATTCCATGGCTTTGACCACGCCGTTGTCGTCGCCGATGATCCTGGTGGGGCTGGTCAGGAAGGCGAATTTCACGCCCTCCTCGTGGGCGTGCTCCACTTCCTCGTGCCTTGCCGGCAGTTCCTTATCGGACCTGCGGTAAACTATCCAGGACTCCTCGGCGCCCAGGCGCAGGGCGGTTCTGGCGGCATCCATGGCCACGTTTCCGCCGCCCAGCACGGCCACCTTCCTACCCACTTTGATGGGGGTGTCCCACTCCGGGAACTGGTAGGCCTTCATCAGGTTGGTCCTGGTCAGAAACTCGTTGGCCGAGTACACCCCGCACAGGTTCTCTCCCGGTATGTTCATGAAGTATGGCAGTCCCGCGCCGGTGCCTATAAACACCGCGTCAAAGCCGCCCTCCTCCATGAGCTGGTCCACCGTGGCAAACTTGCCCACCACCGAGTTGACCTCTATTTCCACGCCCAGCTTTTTGACGTTTTCCACCTCGGCCTGGACCACCGCCTTGGGCAGACGGAACTCGGGTATGCCGTACATCAGCACCCCGCCGGCCACGTGCAGGGCCTCGAACATGGTCACCTTGTGGCCCAGCTTGGCCAGGTCGGCGGCGCAGGTTATCCCGGCCGGTCCCGAACCCACCACGGCCACCTTGAAACCGGTGGGCGGAGCCACTTCGGGCAGTTTCACGCCCTTGGCCAGTTCCCAGTCGGCGCAAAATCTCTCCACCCGGCCGATGCCGACCGGTTCGTGCTTCTTGCCCAGGGTGCAGTACTTCTCGCACTGGTTTTCCTGGGGGCAGACCCGTCCGCAGACCGCGGGAAGGGCGTTCTTTTCCTTAATCTTGGCGATTGCTCCGGCAAAATCGCCCTCGGACGCCAGCTTTAAAAATGCCGGTATGTCAACCTCCACCGGGCACCCCTGGCGGCAGGGCTCGTTTTTGCACTGTAGGCAGCGGCCGGCCTCGGCGATGGCGGTTTCGGGAGAGTAGCCGAGGGCCACCTCGTTGAAGTTCCTGGACCTCACCGCCGGATCCTGGGCCGGCATGGGGTTCTTCTTGGGCACGATTTGCTTCTTTGGTTTCTGGGCGTCCGCCATTATTTACCACCTCCGCATCCGCACTGGCAGGAGTGCTTCTCTTTTGCCCTTTCCCTGGCTTTCTGTTCTTCCTCGCGGAAATATGCTCCGCGCCGCGCCAGCTCCAGCCAGTCCACCTCGTGCCCGTCGAACTCGGGTCCGTCGACGCAGACAAACTTGGTCACCCCTCCCACCGACACCCTGCAGCAGCCGCACATGCCGGTCCCGTCCACCATCAGGGCGTTCAGGCTGACCACGGTCTTCAGTCCGTATTCCCTGGTCAGGTTGCAGCAGGCCCTCATCATGGGCTGCGGGCCGATGGCCAGGACAAGGTTTATGTTTTCCTTGCCCCTGTCCTCAATAATCTCTTTCATCACATCGGTTACAAATCCCTTGCGCACGTACGAACCGTCGTCGGTGGTCACGTGCAGTTCGCTGCAGGCCTCCCTCATCTTGTCCTCCCAGAACATCAGTTCCTTGGTCCTGGAACCGATGACCCCGATAACGTGGTTGCCTGCCTTCTTCAGTTCCCTGGCGATGGGGTGCACCGGGGCGATGCCCACTCCCCCGCCCACCACCATGACGGTGCCGAATTTTTCGATGTGCGAGGGAACCCCCAGCGGGCCCACGAAATCCCTGAGGCTGTCGCCGGCGTTCATGGCGCCCAGTTGTTCCGTGGTCTTGCCCACTTCCTGAAAAACAATGGTGATGGTTCCCTTCTCACGGTCGAAGTCGGCTATGGTCAGGGGAATGCGTTCCCCCTCCTCATGGATGCGAAGGATGACAAACTGCCCGGCCTGGCAGCTCCTGGCAACCTTCGGAGCTTCTATGACCATTAGTTTGATGATTGGCGAGAACACTTCTTTTTCCAGGATCCTGTACAAACCTTTTCCCCTCCCTTATTTTTTTTATTAAACCGTGATCTGTTCTAAAAAAAATATTTTCTAGAAATCAGGCTCAATTCCTGCCGAAAGGCTTTTGTTATGAACAAAATTTTATATGTATCCAGACGATCTTCAGGGCCTTCTATTAAAAAAATTAAAAAGGGGAATCCTCAATCTGGTCTCCCCTTTTCCTCCCCGGCCCCGGGGACCTTCAATTCAGCGGCTTTTTTGCCGACCTGGGCCAGTATCCCGTTTACAAACCTACCGGAGTCATCCCCCCCATAGGTCTTGGCCAGCTCAACCGCCTCGTTCACCGTGGCCCCGAAGGGTATGTCGTCCCGGTACAATATTTCGAATGCGGCCAGCCGCATGATATTGTGATCCACCCTGGCCAGCCTGTCGATGTTCCAGTCCCTGCTCAGGGAGGAGATAATGCGGTCAATGTCCCGGAGATGACTCAATGACCCCAAAACCAGTTCCCTCATAAAGGCAATGTCGTCCGGGGCGATACCCGTCATTTCCGCCGTGTCGGCCAACGCCTTTTCCGGGTCCGCGCCGCCCACGTCCACCTGGAACAAAGCCTGCAATGCCGCTTCCCTGGCCTGTCTTCTGCCCATTGTCACCCTCCCGGAAGCCGGTCCTACTTTTCCCTGAACCGTCCGCAGAACAATTCCCTCCAGCCGGTCCGGCTGTCGATCTGCCTGCCGATATAATAACCGGCAGCAATACACAGCGATACAAAAATAGCCTTAAATATTCCGTATGTGATGGCGATCAGGCCGAACACCAGGCCCAGCGCGGTTCCGGCCGCCTTCCCCGGGTTTTTCCGGATGTTTTCCAGGATTTGATCAATATCCACCATTCACACCTCGTCAGGGTTTTTGTGCCGGCGGAATTTACCGCCCCTACTCAACCCGCAGCTTTTGGGCCGCGATGTTGTCCACCGAGATCCTGATGTCGCGCACCTCTATCCCCGTAACTTCCAGCACCCTGTCCCTAACCGTTTTCTGGATCAACTCGGATACCTGGGGTATGTTGACATCCGGCGCCGCCACAACCCTGATCCGGACCCCGATTCCCCGGGGCAGTCCCTCCACGCCGGCCCTGGCCTCCTTTACCCCCCTCTGGTCCATGGCCACCTTTTCCACCAGCGACTCAATGGCGGCCAGCGCTATGCGCACCTTCCCCAGAGATCCCTCCTGCACCACGGCGTGCCTTTTCCCGGGATGAAGCCCTTTCCAGGCCAGCCTGATACCGGCCAGGATAAATACTGCCAAAAGGGAGTACACTGTCTCGTTGAATCCGGGCATTCCGGCCAAGTCCCTGAATATTTTTTCCGGCCATGCCCAGCCTGCCAGCAAGAGGCCGGAGACAACGGCCGACAATGTCCCCGCCAGCGCGTACAGGACCATCAAACCCCGGTCAAAAGGGTTCATCTCGGCTTTCCCTCCCCGGTCACCTATTTAACCCTGTGTTCTTCTTCCTTCCCCTCGTGGGCAAAGGCCACGCCCTGCACATTCACGTTTACCTCCACCACGGTCAGTCCGGTCATGTTTTCAATGGCCTTTTTCACGTTTTCCTGGATCCTGGCGGCCACGTCCGGAATGCGGGTGCCGTATTCCATCACCACGAACATGTCCACGGCGGCCTCCTTCTCGCCCACCTCCACCTTGACCCCCTTGGACATGTTCTTGCGGCCCAGCATCTCGGCTATACCGCCCACCACGCCGCTGCTCATGCCCACCACGCCGGGAACCTCGGTGGCGGCCAGCCCGGCAATGATCTTGACCACTTCGTCGGCGATCTTGATTGATCCAAGCCCGGTCTTCTCTTCCCGGATCAAAACTTCCTGGGCATTGTCATCCATTACAATCCCCCCGCCTTTAATTCCTGTTATAATTTACCTGCCGCACAGGATAATTATATCAGAACGGCCGGGCTTAAGCAAACCAAAGAGCCCCTGAGGGGCTCTTTCGGCTAATAGTTTGGCGGTTGGCAATGCATCACGGAAGACCAATTCCCAATTCCCGATTTCTGTATTATTTCGGGTGGCCCATAACTTCCCTGGGGATGCAGGTGGATATATCCGGCCACAGCACAAATAAAATCAGCGCTCCGATCAGGATCAGGATAAACGGCAGCACCCCCCGGACCACCTCTTCCAGCCTTTCCCTGGCCATGGCGCTGACCACGAAGAGGTTGAGGCCCACCGGCGGGGTAATCATGGCCAGTTCCATGTTCACGGTCATCACCACGGCAAACTGGATGATATCGATATCCAGGGCGTAAATTATGGGAAGCAGCAGGGGCAGGGTAATCAGGGTGATGGAAACGGCCTCCAGGAAGGTGCCCATGACGAAGAACATAATGTTGGTCAGGAAGAAAAACAGGTACTTGTTCAGGGTGTTGTCCGCTATCCAGGCGGACACCTGCTGGGGAACCTGTTTCGCCGTCAGGAACAGCGAGAACACCATGGCCGCCGAGATAATCAGGTAGATCATGGAGGAAATGTTTATTGATTCTCTCAATATGTCCCGGACGCTGGACAGCTTCAGTTCCCTGTAGATAAAAATTGATACCGCCAGGGTATAGAACACCGAAAGCACTGCGGCCTCGGTGGGGGTCACCACCCCGGCGTATATGCTGCCCAGGATGAAGAAAGGCAGCAGACCCCCGGGGATGGCCTTGACGGTGGTTTTCCACCGTTCCTCCCAGGTGGCCCTGGGCGCCCTGCCGAAGTTGTTTTTCAGGGAGTAAACCACCGCGCTGACGATGAGGATGCCGGCCAGGAACAGGCCCGGCAGCAGGCCTCCCATGAACAGGTCGCCGATGGAGACTTCGGCCGTGATCCCGAATATAACCATGGTCACGCTGGGCGGGATCAGTATGCCAAGGGTCCCGCCGGCGGCAATCAGACCCATGGCGTAACGCTTGGGATAGCCGCCCTCGATCAAAGCCGGCAGCATGATCGCCCCGATGGCGGCCGCCGTGGCCGGGCTTGACCCCGATATGGCGGCGAAGATGGCGCAGGCGGCGATGGTGACCACGGCCAGCCCGCCGGGAAGATGCCCGAACCAAGCCCTCAGGGCGGCGATCAGGTACTTTGAGATCCCCCCGTGGGACATCACCACGCCTGCGAAGACAAAGGACGGGATGGCCAGCAGCGGGGGCGACAGGAGGGACGCGAACATGCGCTGGGCTATCATGTAAAGGGTGAAATCAGTGGTCGTGGCCAGCACCACCAGGGCGGCCACGGCCAGGCTGACGGCGATGGGCACGTTCAGCAGGAACAGCATCACGAAGATAAAAAATAAAAGAACGGTTTCCAATCAATGATGCCCCCCTTCCGCCTCGGTCCTGAACCACTCCCTGCCTCCGTCCTTCAAGAGGAGGTACAGTTTATCGACGAAGCGGGCGCTGAACAGCAATCCGCTGATGGGCATGATCAGGTTGACTATCCACAGGGGAAACTGGCTGTCCGTCGATCTCTGCCCGGATTCCACGTAATTGCGGACCAGCTCAAAACCGAAATAGGTGTAAAACAAGGCAAAGGCCAGTCCCAAGCTGTTGGCGAAAATGCTTACGCACCTTTTAACCCTTATATTCAGGGCATTGTAAAGGATGTCCACCTTTATGTGGTGGTTGTTTCTCAAGGCCACCGCTATTCCGATCAAAGTCCCCCAAACCACGAAATACACCGAAAACTCGTCCAGCACCGACTTTGGCTTGCCGAAAAAATACCTCAGGATGACGTTGATAAAAATCAGGGTCAGCCCGGTGAAGAGAAGCAATCCGGATATGTAATCCTCGAGGGCGGCGTAAATTTCCCTTATCCTGCGCAGCTAAACCAACCCCTTTCCGCCCGTGACAGGTCTTCTTTTCAAGAGGGACGGGTCCCTTGCCGGAACCCGTCCCCGGTCTCCCTACTTGCTGTTCCTGGCCGCTTCAATGTAGTCCTTGCCGATAACATTGGCATACTTATCGTAGACCGGCTGCATGGCTTTCACAAAAGCTTCCCGGTCGGCGTCGGTCAGGGTGTAAATCTCCATTTTTCCGCTGGCCTTGAGTTTTTCGAAGCTCTTGGCATTCAGGTCATCGGCCAGCTTTCTCTCATAAAGGGAAGCTTCCTTCACCGCGTCCATAAAGATCTTCTGCTGGTCCGGCGTCAGGCTGTCCCAGAACTTGGTGTTGGTGATCAGGACGTAGTCGAGCCTGCCGTGCCCGGAAACGGTCATATATTTCTGGACCTCTTCGTACTTCTGGGTGTCTATGTTGTTGAAAGTGTTCTCCTGACCGTCAACGGCCTTGCTGTTCAGCGCCTGGTACACTTCACCGAAGGCTATGGTCTGGGACCCGGCCCCCAGCGCCTTGAACTGCTCGTCCAGGACGCCGCCGCTCTGGGTGCGGAATTTCAGCCCCTTGAAGTCCGCGGGGGTTTTCAGAGGCCGTTTGGAGTTGGTGAAGTGCTTCGACCCGTTGGGCCACCACCCCAGCCCCAGCATCCCGTGGGGCTTCAAGGTGTTCATGAGCTCCTGCCCCTTCGGCCCGTCGTAAAAATTATACGCGGCCTGGTCGCTCTTGAAGAGGAAGGGCATGTCAACCAGCTGGAAGGCCGGCACAAATCCCACCAGCTTGGTCACCGACGGGGCAATCAGCTGGACGTTGTTGGCCCTGAGGGCTTCAAGCTCCTCCTTGTCGCCGTAAAGCTGGGACGACGGATACACCTGCACCTCAAACTGGCCGGATTTTTCCAGGAGCTCCTTGAGTTTCAGGGCCGCCTGGCCTTTCGGCGTCTGGTCGGCCACCACGTGGGAAAACTTGACATTGATCTTCTTTCCGCCCCCGGCCGCTTTGTTTTCTTCTTTTTTGCCGCCGCCGCCGGCGGCGGCCGCCGCCAGGACTAACGCCAGCAAAAAGAACATGACCGTTTTTGCCAATTGTCTCATCTTCATGAAACCTCCTTTTATTTTTAATAGTCTATATATTAAGAAATATTCAGATCATCACCCACCTCCATTTTTCAGATTTGTAACAGGTTTTCGTTTTTTGCTGAGATGTACGAGTTCAACTTATTTGCCATAAAACTTGTTATTCTAGAATTACACGATCATTCCTCCTGAAATGCCAATTTTGTTCATAATGTTCTCAAAATCTTGTTATGTCTTTTATACCCGCTTTCCACCCTGATCCAGCGCCATGGCCTGAATTTCTATCTTCTTGGGACAAATCCGGGCCGGCGGTTCCATCCCGGAATCGCAAATCCCGCACAGCGCCGCTTTGCGGTAAGGCCACTTGGAAATGGTCAATCCCCCCCTCACCGCCGTTATCTGGTTATATATTGACTATCCGGTTAAATTAATATATTTTACATAAAAAGCGGCGGCGGTCAATCCGGCGGAAAGTGCGCGGCCCGGAAGATAAAGGCTGGGGGTGTGGCATATGCGTCGCTGGAACGGATGGGGGGACCAGTCAAAAGAATTTCCTTTAAATGAACACATGAAAAAATTTTTATCGGATCACGCGGGACCCGGCAGTCCGCCCAGGGACGCCGGCCTGGAAGAAATACTGGCCGCAGTGCCGCCCGGCCGGCTGCCCGGTCACCCCCTGATCACCGACGACCCGGAGGCAAGGCTGCGGCACGCCCGGGGGCAAAGCCTGCCCGACTGGGTTGCCCTGCGTTCAGGCCGGATCGGTTCTTTTCCCGACGGAGTGGCCTTTCCTCAAAGCAGCGCCGAGGTCAGGGAACTGGTCGATTTTGCCGTGCGCAACAACATTGTCGTGATCCCGTACGGCGGCGGCACCAGCGTGGTGGGACACATCAACGCAACGGGCGTCCGGCCCTCCCTGACGGTGGACATGGGAAGGATGAACCGTTTGCTGGACCTGGACCCGGAAAGCCATCTGGCCACCTTCCAGGCCGGCGTGCGGGGGCCGGACCTCGAGGCCCGTCTCCGGGAGCATGGATACACCCTGGGGCACTATCCCCAGTCCTTTGAATACTCCACCCTAGGCGGCTGGGTGGCCAGCCGGTCCAGCGGCCAGCAGTCGCTTGGATACGGGCGCATTGAACAGCTTTTTGCCGGGGGCCGGCTGGAAACACCCCGGGGAAGCCTGAAACTGCCGGCATTTCCGGCCAGCGCGGCCGGCCCGGATCTCCGGGAACTGGTCCTGGGTTCGGAAGGCAGGTTCGGCATCCTGACCGAGGTTGCCGTCCGGGTGCGCCTGCTGCCCGAAGCAGAGGAGTTTTCCGCCATCTTTTTCCCGGACTTCACTTCCGGGATCGGCGCTGTCCGGGAACTGGCCCGCCGCCGCCTTCCCCTGGTTATGCTGCGGCTCAGCACGGCCGTGGAAACGGCCACCACCCTGGCCATGTCCGGGAAGCAAAAACTGATCGGCTGGCTGGATAAATATCTCAGCCTGCGGGGAATAAAGCGGCAGAAATGCCTGATGATATACGGCGCGGCGGGGTCCAGGAGCGAAGTGGCCTTCGCCGGCAGTGAACTGGGCAGGATTGTCCGCAGGCACGGAGGGGTGGCGGTAGGCCGGGCCTTTGGCCGGGAGTGGCATAAAAACCGTTTTAAGACCCCTTACCTGAGAAACACCCTGTGGGAGGCCGGCTACGCGGTGGACACCCTGGAAACGGCAGTGCCCTGGTCCAGGGTGGAAAACCTGGAGGCCGATCTGACCCGCAACCTCGGCCTAGGCCTGCGGCAGGCGGGGGAAAAAGTGCACGTCTTCAGCCACCTTTCCCATGTGTACAAAGACGGCTGCAGCATTTACACCACCTTTGTCTTCCGGCTGGCGGACAGTCCGGAGGAAACCCTGGCCCGCTGGCGCAGCCTTAAAAAAACCGCCAGTGAAACCATCCTGGCCCACGGGGGGACCATCAGCCACCAGCACGGGGTGGGCGTCGACCACAAGGAATACCTTCCGGCGGAAAAAGGCCCGCTGGGAATGGACCTGCTGCGGGGGGCCGGCCTGGTTCTGGACCCCGCCGGGGTGATGAACGAAGGAAAGCTGTACTAGGAGGCTATATTCCGCCTCCGGGTATTTTCAAAAAAACCGGGGAATGTCCCCCGGAAAGAGGGCGGGGGGTGAAGCCTGTGCCTGCGCTGGACTTTCGCCGGGCCGCCTGGGAAAAAATATCCGGCCCCTGGGACGTTCTGGTCATCGGCGGGGGAATAACCGGGGCAGGCATCTTCAAGCTGGCTGTGGAAACGGGCTTAAAAGCCCTGCTGGTGGACTGCAACGACTTCGCCTGGGGCACCTCCAGCCGTTCCGGCAAACTGGTGCACGGCGGGCTGCGCTACTTAAAGCAGGGGCAGATCAACGTCACCCGCCATTCGGTCAAGGAAAGGGAGCGCCTGCTGCGGGAAGCGCCGGGGCTGGTTGAACCCCTGGAATTTTTGCTGCCCGTTTACGCCGGACAGGGCGGGCTGCGGGCCATGTACCGGATCGGCCTGGCGGCATACGACCTGCTGGCCGGGCGAAAAACCCGCCGCTCTCTAAGCGTGGAAGATCTTGAGGCGCTTGTCCCGGCCGTTGCAGGCCCCGGCCTCCAGGGCGGCTTCGCTTACCAGGACGCGTCCACCGATGACGCCCGGCTGGTGCTGCGCCTGATTTTTGAGGCCGTTGACGGCGGCGGACTGGCCCTTAACCACGCTCCCGTTACGGACCTGCTTTTTGACCGGGCGGGCCGGGTCAGCGGGGCGGTGATCCGGGACAGGTTAACGGGTGATACGGCGGAGGTCCGGGCCAAGGCGGTGTTCAACGCCACCGGGGCCTGGGCGGATCAACTGCGCGGCCGTCTGGGCCGCCCTCCGCTGATCAGGCCGCTTCGCGGCAGCCACCTGGTCTTCCCCCGCCACCGTCTGCCCCTGAACCGGGCCGTTAGTTTTCTGCACCCCGGGGACAGGAGGCCTCTTTACGCGCTCCCCTGGGAAGGGGTGACGGTGGCGGGAACCACCGACCTGGACGGCGGCGAAGAACTGCATACCGACCCCTCCATCTGGCCGGAGGAAATTGATTACCTTCTGTCCGCCCTGCGAAAGGTCTTCCCTGGCCCGGACCTGCGGAAAGAGGATATCACGGCCGCCTTTACCGGGGTCCGGCCGGTTGTGGGCAGCGGCAAAAAGGATCCCTCCAGGGAATCCAGAGACATGCTGATCCTTAACGAGGGCGGGCTGCTGACGGTGACCGGGGGCAAGCTGACCACCTTCCGGCTGCTGGCCGTGCAGGCTCTGGCGGCGGCGGGAGACATGCCGGGGCTTGACCGGGCCGCCCTGGGAAATAAAAGAATTTACCACGGGGAAGATTTCTCACCGCCGCCGGGCGGTGCAAATTCCTGGACGAGGCTGGCCGGCCGTTACGGCCGCAGGGTCAGTCTGCTGCTGGAAGAGGCCGCTTCCGGAGAGATGACGGATATCCCCGGCAGCGTCTATCTCTGGGCGGAATTGAAGCACGCCGCCAGGCATGAGATGGCGGTCCACCTTGACGACCTGCTGCTGCGGCGCCTGCGCCTGGGGCTGGTTCTGCCTGACGGCGGATCCGCCCACCTGGACCGGATAAAAGCCATTGTCTGCCCGGCCATGGGCTGGGACGATTACAGGTGGGGGGAGGAATGCGCCAGGTACCTTGCCGTCTGGCGCAAGTCGTACTATCCCGGAGGGAAGGGGGAAGGCCGCTGATGGCGGGCGAACTGATCCTGTCCATAGACGCCGGGACGCAAAGTGTCAGGGCCATACTTTTCGACCTGGAGGGCAATCCCGTGGCCCTGCGAAAAGAGGCCCTGCCGCCATGGGAGTCGCCGGAACCGGGCTGGGCCGAGCAGGACCCGGAAATATACTGGAATAAGTTATGCGCCGCCACGGCCGGGCTTTGGCGGGACAACCCCGGCCTCAAAAACTCTGTGCTGGCCGCGACCCTGACCGGCCAGCGCGGCACGGTGGTAAACGTGGATGCCGGCGGCCGGCCCCTGAGGCCGGCCATACTCTGGCCCGACCAGCGCATGACCGGCAGCGTGCCTCCCCTGGCCGGGCATTGGCGGCTGATCTTCAAATTGCCGGGATTGGGAGAAACCCTCCGCTATCTGCAGTCCCAGGCCGAGGCCAACTGGATCAGGGCATGCCAGCCGCAAATCTGGGAGCGGACCCATAAGTACCTGTTTCTTTCCGGTTACCTGACCTACAGGCTGACCGGCAATTTTTCCGATTCTGCCGGCTGCCAGGTGGGCTACGTGCCCTTCGACTACCGGGGCCAGAACTGGGCAAAACCGTCGGACTGGAAGTGGCAGGCCCTGAACATTGAACGCCGGATGCTTCCGGAACTGGTCATGCCCGGCCAGACGCTGGGCCGGATCAGCCGGGAGGCTTCCTCTGTATCCGGCATCCCGGCCGGCCTGCCGCTCATTGCCGCCGCCGCGGACAAGGCTTGCGAGGTTCTTGGATCGGGATGCCTCGACCTGGACCAGGGCAGCATCAGCTGCGGCACCACCGCCACCATTAACGTCACCTCCCGCCGCTACATCGAGCCCATGCCGCTCATCCCGCCCTACCCCGGCGCCATACCGGGCGGCTACAACCTGGAAATACAAATTTACAGGGGATTCTGGCTGGTCTCCTGGTTTATCAGGGAATTCGGCCTGCCGGAAAGGTTGGCCGCCGGGGAAAACAACCTTGACCCGGAAGAAGTTTTCGACCGGGTGATTTCAGGCATTCCGCCGGGTTCGGAGGGCCTGGTCCTGCAGCCCCACTGGTCCCCGGGACTGAAAATTCCCGGCCCGGAAGCCAGGGGGGCGATTATAGGCTTCCGGGACGTTCACACCCGGGGACATCTATACCGCGCCCTGCTGGAAGGACTGGCCTTTGCTTTGCGGGAAGGCGGGGAAAGGATAGAAAGGCGGACCGGCCGGAAGATCAGCGAGCTGCGGGTTTCCGGCGGCGGTTCCCGCAGCCGGGAAATGATCCGGATTATCGCCGCCGTCTTTAACCTGCCGGCCATAAGGCCCCACACCTGGGAAACCTCGGCCCTGGGGGCGGCCATGGCGGCGGCCGTGGGGTTGAAATTATTTCCCGATTTCCGGGCGGCAGCCCGGGCCATGGTCAGAACAAGGGACGTAACCTCCCCGGATCCGGAACACGCAGAGGTTTATGAGAAATTGTACGCCTCGGTTTACAAACCCCTGTATAAGCGGCTGAAACCTTTGTACAGGTTCGTCGGCAAATTATGACCGGGCCGCTCCCGGCGAGAAAATGTTTTGTCCCGCTAAGCCCGGACAGAGGATTTTCAAATTCCGGTCGGAAATGATACAATTGATGCGGAATTTATGTTTAATTTTCCAAAACATAGGGATTAAGGAGGGCCGCTTCAAGTGAAAATAGCTGTTATCGGGTCCGGTGCCATGGGTTCCCTCTTCGGGGCCTATCTCGGATCCGGAGGCCACCAGGTTACCCTGGTGGACGTCTGGGCGGAACACGTGGAGGCCGTCAATAAAGGCGGCCTAACAATAGAAGAGCAGGACGGGCCCAGGACCTTCCGGGTGCCGGCTGTCACCAACCCCGGCTCCCTGGGGCCCCAGGACCTGGTCATCATCTTCGTTAAGTCCTACCACACCGCCAGGTCCATTGAAAACGCCCTGAACCTGTTTGGAAAGGAAACCCTGGTGCTCACCCTGCAGAACGGTCTGGGCAACGCCGAGGTGATTGCCGGGATGGCCGGCGGTGTGGCTGTGCTTGCCGGGACCACCTCCCACGGGGCCACGGTGCTGGGCCCCGGGAGGGTAAGGCACGCCGGTGCCGGTGAAACCGTCATCGGCCTGATCAGCGGTAAAACCGACCGGATGGAAGAAATAGCCTCCGAGTTCACCCGGTGCGGCCTGGAAACCAGGGTCACCGGAAACATAGCCGGGCTGCTGTGGGGAAAGCTGCTGGTGAACGTGGGTATCAACGCCCTGACCGCCATCTGCGGGGTGACCAACGGCAGGCTGGTGGAAATGGAAAACACGCTGAAGCTGATGAAAATGCTTTTGGAAGAGGGGGAGGCGGTGGCCCGGGCCCTGGGCGTGGACCTGCCCTACACAGAAGTCTTTGAAAAGGTGAAAAGCGTGGCCGCGGCCACCGGGGCCAACCGTTCCTCCATGCTGCAGGACATGGACCGCGGGCGGCCCACCGAGATTGACTATATCAACGGGGCCGTGGTAAGGGAGGGCCTGAAAGCCGGCGTTCCCGCCCCGTGCAACCGGTTCGTCACCCTGCTGGTGAAGGCCCTGGAGGAGAAGAACAGGAAATAGGGGTTGAAGATTGGGGATTGGGGATTGGGGCCCCGAATTTTCATTGTTCGTGGTGCCTCATTTTTGCGGCATGAGGGTCTGGCTTCCGGTTTTCATTTCTGCAAGTGTTTTTCGATGAACCCGGTATCCACCTCGCCCCGCAGGAAAAACCGGTTGTTTAATACCTCCCGGTGAAAGGGTATGGTGGTGGTCACCCCTCCGATGACGAACTCGTCCAGCGCCCTGGCCATCCTGGCCACGGCCTCGTTGCGGTCCTGCCCCCAGGTGATCAGCTTGCCCAGCATGGAATCGTAATAGCGGGGCACGTCCCACCCCTGGAAGGCCGCGCTGTCAACCCTCACCCCAGGTCCTCCCGGCGGTGCGTAGACGGTGATCCTGCCCGGGCAGGGGGTGAAATTCCTGGCCGGGTCCTCGGCGTTAATGCGGCACTCGATGGACCAGCCCCGGATCACCACTTCTTCCTGGGTCAGGCACAGCCTTTTTCCGGCCGCTATCCTGATCTGTTCCTTGACCAGGTCGATTCCGGTGACCATTTCGGTGACCGGGTGTTCCACCTGGATCCTGGTGTTCATCTCGATGAAATAATAATTGCCGCCCCGGTCCAGCAGGAACTCAACCGTTCCGGCACTGAAATAGCCCACCGACCGGGCTGCCCGGACGGCCGCCAGGCCCATCTCCCGGCGCAGGGAATCGTCAAGGGCGGTGGACGGGGCCTCCTCGATCACCTTCTGGTTGCGCCTCTGGATGGAACAGTCTCTCTCCCCCAGGTGAACGATATTGCCGTACCTGTCGGCCAGGATCTGAAACTCTATGTGCCTGGGATTTTCCACGCACCTCTCCAGGTACACCTCGGCGCTGCCGAAGGCCGCCCTTGACTCGGTGCGGGCGGTCCGGAGGGCCCGCACCAGTTCCTCCGGGCTCCGGGCGACCCTCATTCCCCGGCCCCCTCCCCCCGCCGAGGCCTTGATCATTACCGGGTAGCCTATTTCGGCGGCGGTTTTCAGGGCGGCCTCCTCATCCTCCACCGCCCCCGGAGATCCCGGCACCACCGGAACACCGGCCCCCGTCACGGTTTCCCTGGCCGCGGCCTTGTCTCCCATCCTCTCAATGGCCTCCGGGGCCGGCCCGATGAAAACCATGCCCTGTTCCTCCACCAACCTGGCAAATTCGGGATTCTCGGCCAGAAAACCGTATCCGGGGTGAACGGCGTCAGCCCCGGATATCAAGGCGGCACTGACTATGTTCCGGATGTTCAGGTAGCTGCCCGCCGGGGGGGCCGGCCCGATGCACACGGCCTGGTCGGCCGCCCTGACCGGCAGCGAATCCCTGTCGGCATCGGAATATACCGCAACGCTGAGTATCCCCATTTCCCTGCAGGCCCTGATGATGCGCAGGGCAATCTCCCCCCTGTTGGCCACCAGTATCTTCTTAAACATAAGCACCCCTTCAGTTGCTTGCTTTAATCAGAAACATGGGCTGGCCGTACTCCACCGGCGACCCGTTCTCCACCAATATTTCCAGCACCTGGCCGGAAACCTCCGCCTCTATTTCATTCATCAGCTTCATAGCCTCCACAATGCACAGCACCTGCCCCTTGACCACCATATCGCCCACGTTGACAAAGGGGGGGGCACCGGGGGCCGGCGCACTGTAGAAAGTGCCTACCATGGGGGACTTGACCGGGTGAACCCCTTCCCCGGCCTGGATAGAATCCCGGTGCGGATTCTTTCTGCCGGAACCGGTTTCCTGGCCGCCCTCCTCCCCGGCCGGGTCAAGCGCAACCCCGGACGCCTGAACGGCCATGCCGGATCCCTTCCTGATGGCAACCTTGAGATTGTTGTTTTCCAGGGCAAGTTCGTGAATGTCGGTCTGGTTAATCAACCGGACAAGTTCTTTTATTTCCTGCAGGTTCATCTCCAGGTCCTCCTCCGTAATGGGACTTTTTACCTTCCTGACGGCGGGCTTCCGGCCGGAATCCGGCGGGTAGCCCGGCACCGCCCGCCCCGCCCTGTATTCAAAAAATTTTTTGGCGGCAAGCGGAAACAGGGCATAACTAAGGCGGTCCTCCTCGGACAGGGCCAGTTCCCCGGCTTCCTCCCTTGCCTTTTCCATCCCGGGGGTCAGCAGGTCCGCCGGCCTGCATTCGTATTCCGGGCGCCCCCCCAGTATCTTCGCCTTTACCTTTTCGTCCACGGGCGCCGGCGGTCTTCCGTATAGACCCTGCACGTAAGCCCTGACCTCCCCGGGAACCAGCTTGTACCTTTCGCCGGTAATGACGTTCAGCACGGCCTGGGTGCCAACAATCTGGCTGGTGGGAGTGACCAGCGGCGGGTAGCCCAGTTCCTCCCGCACCCTGGGTATCTCCTCCAGCACCCGGGGGAGTTTGTCAACGGCCTTCTGCTCCTCCAGCTGGCTGATCAGGTTGGAGATCATCCCCCCCGGCACCTGGTGGTCGAAAACCCGCATGTCGTTTATCCTGGTGACGCCCCGTTCCTGGCCGTAATCCTGGCGAAGCTTCTCAAAGTAGCGGGAGGCCTCGAACAGGGCCGAGAGGTCCAGGCCGGTGTCGTAAGGGGTGTTTTTGAGGGCCCGGACCAAGGTTTCCGCGGGCGGCTGAGACGCCCCGAAGGCCAGCGGCGCCAGTGCAGTGTCCACCACGTCCGCCCCGGCTTCCACCCCCTTCAGGTATGTGCCCAAGGCCAGCCCTCCTATGTAGTGGCTGTGCAGCTGAACAGGCACCCCCAGCTTTTCCTTGAACATTTTCACCAGTTCATAGGCGGTGTAGGGGGCCAGGAGACCAGCCATGTCCTTGATGCAGACTGAATCGGCCCCCATCCGGACCAGGGCGGCAGCCGTCTCCAGGTAGTGTTCCTCGGTGTGCACCGGGCTGACGGTGTAGACCACCGCCGCCTGGACGCGGGCGCCGGCCTTTTTCCCCGCCCTGATGGATGTTTCCAGGTTCCGGATGTCGTTCAGGGCGTCAAAGACCCTGATTATATCGATCCCGTTCTCCACAGCCTTGGCCACGAAGGCCTCCACCACGTCATCGGGGTAGTGCTGGTAGCCCACCAGGGACTGGCCCCGCAGGAGCATCTGGAGCGGTGTCCGCTTAATCCGCCTTTTCAGCTCCCTGAGTCTTTCCCAGGGATCTTCCCCCAGGAATCTCAGGCACACGTCAAAGGTGGCCCCGCCCCACACCTCCATGGAATGGAACCCGACGGCGTCCATCATTTCGGCAGCACCCGCCATGTCCACGGTGCGCATCCTGGTGGCCCAGAGGCTCTGGTGACCGTCTCTCATGGTTGTATCGGTAATTCCGATTGGCAATCCGCATCACCCTGTTATGATATTAATAAAAATAGTTATGGTTAATTTATGTTATCCTGGTTTAATCCGGTCATCCTTTAACACGTTAAACATCAGGCATTACAATGTCCATTATATGATAATTAAATCTGATCTGAAAGCATCCGGCCACATGTATACAATATTAACGAAGAATATATGTTATACTGGATACAATGGACAATATAACGAAAGAAAATTCCAATAATATAAACATTAAATATATAAAAACAAAAATGCACCTCCGGGGTGCATACATGCTTTACCGGGACCGTACGGACGGGGTCCGCCGGCGGATCCTGCTTTAAAAACCTGCGGCGTTTTTCGGTATAACTATAATGCCCTGCTCTCCAAATCCGGTTTCCCTGGAAACCAGGTCGATTATTTTAGCCTCCTCTTCATGGCTGAAACCCCTGCTGTCCACCACCACGCTGACGCCCTTCTGGTCCACGCAGACCACGGCATCCCTGTACCCCCTGGCCTTAAGCAGGTTTTCCACCCTGGTTTCTTCGGCCGCGCTCCTGCTGATGCCCAGCAGCTGTTCCTGGGCCGTCTGCCGGATGTCCTGGGCCGACGACGGGCTGTTTATAATTTCCTTCAATACCTCGATCTGCCGGCCTCTGGCCCTTTCCCGCTGCAGCCTGTATTCCACGAAAAAACCCTCTCTTCCGGCTTCGGCCTCCCCCGCCGCCGGAACCTCCGCTTCCCTGCCCCCGCCGGCCACGGGCTGAACTCCGCCCGGGGATAGCAGGGGCTTTTCCACGGCTTTCCCTGAACCCGCCGGATCTTTAAGGAACGCGCCCACCAGGCCGTTGTAGCCCAAAAACAGCGTCCCAGCGCTCAGAATAAACAGCACTGCGAGAAAAATTCTCTTGAAGTTCACGAATACCATGGTTTGATCCCACCTTTTCAAGCCTTTTTCCCGGTCCCCGGCCGGCCGCTTACTTGCCGCCAATCCCGTCTGCCGGTTTCCACCCTTACCGGCCGGTCAAAACCACTATCCTGTGCGGTTCCACGTTTACCGCCACCCTTACCGCCTCAAAAAGCCTTTCTTTGACCTGGGGGTTTCCGGCGCCGCCGGCAACCACCAGGACCCCGGCAACCTTGGACGCGCTTTCCATTTCCACCACCGGTGCCTCTCCCTTTCCGTTCCTGGCCATAACCAGCTGGCTGACGTCGTTGTTTTCATTTATTGTCCTGGTGCCGCCGCCCTGGTCCTTTTCCACGGTGGTCTTCCGGCCGGCGGTGGTATTCATGGCATAAGTCTCCCGGGCAGATGAGGCCAGGCGAACCGTAACCCTGACGCTGCCGGCCCCATCGATCCTCTCCAGCATTGCCTGGAGCTTCGAGGCCAGGGCTTCCTCCTCGGCGGCCATTATACTTTTCTGCACCGCCCCCTCCGCCTTTTCCTCCCCGGTTTCAGCCGTTTTTTCCTTCACCGGCGGCGGAGACTGGCCGCCGCCGTTTCCCAGGATAATCAGGCTGATTCCCAGGAATACGGCCCCCGCAAGCCAGATCAGCTTTTTCCTTGCCAGCTTCTGGGGTTCGCCGCCGCCGTCCCGGCCGCTTGACAGCCTGTTCAGCCAGTTTCCAGACCTGGACATGTTATTACCTCCTAGGCTTCAATTTGTTGTCCGGGATTGTTTCCCGATTCCCGGTCTTTTCTAATCCCTGAAGGTGACCTTTATCCGTTCCCTGGGCAGGTTGTAAAAGTTCGCCACGATCCCGGCGGCCTCCGAGGCGGCTCCCGAATCCTCCGGCAACGGACCGCCGCCCTCCGGGGGCCTGTCCCCGTTCATGTTCACCGAAACCGGCTCCACGGACTTAACGCCGGCTTCCCGTCCCAGAACCAGTCTGATCTCCCGGATCATGCCAAAATCATTTTTCAACGGGTCGTCCTGAATTTTCACCTCGGCCTCCACCAGCCTTGCCTTCCCGCCGGCCCCCAACAAGGCCGAGATCTGTCTTTCCACTCCCTTTTTATACTGTTCCACGGCCTGTTTTCGGTTTTCCGCGTCCAGCCTGCGCCCCTGTTCCAAAATGTCCACTTTTTTTGCCCCATCCGGCGCGCTGCGCCAGGCGTATTCCTCAATTTCCCTGAACAGGCTGCCCCCCGACAGCCCGTTCAAGGCCTGAACAACGGCCACGATGATCATGAGGCCCATCACCATTTCTGCGTACCGTCTCATCTCGCCGTTGGGCAGCAGCATTTCAAGGATAACGGCAAGAATTATGATTATGATCAGGTTTTGCACCAGCAGCCGCAATGTTTCCACGGCCCGTAAGCCCACCTTTGATAAATTTGCTGTTAGCTTATCGCCTTATTCCGGCTATCTGATTTAATTCCTAAATCCCCAATCCCCTACCTCAACATCACCGTCAGGTTGCCCACCGCCACCACTATGGCCATGGTGAAAAAGAAAAGCAGGCCGGTTGTGGCCACCACGGCAAAAACCGTCATCAGGCTGTTGCCCAGGTCGTTCAGGCAGTTCACCATCTGGCCGTCTTCCACGGGCTGGATAACGGCCCCGGCCAGCTTGTAGATCAGTGCCAGGCAGAAAATCTTCAAAAGGGGCATGACCATAATCGACAGGACCACGATTACCCCGGCAATGCCCACAGCGTTTTTGATCAACAGTGAGGAACTGACGATTGCTTCCAGGGCGTCCGAAAACATGCCCCCCACCACCGGCACGAAGGCGTCGGTGGCAAACTTGGCGGTGCGCAAAACAACGCTGTCGCCCACCGCCCCGGCCACTCCCTGGATTGACAGCACCCCCAGAAATACAGTGCTCAGTATCCCCAGGAGTCCCATGGCCACCGTCCTGATCAGCCCGGCCAGGTTTGAAACCCTGAACTTCGGGGAAAGGTGGCTAACCATTCCCAGTATTGCCGAGAACAGAATCAGCGGCAGGATGATGTTGCGGATCAGGGTTCCAATCAGCGCAATGCTGGCAAAAACCACCGGCTGGTAGATTGCCGCCGCCGTGATCCCTCCCACCGCCACCAGCAGCGTCAGCAATACCGGCAGTACTGCCTGCATGAAGTCTACCATCCTGTCCACCACCTCCCGCCCGGCTTCGATGGCCAGGGTAAAGGACCCCGCGGCCAGTGTCATCAGCACCAGGCAGGTGACCATGTAAGAAAGCTGTCCGGTGGAACCCCGGTCGAAGGCTTGAGTCAAGTTCTGCAGCACCGCGCAGATAATGGCCAGGACCACCAGTTTTCCCAGCAGCGACGAGTTGGCCAGCACCTCTTTGAAAACATAGGCCGCCGCACTGCCGGCTATTTCCTGGGGGCTGAAGCTGACCTCGTTCCTGGCAATCCGGTACACCAGCCCCTTGAAATCGATATCCGGAACGACCCCCTTAATTTCGCCGTCAAGCTGTTCGATGTACCTGCTCACTTCATCCATGTTCAGTCCCTGGACCCGCCTGTCCGCACCGTCCCCCTGTTCCGCGGACACCGCGCCGGGAAGGACGAGGATGGACAAGATAATCAGGATCACAATTCTCCTTAGCATCGCATCACCTCACGGCACCACCCTGATCAGGGAGTTTAGAACGGCCAGCACGATGGGAACGGCCAGCACCAGGACCAGGATCTTGGCCGCGAACTCTATTTTTGAGGCCACCGCCCCTTCCCCGGCGTCCCTGCAGATCTGGGCGCCGAAATCGGCGATGTAGGCGATGCCCACAATTTTGAGGATGGTGCCCAGGTAGATCATGCTTAAATTTGCCCTGGAGGAGAGTTCCCTCAACACATCCAGGACCGACCCTATCTTTCCGATCAGGGCGGCAAAGATGATGATGCCCACGGCTATGCTCAGGAACATGGCCATCTCAGGCCGGTTGTGCCTCAGCACCACCGCCAGCACAGCCGCCACCAGGCCAAGCCCCACCACCTGCATGATCTCCACGGCCCTACCCCTTCCGTCAAAAAAGCTTGAACACGGATTTAACCTGTTCAAACAGGCTGCCCAGCTGGTAAATCACCCACACCAGAACCACGGCCACGCCTCCGACGGTGGTTATAAAGGCGTAATCCTCCTTGCCGGCGCTCTTCAGGATCCAGTGCGCCGCCGCCACCAGTATGCCCACCCCGGCTATTTTAAAAATGAGGTTTACGTCGGATCCCAAAGATTCCCCCTCCTTGTTCAGTAAAGTATAATCGCCGCCGCCATTGACCCGCAGAAGCCCAGGTAGTTCCACATCCTGGTGTTCTTTGCCGCCTCCTCCTCGGCGCGGGCGATCTCCCTTTTAAGCTGTTCGCAGGCCAGCTTTAAGTGCTTTGCCTGATCCTCCCGGTCGGAAATTCCCAGCGCCCTCCCCAGGTTGGACAGGATGGACATTTCCCTCCGGGTAAGGGAATTAACCGTGTAAAACCACCCCAGCGACCTTTCCCAGGCTTCGCCCGCCGTGCATCCGGTCATGTCCCTGAGTTCCCGGGCGGCCTTTTGAAAAAGTCCGGACACGTGGCTGTCCGACACCGCCGCCACCCTTACCAGGGCTTCCGCCAGGGGAGTGGCCGCATATATTATTTCAGTCTCCAGCATTTGAATGGACGACAAAAGCGATTTCAGCTCTTCAGGCCTTCGGGCGTATTCCCGGGCCACCAGCATCCCGGCGGCGCCACCGGCCGCCACCAGGATAACCGCTCCCAGCAGCTTCAGCATTTCGCCACCTCCATTTCGGCCAGGTCCCCGGCTTTAAACACCCTCTTCACCACCCCGGCCCGGCCTTCCCTGCCCAGTAGGACGTAGCGATCCACCACTCCCAGCCTGAAAAGATAATTAAGAGCGGGCCTTGAGGCCAACTCTTCCAGCGAGGACCCGTGCACTGTGAAAATAACCCTTACGCCCGCGTTGAGGACCTCCTCCAGGGCCCTGACGTCCTCCACCCTCCCTATCTCGTCGGTGGCTATGACTGAAGGCCCCATCGACCTCAACAGCATGGTCATCCCTTCGGCCTTGGGACACCCGTCCAGCACGTCGGTGCGCAGGCCGACGTTGCGCTGGGGGATGCCCCGGTAGCACCCCGCGATTTCAGACCTTTCGTCCACCAGACCCACCGTCTGCCCGGGCAGTCCGAACTCCGGCAGCCCGTCGCTGATCATCCTTACGGCATCCCGCAAAACAGTGGTCTTGCCGCAGCGGGGGGGAGAAAAGATCATGGTGTGGTGGATGGTTCCCCTTTCCCGGTCGATGATCCCTGGCATCAGGCCGGCGGCGGCGCCGATTATTTCCCTGGAAATCCGAATGTTGATCCCGGAAATATACTTGAGGGTTTTGACCCTTCCGCCCTCCAGCACGGCCTTCCCGGTGATGCCCACCCGGTGGCCGCCGGCTATGGTGATAAAACCGTTTCTTATTTCCTCCTCCAGGGCATAGACTGACGACCCGCTGACCAGGTGCAGGCACCTGTCCACGTCCTCTTCACCGACCAGGTATGCTTGTCCGCGGTCATTAACAGGCCTCCCCTCCCCGGAAAGCATCACGTCCCTGCTGTCCAGGCCCAGCATCAGCGGCCTTTTTGACCTGATCCGGATTTCTTCGGTCCGGGAAAGGACCTCGGCCCCGGCCCCGGACACAATCTTTCTTATATTCACCGGAAGCACCGACAGCACTTCCGGCCAGGGATTGCTTTCCCGGGGCTGGTTGACGCTCCTTCCGGCGGCCAATGCGGACATGCCCACCCCCTCCTTAAGCTATCTATATTTGGGGGGCCGGAAATTTATGACATTACTGGAAAGGGTTTTTCGGAGGGCCGTCCGCCAGGCATGGCAAGGAAATTGCCGCAGCGCCGCCTTGCCTCCGCCTGGCCGCGACAAAAAAATATCGCCGGACTGTTACCTCCGGCGACATTGAGACCCTGCTACCTGGCCAAAAGCTCCCTCTTTTCCAGCATTCTCTTTTTCAGTGCCTGCCTTGCCCGGTGAAGTTTAACCTTGACCGTATTCAGGGGGCAGCCGAGACAGTATGAAATTTCATTGTAAGACAGGCCATGCACTTCCCTCAATATCAGTACAAGCCTGTGATCGCTGGAAAGGCTCTTAAGACATCTTTGCAGCAATTCCTTGAGTTCCTCTTGCTCCACATGCTCCTCCGGGGATAACTCCGTGAGAAGCAGCCGGTTTTCCCGGTGCGGCATCATCGCACTGTCCAGGATGAGCCTGTTGCGCTTGCTCTGTTTTCTGATTTGGTCCAGGCAGGCATTTATCGTTATCCGGTAAAGCCAGGTGGAAAAGCTGGACTCTCCCCTGAATGAGGTCAAAGTTTTATATGCGTTGATAAACGCGTCCTGGGCAATGTCGTTGGCATCGTCATGATTGCCTACATACTGGTAGGCCAGCGCGTAAATTTTTCTCTCGTACCGCCTGACCAGTTCTTCAAAAGCATCCAGTTCGCCGGCTTTGCTTCTTTTTACCAGTAATTTGTCATCCGGGGCGCACAGCTTTACCACCTCCTTCCAGCACATTTTACTTCTTCGACGGAATCCGGTCCGGTCCTTTTGCGTCTGTTCCGGAAGGTGCAACAGGTGAGATATTATGCCTGTAACCCAGATAATAAAGGATGAAAAGGATCGAATCAGAAAGCAGAATTATTGAAGGTCCAAATAAAAAAACACTTCTTCTTTGCGGTCCGGCCTCATCATCAATGCTTGTTAAATGAGGATAAAAGCGAATATCCAAGTATAACCGCGCATATAATTTGCGGGTACACTGAATAACTGATAACAAGCCCTATTTGAGGTATATAATTACCAACAGGTGAATAAAGCAATATGGGGAATATGGAAACAATAAAAGTCGGCACCCCTACAGCAATAAACTTTACCCAATCAAAATACCAGCTTCCGTTTTTCATAAGCGTAATGATGAATTTGGGCACGGCCAGGAGAACACCCACTGCAAAACAGAAATATTGCTGGAAAAAGAGGAAAGGATAGTATGAATAAGTCCTGGCAACAAACGTTTTAAACTGACTTTCAAGATCTGTACTCTTCACCAGAATAAAAATAATAAGGACCATGTAAACAAAATACCAGACAAGCCGCTTAATATTTTGGTTTTTCACTTCACTGCATCCCTCCCCGCGGCAAATCGCCGCCTGTTTTCGACCGGCGGCCCAGACCCCTTGCGCGGTTTTTCTCCGCGCCTCACCCGGACGTTAATCCCCCGTGGAAAAGCGGGCATTCGAGGCCAATAAATATATACGCGAATAATTGAAAATTTCAGGTTAATCCCCCAGCGGCACGAAAAATTTTTTCGCGCCTTGGCGCCTGACAAATCATTACCCCCCTGCCGGCCGACTAAATTGACTTCTTTAACGCAATCTTATATAATAAAAAATTGGAAATAAGGTCTCAATCACCCGGGCCTATGTATTCCATGCATAAGGAGGACAAGTACGGAGAAGCAGCCACGCCGGAACAGAATATGTCTCCGGCCCGCCCGGCCGGAAAAAAATAAAAATATGAGCATTTTAGTTTAAATAAGTCTCCCTGTCTAATTTCCTCGTGAAATTATGTATGGTTGATCGTTTTAAACTGAATGCGCAAACCCCGAAAAAAGGGAGGCAGGAGCCTCTTTTTTTTTCGCTCTTGCTTTTCATAAGTTATATTTTATCATTTATGGCAAGTAATGGGGGATCTGAGGATGAACGTCGCTATTCTGCACTGGGCCTTTCCGCCGGTTATCGGCGGAGTGGAAAGCCACCTGGCCATGTTGGGGCCGGAACTGGCCAAAAACAACTGCCGGGTCAGCCTGTTGACCGGTTCGTGTGAGGGCGCGCAGGAAGAAGAATGGTATGAGGGGATGCACGTTAAGAGAACTCCCCTCATGGACCTGAACAGCCTGTCGCCGGCAAAGATCGCCGGTCAGGCCCGGGAGATCAGGGAGGAAATAGAGCGTTTTATCGATCAGGTGCGGCCCGATGTGATCCATGCCCATAACATGCACTACTTCAGCCCGGTGCACGCCGGCATTTTATCCGGGATCAGGCGGGCCCGGGAAATACCGCTGGTATTGACGGCCCACAACGTGTGGGCGGATGATGATGAAACCTGGAAGGAAATGAACAGAATGGCCCACATCTGGGACATGGTTATAGCGGTGAGCGATTACATAAAACATGAGCTGTCCCGGGCGGGCTATGATGAGAAGAAAATTGTCACCGTGCATCACGGCATAGACTTAAAGAGGTTTAACCCGGCGAAGGACCTCCACCGCGAAGAAATCAAACTGAAATATCCGCAGTTTGAGGGACGGCGGGTAATTTTTCACCCGGCCAGGATGAGCCTGGATAAAGGATGCCATATAAGCGTCAAGGCCATCGACCTGATCAGGAAAGAATTTCCCGACGTCCTGCTTGTGCTGGCGGGTACCGGAAAAACCGTGGACTGGGGATCGCATCAGCAAAGGCACGTGCAAAAAATACTGGGCCTGGTGGATGAACTTGGTCTTGCAGAAAATGTCTTTACCAGATTCTTTGCCTGGGAGGAAATGCCCCTGGTGTACAAGGCCGCCGAATTCTGCGTGTACCCGTCCTGCTTTGAGGAACCCTTCGGCCTGGTAATGCTGGAAAGCCTGGCTTCTGAAAAGCCCATTGTGGTGAGCCGGGCCGGCGGGATGCCGGAAATAATAAAGCACGGGGTGAACGGTTTCGTGGTGGAAATGGCCAGTGAAAACGATCTGGCGGAAAACTGCCTCCGGCTGCTGAGAAATCCCGAAATGTGCCGGCAGATGGGCAGGCGCGGGAGAATCATGGTGGAGAAGTTCTGGACCAAAGAGATCATGACCAGGAACACTTTGGATGTATACAAAAAAGCGGTTCTCAAAACAGGCCGGGCGGCAGGCCGAGGAAAACGGGACGTGACGGTAATTTTCAGGTAGGAGGTGGATCCATGGGTACAATTAAACCTCTTGCTTTAAAATCAGGGGAACGCCTGGTAGCGGTGTCCAATCGCGGGGCCTGCACGTTCAGGGAAACCGCCCGGGGCCTGGTGGGGGTTCCGTCCGTCAGCGGGCTGGTTTCGGCCATAGAGCCCATCATCACCCGGGAAGGCGGCGCATGGATTGCCTGGGGCGGCAGGTACGGCAAGGAAGACGAAGTGCTGGGCGGAACCTGGCCCATGCCGGAAACCGGTTCCAGATACGTTTTTCACGAGGTGATGCTCACTCCCCGGGAAATCGGCCTGTATTACAACGGATTTGCCAACGGCTGCCTGTGGCCGTTGTGTCACAGCTTCATTGAAAAATCAGTTTTTAATGAGGAGGACTGGCAGGCCTACCGCAAGGTAAACGAAAAATATGCCGAGGTCGTCCTGAAGACCACCCTGCCCAGGGATTTGATCTGGGTCCATGATTACCACCTGGCTTTGCTGCCGGCCCGGATCCGCAGGTACAGGACCAACGCCAGGATATCACTCTTCTGGCATATTCCTTTTCCGCCGGCCGAGATATTCGCCGCGATGCCTTGGGCCAGGGAATACATCAGCAGCATGCTGGACGCCGAGTTAATCGGCTTCCACACCCGCAACTACGCGCATAATTTCTTGCAGGCGGCCGGGGAAATTGCCGGCGCGGAGGTGGATTATCTAACCGGAACCATTTACCATGGGGGGCGAAAAACAAAAGCGGTCTCGGCGCCCATCGGCATAAACTGGCGCGAATTCGAGGCCCTGGCAAGATCCGATGAAGTTGTCCGGAAAGCTTCTCAAATCAGGCGAGCCGCCGGGGGTGATTACCTGCTGGTGGGAGTGGACCGCCTGGATTACACCAAGGGTATTCCTGAGCGGCTGAACGCGGTCGCCTGGCTGCTGGAAAACTACCCTGATTACAGGGATAAAATAACCTTCATTCAAATCACGGTGCCCAGCAGGACCAGCACCGGCGCCTACCTGGATCTCAAACGTCAGATTGAAGAAACCGTGGGCCGGATTAACGGATCTTATACAGAAAATTACCACGTGCCGGTCAAATACATTTTTAAACCCCTGAGCAAGCCGGAATTGGCGGCCCATTACCTGGCGGCCGACATGGCCCTGGTTACCCCGGTAAAGGACGGGTTGAACCTGGTGGCCAAAGAGTACGTCGCGACCAAAGCAAACGATGCCGGTGTGCTGTTGATCAGTCACTTCGCCGGGGCGGCCGCCCAGTTGAAGGAAGCCTTGGTCACCAATCCATACAACCCCAGGGAAACTGCGGCCAAGATCGTCCAGGGGCTGGAGATGCCCCGGGCGGAGAAGAAAAGGAGGCTGGATGCCCTGAACAAGATTGTCAGGGAACAGGATATATACTGGTGGTGGAGGCAGCTGCGGCAAAAATGGCTGGAAGACTGGGCACGGGACAGGGAGACATATCACGGACCGGAGGTGTTGTTCCATGAGCCGGCTGCCGGCCTGTCGAGCAGGGACGCCGGAGTATTTGGCGTCGCAAGTTTCAGGCCGCCCGAAACTACTTCTTATGACTGATTATGACGGAACCCTGGTGCCGATCAGGGAAAGACCCGAATATGCGCTGCCCGGCCCCGGCCTTCTGAGTTTGCTGAGGCGCCTGGCGAATACAAGCCGGGTGGCGCTGGCCGTAATAAGCGGGCGGGATGCTGATGATCTTAAAAAATTGATTCCCGTGAAGGGGATATACCTCGCCGGCTGCCACGGCGCCGAAATCCTTTTTCCCGGCGGAGAGAGACACACGGCCGTTGAGATTGACAAACTGTCACCGGTGCTGGAGGCCGTTGCCGCCCAGGCCCGGAAATGCGTTTCCGGCCGGGAGGGGTTCCTGGTGGAAAAAAAAAGAGCGGCCGTGGCCCTGCATTACCGCATGGCCGGCCGGACCGCCGCGCTGAAGGCGCTGGACGGTTTTGAAACGGCCGTGAGGCCGCTGGCTATGGAACACGGTTTGGAATTCGTGGCCGGCAGGATGGTTTTGGAAGTCCGCCCCAGGGGGGTGAACAAGGGGGAAACAGTGAGGCGCCTGATGAACCTTCACCCTTGCTGCTGCCCCCTGTATTTCGGGGACGACACCACTGACGAGGACGCTTTCAGGGCGGTGCGGGAAAACGGACTGGGGGTTTTGGTCTCCGGACGCGGACCGGTTACCGCGGCATCCCACCGGCTGACGGGGCCGCACGAAGTTCTGAGGTTTTTGCAAATCATTTCGGCTTAGAAGCGCAGGCAAACAACCGGGAAACGATGCAGCCTTCCCTGGCCGGGTTTTTCAACGGCTGCCCGCCATAGACTATGCACATCCGGTTCTTATAATCCGGGCGAATTCGGGGGGCAGGCCGGAACTCTCGATCTCCCTGGCGGTTTCCTCGAAACTGTACCTCACTTCTACGATCTCTGCTTTCAGATCCCCATCCCCGCCGGCTTCAATGATCGCATAGGTGACGTTTGGATTGCCGTGTTTGGGTTTCCCGGCGCTGCCGGCGTTGACGACATAACCGTTGGCCACCTTTTTGACATACGGCAGGTGGGTGTGCCCGCATACCAGGACATCGGTGTCATTTTCCGCGATCAGTTCTTTCAAATAGTCTTCCGCCGTATTTTCATACAGATACTCGTTCAACGCCCTTGGGCTCCCGTGCACCAGCAGTATTTTCATGCCGGAAACCGAAAGCCTGATCTCGCCGGGCAATTCCCTAAGCCATGCTTTATTCTCACCGGAGGTTTTCTCCTTCGTCCAGGCGATTGAACTCTCCCCCAGCCGGAGGGCCTTTTCGTCCTTGTACTCGCAGCCGCAGACAATCCTCATGTTGCCTGTGGCGTCGTCGTAATTGCCCATCACGGTGGGTATGTTGTTTCTTTTTATTAATTCTATTACCTCGTTAGGGCGGGGCCCGTATCCCACCAGGTCGCCGGCGCAATACACTTTCTTGACGCCCCTGGTTTTAATATCCCTTAACACGGCCTCCAGGGCGTACAGATTGCCGTGAATATCTGAAATAACCGCAATTCTCACGGGTTGAACCGACCTGCCTCTGTTGTATTATCACATGTGAATCATGAACGGATGGGCCCGAATCTCAGTTTTATGTTGCCTGCCTACCTGCTTAATATCAAAATGAATTCGTTTCCGTTTGAACTGACGCTTACCTGCCAACCTTTGTTTTCAGCCAGCCGGGTCACGTTTTCCTTCGCCGCCGCATTGTCCACCAGGACATGGACGGTTCCGCCCTGTTTCCCTTCAATAACCTTCTTTGTCAACAGCACCGGTTCAGGACAGAGCAGCCCGCGCGCGTCAACCGTTTCCGCCATAACTTACACCTCCCTTAACCGAACTGGACCGGTAAGTTCCCATTAATCCCACAATGAAGACCAGGACAAGGCCGGCCACCGTGGCAACCTGTCCGGCCAGGGGAACACCCTTCGGGCTGGCAGCCAGGCCAAAATTATGCATAAAGGCGGCCCCCGCAATAAAACCGGCCACTGTGACCGCGCAGTCCGTGTTGCCCTCGCTGGCGGCCACCAACTGCCTCAACGGGCAACCGCCGAGCAGGACCGATGCGGTTCCCGCCAGCATCATTCCGAGAAAATTCCAAATGCCGTCGGTGTGGGCTATGGACTGGCCCGCAAAACCGGGTTTAAACATGCCGGCGGCCACGTTCCCCAAAAAAGCGAAAATTAACAGCGTTAAAAAGCCCGTTAAGAGGTGGGTATCCCTGAACAATATGAAATCCCTTATGCCGCCAATCATGCAGAAGCGTGACCGCTGAGCCAGGATGCCCGCGATCAGCCCTGCGGCGGCCGAGGCAGCAACCGGCGCGTGCATCGATCCGGGCCCGCTTTTGCTGGCAAAGAAGAATGTAGCTCCCGAAAGCAGCAGGACCAGAATGACAACGGATACGGCCGGAAATATGTACCCGTTCAGGTCATGCTGGCTGCCGGCTTTTCCAAGGCTGAAACCCCTGTTGAGAAACTGGACCCCGATAAGAACGCCGGCAATCAGTCCCAGAATGCCCACACCGGCGTTCAAATCCCCCGCGGCCAGGCGCAGCGCCGCGCGCACGGGGCAGCCCAGGAACACAAGCATGCCGATCATGGCGACAAAGGCCAGAAAAAACCGGGCAAAGGGGCTCGAACCGCCCACAACCCTGCGCTCGCCTGTAAAAAGAGAAGCCAGGAAAGCGCCGGTTACCAAGCCAAAAATCTCCGGCCTCATGTACTGGACCGTCTCCGCCCTGTGAAAGCCCAGCCCTCCGCTTATATCCCTCAGGAAACAGGCTATGCACAGGCCGTAGTTAACGGGGTTTCCCAACTTGACCAGCGCCACGGCCGACAATCCGGTAACGCCCCCCGCAACTCCCAATAATAATCTTTTGTTCATCACACACCAGCCCTCCATGACTGCAAAATCTGGAGGGGAGAAGTCGGAATCGAACCGGACTCCCGCCCGGATTACGGGCAGGCCAACGGGTTTGCAGCCCGCGGAGGGGACCACCCCTTTTCTCCCCATCAAAAAAAGAAATTATATGCTGCTACATAAAACCCTTTTATTGCTTGCATTTAATATTTTTATATTTTGGGGGTGTGCATAAATTTGGTTTATAGTCCTGGGGAATAATCCTCCGCATTAAATTAAGGCCGATGATGGAGGGAGGGATGATTTTGCCTGGCCGGGCCGGAAAACAGGAATGTGACTGCCGGACCAAGGCCGGCGCCTTTTTGGACAACACTGTTTTCTTCGCATAGTTTCATTATTTCCGGACATTATTATTGACTGTTCTGACTCCTTTATTTTATGCTTATATTATTAATTTATTATTTTGAAATCCGGCCTTACCCGAGCAGGCCCCAAGGGCGCACGGGCAACCATAGAAAGGAGAAAAGCACTTTGGTTAAAGCCACTGAAGAGATTTGGGAAAGCTTTTACGGCCGTTTGAGGTGGTTTGTTTTCAGGCACATTAAGGATTACCACGACGGGGAAGATATTTTGCAGGACATCTTTCTCAAAATCCACAACAACATTGAAAACCTTAAAAACATGGAAAAATTTGACGCCTGGGCATACCGGATTACCCGGAACGCCATTGCGGACTACTACCGCCGCCGGAGAACACTCGCCCCGGACGCCGCCCCGGCATCAGAAGCCGGCATGGATGCTGCTGTAGAAGAAGCTACTGCCGGCAATCCCCTGTCGTGCATCAGACCAATGATTGATCACCTGCCCGAAAAATACAAACAGGCCATCATTATGACCGAATACAAGGGTCTGACCCAGAAGGAAATGGCCGAAAAACTCGGATTATCCGTATCCGGAGCCAAATCGAGGGTTCAACGGGCAAGGGAAATGTTGAAGAATATGCTTTTGCAGTGCTGTCACTTTGAATTTGACCGGCGGGGGAATATCATTGACTACCGGCATAAACTTAATTCCTGTCCCTTTTGCGCCGGGGATTGCCACGGGCACTAAACCTGCTGCGTCCTTTTCGGCCGTCTTTCGTCTATATGTATGAAAGGGCTGAATGGCCGAACAATAAAAAGGAGGTTAGTGTCGGATGGGCAATGCCGGCAAGGTTAAAGACAACCAGGGTGAGTGCTGCCGCCGTCCCTCGCACGAAGAGATCATACAAAAAATAAAGGAGTACGGGACCGGAGAATCCGGTTCAGGTTGCTGCGGTTCAGGCAAGGCAATGGAAGCCGTGCCTGCAGCCATTACCGGTTGCTGCTTCCCGGGCACCGCCGGCGCGGGGAACAGCCAGACGGGCTGTTGCTGTACCGACAGCAGCACGGCAACAGTCAACCCGCCGGATAAAAGGCAATTACTGATCGAATTCATGTACATTGATTTGAGCGTGTGCACCCGCTGCCAGGGCACCGAATCAAACCTCGAAGAGGCTATTGGTGAGGTCGCCCGTATCCTTGAGGCGACAGGGGTGGAGGTGGTTGTTCGCAAGATTCACGTCCAGACCGAGGAACAGGCCCGGGAACTGGGATTCGTCAGTTCACCCACCATCCGTGTCAACGGACGGGATATACAGATGGACGTAAAGGAAAGCCTGTGCGGGTCCTGCGGCGACCTGTGCGGAGACGAAGTCGACTGCCGGGTCTGGGTATACCAGGGAAAGGAATACAATGTTCCGCCAAAAGCAATGATTATTGAGGCCATCCTCCGGGAGGTATACGGAAGTTCCGGCCGGAGGCCGGAGGTTTCCGCCCGGATCAATGACGTGCCGGAAAACCTGAAGCGGTTCTTTGCCGCCATGCGCAAAGAGAATCATATGCCTTAATGCAGCCTGTTAAAACACAACGCCGCTGCCCTTGCACTGAGGGAAGCGGCGTTTTGTTTTCCGCACGCATACTCGTAACTCTTTGATATAAAACTTTAAGAAAGAAGTCCTTCCATGCCGGACCGGCCAGTTGTTATCCCGGTATTTTTCGCGGAATCATATACAAGCTGCAAGCGTTCTTTGATGTTGTGCAATTGTTCTATCTGTTTTTTTATTTTTTCTAGAGACTCATTGGTTTCTTTTTCACTTATTCTTCTTTTTTCTATACTCCGGGCAAGTACGGTTCTGGTCCCCTCAACCACTGAGGCAAATTTTTCCTCAAAAGCTTTTTGGAATAATCTGGCGCTTTTGTATATCCGATCATTGTAGTCTGTTCTAATCCGGCCGCAATTTCTATCAAGGTCCCGCTCTATTTTCTTTTTCATTTCTCTCAGGATCACCGGCCCGGCTATGAATTTGGGCAGGAAAAACGCGCTCATCTTTAAAGTGTCGGGGAACAGCAAGGGCTGTTCCCCGACAAAAACATAATACAGCTTCGATTCGTCCGTAATGGACTCCATCCTGGTAAACCCTTCAACGGAGACTTCGAATATTTCCGCCGACTGCCTCAATAGATCGCTTATGACTCTGTTTGTTTTGTCTGTAAACCTGACCACAACTTTTTCAAAAGAAGTTTTCACCTTTTCTTCGACTTTAGGCCTCCATTCTTCAAAAGCTTCTTTTACCGCCGATTCAATGAAAGACTTGAAAAAACGCAAAATATCCATGTTTGACAGATTCTTTTTTTCCTGGTAAAGCCTGTCGATTTCTTTTTCCAGCAGGACGTTCCGCGTTTCCTGAAAATGTGTTATTTCTCTTTCCAGTTCATGATAAACCTTTTCCATTTCACCCCGGAAGATATATTTGTTGTCCTGCTGTTCCAGGCTGAGGTTCTCGACCATTTTATCAAAGAGGTCAATCTTCGCACCCAATTCTTCCAGGGGAATCATTAAGGCTTTTGTTTCCAGTTCCATGCCCATCAACAGCTCGTTGACCGCGTTTATTCCCTTGGAACAGGCGGCCGCCAGCGCGGTGATTCCTTTCTCGGTTAACAAAAACTTTTCCAGGAGGCTTGTAAATTCTGTCAGGTTACTCTCGGCAAGGATTTCGGGGCAGTTTTTCAGTTTACCTTCCAAAGCCATTTTTGCTGACAGGGGAATTATTTTGACGTTATCAAATCCCGCTTGTTCTTCCAGAACCCTTTTGGCAAATTCCAATGCCTTGGGCCGGTCCTTTTCGTCCAGGTAATCGATTTTATTAAGAACAAAGAAGGTCTTAGCCGAATACTGTTTTACTTGTTTTAAAAACTCACATTCCGTCTGGCTGAGGGGCTGGTCGGAGGAAAGCAGAAAGATGGCGGCGTCCACCTTTGGCAGGTAATTATGTGTTTCATCAGTGTTGTTCCGATAAATGGAACCAACCCCCGGCGTGTCAATTAAAAGCAACCCTTCCTTCAAAAACGGCGAGGGATATTTCACCTCAACCAGCTTTACCTTTTTTTCATTTCCAGGGTTCCTCTCTTCTGTCGCATAGTCCGCCACCTTGGAAAGCGGTATCTCTTTTATATCACCGTTTTGAAAAACAACTTCGCATTTTAAATTTTCTCCGTACTGGATTACAGTTACTATCGAGGTCAGGGGAACAACGGCGGTGGGTAAAAGGTCGGCTCCCAGCAAGCTGTTCAGAAATGTTGTTTTCCCTCTTTTAAATTCACCGAGGACTACCAGATTGAATTTGTCCTGGCCAAGTTTTTCCCTGATTTCTTTCACATAAAACGCCAAGTGTTTTGAGTCTCTCTGCTGTGCGCTTAGCTCAACCATTTCCAGTTGATCCACGACCTCTTTTTTCAGGTAGCCGTACCCGCTATTCAAACCCATCTCCCCCTCATGAAAATCTAAAGCTCCCACCGGCAAGCATAATAACATGCGGTAGGAGCTATCAGCTTTAAATGCATATGGCGAGCCCCATCGCCCTAGTATTTCTTTGTATTCTTATTTTATTTGAACCAAAAATGGCTGTCAATAAAAAATAACAGTTGTTAGCATAATGTGGAATGATTTTGAAATGCTGCGTTATTTGGAATCAATACTTGATATTCATTCAAGATTAAATTCTAGCGACGAAATGCCCTGCATGCCTGTGATCAAACGGTTCCTTGACAATATGCCTGTCGCGTGCTAACTTATCTATAACATTAGTTATTATTATGGTGTAATATATGAATGATTGGCTGTTATTAATTTACAAGATACCCTCTGAGCCTTCCAAGTATAGGGCTGCCATTTGGCGGAAAATAAAAGCCATAGGAGCAGTGTATTTGCAAAGCTCCGTCTGCGTGCTGCCTTTGAGCCGTAAAACCGAAAAATACTTCCGCATTTTAAGGCGGGAGATTGAAACATACGGAGGAGAGGCCCATCTGGTCAAAGGAAACTTTTTACTCCAGGAACAATCCGTCATTGATATGTTCAACCGGGCAAGAAACGATGAATACGATGAAATCATAGACCGGTGCCGGGATTTTTTCAAAGAAATTGACAAGGAAATTGCCAGGCGGCATTTCACTTTCGGTGAATTGGAGGAAAATGAAGAGGAATTTGAGAAATTAAAAAAATGGTATGAAAAGGTAAAAGAAAGGGACTTTTTCCAGGCCGACAAGGCTGCTGCGGCCCTGGAAATGCTGGAAAAGTGCCAGGACAGGATAGACGAGTTCGGCGAGTATGTGTTTTCCCATGAAGAAATTATTGACGGACAACCGGCCAGCACCACCAATAAAACCGATTAAAAGGCCGGCCAGACCCACTGGTCCTCCAGCAGGGCATGCTATGCGGGACCCGGCCTTTTCCCGGCCCGTAAAATCAATGGAATCGCTGCGATCTGGGCTGCCGACGATACCGCCACCAGGGACGGAATGGAGATGTCATAAAGGATGCCCATCGCCGCGCTGCCCAAAAACCAGAAGGACCCGTAGGCGGTGTTAAAAATGCCGTAGGCCGTGCCCCTCCTTTCAGCCGGAACCATCTCGGCAACGGCCGCCCGCATGATTGATTCCTGGGCCCCCATCCCTATCCCCCACAAAACCATGCCCGCAAGAGCAAAGGAAAGGCTCCCCCCGAGAAAGACCAGGGGGGCGAAGAGCGATGAAAGGAAGGCGGAGGCGGCCATCGCCGACATGCCAACACGGTCGAACAACCGGCCGAAAAGAAGGGCCGCCAGGGCGTCCACTCCCATGGCCACCGAGTAAAACACCGGGATCAGGGTGTCCGGAACAACGGCAGCCCTGCTGAAGTGGTAGGCGACAAGCGGGAAGTCGGCATATCCAACCGCAATGAGCGCCACGGAAGCGAGGTAAATCCAGAAAGTTTGTTCAAACCCCACGGTCTCCAGCTTTTGTGAACTTTTTTCAAATTCGTGTGTCCGGGGATACAACAGCCGGGCGGCCAGGAGCACGGCCATTGCCATAAGGGCCGGTACCATAAGGACGCCAAATCCAACCCTGTAATCCGCCTTTATGTACAAAACGGCAGCCACAATCAGAGGGCCCAGTGTTGCCCCCGCCTGGTCCATCGCCTCGTGCAGGCCGAACCCCCAGCCCCTGCCCACCTGCTTTGCAGCATGGGAGAGCATTACATCCCGGGGCGGGTTTCGGAAAGCCTTACCCATCCTTTCAAATATTATCAAAAGGGCGGCCACTTCCCAGCGCCCGGCCAGGGCCAGCAGCGGAACTGCCAGCAAGTTCACGGCATAACCTAAAATCGTCATAGTCCAGTACTTCCCGGTACGGTCACTGATATAACCGGAGACCAGCCGCAGCCCGTAACCAATCCATTCCCCAAGCCCCGCCACAATTCCCACCGTGGCTCCGGTCGCGCCCAGGAGGGCAAGGTAGGGACCGGTGATGCTCCGGGCGCCCTCGTAGGTCATATCCGAAAAAAGACTCAATATGCCAAGCAAAATAATGAAATTCATCGCCCGCCTTGAAATATCCCGTGATTTTCCTTTGGCCATAACAAAGCCTCCTTTACGAAACAGCCCTTCTGGGATGAATGTGCTGAATGTTTTATATTGTATGATACAATTGATATTTTTATATAAAACAATTGTTGCATTTAATATACACCTGTTTTGTTTTAATGTCCACAGCAGTTTTTTTGGTCGCAAAATTTTTCTCTGCGAAAACCACAAAAAACAAGGGTTCCTTGCGGAACCCTTAACCCGGCTTTTCCTTGACTTATAATCTAAAAAACCCTTGATATTATTAGCTTCCTGAAAAATAAATGGTCGGGATGACAGGATTTGAACCTGCGACCTCACGGTCCCGAACCGTGCGCTCTAGCCAAACTGAGCTACATCCCGGCGTGTCTGGGAATTGACAAGTTTCATTATGCAATAAAAGACTGTGAAAGTCAAGTGGGTTATATGGCCGCTGTGACCGGTCTGTGATAATGTCACCCTGAAAGCGTTGAGAAAATGTCACCAGTGGAATACGTTTAAATGGCCAAGAAAAACCAGATGATCATCCCCGCTTCCACCACCAGCTTCAATGCCAGGCCCCCAATCATGCCGATAATTGATCCGGTGCCGGACCTGACCGCGGAGGACAGCGGCTTTTGGGCAATCAACTCCCCGGCCACCGCCCCCACAAAGGGGCCGAACACTATGCCCGCCGGCCCCAGAAACAGAATGCCCAGCACCAGTCCGGCCAGGCTGCCCAAAACAGCCGCCCTGGAACCCCCGTATCTCCTGACGCCCCACACGTTGGCCGCGTAATCGATGAAGAACACCAGGACCACGGCCAGGGCCTGCCCGATGAAAAAGCCCGCGGAAAGCTTTTCAAAGCCGGCAATCAGCCCGTACACCAGCATCCCCAGCCAGATCAGCGGAGCCCCCGGCAGGGCCGGTAAAAATGTTCCCGCCAGTCCGGCGGCAAAAAACAGTACCGCCACGATTACCCCGATAACCTCCAAGACCTCGCCTCCTACGGAAAATCCCCACCGGGGTCCCGTGCATTATACTTTTCAAACCCTTTGAAGGTCTATCGCGGTGCAACCTCTAATAAATATTATTCCTTTTTGACAGCTTATTCAATATTCCCTTCAGTTGACAATACCTCCGGCAGTTCAGATTTTTTTCCGAAATTATGATTGACCAGGACAGAATAGCGAAATAAAATAAAATGAGAATGGTTCTCATTATATTTTGATGCATGTTTGTGATTCAGTATCATAATCATCAGGGAGGCGAATCAAATGACCCTGAATCGGGTTGGAAGGGGACTCCCGCCGGAAGGGGGGCGGGCCGTGGCCGAGCTGCCCCCCCAGCTTGAGACAAGGTGCACCTCGTGCGGCTGTCCGGTTGAAGATCCCGGTACGATGCGATGCCCGCGCTGTTACAAGCCCCTTCTTCTTCCGTCCTGCTGCCAGGCAGGCTGCGCCGGCTGCGCGGGATCCCGCAGGGCCGCACCGGGAAAATGCACAGGCGGGATGTCCTGAAAAAAAGATGCGGGAGGCCGCTCCCGCATCTTTCCCGGCATTTCTTATTCAACGTTTATCCTGCCGCCGTCGGCAATTGATCCGGACTTATTCGCACTCAGCGCAGCCGGCGTCGTCCCCGGCATCACAGGGGACGGCCTCGCACGGATTGCTGCTCTCCTTTACATTCTCTTCCTGTTTGGGGCAGTTATCGGTCACCTTTTGTTTGTTATCCCTGGCAGTCATCAAAATCACCTCCGTGGTTATTTTGCCCCGGAGGGCCTTTTTAATGCCTATTATTTATAAACAGCATCATTTTTTTCCTTCCTGCCGGATGATTTGATCCGATCCAGAAGTTTTCTTCCGCAGGCCAGGCAGTTTTCCATGAGTTCTTTGATCTCGCCGGCTGTGGCATTGTTCACGTGGATACCCGCCGCCACGCTGACCGGCATACCCGACTCCCTGGCCAGCATCTCGGCCACGGGCCTGGCGGCCTCGTCATCCTTGTGGCCCAGCAGCGGAAGGACAGAGCTGGTGCAGCTCGCCGCCTCCGGGTCGGCCAGGCTCGGCCTGGGAACACTTATCACCACGCCCCCCAGGTGGGGCTCCTCTCCGCCCACCAGGCTGGCCAGGATCCCTTTTTCCGTTACCAGGGCGAAAAGGAATACCCTGTGCTTTCCCGTGCCCGCCTCGATCTCGTATTTTTTCACTGCAACCACCCCCGGCATTTTTATTCGCCTGTTCGTTTTTCGACCTGGTTCTCAGGATAAATATGGTAATCTGTAATTGCACATACCACCATGGGGAGGCGATTCCCCTGAAGAAGCGGGCCGGTGAAAGCACCATCCCCCCCACCTACCTGCAGAGTCTCAGGCACCATCTGGAAAAAAGGGGCCGCAGCAACGTCAATGAAAGGGATAAAAGGCTGCTGCAGTATATCAGGGTCCTTCAGGAATTGAAACGCAAGCAGGGCATTACCAGGCTCCCGTAAGCGGCCCCGCTCAGCTCCGGCAGCCGTATTTTCCCTTAAATCCGGTCAGTCGGGGCTCTTCGCCGAAGCCCTTGTACTGCACGGCCACCTTGAACAGCGAACCCATTCCTTCGGGCATGATTAATTTCTTTACCGCCATGGTCTCTTTCACCAGCAGCGGGTCGAACGACGGGACACCCCCCCGGGAGCTTAAATAATCCAGTATTCCCAGGTTGAGCAAAAAGTACATCTGGGAAGTATACCCGGCAGTCTTCAGCCCCGCCTCCTCCCCCCACCTGATCAAGTCGGTGAAATTAACATGGGCGGTTATGTCCTGGCCGCCGGGGCACTCATACAGGCTGTCCGCCAGGCGGTGCCTCCGGTAGGACCTGATGGTGCCTCCGGGCCGTTCCGGGGAATGCAGTCTTGGGGCAAGATCTCCATAGTCAATGGTCAGAAGAAATCCCCTGGTCAGCGCCCGGGCCGCCTTTTTCAGCCAGTCCCGCATGGCCAGGCAGACCTCGATGGCCTGCCCCTCCTCCAGATCCACCCTGAGTTCCCTGACGTAGTCACCGAGTTCCGGGGTGGAAAGCCTGTCCGTCACCTCCCGGAGCTCTCCATTCACCCAGGCCACATATATCTCCCGGACCCGGCCTTTCTCCTTCACCAGCCTGTGGACCGGGAAGGAGTCCAGCAGTTCGTTGGAAAAAAAGCAGCCGGTTGCCGATTCAGGCGGCAGTTCTTCCGGGCCGCCCAGCCACCCGATGCCCCGGCCGGGAAGGCGGGCTCCTGAAAGCGCCTGCTCCTGCCTGCGGATCATGGAGGGGCTTCTTTCAACAATCAGGTATTCCATCGCCTGGAAAAAGTCGTCATGCCTGTCAGCGCTGTGATTGAGTATATCCCTGGCCAGGGTGCCCTTGCCGGCCCCGAATTCCAGCAGCGTCCACCGGTCCGGGCGGCCGGACAGGTCCCACATTTCCTTCATCTGGTCGGCCAGCACCATGCCGAAAAGGGGACTGACATCCGGGCTGGTGTAAAAATCCCCGTCCACCCCTATCTTTTCCCCTTCCCTCATGTAGTAACCTTCTCCGGGATGGTACAGGGCCAGGTCCATGTATCTGGCAAAGGTCATTTTCCCTGCGGCGCGTATCTCCTCCATTATTTCCCTTCCGGCGCGGTGTACGCTAATTTTTTACCCACCTCCCACAAAATACAAAAACTTATCCATGGTGGTAAATTTGGTTTATAATAATGATGCACAGATATTTTGACAAGGAGGCAAAAACTGAATGTATCCAGTATCCGTGGCAAGGGGCCGGACCCTCATCGGCAGGCTGAAAAAGGGTGATGACTTGCTGGATTCTCTCACCCGCCTGTGCATGGAGGCCAATATCCGGCTGGGCAAAATCCAGGCCATCGGGGCCGTAAGCAAGGCGGTGGTCGGATTCTACCTCCAGGAAGCCAGGGAATATGTCCAGCTGGACTACGATTACCACCAGGAGATCATCAGCCTGCAGGGCAATGTCTCCATTAAGGACGGCCAGCCGTTCATCCACGCCCATCTGGCCCTTTCCGACGGCCAGGGAAAGCTGTATGGAGGTCATCTCATGAACGGCACCGTGGTTTTTGCATGCGAGTACATCATTAACGAGTATATACCCGAAATCGCCGACGTTAAGGACGACTCGGAGGATCAGACCTTCACCCGCGCCCTCGACGAAGAAACCGGCCTGTACCTGTGGCCCAAGGAAAGAATCGTACCCTGACCTGATTGAAAACCGGGTCAGAATCCAGAAGTCAGAATTCAGAATCCAGAATTTCATCCTGCATAGATTTTTATGCTGCAAGAACACACAGAGCACAGATAAAAGACATATATTTCACTTGGATGAATTCAGTAACAACGATGACTGAAAATATTTTTTCAGTCTTTTGAAAAGGCATACAAGAAATGCCTTTACTATTCTGGATTCTGGCTCCTGGATTCTGGATTCCGTCCCTAAAGGTCATCCCTTGAGCTTAATGCCCGGAACCCGAAGATCACCCACCCGCCGGGTTATTTTTTCCCGGTCGAAATACTCCAGCAGGGGCAGGGCGTATTTCCTGGAGGTATTGAAAATATCCCTGGCTTCTCCCACGGTAATCTCGTTTTTGGTGCTGAAGTACTGAGCCAGCTTTTCCCTGGCCTCCTTCAAGGCCGAGGCATGAAAATACAGGTCTTCCGCCGCCTTTACCAGGACTCCCTGCCTGATCAGGAAGTGAAGCACCTCCCCGGCAAGGGGCTGTTCAATCCCGGCCTCGCCTGCGGCATCGTTCCATGCCGGCGGCTGCATGGCCGAATCCCTGTACTTTGATTCGATCAGGGAAAGTTTTCCTTTTATTTCGGTTCCCGCTCCCGGTACAAAGGAGGGTTCGGAAATCGTTTTGGGTCCCGACCGGATTGTCCCGTCGGCTTCCAGGGACTGCAGCAGCAATTGAAACTGCCTGGAATTAAGTTCGCCGAACTTCCGCGACCTCAGCTCTTCCTTGGGATAGCCTTCACGCAGGGGGAATTCCCGGTGGTAGTTCCCGGCCAGGCGGCGCACTTCGTCGGACCATCTCCGGTAAAGCTCCCCGCTTAAGTAGTAATCCGGCCCGTCGCCCGACACGCGGCGGACTTCTCCTTCCCGGACCAGTTCAGCCAGGGTCTCCCCGGTATCCTGGTCGGCCAGCCCGGCAGCCCTGGCTATTTCCGCTGCGGTCATCATTGCCGGCCTGCCGTTTAAAACCTGCCTGACCAGGTCCCCAGGGGTCCCTCTCTCCTTGGTGGAAATGGACTCCAGCACATCTTTCCTGAACCTCCGGTGTTTGCCCGCCCCGGTATCGATTATACTGCCCCCGCCGATGGTCCTCATGGGCGAATAGGACCGGATCACGAACCGGTCTCCCCGGACGGCCACGGCCTGCTCCTCCAATTCCAGCTGGGCATAGGCCCACTGGCCCGGGTCCAGTTCATCCCTGTCCAAAAGCCTTACCCTGCCGAATATCTCGGCGGTGCCCAGGTATATCCGCACCCGGGCCCGGTTCTTCAGCGTCTTTGCGCCCCGCAGGAGGATCAGCCGGACGTCCAGCCTGTAAGTGGGTTTTAAATATCCCGGGGTGGCCACCACGCTTCCCCTGGGCACCTGTTCAACCTCCAGCCCGGTAATGTTTACAGCCACCCGCTGGCCCGCCTCGGCCTTCTCCACCTTTTTGCCGTGCACGTGGATATTGCGGATCCTTGAGTCGAGTCCCCTGGGCATCACTTCCACCGGGTCCCCCACGGCGGCCGTTCCGGAAATGAGGGTGCCGGTCACCACGGTGCCGAATCCGGTAACCGAAAAGACCCTGTCCACCGGAAGCCTGACGGGACCGCCGGCGGACCTCTGTTCCACCTTGTCCGCCAGCCTGGAAAGTTCGTCTTTCAGTTCCTGAACGCCCTTGCCCGTGACCGAGGATACCTCGATTACAGGGGCCCCCTCCAGGACGGTACCCTTAAGAAACTCCCTCACTTCCTCCTTTATCATTGAAAGCCATTCGTCGTCCACCAGGTCGGTCTTGGTCAGCGCCACCGCCCCGTGCCTGATCTGGAGCAGTTGGATGATGTCCAGGTGTTCCCTGGTTTGGGGCATCACGCCCTCATCGGCGGCGACCACCAGGATAACCATGTCCATGCCCCCGGCTCCCGCCAGCATGTTCTTGATAAACCTCTCATGGCCGGGAACGTCCACAATCCCGGCCCTCCTTCCTCCCGGCAGGTCCAGAAAGGCAAAACCCAGTTCTATGGAAATGCCCCGCTCCTTTTCCTCCTTCAGCCTGTCCGTGTCTATACCTGTCAGGGCCTTGACCAATTGTGTTTTGCCGTGGTCAACATGACCAGCGGTGCCGATAATCAGTCTTTTCATGCCTGTTTTACTCCCTGCCCAGGGCCGTGGCAAAAGCGCCGGCCAGAATTATCTCCTCATCCTTTAAAAGGGTCCTGACATCAAAGCAAAGACGTCCGTCCATGATCCTGCCCATTACGGCGGGATTGCCCTTCCTCAGCCTGGCGGCCAGTTCCTCCACCGTCAGGGCCGCCGGCTTAACCGCCACCAGCCAGCCGGGCAGATCGGCAATGGGCAGGGCCCCGCCCCCCACCGCCGAATGCTCTCTTTCCATCGATATTTCCGCCCTGTCCCCCGCCGCCTCTTTCAGCAGCAGGGAAAGCGCCCCGGCCCGGTCGCGCAGATTTTCCCGGCCCGCGCCGATCATGCGCAGGGCGGGTATGTTCTGAACGGCTGATTTAAGGTCAAGGTACTCCCGCAGGGTGGCCTCCAGCGCGGCCACCGTCATCTTGTCAATCCTGAGGGCCCTGGTCAGCGGGTTTTTTTTCATCCTGTCCAGGAGATCTTTCCTGCCCAAGATTATCCCGGCCTGGGGCCCTCCCAGCAGCTTGTCCCCGGAAAAAGTGACCACGTCCGCCCCCGCCGCCACGGTCTGTTGCACCGTGGGCTCATGAGGAAGGCCCAACTGTTCCATGGCCAGCAGGGACCCGCTGCCCAGATCGCACATGACCGGGATCCCGGTTTCCCTTCCCAGGGACGCCAGTTCTTCCACCCTGGTTTCCCTGGTAAACCCCACGATCCTGTAATTGCTGGTATGGACGTGCAGCAGCAGGGCGGTTCTCTCGTTTACGGCCCGCCGGTAATCGTCGGGGTAGGTCTTGTTGGTGGACCCCACCTCCCTTAAAATCGCCCCGCTCTGCTCCATGACCTCGGGCACGCGGAAGGAACCGCCTATTTCCACCAGCTGCCCCCTGGAAACAATTACCTCTCTGCCCCTGGCCAGGGTGTTCAGGGCCAGCAAGACAGCCGCCGCGTTATTGTTTACCACCAGGGAGGACTCGGCGCCGGTAAGCCTGGCCAGGATCCCTTCCACCGGGGCGTATCGCGAACCCCTTTTCCCGGTTTCCAGGTCCAGCTCCAGGTTGCTGTATCCCGAGGCCGCCATGTGCACGGCCTCTATGGCGGCGGGGCAAAGGACCGCCCGGCCCAGGTTGGTGTGCAGCACCACCCCGGTGGCGTTGATTACCCTCCTCAGGTTCGGCCTGGCCATGCGTTCCACCGCCGATACCACCCGGTCCCTGACGACGTCCGGGTCCGTCCACCCATCCGGCTCCCCTTCGCCCAGGCAGCCTTCTATTATATCCTGCCTTATTTCATCCAGGGTTTTTCTCACCGCCTCCACCACCATGTCCCGGGGGTACACCCCGGTTAGGCCTTCTATCCCCGGTGTTCTCAATACTTCGTCAACCTTGGGTATCCGCCTGAGCAAGCAATTAATGTCCGCCATGTTCCATTCCTCCGTACGGCTGTTCCGTCAAATTTTAAATTACCGTTCAGACGGAAGGCAAGCCGCGTGTGTCCCATTTATCTTTCGGAATTACTGACGCCATGTTAATATAAATTAGCAGATCCGTCAACCGGAGACCCATTTTTTAGAAAACGGGGAGAGACGGCTTGGAAATCAGGGACCAGCTGCTTTACATAGTTTCCTCCTATAAGTACGCGGGGCTTTACGCCCTATTCATCATAGACACCCTGGGGGTTTTTCTGCCCTCCAAGACCATTCTCACCCTTTCCGGCATCCTGGTCCAAAAGGGGCAAATCAGCTTCGCCCCCCTCTTCCTTTCGGCCTTCAGCGGCAGCCTCACCGGTTTTACCATCAGCTACACCATCGGCTTCAGGGTGGGAAAGCCCTTTTTCCGGAGATACGGGAAATGCCTGCGGATCAGCCACCGAAACCTGGAGCGGGCGGAAAGGTGGTTCGACAGGCATGGCCCTGCTATCATCATCATTGCCTACTTCACCCCTGGTTTGAGGCATGTCACCCCCTACCTCTCGGGCATCTCAGGGATGTCCTTCCCCAGGACAATCACCTTTGCCGGCATTGGGGCCGCCCTTTGGATAACCGCCTTTGTTAACCTGGGCAGGTTTTTCGGCCGCGGGCTGGACCGGATTGACCAGTTGCCGGACAGTTGCCGGTGGGAGGTCCTCCTTGCAGCCGCCCTGGCCGTGGCGCTGGTTCTGTCCGCAGGGTATTTTCGGACAAAAAACAAAAAGATCTGACCCGCCGCCCGACCCTTCCGGCATTTACGGCACATCACGCACCGTGTTATAATTTTATTCATATTCCGGTAAACCAGGGAGGCCTCGACGTTTATGGACAGATTAAGCAAAGGCGCGCAAAAAGTACAGTCCGTGTTGAACCAATTTGGATTGGAGCTTACGGTGATTGAATTTCCGGAGTCCACCCGCACTTCAAGGGAGGCGGCGGAAGCAATCGGCTGCGAGGTCGGGCAAATTGCAAAATCACTGATTTTTAAGGGCAAGGACAGCCATATGCCCGTCCTGGTTATTGCCAGCGGTAAAAATCGTGTAAATGAAAAAATGATCCAGAAATACGTGGGGGAAAAAATCGAGAAAGCAGATGCAGCTTTTGTTCTGGAACAAACCGGGTACGCAATAGGAGGAGTGCCGCCCGTGGGACATAAACATCATCTTGAACCGTTAATAGATGAGGATTTGATGGAATACGCGGAAATCTGGTCCGCGGCCGGCACTCCCCATGCCGTTTTCAAGCTCACTCCCGGTGATTTGTTAAGCATCACCAGGGGAAAAGTGGTGGCGATCAAATAACGTCACTGATCAGTATTCCCTTACAACCTGGTAAAGATTGGTCCTCTGCACCGGCCTGAATCCCGCGTCCCGGATACACCGGACGATTTCTTCCAGGGGCACCCGGTAGGTCACGCCGGCGGCCCGGACCACATTTTCCTCCAGCATGGTGCTGCCGAAATCGTTGGCCCCGAAGGCCAGGGCCACCTGGGCCAGCTTGGCCCCCTGGGTGACCCAGGACGCCTGGATGTTCGGCACGTTGTCAAGCATTATCCTGGCCAGGGACAGTGTCCTCAGGTAATCCGCCCCGGTGGCCGGGCTTCCCCCCAGCCTGGTGTTGCCGGGCTGAAAACTCCAGGGTATGAAGGCAGTGAACCCGCCGGTTTCGTCCTGGACCTCCCTCACCCTGACCATGTGCAGGACTCTCTCCTCCGCGGTCTCCACATGCCCGAACATCATGGTGGCCGTGGTTTTCATCCCCCGCCGGTGGGCCTCCCGCATAACCTCCATCCATCGGCGCCAGGAAATCTTGGCCGGGCTGATCAGTTCCCGCACCCTGTCCGCCAGTATTTCCGCCCCGCCGCCAGGGAGCGAGTCCAGGCCGGCATCTTTTAGCCTCCCGATCACCTCGCCTGCCGTCAGCCCCGATTTTTCGGCCATGTGAACCACCTCGGGCGGTGAGAAGGAGTGGATGTGTATGTCATAGCGGCTTTTAACCGACCTCAGCATGTCCAGGAAATAGTCAAGGCCGAGGTCCGGGTTCAGGCCGCCCTGGATCAGCACGCCTGTTCCGCCCGCAGCCAGTGTTTCCTCGATCTTCCCAAACAGTTCGGCCTTTGAGATGACGTAGGCCTCCGGGTGGCCGGGATCCCTGTAAAAGGCGCAGAACTTGCACCGGCTGGAACAGATGTTGGTGTAATTGATGTTCCGGTCGATGACAAAGGTGACCCGGTTTTCCGGGTGAATCCTTTTCCTGATCAGGCCGGCCGCGCGGCCCAGGTCCAGCAGGTCGGCATTCCGGTAAATCTCCACGCCTTCGTCCAGGGTCAGGCGCTCTCCGGCGGCCGCCTTCTCCAGCAGCCGTTTAGCGTTGTTCATCGCCCTCACCCCAGACGCGCAGCCTGGCGCGTTGTTCAATGATGCCGCTCTTATAGGCGTAATCGTAGAAAACACACAGGGACCGCCTGTATTTTTCATCAAAATCGTAGCGGATGGTCTGAAAATAGTCCTCCAGGATCGGAACCGGGAGCCCTGTTCTGCGGCGGGCCTTTCTGATGACGGTTCCCAGGTCCGACATGCCCAGGTCCTTCGAAGCCGCCAGCAGTTTGACGAGATCATCTACTTCCCCGGGATGTTCCCGGGCGAATTCCTCCCTTACCGCCCAGACGGCGTACACCATCCTTTCCCCGGTGAACTGCTTCCAGGCCTCCCCCAGGTCCGTGACCAAAAGGTTTAAACCCTCCTCCAGAACCATCCTGCGCGCCAGCATTGCGTCGTCGCCGATGAGCAGGGCGCCGTCCCCTTCCCGGATCATTTTTTTCAGGTCCGGTTCCAGGGAAACGAACTCCGCCTGGACCTGGTAGTAGTGTTCCAGGAGAATTCTCAACAGGGCCACCGAGGTGGCGGACGAGGTGGTCACGGCGATCCTTTTCCCCTCCAGTTCGGTGGCCGGGCACCTGCTGAAGAGAAGTATGCTGTCCACCCTGCCGTCGGCGCTGATGGAGATGCCGGGCAGGATTATGCACTTTCCGGTGTTCCTGGCATACTCGATGGATGAAAGGGGGGTGACGTCCAGCCTTCCCTCCAGGAACAGGCGGTTCAGACTGGCGGGCGGGCCCTTTACCAGGCTTCCCCGGAAATCCAGCAGGCCCTCCTCCAGGGCATGGTAAACCGGAAGGCAGTTTAAATATTCAACCTGTCCCAGGCGTATAACAGCCATTAAAGATCATCCTTATCCGGAAGTATTGGTAACTATTCCCAAACCCTGATCACGTTGTAGAGCGTATCCCTCTCCAGAGGAATTCTCCCGGCGGCCTTGATCATCCTGACTATCTCTTCCCGGGGAAGGCGCTGTCCGGTTTCCGCCCCGGCATCGTGGACTATCCTCTCCTCCTCCACCGTCCCGTCCAGGTCGTTGACCCCGAAGGAAAGGGAGACCTGGGCAATCTTGGGGCCGATCATGATCCAGAAGGCCTTTATATGGTCGAAATTGTCCAGCATAAGCCTGGCCACCGCCAGCATTTTCAGGTCGTCGTACCCCGTGGTTCCCGGACTGCCGGGTCTTTCCATCCGGGTGTTCCGGGGATGAAAGGCCAGGGGAATAAAGGCCAGGAATCCCCCGGTCCGGTCCTGGAGTTCCCGGAGCTGGATCAGGTGGTCAATCCTTTCCTCCGGGGTTTCTACATGCCCGTACAGAATTGTGGCGTTGGTGCGCATCCCCAGGCCGTGGGCCGCCTCGTGCACCTCCAGCCACCGGCTGCCGCTGATTTTTTTGGGACAGACAAGTTCCCGCACCCTGGGGGAGAACACCTCGGCCCCCCCGCCGGGAAGGGAGTCCAGCCCGGCCTCCTTCAGTTCGGCCAGCACCTCTTTTACGGACAGGCCGTGTCTGCGGGCCAGGTAGTCCACCTCAACGGCGGTGAAGGACTGGATAATCACGCCGGGAAGCGCCCGGCGGACCCTACTCAGCATTTCCCGGTAATAGTCAAGGCCCAGCTTTTCGTTCAGCCCCCCCACGATGTGAATCTCGGTGATGCCGCGGCCCCTGTACTCCAGCGCTTTTTCCTCCACCTCATCCAGGCTCAGGGTATATGCCCCCGGGGCGTCCTCGTCCCTGCCGAAGGCGCAGAACTTGCACTGGTTTACGCACACGTTGGTATGGTTGATGTGCCTGTTTAAAATGAAATAAACCCGGTTGCCGTGCTTCCGGCGCCTGACCAGGTCGGCCAGGCGTCCCACGGCCAGCAGGTCGCCGGATTTCAGCAGGCGCACGCCGTCCTCAAAATCAAGCCTTTCCCCGGCCTCAACCTTGCGCGCTATATCTTCGAGACCGCAGCCGTTCAGACGAGTTTCCACCGGGCCCATCTCCTTTCTCTCCCATCCCCACTTTCAACTGGCTGCTTCATAACCTGTTCCCGAAAGCCAATACATCCAGCAGCGTGAATATGAAGGCGGCGACGCTCAGGGCGGCGTTGAGATTGAAGAAGGCGGTCCCGGACCTGGAAAGGTCGTCGGGCTTCACCAGGCGGTGCTGGTAAAAAAGCAGCGCCGCCGCCAGGGTCATCCCGGCGTAATAAAGCACTCCCAGCCTGAGCATCAGGGCCACCGAGATGAAAAGGGCCAGGGCAAAAACATGAAAGGCCGCCGACACCCGCAGGCCCGTTTTAATCCCGTACCGGGCCGGAATGGAGTATATCCCCTCCGCCCGGTCGAAATCATAGTCATCGCAGGCGTAAATGATGTCGAATCCGGCCACCCAGAACATTACCCCGGCGGCCATAACCAGCGGGGCCGGGTCAAACCTGCCGGCGATGGCTATCCAGGCTCCCAGGGGCGCCAGTCCCAGGGCCAGTCCCAAAACCAGGTGACAGGCCCAGGTGAACCGCTTTGTGTAAGGGTAAAAGACCAGCACCGCCACCGCCACCGGGAAGAGCTCGAGGGCAAGGGGACTCAGGTTGTACGCGGAAACAAAGAGCAGGGCGAAAGAAAGAACGACATAAACCCAGACCTCGGCCACCGACAGCAGCCCCCTGGGAAGGGCACGGTTTGCAGTGCGCGGGTTTTTGGCGTCGATGCGGAGGTCGATAATCCGGTTCAGGGACATGGCCGCCGACCTGGCCCCCACCATGGCCAGGGTGATCCACAGCAGGTCGTGTCCCGAAGGTATTTTCCTCTCCACCAGCACCGCCCCGGTATACGCGAAGGGCAGGGCGAAAAGGGTGTGCTCCACCCTGATCATTTCAAGGAAAATTCTTATTTTCCTAAATGCCATAGGATTTCCACTTCCTGTCCACCAGGCGTTTGATTTCAGGGCTCATGACGATGTCCTCGGGCCACTGCCGGCAGTGTCCCTCGCCGGGCCCCTTCCTGGTGGCGTCGATGCCCATTTTGGCGCCGTAGTGGGGCAAGGGGGAGGAATGGTCCAGGGCATCCAGGGGGCCGTCCACGATTACCACGTCCCGGCGGGCGTCGATGTTGTTGAACACCCTCCAGGCCACCTCGGACAGATTCTGCACGTCCACGTCCCCGTCCACCACCACGATCAGCTTGGCCAGCATCATCAGGCCCATGCCCCATAGGGCGCTCATCACCTTCCGGGCATGGCCGGGATACCTCTTCCTGATGGAAACTATGACACAGTTGTGGAAAACACCTTCCGGGGGCATGTTGATGTCCTTTATTTCCGGCAGGATCATCCTGATCATGGGCAAAAATATGCGTTCGGTGGCCTTGCCCAGGAAGGCGTCCTCCATGGGCGGCCGGCCCACTATGGTGGCGGGATAGACCGGATCCCTGCGCCTGGTGATGCAGGTCAGGTGAAACACCGGGTAGTAGTCGGCCAGGGAATAATACCCGGTGTGATCCCCGAAGGGACCCTCCAGCCTCTTTTCGGCCGGGTCCACGTATCCCTCCAGGATTATTTCAGCGTTGGCCGGAACCTCAAGGTCCACGGTCTCGCAGCGCACCATGGGCACCGGCTCCTTGCGCAGGAAACCGGCAAACAGTATCTCATCCACGCCGCGGGGCAGGGGAGCGGTGGCCGAGTAGATCACCGCGGGGTCTCCCCCAAGGGCAACGGCCACCGGCAGGCGGCCTCCCGCAGGAAGGACCTTGCCCAGGTGGTCGGCCCCGTCCTTGTGGATGTGCCAGTGCATGCCCGCGGTCTTCCCGTCGAACACCTGCATGCGGTACATGCCCACGTTTCTCCGGCCGGTTTCCGGATCCCTGGTAAATACCAGGGGCAGGGTGATGAAGGGCCCGCCGTCCAGGGGCCAGCATTTTAAAACCGGCAGTTCGTCCAGGGTTGGGTTTTCCCTGATGATGACCTCCTTGCACGGCCCTGTTTTCACCGTCCTGGGCAGGAAGGACGAAAGCTGGGCCAGCTTGGGCAGCGCCTTGAGCTTGTCCATGAAAGTGGCGGGCAGTTCCGGCGGTTGAAGGATGTCCGCCAGTTCCCGCCCTATGTCGTCCAGGCTGTCGGCGCCCAGGGCTATTTTCACTCTTTCCAGGGACCCGAAGGCATTGGTGATCACCGGCATTTTATAACCCCGCACGTTCTCGAAAAACAGGGCGGGGCCGCCATTCTTGCATACCCGGTCGGTGATCTCGGTTATTTCCAGGTTGGCGTCCACCTCGGCGCCAATTCTCTTCAGCTGCCCCCTCTTTTCCAGCGCCGCCATAAAGTCCCGCAAGTCCTGAAAAGCCATTTTCTGCGGCCTCCCTTATTTTACCGTGCCTTCGTGGACCGAAACTATGCCCCCGGTCAATTCGTGGTAGCAAACGCCCCGGAGGCCCTCCGATTCAAACAGTTTTTTGATTTCCGACTGGTGCGGAAAATCTTTGAGGGAACCCGGCAGATAGCTGTATGGCCCGTCCCGGCCGATGCCCAACCTGCCCAGAATGGGCACAATCCGGTTGAAATATAGGTAATAGGCCTGTTTGAAAACCGGTGCCCCCGGCTTGGAAAGCTCCAGGGAAACCACCCTGCCGCCGGGCCTGACCACCCTGGCCATTTCCCTGATTGTTTTGCCGATGTCCGGGACATTCCTGAGGGCAAAGCCGATGACGGCGCAGTCAAAGGAATGGTCCGGAAAGGGAAGGTCCACGGCGTTGCCCCGGACCAGTCTGACTATCCCCCCCCAGGGGGACCTGGCAATATTCTCCCGGCCCCTGGCCAGCATGTTTTCGCAAAAATCGAGGCCCACCACTTCCCCTTTTCCGCCCATCACCCTGGCCATCTCCAGGGCCAGCATGCCTGTGCCGCAGCACACGTCCAGGCCCTTTCCGCCAGGTTTGAGGCCGCACCTGGAAACGGCGAACCTCCTCCAGTGCTTGTCCCTGTTAAAGCTCAGGGCCGTGTTCAGAAAGTCATACCGGTGCGCGATGCTGGAAAAAATGTCGTGCACGTATTCTTCCTTGCTGCCGTATCTCTCCGGTATGCGGACCATGCCATATATCCCCTCTTCTTCAGCCCACCATCTTCTTGCTGTCCACAACCCTGTTCATCAGATGCATGACCAGGCCCCTCAGGTTTTCCCTGTCGCTGCCCGGGGCCAGCATTTCGAGGTGCGCCATGGCCTCCCTGAAATACTTCTCCGCCTGGTCAGGCCACTCGTTTTCCACCATTCCCAGGGCCATGCCGACGGCGGACCCGAACCCGGACAGGCACTGCTGAGTTTCTCTGTCCGCGCCGGCCTCCTCCCCGCCCATCCGGCAGCACCCCGCCATCAGTTCGGCCATTTCAAGCCGGACGATTTCCCGCCTGACGGCGGGATTGACGATTCCTCCGGCCTGGCATTTAAGTCTTTTAATGCTCCCCTCATTAATCATACAGATGATCTCGGACAGGGGTCCAAGGTATTTCACAATATCCCATTCGCAAAGGGTGGTAAAAAATCTCCCGTACAGGTAGTCTCCCGCCAGCACCGGGTACTGGCATCCGTCCCGCGGGTCGGCGCACGCATTTTCCCGGATCTGGCAGTCTTCATTTATATTATGATGAATCATCATGGCCTGGTATATGAACTGGAACACCGCCGCCAGCGAAACCACCTTCTCCGTCACCTTTCCGTTGATCCTGGCGGCGTAAAGCACCAGCGCGGGGCATATCCATTTCTCCGCGTATTTTTCCAGGTGGGCAAACTCTTTTATTTCTCCTGCCCTTATTTTATAATACCTGTTCATCCTCTCCCGCACTCCGGCGAGATCCCCTGTTATGGGGCAAAACACATCGTGCAACCGATCCCCCCCTTTTCCCTAAACAAATAAATTATTCTAGGCGCCTCTTTCATTTCCTCCCCCGGGGCCGAAATTGCCCCCAAAAGCATAAAGCCCCGCTTCCCGATGTGCTGAAGCAAGGGCTTTACAAACCATTATTTAACCGGGTACTAATAAATATCCCCCCTATAAATTCACGGCTGCCTGCGGAACCACCTCGGGAGGTATTACCCCTCTAACGGTCTCTTTTGCAGTCATGTGCGAGGCGAGGAACTTTTCGGTAAGGTAGTTGCAGGCATCCCACGGGTTCACTTTGTCTCCGCATGTGAACACATCCACCGCCGCGTAACCCAATTCCGGCCAGGTGTGAATAGCCAGGTGCGATTCCGAAATGACCACCACACCGCTTACCCCCTGAGGGCTGAACTTGTGAAAGACGATCTCTCTTACTTCGGCACCAGCTTCCAGCGCTGCGTTGACCATGATGCTTTCCACCTTTTTGATGTCATTCAGGACATCAAACGGGCACCCGTAAATCTCAGCCAGAACATGGCGGCCCAAAGGTTTCAACATTATCATCCCCCTTTGCCGGGCTTAATAAATTATTGGAACCGGCCAGCCCTTTTATCTGAAGGGGGGCCAATTCCAACCAAATTCAATTTTAACACAATATCTAAGTTTGTCAACAAAATTTTGGGTTTATTGTAAAAGCGGACCCTGACCCTATCTTACAGTATTGGCAAGGGTACCGACCGATTCGACAACCACCTCCACCCTGTCCCCCTTTTGCATCGGCCCCACCCCGGCGGGAGTCCCGGTAAGGATAACATCCCCCGGTTCCAGGGTCATCACCCTGGAAATAAAGCTGACCAGTTCCCCGGTTTTGAAGATTAGATTGGACGTGTTGGATTTCTGCCTGATCTCTCCGTTCAGGTACAAAGAGATGTCCAGCCGGTCGGGATTTATGCCAGTAATAATATACGGCCCCAGTGGAAGAAAGGTGTCAAAGGACTTGGATCTGGTCCACTGGCCGTCTTTGGCCTGCAGGTCCCTGGCGGTGACATCGTTGGCGCAGGTGTAGCCCAGTATGTATTCCGGGGCGTCCCCGGCGGGAACGTTTTTGCACCGGGCGCCAATCACAATGGCCAGCTCCGCCTCGTAGTCAACCCTCCGGCTCATGTCCGGGTATTCAATGAAGTCGCCGGGTCCAGCCAGGGCGCTGGCCGGCTTCAGAAAGATTACCGGTTCTTCGGGCGGTTCCAGTCCCAATTCCAGGGCGTGGTCACGGTAATTCAACCCCACGCAGACCGCCTTTCCCGGCTCGCAGGGAGCCAGCACTTTCAACTCCTCCAGGCCGTAGGTCCGGCCGGAGGGCACCGGTGACCGGAAGGGGTCTTCAACCCTGGAGACCCGGCTCCCATCCACCAGCCCGTAAAAAATTTCTCCCCCCAGGTCAAACCTGCCCATTTTCAGCATTCACACCCCACCTTTATTTTCCATTCGGGCCTCCGGATTTCACTCCATCCCTAATCCCGGACCCCGTTTCCCGATCTTAGGCCTCCAACTGTTCCAGCACCAGGTAGATCAGCGGGGGGGCCCCGAAAATCATTACCGTGGCCGCCGCCACCACCCCGGAGTCGTTGAAGACGAAGGCCGCCAGGCTGCCCGCCACCACACCCGCAAGTCCCATGAACAGGTACGGGTACCTGTTCTTAATGCCCTCCATCACCCCCGCCGGCCGGTAGAAAAGCAGGGCCAGGATACCCAGACTGGCCAGCAGCACCCTGCTCCAGACGGTGTACCTGAACAGCTTTATATTCATTTCCGATTTGCGGACGATTATGCCTGCCAACTGATCCAGGCCCCCCGCCGAAATCAAGGCGGTGGTCCGCCCGATATGGGACTGCCACCCGTCCGCCCGGCCGGCATCGTAAGCCGCCAGGGCAGCCACCAGCAGCGCCACCCCCGCTGCCGCCGCCAGAAACAGGGTGGCGGTAAACCTGACCCCGCATACCAGGAGAAAGGTCACCAGGAATGCCGCCGCTGCGGCTATGGTCCCGCCCGCATTGGCACCCGCCTGGGGCGCTGCAATCAGGACCAGGATCGCCAGGTAGAACACCCCGGTTACGGCGACGGCCACCCTGCGCCTTTTTTCCGCCGCGGTGATCAGGGCGGTGGTGCCCACCAGGGAAGAACCGATCAATACCCCCATGTATTCATTGCCCAGGCCGTAAAACCTTGCGCCCACTATCGGGTCGAAGCCCATAACGGAGGCTTTCTGCAGCGGCGATCCGGCAGCCAGGTCAACGGTAATGGCGGCGGCGGTGCTCAGGCAAATCAGGAGAAAAGGGTCTACCCCTCTTTTTTTGTGAAGAACAATGGCAATAACGGTTATAGCCGAGGTGACTGCTAATAATTCGACGGCATAGACAGGTATTCCTCCCACCGGTAAAAGGGGGATCAGCAGGTATGCCAGGGGAACGGCCATAACCGCCAGGAAAAAGGGTTTGAGTATTTCTTTACCCCTTTTTCTCAGGAAAATAAAACCCACCGAGGCTGCCAGCAGAACGATCTGGAATAACACGTAACCTTTCTGCAAATACGGCCTGGCCTCGTAGGTGAGTTCCAGGACCCGGAACATCCCGGTCAATTCCCCGGTATCAAAGGTCCCCTTTATTACCCGGGCGGGACGGCCGGTGAAAAGATCCGGAACCGGTATCCCCAGGAAATTAAGGACCGTGGGGGCTATATCGGTGTTCATGATTATCCCCGGCCTTCTGGTGGCGGGGGAAACCAAAAGGCCTTTGCCGGCTCCTGCGCCGAACATCAGCACCGGTGACATCCGGTCCCTTTTTTCCCCGTCATCCCCAGGCGTGGGGGAGATCAGCACCAGCAAATCTTTTTCCGTGTCCATGCGGTCAACCAGGCTGCCCAGGAAGCTATCCATCCGCAGTATGGTTTTTTTACGCCAGGCCTGCCACTGGTCCCCGGTCATGTATTCACGGGCCTCTTGCAGCCTGGACAGGTCCCCCAGTTCGACGGCCGCCAGCCTCACGTCGGGAGGCAGAGTGGTAAATTTCTCCAATATGGCCCCGTAATCGGTGACCAACCCCCCGGGGAAACCCTTTTCCGGCATGACAACGTCCTCCCCCACCGATCCGGTGTCCACCATCCCCCATTCATCCATAACCATGCTGACGACCTTCCTTTTTGGACCACGGGGACCGTCGGAATTGCCCAGGGCGGCCGTGCGGCAACCGGCTTCACGCACGATTTTGCCCAGGGCTCCCGGCACAACCGGGTGATGCAGCTTTTTGTTCATTGAATGCGCCCGGGCAATATCCAGGTAAACCAGGGAACCTTCCGGAGGTGTGCGTCCGGTGCGCAGCCGGAACTCTTCCGCTGCCGTGCCGCCGGCCAGCCTTTCTCCGGCCCCAAAACCGCCGGGCGATGAAGCCGGAGCCACCGCGTGGGACCCCGATCCGATGGTGGCGTGGGTGTTTTCCGGGGTAACACTTCCCCCGGTGTTGACGTTCATCAGGGCTACGGCACCTCCGGCGAACAGGCCGGACAGGCGGGGGGGCAATCCCTCCTCCAGGTCCTTTATCTGCAGGTAATCCACCGACACGATCACCACTCTTCCCGGACGGCCCGGAGGCCTTATGCCGGATCCGGCCTCTTCCAGCCCGGCCGGGAAAACCTCCCTCACCGCCGGTGACCAGGCCGCCGCCCGGTCCGGCGCCATCCATACCGCTATAGTCACGGCTAAAAGCACTGACAGCAAAATCCTTCCAGCCAAAAAGACGTCCTCCCCAAGCTTCCGGCAAAGGAATTCAGCGGGACGGCCCCCCGCCGGCCAGATCCAGGTACACCCTCTCGGTGCTGCGGACCATTTTTTCCACGGTGAATTTCCGTTCCACCAGTTCCCTTCCCGCCTCCCCCATGATCCGGGATCTTTCCCGGTCCGCCAGAAGGCTTTTAACGGCGGAGACCATGGCGGGTATATCCCCGGGTTCCACCAATATCCCTTCAACACCGTCGGTTATGACCTCCGGTATTCCGCCCACCCTGGTGGACACCACCGGCCGGCGGGCGGCCAGCGCCTCCAAAACTGCCAGGGGAAGGCCTTCGGTGACCGAGGCCAGCACAAACACGTCCAGGCAAGGCAAAATCTTTGGCATGTCCCGCCTCTCCCCGGCAAAAAAAACTCTTCCGGCCAGGCCCAGGCTTGCGGCCAGGCGTTCAAGGTCCTCCCGCAGCGGCCCGTCCCCCACCACCAGGAACGCGGCCTCCTCCGGCTCCCCTGCCATCATGGCCGCCGCCCGGATAAAATCGGCCACACCTTTTTGCGGAGCCAGCCTGGCCACCGTTCCCACGATTTTTTTGTCCCCCGGGATGCCCACGGTTTTTTGCAGGTAGTTCCTGTCGGGCTCCCGGCTGAATTCTTCCGGCATAATGCCGTTGTATATGATTTCAATCTTTGCCGGGTCAATCTTCACCCTGGCCGCAATCTCCCGCCCCAGGGCCCCGGAGACCGTGATAATCCTGTCGGCAAGTCCGGCCAGGGCTCTTTCGGACAGCGCAATGATGTTTTCTTTCCAGCGCGGCCGCCGGTGGTGGAAAATGCTGCTGTGCAGCGTGATCACCACGGCCGGAACACCCGCCAGGACCGCCGCCACCCCCCCCGCCAGCCCGGCCTTGACCCCGTGGGCGTGCAGCACTTCCGGCCCGATCCTCTTGCAGATGGCAACCAGTGTTCTGATTACCGACAGATCCTTGCCGGGAGAGATCTCTCCCCCCAGGGGAACCGGGAAGGTCTCTATCCCCATGCCGGCCAGGGAATCCGCCAGGTCCCCCGGGGGGCAGGCCGCCAGGTGCTGAAACCTGTCCCCGTGAGACCTTCGGACCAGGTCCAGCAGGTGGTTTCTGATGCCACCGGCGGCGGGCCGGACCACGTGGAAAATCTTTATTTTATCGGACATGGCCCACCTCCGCGTGAACTTCCGCCTGATAAACAAGCGCGGCACTCGCCGCGCTTCCCGGTCCTACGGGGTTTCTTCCTTTTTTGACGCTTCGCTTTCCGCTTCTTTTTTCCGAACCCTCCTGTCCTTCGGCCCGGATTTCCGGCGGAAAAAATACTCGGCTATTTCCAGTTGCCCCTGCTGGCTGGCGTTTATATCTCCGGGCCCGTCGGGAATCATCCCGCCCGCCCCTTTTTCAAACCTCCTTGATGGCATTGGTGGGACACCCCTCGGCCGCTTCACGGGCCTGGTCCTCGTATTCCGCGGGGACTTCGTCCACCGTGGAATGGGCTTTCTCGTCATCATTCCACTGGAAAACCTCCGGGCAAACATCTATGCATGCCCCGCAGCTGATGCACAGGTCCTGGTCCACATCCATTCTCATCCACCGGCACCTCCGAGACTGTATTTCTGGAAAGCTAGTATAGTTTCCCTTCAAGGACTGAAAATTATGCCGGACAGACAACCCGTCTGAATAATTCCATCACTTGAACGGGACAATTGCCCGCCGTGTTCCTTGACAAACGCTCCCGGCCTGCATTATATTGGCCCCAGGACGGTGATGGACGATGCCGCGGGACAAGAAAGGCAACCTGGGGCGGCTTGGCCCCCGGGAGAGGAAAGCATACCGGTACCTGATCGGGCTCCTGGTTGCCCCGGCAGTTTTTTTTGTCCTTTACTGGCTTTACGCGGGGGGAAAGGGGGATGCCGAAGGGGAGCGGGTTTCCCCGCCCGGAATTTTTCATCAGGCCGGCGACCCGGTCATGGCCGGGGACAGGACCCTGCTGGCCGCACCCGGAGGCAGAGTCATGCGTACCGCCGAACTGAACCTGGGCGCCAACAGGGTCATTGCCGAGAGCGGGTACACATTCACGGTGATACCCCTGGTTGTCCCTGAAGATTCAGGCGACCCGTCCACCCCTCATTGGTATCTCGTGGACGGGGAAGGCCGTAAATACAACCTGCTGAAAGTCCTGCCCGCCAACCCGGTGGAGGGAGGGGGTCCCGTTCCGGAGGCAGGTCCGGAGAAACGCCTGGTGTACCTGGTTTTCAAGGTTAATAACCAGTCCGGCGACACCTTCCTGGTTTACGCCTCCGAAAAAGGCCGTTGGGCCTGGAAGATACCCCGGCCCGGCGGACCGCCTTGACCGGTCACAGGGCCTCCCCGCCGGCGCGCCTGAACCGGGAGAAACCTGTGCGCCAACGCGCGGTTTCCGTTTCAGCGGGGAAGAGGGATCCTTATGATCTGTCCCGGTAAGATCAGGTCCCGGTTCATAATGCCCTGGTTAACGGCCAGTATCTGGTCCACGGTCACTCCGAACCTCCCGGCAATACTCCATAGGGTGTCTCCCGGTCCGACAATGTACCTTTTTTCCGGATCGCCGCCGGCCAGGGACCACACCTGCACCCCTCCCAGCGCCGTCCCCGCCGCCACCCTTTCCCGGGGCAGCACCGCCAGGCCGCTTATGCCTTCCCTCACTCCGAAGGCCAGATCCGGACTTTTTTTGACCGGATAGTTGAAAACAAACACGTATCCCTCCGGAGTCCCGGCCGCCAGGCGGGAGGTTTCGCCTTCGGAGGCGGCCAGGGCGGACACCGATGTCCCCAGTGAATCCGTAACCGCTATGACTTCCAGTTTTTCCCCGTTCCCCACCAGCCAGATCATGCCCCCGGGGCCGCCCAGGGCCAGTTCCGAACCGGCCCTTCCGGTGAAATTTCCCGCCGCCAGCCCGGTAATTCCAAAACTGAGCCCTTCCAGCACCGGGCCTGCCTCAAAACCCCTCTCGGTAAGGAAAAATAAGGCCAGCCCCGTTTTTCCCTGCTGTTCAAAAGCCACGGCCATGGCCGGGGTCAGACCCGGCCGTTCCATTATTTCCACAAAGCGGGGAGTTCCGGACACCACCCGGATGCCCACCAGATCCAGGCTGAATCCGGGTTCCACTTCCGGCCGGTAAACAAAAATGGCACCCGGTCCGGAAGCCGCGGCGACGATTTCACCCCTGCCGTCCCCGTCCAGGTCCCCGGCCGCCACGTCGGCAAACCCCGCACCGGGTTCCGGGTCCGAACCGGCCAGCACCGCCGCCGCCCCCTGCCTCACCCCCAGCAAAAAAATCCTCTCGGCTGAGGAGGCCGCAAAATACTCCCCGTTTTCCCGGATCAAACCCGGAGGCCCCGGTGCAAGCCCGGTGACAGGCGCGTTCAGTTCCACTCCGGCATAAGGCAGGTATTCTCCGTCCTCCGGGGCGAATACAAACACCTGGCTTCCCAGTGCCGCGGCCACATCCCCCCTCCCGTCAGCGGACCGGCCGGCCGCCACCAGCACCGGGCCGCGGTTAAGGTCGGCCTTCCACAAAAGAGACGGCAATTCACTTCAACTCCCGTTTAACACTTTACTTTAAGGTTATGACGGAAAGCCTGCTTTTGTCCTTCAGGATCGGAATTGACCGGCCCGCCGTACTGTGCTAAGCTGAATTCATAAAAAAGCCGCCGTGCCGGCGGCGGAACTCAAAACTCCTCAGTATGCAACGTGGATTAATGCGGAAGTTATGCGGCAAAAAATGCCCGGAAAGGGTCCCGGAAGTGAATGCGGAATGAGACTTCCCGCGAAAACCATAAAAAAAATCGGGGAATACCTTGCCGCCCAAAAAGACGTTGCGGCCGCTTATCTTTTCGGATCGCACGGCACCTTGCAGGAGCACGGATTCAGCGATATCGACCTTGGCCTGGTCTATTACCCCGGCATGGAACCGGATTTCAGGCGAGAACTGGCCCTGGAGGCGAAGCTCTCCATGATCCTGGGAACCGATAACCTGGACCTGGTCAACCTGAACAGGGCCTCCCTTCAGTTGAGGTACAGGGCTGTCGCTGAAGGAACCCTGCTTTTCGAGGGCGGCCCGGACACGTTAAGTGATTTTCTGGAACAGACCTACCGCCTATACGGGGACTATCAGATAGATTTGAAAGCATTCTACGACGAATACCGCCTGGCTTTACGGGAGGCTTATTTAGATGATTGACAGGGACGTTGTCACTGAAAAAATAGGGTACATTGAAAAAAACCTCGACCTGCTGCGGTCCCTGAGAGAGTTGCCGGAACAGTCCTTCCTGCAGGATCATTACGCCGGGGCAGCGAAATACTATTTACAGACCTGCATAGAGGCCATACTCGATATAAATCACCATATCATAGCCCGGTTGCGCCTGGGCGTTCCCAAAAATTACGCCGATTCATTCCGCATATTGGGAGAAAAGGGTATCCTGCCCGAACAAAGCCTCCAGGTTTTTTACGAAATGACCAGGTTCCGCAACCGCATAGTTCACCTGTACCAGCAGGTGGACGAAAAAGAATTATACAAGATACTTCAAACGGGTTTGGACGACTTCAATATTTACATCAAAGCGATCACGGGGCATTTTTTCAGGTAATCCCAATCCGTGGCCGGAAGTTTCCGACAATCAGACCGGCAGTGAATAATTGCCTTTTTATCCTGAAAAGACAGGCTCCGGCGCCTTGACTTCCGCCCGGAAAAGGGGTAAAATAAACGTTGCACAGATAATCGTCGGGGCGTAGCTCAGTTTGGCTAGAGCGCTACCTTGGGGTGGTAGAGGCCGCACGTTCGAGTCGTGTCGCTCCGAC
>JAILZP010000039.1 GCA_023512435.1 Peptococcaceae bacterium | reverse complement strand
ACCTTGTAGAGGATCGCGCCGCCCGGCTGGACGTCAACCTGCACCCGGGAGGGGTGGAGGGGCCACAGGGCCGCGGGGCTGCCGTTCTCCGCCCACTCAACCAGGACGTAAGCGTTGCCGTGCAGGAGAAGGTGCAGGGCCAGGGTTTCCTTAAAGGTGAACGGCGTCTGCTGGGGATTGGGGCCTTCGTGCAGCAGCCGGTAAACCGGGTGGTTCTCTGCCCGCCGGCGGCCCTCCTGGGCCTTTTCGTAGACCACCAGGGGGAGGCTGGCGGTCAGCTCGGCAATCAGCCGGACGGCCCCCATGACCGCAGGGTGACCCATTGCGGACTCCGCCGTGACCACTATGCCGGCCGTGGTGCTGCCGCCTATGAGGGACAGCCAGCCGTCCGGGTCGCGCAGGGTGGCACGCTTCTCCTGTTTTTGCGGGAATAGCCGTTTCAGAAAATTCATTGTATCACCTTACCTTCGGCCTCAATGTGATGATTGGCGTAAGACGGATTCTTAACCCCGAGGATTTCCACCGTTACGTTGCCCAGCACTACCCTGTCGCCGCTTCTGATATCAACCCCGGGGCCGCAGTAGAAGACATGACTAACCACCGCCTGGGGGTTTGCCAGATAGGAAGCGGACCTTTCGCTTACGCCGGTGGGCCGCAACCGTCCCTTGATAGTCCCCAGGGTGTTCCAGGTGATAATGCACCCGCCGTATTCATCCCGCGTGATGGTAGGCCTTTGATGGGTGAACACGTTGTTAAACAGGCTTTGCAGGCTCATAAAATCACCAATCCTCGCTCACTGTACGGACTTTTCTTCTGTGTCCGCAACATCAGCCGGGATACCGCCAGCACCAGGGCCGTGATGCCGTCTATGCGCTGGGTGGACTTGGCTTTGCTGGGCTTGATGTTGCCGGCCGGGTCCTGTTCCACCATTACATTGTCCGCGCACCAGCGCAGGACCGGATGGCCGCCGTGAACCAGTTGCCGGTTCATGATAAGCGCTTCCAGGTGCTTCGTGGGGGCGCTCAGGCTGGCGTAGCCCATGCCTACGGGGATCATCTTCGCCCCGTCGCTGGTAAGCCGCTGCACCAGCATGTCCGCGTTCCACCTGTCGTAAGCCCACTCCAGGACGCGGTATTCCTTCGCCAGTTGCTTGATTTTCTGTTCCACAAAAGAGTAATCTGTGACGTTCCCCGGCGTCAGATGGACGAATCCCTGCCTAGCCCAGGTGGTATATGGCACCCGGTCTCTTTTCTCCTTCTCCCGGGCCGTGTCGGCCGGGATGAAGAAGTGGGGGAGGACTTCCACCTTCCCGTCCTCCACCGGGAAGGCCAGGACAACGGCGGTCAGGTCGGTGGTGGTGGACAGGTCCAGGCCGCCGAAGCAGTCCTTGCCTTTAAGCCGTTCCGGCACCACCAGGCCGGCGCTGGCATCCCAGGCCGCCATATCCAGCCACCGGGTTTCCTGGGAGGTCCACTGGTTCAGGTACAGCCGCCTGAAGGTGTTCTGCAGGCTGGGCTGTTCCTTGGCCCGAAGGTAGAGCTGGCGCATTTCTTCGATGTTCCGGAAGTCTCTCAAGGCCGGGTTGGCCTTGCGCCAGGTGTTTTCATCCTCCCAGTCGTCGGTTTCGTCAGCGGCGTAAATGACGGGGTAGAAAGCGGGGTCCTGGATGATGCCGTCCAGCAGCTTCCGGGCGTATTCGTGCTGTTCCCAGCAGATGGAATTGCGGTCGTAGCCCGCCGTGGTGATGGCGAATATAAGGGGCTGGCTCCTGGCGCCGGTGGAGGTGGTCAGCACGTCCCATAGTTCCCGGTTGGGCCACGCGTGGAGTTCGTCGGCAATGACGGCGTGGGCGTTGTACCCATGGGCGCTGGCCGCGTCCGCGGCTATGGCCCGGTAAAAGCTGTTTGTCGCCGGGTAAACAATGCGCTTCTGGCTGTCCACCACCTTCAGGATTTTCTTCAACGCCGGCAGCTGCCTCACCATGGCCGCCGCCACGTCGAAAGCCAGGGATGCTTGTTCCCGGTCGCACGCGGCAGAGTAGATTTCCGCGCCTTTCTCGCCGTCCGCCACTAAGAGGTAAAGCGCCAGGGCCGCCGCCAGTGCCGTTTTGCCGTTCTTCCGGGGAATTTCGACAAAGGCCGTCCGGTATTGCCGGGTTCCGTCCCTGTTGACCGTTCCAAACACGTCCCGGACAATCTTTTCCTGCCAGGGCCGCAGGGAAAAGGGATGGCCGGCCCATTTGCCCTTGGTGTGCCTTAACAGGTTGATGAAGTGGACGGCGTGATCCGCCCGGGCTTTATCGAACGGCATGGTTTCTTCCCGTTTTCAGGAATTGTTCCATTTCGTCTTCCTCGTTCTCCCTGGCCACGTCCAGGCCGGAACGGGACTGCGGGTCCAGGCCGAACCTGGCCGCCCACTTCTGAAGGGCCGCCCTGTATTCACGGGCAATCTGGCAAGCCGGGTTCTTAACCTTGCCCCGATCGCCGGGAACCAGGATGCCCCGTTCTTTGATGTCCTTCTCGGCTTCCTCCAGCCGGGCCAGGCAGAGGCAGTAGTCGGCGAAGGCCTGTCCGTCCACCTCTGTTAAGAGGCCCAGCTTTTCCAGTTTGGGGGCCAGTTCTTTCCAGTGCCGCTTCGCTTCCCTGGGCAGCCAGGAAGGACACTTGGGAGCTATCGGCCTGGGTTTGGGTTCGTTCTGGGGCAGGGGCCTTTTTCCGGGGCATCCCTCCAGGATTTTAAGGACCGTGGGCTTCTTCCTCACCGGAATCACCCTTTCGCAAAATTAGAAATTTCACTGCGCCCGTTTTAACGAAGCTGGCCGGGCGGTCCCGGGCAAGTCGCCTCAGAAAAAACGTCCCGGTTCGATGCCGGCCTTTGCCAGTATTTCCCTGCCCCCTTTTGCGTGTACCCGGTCGTGACAGTCCTTGCATAGCGGCAGCAGGTTGTTCGCCCGGTTGGTGCCACCTTTGGCCAGGGGTTGGATGTGGTGGGTGACAGTGGCTACCGTCAGCCGCCGTCCTTCGGCCTTGCAGATGACGCATAGGGGCTGCCGCTTCAATACCCATTCCCTGGCCTTCTCGTATCGCCTGGTGTATCCCCGCTGGCGGGCGCTGCCCCGCTTAACAGCATCCTGCTTCCTGTGTTCTCTGGCGTGGGTTGCGCAATACCCCTGCCCGCCCGGGGCCTGCGTCTCAGGACACCCGGGCCACCGGCAGGGAGGGGATGGACGCATCGGTGACATGGTTCCTCCTAAACGAAAAGCCCACCTCAGCACGCGCTTGATGTCGTGCCATCGGTGGGCTGTACCCTCTCGTTATTCAGTTCCGTTAGTTTCCCGCACTTCTTGCATTTAACGATACCATATATTTCCCCGACACACAACACCTTGCCGCAATACGGGCAAACATATTTTCGCCACTTCATAACGGCCACCTGTTGACAAGCACCGCCCCGCTGGCGATGTCCACCTTCACCAGCACCGCCGCAGTTTTCCAGTTTGACGCCGGCATGAGCAGCACCCGAGGCCGCTTCTTGGCCACGGCCTGGCCGCCCCTGTTCCGGCGCTTTTCTCTGGCGTCCTGTTCAAGTAATCCCGCTATGTCCAAGTTCCGCCGCCTCCTTCAGTCCGGGTATAGGGCCTCTCCTGTAAGCCGGACATCCTTCAACGAAATAGAGTACCCCTGACGTTGTTTCCTTTCGCCTGGCACTGGCCCCCATGGCCTCCAGGCCGGTTTCGGGGTCCGGTTCCCGCATGAAGGCGCACAGCTGCGGTATCCCCCGGGCGCAAGTGTCGCACAAAACCATGTCCGTCACTCCTTACTGTTTCTTTTCAGGGCCGCCCTGGCCCTTGTAATGGCCTTACCTCTCCTGACAGCCTCAGCCCACAACTCGGGGTTTTGGGCCAACAAGGCAGTAAGCTCCGCTTCAGTCAAAAACAGCCGGTATTTTGTCAATCGGATTTCTATGTATTTCATGGCACCCCCGGATTTACCGTTTATACTAAAAGCCTTGTCACCGTTGGCTTCTAGCCATTTTTGACTGGTTAAATATGTTTTTATTGCCATATATTAGGGTGGAAAAGTGGATAGTAGTGGAGTATTTTTCGGTATAAACAAAAATCTATATATAGACTTAAAATTAACCGGAATTTCGGTCCACTCCACTCCACTTGTCCACTTTATTGCCACTTTCTACCAGTCCAATCCCGGCCCAGAAGAATCTGCCGCCTGTACTTTTTGACTTCAAAAATCCCCGCTCAATCAACCTTGCACTGAAGTCTCGCTGCTTTATCGCTCGTTCTCCATTTTCGTCGCACCACTTGCAGTAAGCCGCGTAGAGATCGCTTGCGGAAGCCTTGCAGAAGCCTTTAATCAAGCACTTTTCTTCAAAAAACTGACTCAAAACATCCATCTCGGCCCGGTAAGCATCCGTGGCCTTTTCAACTTCTCCGGGTGGCTCCAACCCCTCAGCAAGCCAAAGTTTAAGCCCTTGGATTGCCCAAATCAGCACCCCTGGCAGTTCTGCCAGCAACTTTTGGGGCAGGTTTTTGTCCTGCTTTTCTTTTGGAATCTTAACTTCAAACGGTATCAGCCTTATCCGCCGCCACATTGCGTGATCAGTACCCCGGATTTGAGGCTTGTGATTGGTGGCCAGCCATAGCTTAAATTCCGGCTTGAATTCAAAAAACTCGGCTCGTAAAAACCGCGCCACCAGTTTGTCCCCGCCAGTCATTTGCTTAACCAGGCTTTCGGCAAGGCGCTGCCCTTCCTCAACCTCCACACTGGAGACAAATCGCGCCCCCTTAAGCCTGGCCAGGTCATTAGGGACATTTTCATTGTGCCGGATCATCAAAGTATTCATGGGCATTTGCAGTGCATACCCGTCCCCTAGCATTGCGGCTATGGTCGAAAGAAATGTGGTTTTGCCGTTTCCCCCGTTGCCGTGCAAGATAAACATGCACTGTTCCCGAGTGTCCCCGGTAAGGCTGTAGCCGACCGCTTTTTGTAAGAAAGTAATCAGTTCCCGGTTTCCGCCCATAATACTGTTTAAAAATTCATGCCATGTGGGGGCCTCCGCCCCCGGGTCATACTCAACCGGGCACAACTTGGAGATCATGTCCTCCCGGCTATGGGGCCTCAATTCCCCGGTTCTAAGGTCCACAGTCCCGTTGAGGCAGTTCAGCAGCCAGTGGTCCCGGTCAAAGTCCGCGGGGTCCACCGGCAGGTATGGCTGCGCGGCCTTCAGGCAGTTTTCGATCCGATTGGCTGATTCAAGGCCCACGGCCCACTTGAATGCCTGCACCCTCTCATCCGGGTCCGGTATACTTCCCGCCTCGGCCTGCATGGTCTGGGCCAGGACGTGAACACTTTTCTGCGCAAGCCCGCAGTTGTCAGCCACCCACCGCCTTCCATCGAAATAAAACCATGTTTTCATGTTGTGACAATATCTGAATAGCTTGCCGTAAACGTCAACAAACCGCTTGGCATTGCCCACATCGGTCCTATTGTACTTAACCGGGAAATTTACGATTTTATCAGCTTTAGCTTTCTTTATGCCACGCTTCAGGTCGTTAACTTCATCTTTGTTTAAATACTTCTTGACGCTCAACAACCCCACCACTTTTCCGCAGCCCTGACCGCTTCAACCCTGCGCTTCGGGTCATTGCTCATCAATTCGTTCATCAGCTCTTGAAGCGCATACGAAATGTGTTCTAAGCTGCCGTCGTCATACTTGAACAGCGCCCTGTGCATTGCAGCTAAGTCAATGTATATGCTGTTCACTTTCTCGTTAAAAGCTGCTTCAAGCTCTCGTTCTTCTCGCAACCGCTTTAATTGAAGTTTAGCCTCCCTGCCGCCAGTTTCCGGCGGGGTTATGTTGTAATATTGATACAAGTATTTTTTAGCTTCAATGAACGACACATTCAGCGTTAACATCACAACATCAAAGATAGTACCGCCAACGCCGCATTGAAAACACTTAAACCGCTTGTCGTCTCTTGAAACCCGGCCGGAGGGGTGTCGGTCAGAGTGCAACCAGCACGCGTATTGTCGATTTTTGACTTTAACTCCAGCAATGTCTTGTAAAACTTGCGATACTGTAAGTAAGTCTCGAATCATCATTTTAACCTCCGAATCCGCCCGCTCTCCACGGCCGGAGCGGCAACGCTGGCCACCTCCTGGGCCTCCAGCCAGGCCAGGATGCTTGTACGCCTGAACAGCACTCGCCGCCCCACGCGAACATGCGGCAACACCCGCCGCCGGGCCAGATCGTAGACCGTCCACTCGCTCAGCCCGAGAATGGTCGCCGCTTCTTTCGCTTCGATAGTCTCACGCATCTTTCCTCACCACCTCCGGGAACAGCTCGCTTTCCGGCACTCCCAGGGCTTCCGCGATCCGCTTTCGCCAGCCGGGATAAGCCGGGACCAGGCCGCGTTCAAGTCTGCTCAAATTAGCAGGGTCGATCCCGGTAGCTTGATAAAGCTTGAGCAAGCTAAAACCCTTCTTCACGCGGGTTTTTTTCAACATATCTAACCCCCCGTTGACTTTGCTTTGTTGCAATGTTACAATATTAGCTGACACATATAAATATTATTTACGTCATATTTTGCGTCGATCCGGAGTGATAAACATGTTGATAGATTTAAAAGAATATATAGGGGACTTGCAGGCCGTTAAATCATTCCCGCTATTTTTTGAACGGTATGAAATAGAGGAACACGAAGGGAAGGAATATCTTACAGGCCACGGCTTTGTCAAATGCGATATTCCAGCCATATACAACAGCCCCGCCATTTTATTTGCTTTTATCAATTTAGTGCAGCCGCCACTGCCGCAGTCCTTTAAAAGCGATAATCCCGCTCCAATGAAGAAGGCCGTTCCTGACAAACGAATCAAGAAATTTTGTAAAAAATTTGGAATGCCATATATCGAAGGCCGTGGGAATGCTTTTTACCCTGCTTTGGAGGATATGCTTCAGGACAATATGCACATTCATGAAGCAAAACTTGAATTGAGGCATTTCCGCTTCAGGGTGGCCTGGCTTTACACCCACTTTCAGATTTGGTATGCACTTTATTCCGGTGAAGATAAAGAGAAGGTTATCCCTGGTTTTATTGCCGGGTGGGAACAGGCTGGCAAAACAAAAGAGGAAGCAGCAAAAGATAAACTAGGTAAAGAAGTGACAATGAGAATGGGCAATCTACCCATTGCCATTGAATACACGCATAATAAATATGTTTTGGGGTTTCGCGCCCGCTATTTAATCGACATAGCATATTTCCATCTGGCAAACCTCATGACTATGGAAAAATCCGATGTTAGACAGCACCTAAAGACATGCAATAACCCACGTTGCAGGCAGTTTTTCTGGGCGCAACATGGCCGCCAGAAGTATTGCGTTTTTTGTGATCGGAGAGTCGTTTTTATACAACAAAAAAGGGGGTCTAATTAATGGCCGGCTGGGTTGAGAAGCGCGGGGAAAATAAATGGCGGCTAAACGTCCCAGGAGGCACCGGGCCGGACGGGAAGCGCAAGGTCTTCCGGAAGAACGTGGAAGCGCCGTCGAAACGGGAGGCGGAAAAGCTCCTGGACCTGTTCAGTGCCGAAGTGCTAAAGGGCCAGTACGTGGAGCCGTCAAAGCTCACCTTCAAGCAGTTTGCGGAAAGGTGGCTGCGGGATTACGGGGAAACAAACCTTGCGCCGAAAACCTTATTCCGCTATAAGCAGATCCTCGCCCGGGTCCTGCAGGCAATGGGGCACCTGAAAATGGAACAGATTAAACCGATGCACCTTGTAGAATTTTATAACAACCTTCGGGAAGAAGGAATCCGGAAAGACGGTAAATCAGGTAAATTGTCTGACAGCACCATCCTTTACCACCACCGGGTCATAAGCAGCATTTTTAATGACGCCGTAAAATGGGAGGTCATCCCCTCGAATCCGGCCGGCAAGGTTGATCCGCCAAAAGCCAAAACAAAACAGGCGCCCTGCTATAACGAAGAACAGACAGCCGCTTTGATGGCCGCCCTGGATAAGGAACCGCTTAAGTATAAAGCAATGGTCATCCTGGCCTTGGCCACCGGCCTGCGCCGCGGGGAGATAATGGGCCTTGAATGGCCTGACGTGAATTTTGAAACCAACACCATCACCGTAAGCAGGGCCAGTCAGTACCTCCCTGAGAAAGGGACATTTTCAAAAGATCCGAAAAACGAAACATCAATCCGGGTTATTGCGACCCCGGAATCGGTCATGGCGCTATTGAAGCAATACAAAGCGCATCAGAACGAAGAAAGGTTGAAGGTGGGGGATTTATGGAAGGGCTCTAACCGTTTATTCACCACCTGGGACGGCCGGCCCATGCACCCGGACACCATCAGTAGCTGGTTCCCGAAGTTCCTGGCCCGGCATAACCTGCCACATATCAAATTCCACGCCATGAGGCACACTTCCGCCACGCTGCTGATTGCCGAAGGAATTCCCCTGAAAAACGTCAGCGCCAGGCTGGGCCACGCAGACACACGCACCACGGACAAAATCTATGCCCACGCCCTGGTAAGCGTGGACAAGAAAGCCGCGCAAGCTATGGACAATATTCTTACCGGCAAAAAGAAACAGAGGCAGGCTTAAACCCCTGCCTTTTTTGGTGGCCTTGCACCCAGTTTGCTCCCAAATTGCTCCCAAAATGCCCATTCTGCAGAATTCGCTAAAAAACGAAGGGCCGCAATTCCTTGCGGCACTTGCTTTCATGGAGCTGATGGCGGGATTCGAACCCGCGGCCTGCGCATTACGAGTGCGCTGCTCTACCACTGAGCCACACCAGCACTGTCAGCCTTTTGTCTTCACCAAAAGCATTATATATGATACCTCATAGCCGCAGTAAAGTCAATGGGTGTGACCGGTCTGTGATAATGTCCCCCCTCAATCCCCGCAAAAGGCGCGTTGGCGGAAACGCATCCCCGGGCCGGGGCGGGTGTGCCAATTTTCTTTGGCCCGGCGTAAGATGTAAATAAAACCGGGCTCCGCCCGGTGCCGCTAAAGCGGCTGGAAGCAAAAAACGGCTTAGTGGATTCTGGCATACAGGGCATTTTCCCCGGGGTCGTATTTGGCCTCAAATTTGCCCTTCTTGTTGATGCCGAAGTAATTGAAAAACCCTTTGCCAAAAACCTTGGTTTTTCTCATTTCCAGGCCGCCTTCCTCAACGGCCCTGATTCTGATGGTTTTGGTGTCCCTGTCAAAGGCCAGTTCAATCTTGTTTTTGCCCAGCTTCTGCCTCGCCACGTTATTAAGAACAATTGAAGATTTTGAAAGTGATATGACAGGCGCCTTTTCCATCCGTTCACCGCGTGGTTTGTACACTTCAAAAGCCACATTGCCAACCTCCTCTTTTTGACAATATTATTTCCACCAGCAATTGCGGTTAATACATTTATTTGCAAAGTGATTAAAAGTTAATTATCAATATTTTTCAGGAGTGTTGTCGATGTCCTTCCAATATGGAGACATAATCCTTGTTCATGGAGATAATATTATTTCCGAAGCAATTCAGCATTTAACCAATAGTTTTTTCTCTCATGCCGCACTTTGCACTGACCCGGGCAAAATTGCGGAAATGACAAGGTTTGGCTTTAAATACCAGGAAAATCACTATCTATCCGGGTCCAGGCCCTATGTGGTTTTAAGGCACAGATGGCTTTTTCAGCATAACCCAGGGAGGTTCCATTACCTTTTTAGGATAAGGGAGACCGTTGAAAGTTATCGCAAGAATCCACCCGGGTACGACTATTTTGAGATTTTGTACCAGGCGGTTAAAATAATTCTGAACAGGGAAGATCACCTTGCCGGGGACGGGGAACACTATATACCATTCAGCCTGCTGATGGCGGTAAGTGAAAGGCTGATTTGTTCGGCCCTTGTGGATGCCGTTTATTACTCGGCGGGGATAGACCTTTTTCCGAACCGCGTGTCCAAACACACCACCCCCGCCGACATAGCGTCACTGGCCATCGGCCATAACCCGGTATTGCTGGAAGTTTACCGGAGCCCCGGAATAGAAAAACTTTACGTTTTAAATCCTCCCCAGGGTTGACAAAGCCTTTAAACTTCCAACTGAAAACGGGAACCGGGTTTTTCCGCCCAATTCCCGATTCCCAATTCCCAATTCCCAATTTCTGTCTAAATGTCCAAGCCCTCAATTTTAAGCAGTTTTCTCTTCCAGTCGAGCCCGCCGCCGAACCCTCCCAGGGTTCCGTCATGGGCTATCACCCGGTGGCAGGGGACAACCAGGAGGACCCGGTTGGATCCCACGGCCCCGCCCACAGCCCTTGCCCCCCGGGGAGTTCCGACCTCCCTGGCAATCTGGCCGTAGGACACCACCCGGCCCCAGGGCACGGAATAAACCCTCTGCAGGACTTTTTTCTGGAATTCGGTATAATGACTCCAGTCCACCGGAACAGAAAGATCCGCCCTTTTCCCGCTGAAATAATCATTTAATCCCTTTTCCAGCCTTTTGACATCGATGGATCCTCCGGCCGGCGGCCGGGCCGCCTCGTTCGGCCTCCCTGGAAGCCTCTCCAGGGCCGACTCCAATTCAATTTCGGCGTCGCTTACGGTAGGTGCCGGCAGGTTCAACAGCACCAGCCCGGATCCGGACCAGCACAGGCCGGCAAAACCGGCCGGGGTTTCAATGATCGCCTTTTCCATAACCAACCATCCTTTTATTAATTATTGACTTTTTCGGTCGTCCTCCGGTCAATCACTGAAGAGGCCGGTGGACAAATACCTCTCCCCGGTGTCCGGCAGCAGGACCACCACCATTTTGCCCCTGTGTTCCCTTTTCCGGGCCGACTGCAGGGCGGCGTGGGCGGCCGCGCCGGAGGAAATCCCCACCAGCAGGCCCTCTTCCCTGGCCAGCCGGCGGGCCGCTTCAGCAGCCTCGTGGTAGGCAACGGGAACGATCTCATCCAGCAGGCCGGTGTCAAGCACGCCGGGAACGAACCCGGCGCCGATACCCTGAATCTTGTGGGGACCAGCCGGACCCCCGGAAAGCACCCTTGATTCCGCCGGTTCCACCGCGATAACCTTTAAGTCCGGCTTCTTCTTTTTCAGGACGCTGCCCACACCGGTAACGGTGCCGCCGGTCCCGACGCCGGCCACGAAAATATCCACGAAGCCCCCGGTATCCTGCCATATTTCTTCCGCGGTGGTGCGCCTGTGGGCCTCCGGGTTGTCCGGGTTGTCAAACTGGCCGGGGATGAACGAGTTAGGGGTCCTGGCAGCCAGATCGCCGGCCATCCTGATGGCCCCCGGCATTCCCTCGGCCCCCGGGGTTAGTACTATTTCGGCCCCGTACGCCTTCAAGAGGTCCACCCTTTCCTTGCTCATGGTCTCCGGCATGGTCAGGATCAGGCGGTATCCCCTGGAGGCGCACACCATGGCCAGGCCAATCCCGGTGTTGCCGCTGGTGGGCTCTATAATCACGCTGCCGGGTCCGATCAACCCCCTTTCCTCGGCCCCGGTAATCATGCTCAGGGCTATCCTGTCCTTTACGCTCCCCCCCGGGTTAAAGTACTCCAGCTTGGCCACCAGGCCGGCTCCAGCCCCCCGGGCAAAATTCTTCAGCCTGACCAGCGGGGTTCTCCCCACCAGGGCAGTCACATTGTCGGCTATTTTCAAGAGCAAGGGTTCATCAACTCCCAAACCGCCGTTTTTTCAAATTTACCACTTTCGACTCCGGGGAGTCAAATCAGGGCAAAAAAAAGACCCCCGTCTTTGCGAGGGTCTTTTTTATTATAAGGCAGTTACATCATCGGGGGCATTCCGCCGCCCATGCCCATGTCCTTTTCCTTCTCGGGCTTCTCGGCCACAAGGGTTTCGGTGGTCAGGATCATTGCGGCTATGCTGGCCGCATTCTGCAGGGCCGAACGGGTAACCTTGGCCGGGTCCACGATGCCGGCCTCCACCATGTTTACATACTCCCCGTTGAGGGCGTTGAAGCCGATTCCGGGCGCCGAGTTGCGGACTTTCTCAACCACCACGGAGCCTTCCATGCCGGCGTTGTTGGCAATCTGGCGCAGGGGTTCCTCCAGGGCGCGGCGGATGATGTCCACGCCGGTTTTCTCGTCCAGGCTGGAGGTATTAATGCCGTCCAGGGCGCTGATGGCCTGCACGAAGACAACCCCGCCGCCCGGCACGATGCCTTCCTCAACGGCGGCCCTGGTGGCGTTCAGGGCGTCCTCGATACGCAGCTTCTTCTCCTTCATCTCGGTCTCGGTAGCCGCGCCGACCTGGATTACGGCCACGCCGCCGGCCAGCTTGGCCAGACGCTCCTGCAGCTTTTCGCGGTCAAAATCGGAGGTGGTTTCCTCAATCTGCTTCTTGATCTGGGCAACCCGGGCAGTAATCTTGTCCTGGCTGCCGGCACCGCCCACGATGATGGTTTCTTCCTTCTTGACCCTGACCTTGGAGGCCTGGCCCAGCATGTCAACCGTGGCCTTGTCGAGCTTGAGGCCCAGCTCCTCGGTAATCACGGTGCCGTTGGTAAGGATGGCGATGTCCTCCAGCATGGCCTTGCGGCGGTCGCCGAATCCGGGAGCCTTGACCGCCACGCACTGCAGGGTGCCGCGAAGCTTGTTCAGCACCAGGGTGGCCAGGGCTTCGCCTTCCACATCCTCGGCGATGATCAGCAGGGGCTTGCCGGACTGCACCACTTTTTCCAGGACGGGCAGCAGGTCGGCCACCGCCGATACCTTCTTGTCGGTGATAAGTATATAGGGATCGTTGAGAATGGCTTCCATCTTATCGGTGTCGGTAATCATGTAAGGGGAGATGTAACCCCGGTCGAAGTTCATCCCTTCCACCACTTCCAGGGTGGTGCCCATCCCCTTGGACTCCTCGACGGTGATGACCCCGTCCTTGCCCACCTTTTCCATGGCGTCGGCGATGAGTTCACCGATTGAAGCGTCGTTGGCCGAAATCGAAGCAACCTGGGCGATGGCGGACTTGCTCTCCACCGTCTTGGCAGCCCCCTTGATGGCGTCCACGGCCTTCTCCACGGCAATCTCAATGCCGCGCTTGATCATCATCGGGTTGGCCCCGGCCGCCACGTTCTTCAGGCCCTCGCGCACAATGGCCTGGGCCAGCAGGGTGGCGGTGGTGGTGCCGTCGCCGGCCACGTCGTTGGTCTTGGTGGCCACTTCCTTTACCAGTTGGGCGCCCATGTTTTCAAGGGGATCGGTCAGCTCGATTTCCCTGGCAATGGTCACACCGTCGTTGGTGATCATGGGAGAACCGAATTTTTTCTCCAGCACAACGTTGCGGCCCTTGGGACCCAGGGTCACCTTCACGGCATCGGCCAGGGCGTTTACACCCCGCTCCAGGGCGCGCCGCGCATCTTCGCGGAAGATGATTTCTTTGCCTGCCATTTTTTTACCTCCTTATCGGCTTTTCGGGGAAATATTTATTTCTCGATTACTCCGAGTATGTCGGACTCGCGCATGATGAGATACTCGACGCCGTCAATCTTAATCTCGTTGCCGGCATATTTTGAGAAGAGCACTTTGTCTCCCACTTTCAGGTCAATGGCCACCCTTGTCCCATTGTCCAGCAGCCTGCCGGAACCGACGGCGACCACTTCACCCTCCTGGGGCTTCTCCTTGGCAGTATCCGGAAGAACTATCCCTCCCTTGGTAACCTCCTCGCTGGGCAGGGGCTTCACAACCACCCTTTCGCCTAAAGGTCTGATCACTTGAAAACCCTCCTTTGTTAATATGACTTTGGCTTATTGTTAGCACTCGGCTAAAGTGAGTGCTAATACTCAAGCACTTTTATAATAATAGAACGAGAAATTTCAAATCAACCATCTTCTACATTTAAAAATCCCCCCTTGCGGGCGATTTTAAAAAGACTGGGAAGGATAGCTTTGAATTTCTCCTTATATTCCACGATTATGCATTTTTTATGTATTTAAAATTTTTCTAGAAACATTTTCCCCCCAAGGTAATTTTTTTATACCGTTATTCCCAATCTTTCCGGCCTTTAAACGGCTCCCCCTTAAGCGGAGTGACCGCACTCTCCGGTCCTGCCGGTAAGTATCTCCAGCCCGTGGGGGAGGCTGTCCATGATTGCGTCCAGGCATTCCCTGACGGCCTTCTGGCTCCCCGGAAGGTTGATGATCAGCGTGCTTTTCCTTATTCCGGCCACCGCCCGGCTGAGCATGGCCCGGGACGTTTTCTTCAGGCTTACGGCCCTCATAACCTCTGGAATCCCGGGCACTTCCCGGTCAATAACCGCTTTGGTAGCTTCGGGGGTGATGTCCCTGGGGGAAAAGCCGGTTCCCCCGGTGGTCAGGACCAGGTCCAGTTTTTCCCGGTCCACCATGTCGATAAGGGCATCCCTGATGGCATCCAGGTCGTCGGGAACAATGCGGTAATCGTCCACCCGCCAGCCCGCGCTTGATATTATTTCTTTAATCACCCCGGCGCTGAGGTCTTCCCGCTGGCCGGCCGCTCCTTTGTCGCTGGCGGTCAGGATTCCCACCCTGTACATACGATAACCTCCCGGTTTTTTAGAATGGGTTTGCTTTAAGGCGACGGTGCCTATAAAATGAAACAAAAAGAACTCGGAGGCAGCCATGAGTTTGTTCAGCCTCGTGCAGACAAAAAAATATTGCGGCGAACGTTTGGAGATTTGCCGGGACGAGGTGGTCAGGGAATTTCCCGTAACCGTCTTCGTCAATGATGAAGAACTGGCCACCCTGGTCTGCACCCCCGACAGCCTGGAGGAACTGGCCGCCGGCTTCCTGTACGGTGAAGGCATCCTATCCGGTCCCGGGGACCTGAAAAACATCAAGGTCAACCACCAGGACGGCCTGGTCTGGGTGGAAACCGCCACTCCGGTTCCGGCCGCCGGAAACTTTTTAAAACGCTATATCACCACCTGCTGCGGCAAAGGGAGGGCTTCGTTCTACTTTGTCAACGACGCCAGGGGCATAAAACCGCTGGAAACGGAAGGTTTTAAAATAACCCTGGAAAATATCAGGTCTTTGATGGCCGCCCTGGAGGCCCGGGCCGGTCTTTTCCGGTCAACGGGGGGCGCCCACGGGGCGGCCCTTTGCAGCCCGGAAGGCATCATCGCCTTTTATGAGGACGTCGGCAGGCACAACGCCGTGGACAAGGTCGCGGGCCACTGTTTTTTGAAGGGCATACCGCTTTCCGACAAGGCGGTGGCCTTAACCGGCAGGGTGTCTTCGGAGATATTAATCAAGGCAGCCAGGATGGGGGTTCCCATGATCATATCCAGGTCGGCTCCCACCGATCTCGCCCTGCAGCTGGCCGGGGAACTGGGGGTCACCGTGGCCGGCTTCGTCAGGGGAAACCGGGTGAACCTTTATACTCATCCTGAAAGAGTCATAACTCACGGGTGTGATTAAGGGGTCGGAATCCAGCAGCCAGAATCCAGAATCCAGAATGATTACGCCCAAGATTCCAGAGCGGTTTTTCTTTGGACGATAAGAATGCTACAAAACCCTTTCATGCAAAATTCTGGATTCTGACTTCTTGATTCTGGATTCCTTACCCAAAATTCACTCCCCTCACGAACTCTCCCACATTATCCTGCCGCAGTCCCTCAGGTCATACCCGCCAAGGTCCTTCACCGCGGTTCTGAACTCCTCCATTTGCATGACCTCCAACAACCGGGCAATATGCGGGGTGTCCATGTATTCGGCCGGTATGCAGAGGTCGTAACGCTCTTCCACCACGCTGACAAAATCCAGGTCAAGGGCCTTGGCCGCGGCCCTGATGCCCATGCCGGCATCGGCCGACCCGCTGGCCACCGCGGCGGCCACAGCCATGTGGGTATATTCCTCCCTTTCGTAGCCGTGGATCTTTTGGGGGTCAATACCCGTTTCCCGGAGCTTGAAATCAAGCAAGATCCTGGTCCCGGCGCCCCGCTGGCGGTTGATGTAGCTGATCCCTTCCCGGGCCAGGTCCCGAACCCCCCCGATGCCCTTGGGATTCCCCTTGGCCACAATCAAGCCCTGCTCACGGTAGACCAAATTCACCAGCACCATTTTCCTGTCCGGCAACAGCCTCCTGATGTAGGAAACATTGTAGTCCCCGGTCTCCTCGTCCAGCAGGTGGGTCCCCGCGCAGTGGGCCTCTCCCCTCTTCAGGGCCGCCAGCCCCCCCAGGCTGCCCACGTGGGCCGAGGAAAGGCTGGCCTCGGGGTGAATGACCCTCAGGTAATTGGCCAGCACGTCCAGGGCAATATCGTGGCTGCCGATAATCACCGTGGTTTCCCTGACCTCCTCCAGGGGCCGGAGAAGTTCCACCGGGACCCTTTCACCGGCGTTAAAGCCCTCGGAAAGCCGGGGCACCCTCAGGATTCCGTCAGCCCGGATCAGGGACATGATCACCCCCGCCCCCCTGGAGATGGGGGTGGCGATTACCTTGTCCCCCACCTGGCCCAGCTTCACCCGGACAAATTCCTCCACGCCCAGGGAAGACACTATCTTTCTGGAAGCCAGGGCATCAACCCGGGGTCGGGCCGGGGCCACCGACCCCAGCTTGCCGTACACCAACGGCCGGACAAACAGCTCCATGCCGAGGATGGCGGATACCGGGTAACCCGGAACCCCCACCACCGGCTTTCCCCTGATCATTCCCAAAATCACCGGCTTGCCCGGCTTTATGGCCACGCCGTGGGTATACACCGTGCCCAGGTCACCGATAAGGGCTGCCGTAAAGTCCTCCCGGCCTGCCGACGAACCGGCGTTTATCAGCACGATGTCGCACTCCTCCACGGCCTTTTCCACCTGTTTTCTAAGCTGGTCGTACTGGTCCGGCACTATGCCGTACCTGACCGGCCGGCCCCCCCACTCCTCCACCAGGGAAGCAAACATGCCGGTGTTGTACTCCACGATATCTCCGGGCTTGAGGTCGGACCCCGGGGGCACCAGCTCGGTCCCGGTGGGTATGAGGCCCACCCTGGGTGCGGGGTGGACAAATATCTCGGTGACACCCCCTGCCAGCATGCCTCCTATATCTATGGGGCGAACCCGGTGGTTGGCCGGGATGATCATCTCGGTGGCCACGATGTCTTCCCCGATCACCCTGACGTGCTGCCAGGGAGTGGCCGCCGAGACTATTTCAAACTCGTCCCCCCCCACTATATCCACGTCCTCGATCATGATCACGGCGTCGCAGCCGTCGGGCAGCGGGTCCCCGGTATCCACCATGACCGCGTTTTCGCCCAGCCTGAGCCTTTTGGGGGTTTTTTCCGAAGCGCCGAAGGTGTCAACCGACCGCACGGCAATTCCGTCCATAGCGCTGGCATGGTAGTGGGGCGAAGAATTTGCGGCGTAAACCGGGGCCGCGGTAACCCTCCCGGCCGCCTCCTGCACGGGTATCTTTTGGGGCTTGCCGGGCTTAAGGGCCCCGGCGGACCTGATCATTTCCAGGTATCCCCGAAGGGCCTCTTCCAGGGGCCTTTCGGACAGGTATATGTCCCTTTTCAAGCACGAACACCTCCGTCTGGGAATTGGGAGCCGGGAATCAGGAATCGAAGGCCCGAATCCCCCAATTCCCGATCCCCAATTCCTAATTCCGGACGCTCATATCAGCTTTATTCTTACAAAATCGCCCGCCTCTAACCCTTCCAGGTCCGGGGGTATGCGGGCCAGTCCGCCGGCCCTGGCCATGGTGGCAATCAGGCCGGACTTGCCCAGCACCGGGTCCGCCAGCAGTTGCCCGTTCTCCTGGCGCAAACCAACCCTGACAAAGTCCTCCCGGCCCGCCGCGGACCGTAAATTTCGCGTAATCCTGGCCGTTACCGGAAATTCCAGCATAAACTCCTCTTCGTCCAGGGGGTACCTCCCGGCCCTGATCAGCGGTTCCACCAGCAGAATGAACACCACCATGGCCGAAACCGGGTGTCCGGGCAGGCCGAAGACCGGCTTGCCCTCCACCACCGCGCCGATGGTGGGCTTGCCCGGCTTGACGGAGATGCCGTGGAACAGTATTCCAGGGCCCCCGAGAGACTCAATCACCCCGGCTGAAACATCCCTGGACCCCACCGAGCTGCCGCCTGAAATCAGAATTATATCCGACCGGGCAATCTCAGCCGCCATCATTTCCCTTAACCTGCCGTAGTCATCCCCCGCAATGCCGCAGATGGAGGGGGCCGATCCAGCCCTGCGGGCCAGGCCGTAAAGGGTATAGCTGTTGATGTCCCTCACCTGTCCGGGCCCGGGAGTCCGGGCAGGGTCAACCACCTCGTCCCCGGTGGAAACAATGGCCACCCGCAAAGGGTCTTCCACGTCCACCCGGGTTATCCCGGCGGCCGCCAGAACGCCAAGTTCCTGGGGCCGGATGACCTGTCCCCGGGGAATGATCAGCTCGCCGGCCGAGATGTCCTCACCCCGCCGGACAATGTTGTCCCCGGGGGCCACCGGCCTGGTTACGCCTATGGTTTTTGCATCCAGTTCCTCGGTATGCTCAACCATAACCACGGCGTCGCACCCCCCGGGCAGCATCCCGCCGGTGGGAATGCGCCAGGCCTGCCCCGGCCCGGCCGAACCGGTTGTCTCCCGGCCCATAAAGACTTCACCGGCCACGTCCAGGTAGGCCGGCATGCTTTCGGAAGCCCCGAAGGTATCCCTGGCCCGGACGGCAAATCCGTCCATGGTGGACCGGTCAAAGCCCGGCACATCTTCGGCGGCAGTTATATCATCAAAAACCCTGCAACCCAGAGCTTCCAGAAGCGGCACCTTTTTTTTGCGCCTGGGAAGGTTCATGTGCCGGGCTATCTCCCGGTATGACTGGAGAACGGTCAAAGCCTTAAAAAGTTCCAATTTCACCAGTGCCTTTCCTTAAAAACATCCCAGCTCACACGAATGGATCTTGATTTTCAGCTCATTACAGGCAGCGCCGATCTCTTTAGGTTTCACCTGCAGTTCCTCGGCCAGCTTTCTGGCCACCGTACACGATATCTTGCCTTCCCTGGCCGCCTCAAGCACGGCTTGGCGAATTTTTTCATCCGCCGACACGGGCAACCACCTCCGGTAAATATTTTCCCGACTCGCAAGTTAAATCCTTCTCCGGGAAGCGTGAATATCCTTTTTCAAAATACTGGCCGAGGAATTTTTTGGAGGCATCTTTAATATGCCAAAAAACAAAAAAAACAATGCCTGTCAAAAGAAAAATCGCAGGATGATCCCGCGATTTGATCTATGCGTCTATACTGCCGGGCCGTTTCCTTCGGCTTATTTACCCTGCTGCTTTTTTATTTCCTCTTCCCTGAGGAATCTTCTCAGCACCTTGCCCACCGCGGTCTTGGGCAGTTCCTTCCTGAATTCAACCAGTTTGGGTACCTTGTAGGCCGCCAGCTTGCTCTTGCAATAGCTTATAATTTCCTCCTCGGTGGCCTGCTCTCCCTCTTTGAGCACGATAAAGGCCTTCACCGTTTCCCCGCGGTAGGGATCGGGCACCCCGGCCACCACGGCCTCCATCACCTTGGGATGTTCAAACAGGACTTCCTCCACGTCCCTTGGGTAGATGTTGAAACCGCCGGCGATGATCATGTCCTTCTTGCGGTCAACGATGTAGAAATAGCCGTCCTCGTCCATCCTGGCGATGTCCCCGGTGTAAACCCAGCCGTCCCTGAGGGTCTTGGCGGTTTCTTCGGGCATGTTCCAGTAGCCCTTCATGGCCTGGGGACCGGTAATGCAAAGCTCTCCGATTTCACCGGGAGGCAGGATCTTTTCACCGGTTTCAAGGTCCACTATCTTGCACAGGGTGTCGGGAAGAGGCAACCCGATGCTGCCGGCCTTTCTTACCCCGATCATGGGATTGCAGTGGGTCACCGGGGAGGTTTCGGAAAGGCCGAAGCCCTCCACCAGGTAACCCCCGGTAAGCTCCTCGAATTTCTGGGCCACTTCCACCGGCAGCGGGGCCGAACCGCTGATGCAGTACTTGATCGACCTGACATTGACCTTGGCAATGTCGGGGTGGTTGATCACCCCGATGTACATGGTGGGTACGCCCGGGAAAAGGGTCGGCTGATACTTGTCGATGGCCTGCATGACCGCGTCCACTTCAAACCTGGGAATCACCACCAGGGTGGCGGCGTTGACTATGCCGAAGTTGAGGCAGCAGGTCATGCCGTAGGAGTGGAAGAAGGGCAGCACCGACAGGACCGTCTCCTCCCCGTACCTGCAGCCCTTAAACCACTCAGTGACCTGCAGGGCGTTGGCCACCAGGTTGCGGTGGGTAAGCATGGCCCCCTTGGAAACCCCGGTGGTGCCGCCGGTGTACTGCAGGACGGCAAGGTCGTTAAGCACGTCGAACTCCACCTGTGGCGGTTTGGGTTCGGCCCCGGCCAAGAGGCTTTCAAATTTCAGCACGTCCTCACCCGCAACGTCCAGGGCCTGTCCAAGGCTGAACAGGATGACCTTCTCCAGCGGGGTAACCGATCGCACGTTCTTGATGCGGGGGTAAAACTGGTCGTAGGCGATAAAGACCCTGGCCCCCGAGTCGTTGAGGATGTGTTCCAGCTCCCGCTCGACATACATGGGATTGACCTGGACCACCACGGCGCCGATTTTTTGAATGGCGTAAAAGGATACTATGTACTGGGGGCAGTTGGGGGTCATCAGGGCCACCCGGTCTCCTTTTTTCACTCCCAGCCCGCTTAAGAAGGCGGCGGTTTTAAGAACCATTCCGTACAACGTTTTATAATCCAGTTCTATTCCGGCAAAGGCAACGGCCGTCCGGCCGGGCAGCCTGCCCGCGGCCTCGGCCAGGAAATCCGGCATTGTCTTCTCCGGATACTCGAGGGTTGGGCGCATGTCCCTGGGGTAGCTTTTGAGCCAGATCCGATCAATCTTTTCGGTCAATTCGGCAACCTCCCTTTTAATTATTTAATTAATTGAATGATAATTCATTCAAATTTAATTAAAATAAAAAAGTCACCTGCAGCTAACATATTTTACAAGAATAAATAATTTGTGTTACTTAAAGTTATCACTTTTATTTAAACAATTCTATCAAAAATCTAATACTCCTTCTATTCTGGCAAAAGAAAAAATTCCCATGAGTTAGTTGAATCCCGTGGAAACCCTTATTTGAATGCGGCCGGAAGGGCCGACCCGAAGCGTTCACTTTCTCCCGATACGGTACCTTGACTCCAGAAAATCGGCCACCCCGCCGGGGTCTTCCAGCCCGAACACGGGAACACCCACCTCCCACCGGACATCGCTTACAATGGCAATGAGTTCGGCCGGGTCTGACACCAGCCTGTCCGAGTGGTCCGACCGGTTCACCTCGATTTTGGGCTTGTCCCCTCTTTTATAGCCCTCGGTAAGAACGATGTCCATGTCCCGGAACATTCCGGCCAGTTCATCCAGGTCCATTTCCCGGTCCAGGTTTAAAAACAGCCCCACCCCGCCGGGTGTGGAAATGGCCACGGCATCGGCCCCGGCCCTGGAAAGCCGCCAGGTGTCCTTGCCAGGGCGGTCAATGTCAATGTCGTGGACGTGGTGCTTGATCACGCCGACCCGGATGTTCCTAACCTTCAATTCCCGGACCAGCTTTTCAAGGAAGGTGGTTTTTCCGGCCCCGGACTCCCCCACCACGGAAACCACCGGAATATCCCGCATATAACCTCTCCCCTTTTATTTTCAGCTCCCAGTATTTATAATATCACAAGACGCAAACTTAATTGTAAAAGCATGGTCGGGCAGCCTGTGGAGCCCAAGGAGGTACAGCTTGAAAATCACGGGAATAATCCTCGCCGGCGGGAAAAGCAACCGGATGGGAACCAACAAGGCGCTTCTGGAACTGGGGGGTCTGACCCTGATTGAGCGGGTGGCCCGGGTGCTGTCCGGCACCTGCTCGGAGATAATCATCGCGGGGGGTGGCGCAAAAGAACTGGCACACTTGGGCTACCAGGTGGTGCCTGACATCTACTCTGGCTGCGGCCCCCTTTCCGGCATCCACGCAGGGTTGACGGCGGCCCGGAACCGGTACAGCTTTGTTGCGGCTTGCGACATTCCATTTCTCGATGAAAAACTGATCTACAGGCTTGTTTCCGAGGCCGAAGGCTACGACGCGGTTATCTTAAAGCACGGGGACTACTTCGAGCCCCTTTCTTCCCTGTATAGCAAGGCCCTTATAGAGGCGGCCGAAACATCCATAAAAAAAGGGGTTTACAAGGTGACGGCGGTCCTTTCCCTGGTCAAATGGAAGCCGGTGACCGTGGATTCCGCCTCTATACCGGACCTGGAAAAATCCCTGTTTAACATCAACACGCCCAGGGATTACGAGAACGCGAAAAAATTGCGGGATGACTAATGCACAGGCGGAGAGAAGCTCCCCGGGAAGTCCGGGGAGCTTCTTTTTTTACATAGCCTGGGCGATTTCCACTTTTACCGCGCAGACTTTCAGTTCCGGTATCTTGGCGGTGGCGTCCCTGGCCGGGTTGGTCAGCTTGTTGATGGGCACCCCGGGGAAGTGGAAGGAGGTGAAAACCATTCCAGGGGGCACCACGTCGGTGATCCGGGCCTTAAGCTCGACGCTTCCCCGGCGGGAGGTGACCCTCACCCTGTCCCCGTCCCTGATGCCCAGCCCGGCCGCGTCGGCAGGGTTGATTTCGAGGTGCTCCTGTCCGTAATAGACCTCCAGGGCCCCGGTGCGCTGGGTCATGGTGCCGGTATGGTAGTGGTAGTAACGGCGTCCGGTGCTCAGCACCAGCGGATACTGGCCGTCCGGCGTCTCCGCGGGAGGCACGTACTCCACCGGGTGGAACTTGCCCAGTCCCCGGGAGAACTTGCCCACGTGCAAAACCGGGGTGCCCGGGTGGTCCGGGGCCGGGCAGGGCCACTGCAGCCCGCCCTTCTCCAGGCGTTGGTAGGAAATGCCCCCGTAGGACGGGGTTAATTGGGCTATTTCCTTCATCACCTCCGCCGGCGATTCGTAATTCATGGGGCAGCCCATGGCGGTCGACAGGTCGCAGATGATCCTCCAGTCCTCTCTTGCGCCGCCCACCGGTTCAATGGCCTTGCGCACCCGCTGCACACGGCGCTCGGTGTTGCTGAAGGTGCCGTCCTTCTCGGCGAAGCTGGCGCCTGGCAGAACCACGTCGGCCAGCCTGGCCGTTTCGGTCAGGAAGATGTCCTGCACCACCAGAAACTCCAGCTTCTCCAGGGCATGGACCACGTGGCCGGCGTCGGCGTCCGAAAGCACCGGGTTTTCTCCCATGATGTACATTCCCCTGACATCCCCGCGGACGGCGGCCTCCATCATCTCGCCCACGGTCAGGCCTGGCCTGGCCGGCAGTTTGCCGCAGCCCCAGGCGGCCTCGAACTTGGCCCTGGCCTCGTCGGAGGTGACGGGCTGATAGCCGGTCAGCACATTGGGCAGCCCGCCCATGTCGCAGGCGCCCTGGACGTTGTTCTGGCCCCGCAGGGGGTTCACCCCGCTGAAGGGCTTGCCGATATGGCC